>CALVOK010000054.1 GCA_944350275.1 uncultured Clostridia bacterium | reverse complement strand
CAGGAGGATATGCAGTCAAACCCATATAGTTTGAAACAGCAGGGAGATTTTATCCCAGGATATATCAATGGCGAGTTTAACATGAACCTCGGCTCATTTACCAACGACTATGGTGGAATTATGGTATACTTTGATATAATCAATACAGTAGATGATGAGGGGAATTCAAGTTTGTACAGAGTGGCTGCCTCAACAACTCAGACAGGTATAGATGTATCAGTTTTTGTCGACACAGACAATAATCTTATACCAAGAGGTACAATTTCGCCAAGTGATATCAGAAGTGATACTGAGGCAACCGCGACTGTTGTACTGACGGTTTCCTCTCCATCAGGAGCAAAAGTAGAACTTGACAAGATTACGGTTGTAATAACAAGAGAACCTGAAATTTATTCTAATTATTCATTTGCCACAAATGAAGACGGCACTGCAACACTTACTTCCTATACAGGAGATGAGGCGAATGTGGTTATCCCTGAAACAATATCAGTAAGAACTGTTGATGGACAAACTCAATATATTCAGGGTGAAGAATACAGAGTTACATCAATTGCAGATGCAAGCAGTTATACCCAAGGCGCATTTTATAATGTTAGAACAAAAATAGAAAGTGTGTCATTCCCTGAGACATTGACGCATATTGGTGATTATGCTTTCTATAATTGTAGAGATATTTCAACTATTGACTTGCCTGATAGTCTTGAGAGCATAGGTGTGCATGCTTTTCATGGTTGCAAGGCACTTACAAGTTTGGAAATTCCTGCAAATGTGACTGAACTCGGACAAGAAATGTTTAGCAATAGCGGAGTGCAAACAGTGACCTTTGCTGAGGATAGCAAGTTGACTGAAATAGGCGAATATGTTTTCCAAGACGGACACAGCATAAATAGTGTTTTACTTCCTGAGAGTGTAACAGCAATTGGTGCCTATGCCTTTAGAGATTGTCAAAGTTTGACCGAAATCACAATACCTGCAAGTGTTCAAACTATTGGCGAATATGCTTTTCGTGATAGTGGCGTTCAAACGGTAACCTTTGCTGAAAACAGCATAATCACTGAAATTGGAATAAATGCATTCCAAGATGCGCATAGTCTTAAAAATATCACATTGCCTGAGAGTGTAACAACAATTGGCGACAGTGCATTCAGAGATTGCCAAAGTTTAACTTCTTTCCATGTGCCAGCAAATGTCACATCAATTGGTGAGTATGCTTTCCAAGATAGCGATGTTCAAACAGTAACCTTTGCCGAAAACAGCAAGTTGACTGCACTTGGTGATTACGCATTTGCAAATGCCAACAGTTTGACAAGAATAGAACTACCAGAGGGACTGCAAACTATTGGTGAATATACTTTCTTAGATTGTGCAATGCCTTCCCTTACAATTCCTGCGAGTGTGATAGATATAGATAGCAATGCGTTTGTAAATTGTGCTGCTTTGGTTGAGGTTTATAACTATTCTGATTTAGATACAAATGATATGAGAATAGGAGATAATAGTTCTACTTCCTTAGGAGAAAATTCAAAAATTATTTATAACGCGATCGAATTAAGTCAATTAGCCGAAAAACCAGCAAGTAAAGTACAAGAAATAGGCAATGTGTTCTATTATGTAGACGGAGAAGATTATATTGCACTTACAATTTCATCTAGCATACAACCACTTGATATTGTATTAGACTATCAAACCACAGAAATACATATGAATGCTTTTTCTGGTAGTAAACTGCAAAGTATTGATATGAGTTTATGCAACAACCTCACATACATTGGAGATAGTGCATTTTCTGAGTGTGATGGGATTACAACCTTAACAATTCCTGATAGTGTTACTTCGTTTGATGGTACTTTTATTGGTGGTAGCACTATAACCATGTTAGTTTTCCCTGAAAATAGTAATTGGCATGCTAGATGTGGGAGTGGATATCATAATGAGAGTTTTACTTATTCAGAGTTGGCTGACCCAGTTGCTGCCGTAAATATAGTAAGCAGAAGTGAAAGATATTGGTCTAGAACCAACTAACTAACAATTAAACCTTCCTCACTTTTAACAAATTATATAAAAAATCGTCTAATATTGTTTAGACGATTTTTTGTGTGTCTTGTGTGTTTTTTATAAATGTATGTTTTTCTTTAAAGTTGTTTTCTAATATTTTTGTAATTTCTTGCATTATTTGTTCAATAGGTCGGTCTGTATCTATCATGTATGTTTTTGCATTTTTGCAATTTTTCATTACATATTGCTGTGATTTTCTACTTCTTCCTTCAAAGCCTAAAACATCATAATTTTCTGCCCACCACAGAAACTCGAGGTATTCTTTTTCTACTTCTCCGCCTGCAAGTCTACTATTTCTTCCCGAGTCAACATCTCGTTTTTCTATTCTTGCCATTCGTACGGGAGTAGGTGCAAAGAGGTAAAAAATTATATCTATATATTCAAATGCAATAGGATTTGAATGTAGCGACCCTGCAATTACAAGATTCTTTGAACTTTTTATTTTATCAATTAAGATTTTATTACTTTCCTCATCACTTCGCATTTTTTGGAAAGGAGGGTTGGTTTGTTCCCACTTATAGAAGTCCGACTCTAAAATATCAAAGCCAAATTTATCTGCTATCAAGTTTCCAATTGTGGTGGTTCCACTTCCACTTGCACCCATTACATGAATAATCATTTTTCTTCTCCTTATAAAAGTAAATTTAATCCCAATTTTCCAGATTGTCAAGGTCGAAGGTTATTACATCTTGTTTTTCTTTGTCTTGTCGGTGTTCGTCAAGCAATCTTGTTTTGACCTCTTGTAAAGCAGGACTAAGATTAAGTATAAATGTTTGAGGGTTAAGAAGTCGTTTGTTTTCTTCCCAAAGAGTATCAAGTTCTCTTTGAACATTGTCTCTTCGTTCTTTGACTGATTTCATATTATAGATAATCTTCCCGTTTTCCATCATCTTCTCTCTAATATGTTTAGCAGTGAAGTTCTTTACAAGTTTGTATCTCCATGTGGTGTCTGGGTCTTTTAATTTTAAAGGAGCGGTAGGGAGAGGCTCGCCAAAGAGAGTCAGTACGTCAGTTATAATTTTCCCATTTTCGTCATATAGTCGAACAATATCCTTAAAGCCAGGATTTGTAACCTTTTCAACGTTGTCAGAAATTTTTATTTTTGGTATGAGTTTTTGGTTTTCTTCAATTGCAACCAATTTATACACACCACCAAAAACTGGGTTTGACTTTGCCGTTATAAGATTTTCACCCACTCCAAATGTGTCGATTGGAGCACCTTGATTTAGCAGTGCGGAAATAACATTTTCATCAAGCGAATTTGAAACGCAAATTTTAGCACTTTTAAGCCCTGCCTTGTCAAGCATTTCTCTTGCTTTTTTGGTTAAGTATGCAAGGTCTCCGCTGTCAATTCTTATTCCTGCGAGAGTTTTTCCCATAGGCTCAAGCACCTCTTTTGCAACTCGTATTGCATTAGGAATGCCACTTCTTAAAGTATCATAAGTATCTACAAGCAGTGTTGCGTTGTCAGGAAAAGAAAGAGCATAAGCCTTGAATGCGTCATATTCGCTATCAAAACTTTGAACAAAACTATGAGCCATTGTTCCAAGCACTGGGACTCCGTATTCTTTGCCAGAAAGTGTGCAGGCTGTGCCTATTGCGCCTGCAATATAGGCGTCAACTGCACCATCAACCGCAGCCTCACTTCCTTGAGCACGACGAGTGCCAAATTCCATGATTGCTCGCCCTTTTGCAGAACGGACAATTCTAGAGGTCTTTGAGGTGATAAGTGACGACCTGTTAAACATTACAAGCAGTGCAGTTTCTACAAGTTGTGCTTGGATAAGAGGTGCTTTTATAGTTATAACAGGTTCATTTGGGAATACAACTGTGCCGTCAGGTATAGCATATACATCACCTGTAAATCTAATCTTGCTAAGATAGTTAAGATAATCTTCAGAGAATGTTTTTAGTGAGCGAAGATAATCTATATCCTCTTTGTCAAAATGGAAATCTCTAAGATACTCCAAACATTTTTGTACACCATTGCCTAAAACAAAACTTGCGTTGTCAGGGCATTTGCGGAAGAATAAGTCAAAGCAGGCGATATTTTCATGTTTATTATTATTAAAATATCCCTGTCCCATTGTAAGTTCATAAAAATCAATTACTAAATTATTCATATTTTTTCTCCTTTTTTACAATTATTTAAAATATAATATTTTCTAAAAATTTTGTGTTTTTTGTATAAATTTTCAGTTATTTCAAAACTTTTCGTCTATTTTATTTATTTTTTCTAGAACATCATCTTTGCCTTCTTCAATCATATACTTGATATTTTCATGATTTTCTCGTATATCTGTCCCATGAATATTAATTTTATCTCTATCTATAGGGACAAAAGTACATTCTGGGAAATACTTTTCGTTTAAAAATCTATAACTTTCGTCTGCATATTTAGCATCAATGTTTTTTATCTGTGCTTTGAATTTTTTTGACCATGTTTCAAGGTCAGAAGGGATGATTCCATGTTCGTCAAAGAAAACAAAGTCAATATTGTTATAATTTTTATAGTGTTTCTTCATCCAATCAAGACGTTTTTGAGGCGGAAAGTATGGGAAATTTGCTTTTTTGCATAGATTTTTTGAACGTTCCATATCTTCCGCAAGTACAACTGTTAAATGTTCACATTCGGTTAATGCTTTATCAATAACACTAAGATGTCCAATATGTGTGGGTAAAAATTTGCCTACGAAACATCCGTTCCTATATTTTTTCATTTTCTTCTCCTTTTAAATTTTTGATTTGCTTTTCAAGAGACTTTATTTTTTCTTGTTGGATAAATATCTTTGATTGAAGTTTGCATTGAGCGCCCATGTTGCGCGAATTGATAAGCAATTCAAGTTCTTCAAGTGTTACGGGCACAACTGAGATATCTTCAAATTTATCAAGTTGTTGTTTTCTATTAAGTTCAACTTCTGCCTGATAAAAATCTATATTTTCATCGCTCATTCCACATGATGTATATGCAGGAGTCGCGATATGAGATATGGATAGAACATCTGCACCTATTTCTTCTTGAAGTTCTCTTTTTACAGCAGTTAAACTATCCTCGCCATTTTCAACAAGTCCTGAAGGTAAGCCGTATACATAGTCGCCTATAGGGAAGCGAAATTCACGAGTCAAATATACAACTGTTTTGCCATTCTTATATTGATAGGGCAGTATGTTTACCGCATCTACTTTAAGATTTGGTCTTGCTATATCAAGAAGTGAGTGTCTTGATGCAATCTCGTAATTTAATTCACCATTTTGAGTTTTATAGGTTGCAATATACATATTCACAAATCTGTCATCAGTAATTTTCTTAACTTTTACAAGTTTTGCTCGATTTTCACCTGTTTTTTCAACTTTTACACCAATTTTTTTGAAATTTTCAATGCAGTCATTATTAATTTCGTCCGCGTTGTGTGCTGGTGCATTAAAGGTATCAATCATGTTTTGTTTAATTTTTATAGTTGTATCTAATTTGTTTTGACTAAGATATTTTGCGAGCGAATAAGTTAGGTCATTAACGCATATATCAGAGCAACATCCACAAATTTCAATTTCTGTAAATTTGTTTTGAGATAATATTTTTTGGAACTCGTCAGTATTGAACCCATTAGTTGTATTTTTATCAATAACAATCATTGCATTTTGATAAGGCTTAAGTTCATCTATCAACTCACTTTCAGTGCTTCCTTTTATACAGTGAGGTGGGTAAGATAAAAACTCCTTATCATTTTCACTGTGGCAGTCGCGAAATGCAACAACCATTTCATGATTTAGTAATGCCTTCCTTAATCTGCTAACAATATTAGGCACGATTCTGTTTATATTTTTGTCAGCAAGAGCACCTTCGTTTACAAAACCATTTACCATGTCAACTATTATAAATAACTTCATTTCTACACTCCTTTTACAATAACAAGTTGTTTTGCTTGTTATTATTAATATGATAATAACACATTAATTGTAACTTGTCAAGTATTTTTCTAAAAATTGTTGACAAATTTTTAAAAATATGTTATTATCATAATGAAAATATCATAACAGGAGGGTATATGGATAAAAATATTATAGAAAATCTTATAAAATGGATAAAAGATTATGTAGAAAATTCTGGATGTAAGGGGGTTGTAATTGGAATGAGCGGTGGCAAAGATAGTTATGTGACTGCTGGTCTTTGCGTAAAGGCAGTTGGAAAAGACAATGTGTACGGACTTATCATGCCAAATGGCGAAATGAAAGATTGTCACATTGCGGAAGAGTCGTGCGAGTTGCTTGGGATTAAATATAGTATTATTAATATAAACAATATATATAATCATTATATAGAGGCTGTTAAAAAAGTTTGTACAAACATTTCAACTGTGACTTCTGTAAATATTCCGCCTAGAGTGAGGATGACAATGCTCTATGCGGTTGCTGGAAGTAAAGGTTATCTCGTAGCAAACACATCAAACTTATCCGAGAAAGAGGTTGGCTATACAACCAAGTGGGGAGATAATGTGGGAGATTTTGCTCCACTTATAAATTTTACAAAATCAGAAGTTGTTGAAATGGGTCTTATGCTTGGACTCAAAAAAGAATTTGTTGAAAAATTGCCAGATGATGGTCTTTCAGGGAAAAGTGACGAAGAAAAACTTGGTTTTAGTTATTCAAGTCTTGACAGGTTTATTAGAGATGGAGTTAAAGATGATAATTTTGAAAAAATCAAAAAAATGCATGATATAAATATGCATAAACGAAATTTGCAAGGATTTAATAACAATTTTAAAAATTATTTTGATAGAGAAAATTAATAATTTTTATATTAAAAATCATAATATTAAATAAAAAATATATAAAAAATTAAAAAATATTTATTTAATTACATAATTTGATTTTTAATATGGAAAATGTTTTAAAATAAAAAAATAAAAAAATTAGATATATTTATTCGATAAAAAAGGAGAATTTATGGAAATCTCAAATGAAGATAAGGAATTTTTAGAACTTTATAGTGACAGCATTTACGAAAAACCATCTGTAACTGTTGATGCAGTAATTTTAAGACTAGTTGACAAAGACACAAACAATTATAGGAAATTACCAGAAAAGAAATTGCAGGTCTTTCTTACAAATAGAAAATATCCACCTTTTAAAGATAAATATGCAGTTGTGGGTACTTTTATAGACCTCAATAATGAACTAGCACAAACCATGAAACTATGTGTTAAAAATAAGGTAGGACTTGATAATTTTTATTATGAACAACTTTATACCTTTGGCGAAAAACAACGTGACCCAAGAACAAGGGTGTTATCAGTCAGTTATATGTTGCTCACAAATCAAAGCGTTCTAGAGAATGGAGAGTGGTTTGATATTGACCTTAAGTATGGGGACATGAAAGTAGAAAATCTTAAAAATGGATACCGTACATCTAGACAAGTTAAACTTATATTGACAGGTAAAGATGTTGTTTTAGACAATGAACTTATTGTCAAAACCGAGAAACGTGGTATAGAAAGTGCAAGTGAGGTTTTGGTTGAAAATTCTGCACTTGCTTTTGACCATGTGAAAATTATATATTATGCACTTAACAGACTAAGAAATAAACTTGAATATACAGATATTATTTTCAATCTGTTGAATGAAAAATTTACATTGACAGAACTAAAAAATAGTTATGAGGTAATTCTTGGTGAAAAGTTGCTTGATGCAAATTTTAGACGTAAGACGGCAAATCTTGTTTTACCACTCAATGAGTACACACAAGATAAAGGGCATAGACCATCACAACTTTTTATGCATAATCCAAATTGGAATAAAGAAAATATAGTTTGATTAATAATGAAAAAATATTTTTTAGATTATATAAAAACAATAAGTATTATGTAAAAAATTATTAAAATATATATTTTTATTTAAAATATTTGGGAAATTTCTATATTAAAAATAAATTTAAATATAAAAATTATATTTTCTAAGTTTTAAAATTTATTAAATATATAAAAATAAAAAAATAATAAAAAAATTAAATATAAATTTGTAAATAAAAATTTTATTTAAATGAAAAATTAATTAAAAAGAGGAGAAAAAATGCAAAAATATTATAAATTAAAACTATTAGACTTAGAGAAAAAATTACCCGTTCTTCCAACTCCATCTGGACAAAAAATAGCAGGGTTTAATTGTGTTGGAGATATGGAACTTTTGACGAGGTCAGCACAAAAACTTGTTGATGACTTGAAAGGCATTAAATACGATATTATCTTAACAACCGAACTTAAAGGACTTCCGATAGCGCAAGAGGTGGCACGACTATCAAATAAAAATTATATTTGTTTGAGAAAAGAGGCAAAATGCTATATGCTTGACCCTGTTAGTACAAGTGGTGAAAGTATAACTTCGGGCAAAAGCACATACTATGTTTCAAAAAATGAACTTGAACAATTGAAGAATAGCAATGTTGTTTTTGTTGATGATGTGTTTTCGACTGGCTCGACCTTTGATTCTATGATAAATTTTGCAAATGCACAAAAATTCAAAATTGTGGCAGGAGCAACGATTTTAAGAGAGTGTAAAAGCGAAGATATTAATAAAAAGAATATGATAGTCTATAAAGATATACCTATATACTTTTGTGGATATCTTCCATTGATGTAAAATAAATTGCTTGCGAACAGGTTGTTTCTTGCACTTCTTTATTAGCATTAAAGGTGTGCGAATTTTTAGGGACTAAAAATTTGGCAGTAAATAAATGTTGTATAAAATTATCAATATTCTTATAAAGCAAAGGTGGACAATTAACATCTTCATCAGCATCAAAAGGGCAAGTTTTTAAAAACAAATTATTAATAACAATCAAAATATTGGTTAAAATACTCAATATTCTTCTAAAGCAAAGGGTGGATA
>CALVOK010000053.1 GCA_944350275.1 uncultured Clostridia bacterium | reverse complement strand
CAGGATATATCAATGGAGAGTTTAATATGAACCTCGGCACCTATAACAACACCTATGGTGGAATTATAGTATACTTTGATATAATAAATACAGTAGACGAAAGCGGAATCTCATATATATATGATGTATCCGCTTCAACAACTCAAATAGAGGGAGAAATAAAAGTACAAGCAGTAGTTGACAATGACGAGGGTTACATCCCATATGGAAGTATAACCCCAAGTGAGATAACAAGCACAACCTCGCCAACTGCAACAATAATTTTGACAATAACCTCGTCACAAAGAATTGAAGTAGACCTCAGTCAAATTACAATAACAATCACAAGACGAGAACCTGTCGAAATCACAGACTTTACATTCTCTTTAAGTAACACAAATTACACCGCCTCAGTGACAGATTATACAGGCACAGACACAACGGTGACCATCCCATCCTCAATCTCAGTAGTAGAGACCACCGACGGCATAAAATACTACGAAGGCTCTCAATATACTGTGACATCAATTGCAGATGGTTATTATAGTGGAGGTTATCACGGAGTATTTTTAAATAATACAACTATAACTCAGGTAGTTTTCCCAGACACCTTGCAGACAATAGGGACAAATGCATTTTATGGTTGCACAAATCTTTCTACGATAAATTTAACTGAACTTGAAAATTTAACAAGCATAAGAAGTAATGCATTCTATGGTTGTAGCAATCTTTCTCAAGTAACCTTACCAAAATCCTTACAGATGATTAGTAATAGTGCATTTAATGGTTGCAGTAATATAGAAACCCTAGAATATCAAGGTTCTTTAGAAGAATATTTATCTATATATATGGATAACAGTTGGATATCTGATACTTCACATACACTAAAAATCGACGGACAGATAGTTACAAATTTAGTTATACCAAACACTATAACAACAATACCAAAATATGCATTTTATGGTTGTGATATTACTAGTGTATCAATACCAGAGAGTGTGACGAGTATAGGGGATAGAGCATTCTATAGATGTAGCAACATAGAAAGTATAGAGTATTTAGGTCCACTAGAAGAATATTTATCTATAGATATGGGTAGCAATTGGATATCTGATACTTCACATACACTAAAAATAGATGGACAGATAGTTACAAATTTAGTTATTCCTGATACTATAACAAGAATAGGTGGCAGCGCATTTTATGGTTGCACTGATATTACTAGTGTATCAATACCAGAAAGTGTAACAAGTATAGATAATGGTGCATTTGATAGATGCAATATAACCAGTGTAAACTATCATGGTACTTTGGAACAATATCTTTCAATACGTCATACTTCAGGCAGTGGTTGGATTAACTCAGGATATATTTTGAAAATAAATGGGGTTGAGTTATCAGGAGAATTAAGAATTCCAGAGGGAATTGAAAGAATCTATCCATATACATTCAATGGATGTGCTAACGAAATTACTATATTAACCATCCCATCCAGTGTGACGAGTATAGGGGATAGAGCATTTTCTAGTTTCAGCCCAGACGTGGTAGAATACCAAGGAACTTTGGCAAACTATGTATCAGCAGTAGCTTCATCATGGATAAGTTTTAGTTCAAATACAATCCTAATAGTAGACGAAGTAGAAATATCAGGAGATATTGTAATACCAGAAGGCGTGACAACAATAGGTGGAGATGCATTTAGGAACATAGATATAACAAGTGTGGTTATTCCATCAACTGTCACAAGCATTGGTCGGGATGCATTCACTAATACAGGTCTCACCACTGTCACAATTGATAGTTTAGATATCTATCAGGATGCGACGTCATCAAGGTATAATGCTTGCGGAGGATTGATTGGAAACAGTGTGACAACCGTGAGGGTGCATGAGAGTGCCTATGACAGAACAAATAGTTATTTGGCGGAGAACTTTGAAATGAATATTGATGGTGAGTACTATGTATTTACTAGATAAAATTGTTTTAATAGAAATTCAACTAAATATTGCAGAGAAATTCAAAATTTAAAATGATAAAAAAGACTATATTGACAAAATTGGCAATCAATTTTATTAAATGTAGTCTTTTTTTATTAGATTTTGCAATTTCCAAATTTATCAATGGTCATTTTTTCGCTGTTGGGTTCTTTTGCAAGACCTGGCATAAGTGAAATTTTACCAGCAATAACCACAATAAATTTTGCTCCTGTCTTTATCTCAATATCTCTCACATGCAAGGTAAAATCTGACGGTCGACCTAAGAGTTTTTCATCATCAGATAGAGAATATTGTGTTTTTGCAACAACGATTGGGTAATCTTTGCATAACTTTTCATATATTTTAATTTTTTCTTCTGTAAGAGGACTATACTCCACATTCTTTGCACCATAAATTTTGCTAGCAAGGTTATAAATTTTATCTTTGATTGGAAGGTTTAACTCATAGGCAAATTTTAATTCGCTGTTAGATTTATTACATATAGTCAGAACCTCTTTTGCAAGGTCTATACAACCGAATTTATTTTGATATGGGCTTGAAATAATTGCTTTTGTATTGTTTTTTAAGCAAAAGGCTTGAATTTCTTGTAATTCATCAAGTTTATCAACTTCAAACCTATTAATTGTGACAATCACTTCTTTATTGAAAACATATTTAAAATTTTCAATATGTTTAAGCAGATTTGCAAGTCCGTCATTTAGGTTACCGTCTTGAGAGTGTGATTTTATTGCCCTAAGAGATACAACAATGACGACTACACTTGGGTTGAGATTATTTAATCTGCATTTTAGGTCAATAAATTTTTCTCCGCCTAGGTCACCACCAAAGCCTGCCTCAGTGACGACATAATCGCCAAGCGAAAGCGCGGTTTTTGTTGCTAGAGCGGAATTGCATCCATGTGCAATGTTTGCAAATGGTCCGCCATGGACTATGGCAGGGGTATGGGCGAGGGTCTGGACAAGATTTGGCATAAGTGCATTTTTAAGAAGTATTGTCATAGCATTTTCTGCCTTTAAATCTTTTGCAAAGATAGGTTTTCCTGACTTTGAAAAGGCGACTAAAATATTGCCAAGCCTAGATTTTAGGTCGTCAAGGTCGTTTGCAAGGCAAAGTATTGCCATGATTTCACTTGCCGCGGTGATAACAAAGTTTTCTTTTCTCTCTACATTATTTTTCAATTTTTCCTGTGAAATAGTGATTTCTCGTAGTGCTCTGTCGTTCATATCCATACATCTGTGGAATAGAATTTTATCTGTGTCAATATCAAGCAAGTTCCCATGGTAGATGTGATTGTCAATCAATGCACAGAGCAGGTTGTTTGCACTTGTTATTGCATGGAAGTCACCTGTAAAATGTAAATTAATATCATCACTTGGCACAATTTGAGACTTCCCACCGCCTGTCGCACCACCTTTGACGCCAAAAACTGGACCAAGGGATGCTTCTCTGAGGGCTAGAACAACTTTTTTGCCAAGTTTTTGCAATGAGTCAGCAAGACCTATTGATAAGGTAGTTTTGCCCTCGCCATACTTAGTGGGATTAATTGAAGTCACAAGGATTAGTTTTCCTTTTGGTTTGTTTAATGACTCAATTTTTGCAATTTCATTTCCATATAGGATATAATTTTTTATTTTTAATTTTTTGATAATTTTATTGATTTTCAATTTATTCTCCTAATTTTGATATTTTTTATAAACAATTTCAACTTATTTTAACACAAAATAGTAAAATTTTATAGTGAAAAACTGAATTTTAATTAATAAATCACAATTAATTGCATTTTTAAACAGATTATGATATTATTAATATATGGATATAATTGACTGCATAATCTCTTCAAATGACTTGTCTTTAATAAAAGATGAAATAAAAAAAGGAATGTTATCAAATGCTGTTCTTTTAATCTCAAAAGATGACAGTTATTCTTTTTTGTTTGCGAAAGTGCTTGCAGGTCTTATTCTAAACAATGGGAGCGAAGAAAAGAATGAGAATTTTGAACGAATTATGCTTGACTCGCATCCAGATGTAAAAATATATCCGCAAAAAGAAAAATTGCTTGTCGCAGACAGCGAGGAAATAGTGCTTGAAAGTTATGTTCTGCCTGTTCAGGCGGATAAAAAAATTTTTATAATCAAAAATTTTGACAATTCAATGGAGAGCGCACAAAATAAGTTGCTCAAAGTTCTTGAAGAACCGCCTAAGAATGCCTATCTAATTCTCACCTGTTCAAACATAAATTTGGTTCTTCCAACCATACGGTCAAGGTGTAATAAATATGAACTTGCAAAAATACCGCAAGAAAGTCTTGTCAAATATTTATATGGGCAGAAGAACAGCGAAATTATTAAGGGTTTATGTGATGGATACATTGGAAAAGCGGAACAACTTGGCAAAATCACTTCGCTACCATTTTTGTTTGAAAGTGCTTTCTCAGTTTTGACTGATATGAAATCGTCAAAACAGGTGCTGACATTTTCAAAAAACTTAGTAGACAACAAAGAATATTTTTCACTTTTTATAGAAATTCTGTCTCTCGGTCTTGAAGATTTATTAAGCATAAAAAACGGTAAAGGAGTTAAGTTTCCTTTTGTAAGAGACAGGTTAGAGGCGGTAGCAGAAGAGTATTCTCTTAAAGCAATTTGCGAAATACAGTCTCTTTTGAACAATGCAGTAAAAGAACAATTTTATAATACAAATATTACACTTATTATAGAAAATTTATTACTAAATATTTTGGAGGTCAAATATATATGCAAGTAGAAGTGGTGTTAGCGAAATTTCATAATGGAGTGCATGGGTATTCCTTTTCGCCTAATGGAATTAAAGTACACAAGGGTGACTATGTAATTGTTGAGACAGAGAAGGGCAAAGATATAGTCAAGATTGTAAAAGATATAGAAAAAGTCGATGAAAGAGATATTGTTGAACCGCTCAAAAATGTGATTAAACTGGCAAGCGAGAAAGAGTTGAAAGAGGCGGAAGAAAATTATAAAAAAGCAGAACAGTTATTGCCACAAGTTAAACAGTTGGTAAAAGAAGAAGGTCTTGAAATGAAGGTCATTAATGTGGAATGTAACTACAATTTTTCACGTCTGACTATAAATTTTACTGCAGAAAACAGAGTAGATTTTAGAGAACTTGTTAAAAAACTAGCAGAAATGTTTAAAGTGAGAATTGAACTTCACCAAATTGGACCTCGAGATAGTGCCAGACTGCTTGGTGGGTATGGTCCTTGCGGTCTTGAATGTTGCTGTCATAAAGGTTTTGGTATAAACGACCATATATCAATCAAAATGGCAAAAAATCAAGGTCTTAGTTTGAACCCGAATAGTATAAATGGTGTGTGCGGGAAAATGCTATGTTGTCTTGCTTACGAAAATCCGTATTACACTCAAATTTTAAAGATAATGCCAAAATTGAACTCGCTGGTTGAGACCCCTGACGGAAAGGGTAAGGTTATATACAACGATTTATTAAAACAAAAGGTCAGTGTAAAGTTTGAGGATGATGATTCGAGCGAAGTAAAAGAGTATGATATAAGTCAAATAAAAACTAACAACATTTAGGAGGGAAAATGAAAGTTGAGATTGCCAAAGATGAACGAATTGAGGACCTTGAGTGTCACGATTTAAAAATAATTCAGAATAAAAATTATTACACATTTACTTCGGACTCTGTCGTGCTTGCAAATTTTATAAAACTCAAGAAAAAAGATAAGTGTGTAGAAATTGGCACAGGTTGTGGTGTTATATCAGTGCTTTTGACTGCCAAAACAGAGTTTGACAAGATTTATGCTTTTGAAATTCAAAGCGAAATGGCAAGACTGGCTGAAAAAAATGTGATTTTGAATGACTTGCAAGAAAAAATAGAGGTTATAAGTGATGATGTGAGAAATTTTAAGCAGTACATTGATGTTGAATCAATAGATGTTGTTTTTTCAAATCCGCCTTATATGAGAAAAGATATTGAACTTAATAAAAATCCTATTAAAAATAAAGCGAGACATGATGAAAGCCTCTCTATAAATGATTTGTGTCAGTGTGCTTATAGTATGTTGCGTTTTGGTGGAAGATTCTTTGTGGTCTACTCTGCTGAACGTTCCGCCGAACTTATTTATACCTTAATGAATCATAATTTGGAACCTAAACGTATGTTTTTTACCCAAAATGGTAAGGGTAAGGTTATTCTAATTGTAGTTGAGGCGGTAAAGGGAGGCAAGCATGGTGTTGAGGTGCTCCCAGAACTTGAAACAAATGATGTCAAAGGTGAATATTTGCAACTTTTACAAACAAAATATTTTGGGAGAAATTAGATTTACTGCTCCGCCGCAAACTTTACGTTTGACGACTGTCCGATGTGGTGTATTTGAAAGACAGACTTTTTCTCCGCTCTCTGAAAATGGGCAGTTCCGCTCTAGTGTATCACTTCGAACAAGATAGATTTGTAAACTGCCTTTATCATCATAAACATGAGCAAACTTTTTAAAAATCTCAAAATTTTAACATCAAACAAAATATTGTAAAAAATTCAATATTCTTCTAAAGCAAAGGTGGACTTGTCCACCTTTTTTTAATAAGACCTTATGGACGTTGGGGGATGCTGTACAGGTCGGTAGCCCTTTTTGGTGATAAATTTTTACGAAGTATTACAATTTGCGTGAAAAAAAGGGCGGGGGGGGGTAAAATAGGGTATCAAAAAAAATTTTGATACCCTATTTTTAAACCGTATAGAACGTAGGGAAAATTGGGGAGGCACCCAACTTTCTTAACGCGGGCACGACTTGCAGAGCAAGTCTGACCGCTAAAAGACGTATTTCTGCGAGTACCTCTTGAAATACTTTCGGTTTCTCTCCCAGTCCTCTACCGACCCCCTTGAAATTTACTCTGTAAATTTCTGCATAATAAAGACCTCAAGGGGTGAATTTTGGAGGAGTTTTCACAAAATACAAAATTTTCTCTATTACCCCTATATTAAATGACAACATTTTGACGACATATAAAATACATTGCAAAAAATATTTGTTAAACTGGGGGTGTAAAATATTGGGATGTGGAGAAAGAAAACCAACTTTACATAAATATTTTACTGAAAAATAAACAAAATAAATCAAAAAACAAAAAAGTGAGGTAGAAAAATGAAAACACTTAGATTAAAATTAATTTCAATGCTTGCGTTGTTGTTTCTAATGTTTGGAGTGCTGACTGTAGGGATATTTGCAGTAAACCAACAGACAGTGACTCTATCAGGAAATATATCCTTTAGGGTAGAGGATAGAAGTCTTTATGTTAAACAGGTAAGAATTAAACAAGATAATGGCAGTGAGCCTCAAATAGTCAGTAGTTTCAAACCAGGATACATAAATGGTGAGTTTAATATGAATATAGGAGAATATTCAGGAGAGAATGCCAATAAAATAGGTTCATTTGCTCTATACTTTGATATTATCAATACCACAGACATACAATGGGCAATCTCAAGTGTAACCCTAGCACCAGAGATAGAGAACAGTGTATCCGTCTCATACAGTGGTATAGTCTATGAGACAACACTCACAGAGGTAGACGAGAATGGAGACAAGGTGATTGACCCAGTGAATACAGCCATAAATGGTACACTTGTCTTAATAGTCACCGCACCAAGCCTACCCTCAATAGATTTGGGTGATATTACAATCACAATTAATGAGTATGTAGACCCTGCAGTGCAGGTGACAAACGTTCAAATTAATGATACAACACCAACAACAACTAGCGAATATAACGGAATTACAGGACTTATTGACTTGTCAAATATATCATTTGAGACAGGAACAACAGAAGTAATTATCTCCATGACTTCACTCAAACCAACATATATCAAAAACAATATATCATGGGTAAATACCGACAATGTAACAGTTACTTCAACAAGTCTATACTTACCGAAGAATACAACCGGTGATATAACAGGCGGAGAGAGTAGAGACCTTAAAATCACAGTGACAAACAATAGCGGTTCGCCTACAACAGTAGAGGGACTTGAAGTTGCCTTTGAGGAGAAAGAGGATTTACTTCAAGCGACTGCCGAGGGCGAAGTAAGTCAATATACAGAAGAGGGCTATTGGTATGTTGAAATGGGAACATACTCAACCACATCAGACAACGCTGAAGGTAAACGTGAAAGTGAATATTTACGTTGGAGGTACT
>CALVOK010000052.1 GCA_944350275.1 uncultured Clostridia bacterium | reverse complement strand
AGCATAATACTTTATCCTTTTAGTTTTAAATTTTGTGTTATACTAAAACTATATCATAGATAAAGGCAATTATGCTCTTTTTTATTTTGCTTTTTCTCCTATACCCCCATGAATATTATAGAACCTTATTTTATTAACCCATTCTTTCAACTTTTTTTCATACACTGGAAATTTTTCTTTCCACCACTCTTTACAAACATAATACTTGTTTTGTAATTTAAAAGTAGTGTAATATCTCGCTTTACCTGCAGGTTTAATTTTGTTTATGTCCTGTTCAAGCAACGGATAATTAATACCAAAAGCGATTGCGCAATATTCCTTATTCTGTAATTGGAGAATCATTTCTTCAGATAGTAATTTTTTGAAAATAAAACATTTAATAATCTTTTTACATAATCTTGAACACTTTCTTCTTCGTTTTTATATAATTGATTGTTTGTATTTTTAAGTAACTCATCGCTTGTATTTCTATGAGATTCACTACTAATATTTTTTATTTTATTATCTAAACATAGTGATTTTTTACTTATATTTTCGATTACATTTAATTTGTTATAATCATTATTTTTTGCTTGCAGAATTTCATCTTCACTTAAAAACCCTTTATCATATTTTGCAAGACATTTATGACATAAAAAATGGAAGTTTTTATCTATTGGCTGATGTGCCTTTATAAACTCTTTTTCAAAAGCATCTAAATCAACTAAATACTCGTCGTCTCCAACTTTAAAGTATTCATTTAAAATTAATTCTATAAGTTTTATCCTCTCAAACCCTTGAACATGCGCAGCTTGTAATTCCTCTTTATTTTTGCAATATTCACATATTCCATTTCTAGATTTCCTATATTGATTTGTAATCTCATGGACTTTATTTCTGCAATATCCACCGAAATATTTTTTAAACTCTAATTTATTTCCTGCAAAAGTCCACATATAAATATTCCCTTCTATTTTTAAAAATTATACCATAACTTAATAAACTTTTAAAAGCATTTGCGAAACTTTTTTATAAGAGTTAAAACACACAATTATTGGAGAGCTTATGAAAAATGTAACTCTTATAGAATTTATTAAAGAAAAATATTATGAAAAAAAATGTCAACCGAATACAAACTTCAACTGACAAAAATTATAGAACTTGAAAACGTGTTTACCAAAGATTTTTCAAAAGACAAATGGCGTGAATACTTTAACCTTGATTTTACAATAGGCGGACTCCATTCCATTGAAATTGAGCAATTTATTGAATTTGCTATTGAAATGTTTAAAAGTATTTAATAAACCTACATCATATATTCTGCTTGTCTTAATACTCTTTCTTTTGAACTTACCCTATACTTAGGTAAATAATTATGTCTTTGTAAAAGTTTTTTATTTAAATTCTCACTTTTGCTTAACTTCTTAATTTTTCTTTTGCAACATCATTTCCTTGCCTCCATATAGTAAAAGTTATCTACTTTTGTCAGTATAACACAAATTTATGTTTTATATGGAACATATGCTTCATAATAATTTGATTATTTAAATTTAAAAAAACAAGTTTATTTCTTACTGCAAAACGCTTTATAATATTATTATAAATTATTAGATTTTTATTGTTGTTTATTAAAAAGTTTTTGTATCTCAAATATAGCCTTTGTATTAAATTGTTCCATTTCCAAATCATATAAATATGGTATTATAATTACATCTTCATTTCTATCTACAAAAATTTCAGGATTTCCACGTGGTTTTAGAATATTGAGTAAAAGATGTTTATAATATTTTTTTACTCCTTGTTCGTTTTTCCAATCGCAACATCAGAATAATCACAAGCAAGAACATCAAACTTTTTTAAATAAAGTACATCATTTCCTGTGCCACAACCTAAATCCAATGTTTTTGTTTTACACTTATTTAAAATATCTTTGTAATCAACAAGCCAATTATCATAAATAATTCTGTCCGATGAAAACTTTTTATGAGTTCGTTCCAATAATCTTTAAACTTCTCTTGCATTTTAGTATTAAGAGCTTTCAAATACTCATCATCTTTCATAATTCTTGCCACGCAAGTTTTTCCATTGTCCCCAGCAATTATCTCTGGAATTTTATCTCTAACCAATTTATTATAAATTTTCAAAAAATATCTCCTTAAAAAATTATATCAAGCCTTAATTTCTAGTAAATATTTCAAAATAGAACCCTAGCATGTGATTGTCTTGATACAAGTGGCGACTTTCGAGTATCCCCGATTCACCCACCAGACAAGCATACGCCAGCAAGCAAAAATTTTCGCAATGAATAAAACCATTTGTTGTCCATTCATACTTTTCTCATAATTTATATAAGTAAAAGATTAATGAATTTGCAATTTTATTAAACAAAAAATACCAGACTTAACATTAAACTCACCTCAAAGATGCTTATGTCTTTTCTGTTATTTTTCCTCTTGACTATCATATGACATCTCGTCAGCCAGGCGGAAATAGAGGTTATTTATTGCTGTCTTGCTCTTTAATTTTGGCATTACAATTTCTATCATTTTCATTAGTC
This sequence comes from uncultured Clostridia bacterium, assembly GCA_944350275.1. GTDB lineage: Bacteria > Bacillota > Clostridia > Christensenellales > UBA1242 > Caccovivens. The sequence continues at coordinate 6,046 of CALVOK010000052.1, read as the reverse complement.
TTTCCTTATTTGCAAGCAACTCCTCTCTTTTAGAATTTGCTATACCATCTAACAATTTGTCTATGCTAATACCTTTCAAATTGAAATCTTTTGTTTTTTCTTTTGAGGTTAATGTTGTAATTACACTACACATCAACTCTATATCTCCGCTTTTTGTAAGTCTTTCGACTGCCTCTTTTTTCTGATAACCTGTGATAATAGCATAAGATATACAATCCTTTAAACTTTTACATTTCTGAACATAGTTTTCCGCTATCATTACAGCATGGTCTTCACTTACCCTATTCGTATATCTAATAACTTCAGCAAGGTCAAGGTCGCATATTTTATCTATAGCAATATCTAAAAGTTGTTTTCTATCTATATGGCTATAAATAAATTTACCATTTTTATCCTTGAGATTTGATAATCTATATATGTAATCAATATTGCCTAGACTAATAATCTTTTGTTTTATCATTTCAAGATTTGCACCTTTAATTGATGCAAGTCTATATATTGCATTTAGGTTTTCACTATCAAATATTGCTTGTTGCAATTTGTTAAAACCCTCACCTTTTACTCCGCCTGCTACAATTACCATCAATTTAGGGTCATGCTTTTTGATAACCGCATTGACATAATCACTCGTTTCCCTTACTCTTTTTACATAAAAAGTAAATTTGTTGAGTGCATTTTCATCATTAGAATCTATTATTTTACTTCCTAAATATTTAATTTCTTTAAACGAAAGACGTTCTTGATTTTTTATGGAATATTCGGCTATTTCGTTTGTAGAATATATCAAATCAACAATACGTGTCGGTATATGCAAATTATAAAATTTTACACTTGGAACATCCCTTATCTTATCTACGTATTTATCTAACTCTTTATTTTTTATGCCAGATGAGTTTAAACTTGACAAGACAATTTTTTCAATTTCTTTTAGTGTGTTTTTTATTTCTTCGTCATCCCAAGCACGTGTGATAATACCTATTTTGTTTATTTTGTTCCCAAGCCTCTCAATTAAATTATTAAACTCCATAAATATCTCCTTTACAATAATATTTTACAATATTCTGTTGATATGTCAAGAAAAAATAAATTTATTTTTTCTATATTTCTAATTTTTATTAAAATATTTAACAATTTAATAAAACAAGATTTTTTAAAATAAAAATAAATTAATCACAATATTTATTTTAAATTATTTTTAGATTTTTTTGTAAATAGTTCAATTTCGTCCTCGTCAGTTATATCAAAATATTTAATTTTACCCTTACAATACATTTCCATATATTGTTTTCTATTTTTTAAACATTTTTCTAAACCATTAACTGCAATATTGTATTTTTTTATGTAATAATACAAATTTTCGTCAAGTTCCAAATATAAATCATTGTTAAGTGTTGGATACTGAGCATCATCAAGATTTGAACAAACAAAAATTTTTATAGGCTCATTTGCTGAGCGGAATACCACTTTTGTAGATAAATTCAACTCATCATATTTTATTATGCTACCCTCATCTAGCAAGGATTCACCCTCTTGATGTGGTTGCTGATTTATTTCCTTTAAAATCTCGCCTCTCAATTGGATTAAATCTTCTCCCTTAAAAGCCTCCTCATTTTTAAAAGTTTCAATTAAATAATCCGCTTCAAATTCACTTTTATACATCAATCCATTTTCTTGTAATTTAAAAGGAAGATAATTCCCCATATCCATAACATATGGGTTGTATTCCTCTTTCTCATCCTCGAATGCTAGTGCTTTGTCAAACAATTCTATCTCTCTTTTCTTTATATATGGCATAAATATAGCACTTAATATAATACCACTTAAAAGACAAGCAATAAAAATGCCCAAAAATACATAGAACATTGTTCCGATCGGTTCACTATATATCACCATTGGTATTAAAAATACAAGAGCAAGCAAAATAGGCATAACCGCATACTTTAAATATTGTCTCCTCACTTGAGATATTGGCAGTTGCCTTTCATTTATAAGTTTAAACACATCGCCACGAACTTCTTTCTTCTCACGCAGGAACAAAATTAAAGATATGATGGTGCCAAGTAGCAAAACAGCAGTAAGGACTCCTATTGTTATCATGCTAATATTGTAATTATCTTGTAAAATTTGAAATCCTTCCTCACCGCTTAATGAATACCCATCACTTACAAAACCTATCACCTTATTATCAAGGATATAAAGCGATACATCCTGTCCTTGAAGAGATATAATTTGTTGACCGTCAATCTTGCCTGCTACAACACTATTTAAAGTATACTCACTATCATTGATTGAAAAGAGATAACTATCTTCTTGCTCGCTTACCTCTTGCACGGTCCCCTGAACCTGACTTACATCTTGGAAGTTGAGGTTTGCAGATAGAACACAGACCATGATAAAAATTGCTAAAAATCCTATTGTAGAGACCAATAGTGTTATAAATAACTGTCTATATTTTTTTCTTTTATTGTTTGCAATAACTGTAACGTTTCTCATTTTTTCTCCAGTTTTTCATCCAAAAATTTTGTTATTATATCTAAAGTATTATTTAGGTCAACATTTTCAACCACCAAATCAAAATACTTTTTGTAACTTCTCTCTAACTCTCCCCGTGAAAGTCGTTTTTTAATTTGCTCGTCACTTTCTCCCCTCTTTTTAAGTCTTTTCTGAAGTTCATTATCAGGAACATCCAAAAATATTGACACGATTTTATCTTCGCCAAAAAACTTTTTCAATAATAACATTCCCTTTACATCAATATCTCTCATATAGTGATTTTCTTTATCTAGCAATGCTTTCTCAAAGGCCTCTATAAGTGTCCCATAGTAATTATCGTGAATAACTTGATATTCAATAAAAATGTTATCTTTTATCCCCTGTTCAAACTGAGATTTTGACAAAAATACATAGATATTGTTTTCCTTATCATCCTCTCTTTGTTTTCTGGTCGTAGCCGTCGATTTTGTTAGTATTTTTAAATCTTTTCGCATTTGCACAAGATGATTCATAATTGTGTTTTTGCCACTACCTGAGAGTCCTGAAAAAGCAATAAACATAAGTTCTCCTTTTTTATATTTTAGCAAAATATATTTATAAAACAAAATTAAATTGCAAAAATAAATCTATTTATTAAAAATAAGTAATTATTTTGATTCTTAATTAAAAAATTACTTCACCCTAATTACTTAAAACACCTTTACAAAAATGTCTTTTTATGATACACTTGTAACAAGCAATTGCTGACTTAATAAAAGGATGAAAAATGTATCTACCGCAAAAAGAAAATAAATCACGGATATTTGTTAAAGACTGTATAACCTGCGCACTTTTTGAATTAATGAAAAAAAATGAATTTGATGACATAACTATAACTGACATTATTACCAAAGCAGGCGTCAGCAGAATGGGTTTTTATAGAAATTTTACAAGCAAAGAAAATGTTGTAGAAAAATTTATCTTTGCCAAATTTGTAGAAACCGTCGAAGAAATAAAGGCAAAAAGGCAACTTAATTTCCATATCAAAAATATTATGATAACCACCCTCGAAAATTTCCAAAAGTTTTCAAGTTATATTAAACTTTTTCTTGATAAAAATCTCGACAGTCTTTTATATAAATGCTACCACAAAGCATATTACTCACTATACCAAGGCGAAAAAGAGAGCCCAATTCATAAATATTCTAATGAGATGTTTATAGGTGAACTTTTCAATCTTGAAATGTGTTGGGTGCGTACAGGCATGAAGGAATCACCCGAGCAACTTGCGAGAATTTATTACAACATTTTAAAACTAAGAAGTAAGGATAAAAAATAAGACTGATTGCAAACTGTACAATTAGTCTTTTTTTGTTTTTATGAAATTTTGACTGACTTTTTACCTTTTAACAATGAAAATATAAGTATTTGTCAAAACTTATTTTGTATAAGCCCAATAAGTCTTTCCGTCAATAACCACATTTTTGTCAACATTTGGGAAGTTTGTGGTGTTGATATAAGAATGCGAATCACTTGCAAAATCTGTAAGTACTCTAACGGTTGTGGCATTTTGAAGTAAATATCCACAGGCACTTGACGAAGTTGCCAAATTATAGATTGTCTCGCTCTCAATGATGACAGTGGTGAGATTGGTGCAACTGTAGAATGCTGAAGTACCTATTGACTGTAAACTCTCTGGTAAAGTTATACTTGTAAGCCCATCACAATTACTAAATGCATAAGCACCTATTGTTTGTAAGGTATCTGATAGTGTTACACTTTTGAGTTTGCTGTATCCTGCAAATGCATGAGCACCTATACTTGTAACCTCTCCTGGTAATATAAAGTTTTCTGGTACTTCCTCTCCATCTATTACTAGTGATGTTGTATAATATGCTGGGTTGGAAGTACTGCTTCCAAAATTTATTGCACACCACTGCGACATTGTACCTGGATAGTTCACTGTTTGGATGTTTTCACAAGCATTAAACGCACTATTCCCTATACTTGTTATACTTGATGAGAAGTTAATAGTCTTTACATTTATTAAACCATTAGAATAATTTGTGCTAAACAAATATCCTGGGATTCTCTCCACATTATCACCAAAGATTACCGTTATTCCTGTTCCACTTTGTCCGGCATTGCGAAATACATTGCTATCGTAACTTAAATCTGATAGTGATGGTATGTTGTAGTTTATCTCGGTTAAATATAGACAATGTGCAAATGCATAATCACCTATACTTGTTATATTTCCTGATAAAGTTATCCTTGTAAGCCCATCACTATCACTAAATGCATAATCTCCTATTGATTGTATCTTCTCCGGTAATGTTATACTTGTAAGTCCATTGCAATAATAAAATGCATAAGCACCTATTGATTGTAAGGTCTCTGGAAAATTTACTGTGGTTGCATTACTACAACTAAAAAATAGATATGCAGGAATATGCTCTACTTTATTTCCAACATTAATGGTTAAACCTATTCCACTTTGTCCAGCACCAAAAAATATAGACCTGCTACTACTTAAATCTATAAATGATGAAGCATTAAAGTTTATCTCAGTTACATTTTGACAGTTATAGAAAGTATGACTACCTGCTATACTTTCTAAACTTTCTGGTAATGTTACACTTGTAATTTTATCATATCCTGCAAAGGTATATTTTCCTGTTATGCTTGTTACTTCATCTAAGTCCAGGTTTCCTGAAATCTCTTGTCCATCTATTACCAGTGATTCTGCATAATATATTGGGTTAGAATACTGACTTCCAAAATTTATTGCACACCACTGTGACATTGTACCTAGATAATTCACTGTTTGGATGTTTTCACAAGCATTAAACGCAATATCCCCTATACTTGTTATACTTGATGAGAAGTTAATAGTCTTTACATTTATTAAACCATTAGAATAATTTGTGCTAAACAAATTTCCTGGAATTCTCTCCACATTATCACCAAAGATTACCGTTATTCCTGTTCCACTTTGTCCGGCATTGCGAAATACATTGCTATTGTAACTTAAATCTGGTAGTGATGGTATGTTATAGTTTATCTCGGTTAAATATAGACAATGTGCAAATGCATAATCACCTATACTTGTTAAATTTTCTGATAAAGTTAAACTTGTAAGTCCAGTACAATAATAAAATGCATAAGCACCTATTGATTGTATCTTCTCCGGTAATGTTACACTTGTGAGGTTTGAACGATTGTTATAGAATACACCATCCGTGTCCGAACTTCCATCTCTTATTGCAGTCACTTCATATTGGTTGCCTTGAAGGTATAAGGTTTGGTCGTTGATTGTCAAGACGGAGATTGTGTTTGGTATTATTACCTCAGAGGCGTTTCCTGTATAGGAGTCTAGTGTAGCAGTCCCTGTTTGGTCATCTGTTGTAAATGTAAAGTCATAATATACTGGGTCGGTAAATGTGCTTGTTATTTGACTGAGGTCTACCTCAACTCCCTGTGATGAAGTTATTGTAAGTATTACTGTTGCGGTTGGTGAAGTGGTACTTGTTATCTCACTTGGGGTTATACTTCCAAATGGAATGTAACCCTC
>CALVOK010000051.1 GCA_944350275.1 uncultured Clostridia bacterium | reverse complement strand
CTCCGCCTTTATATATAGGTGTGGGCCCATTTCTAAAATAATAGTGTCTAAAACTTTGGATATCATTTTCAGTTTGACACTCTGGGTAGAGAATGTATCCAGCCTTATCCATCAGTTCTTCTGGGGTATTGTTTGTAATTTTATAGTCTTTTTCTAGTTCTGTTAAGTTATAAATATAATTTTTAAAGGCAAACACAGCATTGTTGCGGGTCAAATCATCATAAAGTTCTCTACTTGGCAGGAAGGTACCACTAATCAATTTTTTCAAAAGTCCTTCCTTTTCAAGTAGGGTAGGAAAAAGTTCTCGACAAAGATGAGAGAATTTTTCGCCATAATGTTTTTTTATCCATTTTAAATCAGTATTTTCCATATTAACCATAAACCCTTTTTAAAATATATTTTTTATCTTTGCTGACAAGCCCAACTAAATCAGTTTCATTTAGGTTTTTGTCGCTATCATTAAACTTTTCAAAAGCATAAGGCTGAGAATAACCTTTGTAGTTTTTATCTAATAATCTTTCATCCAGCAAAAGTATATCATTGATTTTGGGTTTGTTAATATCATAAAACTCCAAGATAAGACTGTATTCCTTTTTGCTATCCTGGTCTTGTAAAATAAATTCATTATATTTGTTTATTTTTAAAATTTTTAATTTTAAATTCATATTTTCCTCTTAAAAAATCACTTTTTTTCTAATAAATTTATTTTAACATAAATCAAAACAGATTTCAACTACTTGTTTGATAATTTATAAGTAATACTGTTTTAAATAATTTGATTATTATAATTTATTAAATTCATCATTTTTCGTTATCTTTTTCATTATTTTTCGTTATTTTGTTGTTTAATAATGGTATTTTGTAGATAATCTTTTGCAAAAATAAGTGTTTTGTCAGTTTTTGAAGAGATATCCTCTATTGTCAGTGGCACTTCTATGTCTGGCTTAATTGCTCCCTCGCCTTTGAAAACATCTCGAAAGTCAAAGTATTTTTCTGTATAGCGGATAAAGAAACTCTTGCCGAGAATAATTCTTCCGCTAGACTGACCAAAACGGGCATTCTCTTGTCCGAGCGGTTGACCGATAGAGGTGGTATTTAAAATTTTCTTTATATAATAGAGGGCAAAAGTGCCAGAGGAAAAGACTCTGTTGTCGGTGAGTGTAACACCTTGCAGGTTATTTTTCTTTAAAAATTCAAGAAGGGGATGAATAAGTTCACTATTTCCGCCAATATTGCCTCTAATATCAAGGATGTAGCAGTCAATAGAATTATTTTTGAAAATCTCTTTTATGTCTGCCAATAATTTTATAAATTTATCTGCATATATATTGTCGCAGTTGGAATAACCTGTTCTTAAAATATGATTTTCAAGCACAGAACAATTAAAAACTTCATCTTCCTGTTTTCTAAATGGCGGAAAACATGAATAGTAATCAAAACAGTTTTCTGATGCCGAGCAGGGTAGTTTCTCTCCGTTTTTAAGAGTGATATTGCTGTAATCAATGCCTAAAATTTTATAAAGAACATCAAAGTTTAGCATTTTGCAAAGTTGCACCTCTTGCCACTCTTTTGTCTCGTATGAAATATATTTGTCAAAAGATGTGCAAATTTTATCTACATTCCAGCCACCAATATTATCAATCTCATAAAACATATCATCTTTTACAACATATATTTTACCAGCAAAATAGAAAAAATTTTGATTTAAAAACCGCTTGCCGTCAGGGTAGAGAAAGTCGGAAAATTTTACACTTATATGTGCATTTTTAAATAAATGGCATAATTCAAGCAGTTTGCCAACATATTGAATATCTGACAAATTATTAATATTTCCTGTATTTTTTATAAAATTTTCAACATTTTTGTTGATTTTTATCTGATTTCTGATTGCATCCTCACCAGCATTTCTCTTTTCTAGAATTTTTAATAAATTTTCTGCTATTATTCTACCGCTTTCCCTAAGTTGTTCGGTCCTTGATAAATTACAAATATTATTTTCCATAATTTAATTATAATATAAAGAAAGCATTTTGTCAATGTGAATAAAAATAATTTCTATCTCACCTATGTTTAGTTAAAGTCTTTATACACCTGACTTTCCTGTGGACCGTGGCTGTTTTGATATTTGCCATGATATAGTTCAATTTTGCCCTTTGGTTTCCAAAAGATAATTTGTCCGATTTTCATCCCTTTATAGATTTTTAGTGGTTCAACTGCGTGTAGTTGAAAGGTCAGGTTGCCAACAAAACCTATATCTACCAAATCGGCTGTGATTTGTACAAAAAGACCAAGTCTACCCGTCGAACTTCTGCCTGTAATGGTTGGCACAAAATGGTCGCTTCCTATAATCTCCCTTGTATAACCTAAATAAATTTTGTTAGGTTGCAGTACAATTCCCTCATCAGAGATTTCAATAATTTTTGTTTTCATTTCTCTTTTGCTGTCAAGCAAACTATCCTCATAAACTTTCAAATAGTCTCCAAGTTCGACATTATAACTATTCGGATTGACATTTTTTAAATCAAATGGAGAGATTTTTATTCTTTGTTTCTTTACTTGTTTTACTATTTCGCTTCCTGTCAAAATCATTTTAACTCCTTATAAAACTTGCTAACTTCTGCATTTTCATATTTTTTGTATTCGCCTTTATTATAAGTTAGACTTTTCCCTCCCTTAGTTTTCCAAAAGGTAACCTGTCCAATTTTCATAAAAGGATAGATTTTTAAAGGTTGAACAACTGTTAATTCTAATGTCCAATTATGGTAAGTACCAATATGACCTAGTGGGGCGGTAATTTGCAGAAAGAGCCCTAATCTGCCAAGCGAACTTCTGCCTATAAGTTGAGTTACATACTTATCACTTCCTATTGTTTCATAGGTGGAGGCAAGGTAAAGTTTGTTTGGTTCTAATATAAAGCCATCGCCTGTAATTTTAATTTTTCTGACCTTACATTTCTCTTTTGCATCAATTAAATTTTCAAATTCGAGAATTTCATCATTTATTCTATAATTATAACTGTTTGGATTTAATAGCCTCTCATCAAATGGTTCTATTTGAATTTTGTGCTTTTTGCGTTGTTTAATAATTTCATGTTTCGTTAAAATCATAATACTCCTATTTATTGACTTTTACCCATGAGGACGGCGTTCTAAAATCTATTGGCAATAAATTTTGATAAGAGTCTATCCTTATAATCAACTGAAAGTCGTCATGGCAGTCAAGTTCAATCAAATAATCTCTAATTTTATCTATAATTAAGTGAATTTTAGTTATTAAATAAGATATTGTGTAGTTGTCAAAATTATTTAATAAAATCATATCTTTTTTGTATTCTTTGATATGATAAATATTGCCGTAATCAGACGTAAATTCAACTTCAACATAAGGCTCATTGTCTCTCGTATTTACACCATCCACTTTTGAGGGGATGAAACTAATTCTATCACAACTATCACTGACAAGTTTGGTTGTAAATTGAGCAATGGCAAGCCTATCACTATAATAATTTTCTCCCTCTTTAAATTTATGACACTCAACACAAAAGTCGAATATATCTTCTAAGTCAAGACAGCCCTGTTTTAACTCTTGTAAACTACTAAAAAATCTATTATCCTTGTACTGTATGTCGTTTATAAACATCTTGTTTGCACTGCGTTTTAACACAAAAGTGTCAAATTTTTGCTCACCAACATCTAAATTCATTAGGTCGTTTTTAGAACTTACAAAGTAAAGTTTTATCCGCTTATCATTGTAAAGATAGGGAAAGTTTTCGTATAAAAATTTCAGCCCCAAAACTCTATTAAATGTGTAACTTTTCATAAACTTTCTCCTCTTTTAAAATCTTTTTCATTAAAGAAAACAAATTTTCCTTATAGACTTCCATAGTGCTTAAATTATCGACCTCATAGTCATATTTCATTTGGTTTTGCCATTCTAAATGTGATAGGGGATTTGACTTTGTGTGGTCAACTCGATTTCGCTTAAAGCCATTGATTTTTATAAAAATAAATCCTAAATCTTTAAAGAATTGCCAGTCTGGTGGTCTGCAATCATCATTGGTGATAATTATGTCCTGTCCATCAATAGACTTGAATTTGCTAAGAAATTCATTTAATAAAAACCTGTCATTTTCTTTTCTTATCTTTTGACCTAAATATTGCAACAATTCGCCGTCCTGCTCGCCTGTCATTTTGGTTCCAATAAACTCATATAAATAACTTTGCAATTTATATAATGGTTCCGCAAATTTGATATTGAGCAACTTGTACCTCTCTTTAAGTATCTGCACTGCGGTGTTCTTGCCATACTCGCTAGGTGCTATAAAACTTATTTTAATACTCATATTTCCTCCTGTATTATGCGTAATTTATACACAAATATAAGTCATTTAATAACACGAGATAAACTCGTGTTTATGATAAAGACATAAGAAATTCATAAAAACTATATGTACTTTTAAGTGTTGCGGGTACATAATTTAATAAAAATCAGTGTTATTTATCTTTTTATGTCAGTAAAATTTTTTTGTAGAATATAAAGGCTTTATATTCTACAATATATTATGCGTAAATATGACACATTTGTCAAGAGATTTTTAAAATTTTTTAAGTTTATTTGAGTATATTCTCTTTCTAACAACATTTAGTCGTTTTTATATTGAAAGTTTATTTAATCTTTATAAACTATTTTCTACATATTCTATAGCCTTTGGCAAAATGTCTTTGCCTATCTCACGAATTGCACTTGGGTTGTTTTTGAGCAAATCTAAATATTTTTTTGCTAAATCATTTTCAAAGATATATTTGCCAATTATTCGGAACATATTATATCCATTGTAACTTTTTGTTATGACATCGTTCACATCATCAAGTGAATTCATGTCAAAGTTGCCAAGCATTTTTAACTCTAAACAAAGTTCCTTTAATTGCTCGTTTGTTCGGTTTTCCATGTGTCCGTCAAGATATCCGGCGTAACTTTCATCAAACCATCTGATTCTATCTATATTGTATTTGCTATAAATTGTATTTTCTATATAAAGATGCACCATTTCATGTGTGAGGGTATGTGTTTTAAATTTTACATCATCTTCGTCATTGATATTTATAAGAGTTTGTATCTCGCCATTATAAAAACAGCCTGTTACCCATGTAGGAAAGTTTTTTTCGCCTGAAATGCTTTTTATGTACTCTACAAAGTCCTCTCGTTTAGTGAAAAAAGATGCTTTCAATTGTCCAGTAGTATCCTCATTGCAATCAAAAAGACTATCAATCAATGGCATTCTCTCGTCGACAATTTTTAAAGACCTTTCTATAAAATCGTCTAGTCCATCTTGATAACTTAAAATAAATTTCTTTGTTACTAACTCTTTCATATTATCCTCGCTTAAGATATTATAACATAAAAATTTGTAAAATTAGAGAAAAATATTATAAACCATGTGATGTTAAAATTTTATTAGCATAAAATTTTATTAAATTCTTGCGAATTTATGTGCTTTTAGCACTCATCCCATAGTATGTATGACCATCAGTCTCACTCTTGCAAGCAAGTTCGACTTCTGATAATATAAACTATGTGATGATAAAATTTAAGCAAGTTAAATTTTAATTTTGCTGAACGCAAAAACACAACAAATTGTGTTCATCCCATAGTATGTATGACCATCAGTCTCACTCTTGCAAGCAAGTTCGACTTCTGATAATATAAATATTGTATTAAGATAAGAGATTAAGTCAACAAATTAAAGAAATAGGATAAAAAAATAAAAAAAATTAAAAATTAGCACTAAACGTTTGACATTGCTAGCAGAAATGACTATAATATGCTCGCATTTAAAAAATGCAGGAGGTGTTTTATGAAAAATAATGATAAATTCGATTTAACAGTAGGAGGAAAAGGTAATCACGAGCCATTTGCTCTCTTCGACCCATTCTTTGATGACTTTTTCGGCTATCCATTATTTAGCAGAAAGGACTTCAACAAGATGAACAATGTAATGAGAACGGATGTTAAAGAAGGGGAAAAGGACTACACATTAGATATCGAGATGCCTGGCTTTGACAAAAAGGATATCAACCTTGATTTGAAAGATGGGTATCTGACAGTTACCGCAAAGAGAGAACATAACTATGAAGATAAAAAGGAAAACTATATCCGAAAAGAGCGTAGTTATGGTAGTTTTAGTCGTTCTTTCTATGTTGGCGATGTCAAGAAGGAAGATGTCAATGCCAGCCTTGACAATGGTGTACTCAAAATAGTTCTTCCAAAAGAGCAAAAGAAAATTGAGGGAACAAATAGAATAGAAATCAAATAGACTTTTTTAGAGATGTTCAATTTTAAAAACATCTAAGCAAGAATTTAATATTTAAATTTAAATTCGGTTTGAAATTGCTCAAAAATATTCAAAAAATACAGGACTTTAATGTCCTGCATTTTTATTATTAATTATTTATCCTCTTTGTTATCTTTTTCTTTATCGTCTTTGTTGTCATTTCTTACAGCATAAGCGACACCGAGACCAGTTAGAACAACACCAGAAAGCATTGCGACAATATAGCCGATTGCATTGAGAGCAGAAGCAAGTGATGTTCCGTTGAAGCCTGTTCCCCAATTTATACCTTGCAAAATTGCACCGATGAGTACCATTGCAAGACCAACTGAGAGGATAACAATTGCTGTTGTGATTAATTTTTTCATTTTTCCCTCCTTTTTATTATATTAGCATAGGAGTCAAAATTATGTCAAATCAAAAATAAGATTTTTTATTATATTTATTTGCTAAGGTAATAACGTTCCGCAAAAAGTAATTTCTAAAAAATTAATTTTCAACAAAAATAATTTTTATGGTGTATTTAATTTGTGTCAATTTTTATTTTAGCAATTCAATTTCAATGCCAAGTACGCCATATTTTTCAGTGTTTTCTTTTGAGTAATATTTACTCATATCATCAGGATTTGCCACCTCGTTTTTCTTGTAGCCAAGTTTAGACTTGTCAAAATGAGAATAGAGTTCTTCAAAATCTTTGAAAGGGTGGAGCGCTCTAATCTTTGTTTTTATTATTTTAAGATTGTCATCATCATTGACAAAAATTATAATGTCGCCTTTTTTAAGGATTTGCCTTTTTTCATCATTAAGACGCATTTCAATTGTTTTTTGTCCGTTTTTAATACTTTCAAATGGAGAAGATTTTAAATGCATAACATATTTTTTGCTATGCTCATCATAAATATTTTGATTTTTTAGCCATAGATAGCATCCCTCCATTTCCTCAGGTTTGTGCTTAAACCCACATTTTACATAAAAAGAGGCATTGTTCTTTGTAGGGGTAAGTTCTACCATAAATTCGTCGCAGTTCTTGTTGACATATTCTTGCAATCTTTCCATAAGATTTTGTACAAGAAGTTTTCCAACTCCACGACCTTGAAAGGATGGTAGTACCATTACATCACAAAGAAAACCATGCGTATAGCCATCGCCAATAATTCTAGCCATACCGATAGTTTTGCCTTCTTCAACCGCCGACACAACAAACATGGAATTTTTAAGAGCCTTTTTAACTGCGCTATTATCTAAAACCTTCCAACCGAGTGCTATATGTAACCTTTGAAAATCTTCAACAGAAATAAAATTTTGTAGTTTCATGCTTCCTCCTTATTTGATTTTACCTTTTAATTTTGCCGAACGAGTGTTGAGTTGTTTCATTTTTGATAGCAAATTCTCATAATTTTCAATATTTTTTGCCATTTTCTCAGCAACTTCGCTGTCGCTATCATTACTATTAAGAATTTTTGACTTTTCAAAGTCAAGTTTTTCAAGTTTGTCAAGCAAATTATGCAATTCAATATTTATTTGAAGAAATTCTTCGTTAATATTTTGGTTATTTTCCATATTTACCACCTTATATTTTGAAAATTTGTATTATCTTTCCCTTTCATCAAGTGTCCAAATGGTGTATTGAGATCTATGCCAGTCGCCTGACCAAGAGCCAGAACCGACATAATTAAAGTCATCAAAATCTGGCGCTTGCAAGATAGGACTTTGTGGGTTTGCCTCTACATATTTATTGACTGCTTTCCAGTTAGGCGAAATACCACAATTGATTTTTGAGACTGGTAGGGTGGCATTTTTGTTATACTCCTCAATATTTTCAATTGCACATCTTCTCATCTTTTCATATATGATTTTAAGTTCTTCATCATGACCCATATATCTAGTATTGACTTCAATATCATTTAAAACCGCATAGCCTTGCTCACGATTTATATAGAGAACGGAATAGGCGACAATCTCATCCTTGCTATTTTTCACCACAAGAGGTTGCATATCTTTTGATATAATTGAACCTCGCATTGCACCCGCCCCAGCACCATAAAGTTTTGCACAACAACTTGCCATAAAACCGATTGAGAAGTTTGCAATATCACTCTTTGCAAGGGTGTCATAGGTGAAAATCTTGTTTGAAACATCTACTTGATTTTCTATAATTTCCTCGGTGTTCTTAAGAGTTTCATCTCGCAACGCCTCGGTGAGAGCAAAGTATTCCTTGTATGCCTGTGTTCTGTTCTGTCCAATATGCTTTCCAACAATGTAGTCAGGCACGCCACTTTCCTCTCGCTCTTTGTCAATCTCCTTTGCCTTGTCAAAGTGCTTTTGCTTATAGTCAGAGATATTTGCAAAATTATCAGCAATTTCTCGCTCTCTCGCAGTTGTAATACCTGCAAACCTTTTGCTAGCAAACTCTTTCATTAAAAGTTCAATTGTCGGAGATTTCCATCTTGTTTTTTCAACTCCATTCTCTCCCTCTTCATAAGTTCGCACTTTGTATCTGTTCTGCTCGCCTGTTGGAATATTTGAAAGATTGCTATCATCTTCGTTTTGCCTAAGTTCAAGTTTTTCTCGCTCTATAAACCACTCGTAGATCTGTGTCAAAATGCCTTCATTGTGATTTTCTACCTGAGCAATAAGTGCGTCATAGTTGTTTTTGTTGTTTAAAAACATCAAAAATTCTTTGTTTTGTCCGAGTCCTTCCATGCCTTGCAAATAAATATGCATATTTTCAATAGGTACATCATTTATAAACTTTTGCAAAAATTTGTAGGCAAGGTCATTGACAGGTAACTCTATTTCCTTTCCTTGATGAGACTTTGCCTTTATCTTGCTTTCACTATCAAAAAGCCCAAGATTTTTTGCGAGCATATTAAAATCGGCAACATTGACTTCATTGATATCTTTGGTATCCATAATATCAGGTAAGAATTTGCTAGTTAACTTTTTCCACAAAGAGACATTCACCTTGTCAAGTTCATCCTCTTTGAATTGAGGGATGTTAACACTTGAATTTATCAGTCTCTCATATTTTTTGAGACTATCTTCACTGAAATCATGGTTAACTAAAAACTGTAACATTCTTGACTTGTCAAAGAAACAGTCCTTATCAATCTTAATATTTTTATATTTAATGCTCAAATTACTACAACCTAGAAAAGCGCCTCTTCCAATAGATTTTATATTGTCTGGAATGGTGATATTTTTTAGGTTTTCGCACATAAGAAAAGATGCGAGGCCAATTTCTTCTAAACTTTCTGGCAATATGACATTTTCAAGAGAATAGCATCTTCCAAATGCTTGACCTACTATCACTTTTAAAGATTTTGGCAATGAGACAGATTTTAAATTACAACAATCAAAGAATGCCTCTCTATTAATTTCTGTAACTCCGTCTGGAATGACAATATTTTCCAAACTTTCGCAACCTGAAAAGGCAGAATCACCTATTTCAGTCAAATTTTTTGGTAAAATAACACTTTTTAGATTGCTGCATTTGCCGAAGGCATTATCACATATTGCCGAAACATTTTCTGGCACGACTATTTCTTTCAAACTTTTGCACTCTTCAAATGCGGAGGTCCCTATTGATGTTATAGATTTAGGCAGGGTAATATTTTCTAAATTTTCACAAAACTTAAAAGTTTGAGGTTCAATAATCGAAATATTACTTTGAATGATAGCCTGTTCTAATTTATGACAACCACAAAAAGCACTCTTTCCTATGTATGACAAACTTTTAGGTAGAGTTATATTTTCCAAATTTCTACATTCAGAAAAGGAACGTTCTCCAATTTCAGTAACTCCCTCTGGCAATACAATATTTCGCAAGTTAGTGTTTAGAAAAGCATCGTCTCCAATTTTGGTAACAGTTTTAGGTATGACAATATCATTAAGGAATATACAGTGTCTAAAAGTTCCTCTTTCAATTTCGGTTATATTTTTTGGCAAAACAATACTTTTGAAATAGTGGCAATTGTCAAAAGCATAGGGACCAATTTTTTTAATATGATTTGGAATCGTAATTTCATACGATTTTTTACAGCCAGCAAAAGCATAATTATCAATTTCTGTTACATCTTTCCAAAATTCTTTTGGATTGTTTATAAGAAGTTCCAAATCTTCATCTGTTACTTGTTTAAGCACACCAGCAAATTTTCTCATATTTCTCCTAATTAATATTTATTTTTAACAAAATCATTTTACCATATTCTACAATCTTTGTCAAGGTGGCGGAGTGTTTTTGGTGTGAACATACTGACTTTTATAGATTTAGTGGTTCTCTGCACATAGAAATGTTTTCTCTTTAATATGTTGTGGCTATATTTTGCTTGCTTTTTGAAAAAGATTTGTTATATAATCTAATATAATCTAATTATATAATCTAATATAATCTAAAAACGCAATCTAAATATTATAGATTTAGTTGTATAATGTAAATAGATTAATTTTATTAATTTAAAAAATAAATTTATTTACGGAGAGTTTTAAAGGAGAGTTTTACACATGGACAAATCATACACACCAGAGTTATTTGAAGGCGAAATTTACAAAAAATGGATGGATAAAAATTATTTTACCACTCAACCAGACGGACGAGAGCATTACTCAATTGTTATGCCACCGCTCAATGTTACAGGCAAGGCACATATCGGTCATGCACTTGACAACACTATGCAGGACATTTTGATAAGGACAAAGCGTATGCAAGGGTATAACACTCTTTGGGTGCCAGGGACTGACCATGCTGCTATTGCCACCGAGCAGGTGCTAGTTAAAGACCTAAAACGCAATGGAGAAAGCAAGGAAAGCATTGGACGAGAGGAGTTCTTAAAGCGTGGTTGGGAGTGGTATGGAAAATACACTCATGTTATTTGCGACCAACTTAAAAAACTTGGCATCTCTTGCGACTGGTCGAGACTTGCCTTTACTATGGACGAGAATTTAAACAGGGCGGTTCGTCATGTGTTTTGCCAGTATTACAAAGAGGGACTTATCTACAAGGGCAAGCGAGTTGTCAACTATTGTCCAAGTTGCAAGACCACAATCTCAGACAACGAGAATGTCCATGTCGACCAAAACACATATCTTTGGTATATTCGCTATCCGTTTGCTGACGGCAGTGGTGAGGTAACTGTTGCAACCACAAGACCTGAGACTCTCTTTGGCGATACTGCGGTGGCGGTCAACCCAAATGACGCTCGTTTTAAAGACAAGATAGGCAAAGATTTGATTTTACCGCTTGTAAATAAAAAGATAAAACTTATTGCCGATGACTACTGTGAAATGGGCTTTGGAACAGGAGCGGTTAAGATTACCCCTGCACACGATCCAAACGACTACGAGGTAGGACTGCGACATAATCTTGAAATAGTCAATGTTATTGACGATGACGGAAAACTCACCAAAGAGGCAGGGCAGTTTGCCGGACTTGACAGAATCGAGGCAAGACCACTTATTGAAAAGGCTCTTATTGAGGGTGGATACCTCGTCAAGAAAGAAAAATACAAAAATCAGGTAGGAACTTGTGAGAGATGTGGCTCATTTACCGAACCTAGAATTTCAACTCAGTGGTTTGTCAAGATGAAAGACCTTGCTCGTCCTGCTATTGAGGCGGTAAAGACTGGCAAACTCAACTTTCATCCAAAGAGATATGAAAAGACCTATCTAAATTGGCTTGAAAATATACAAGACTGGTGTATTTCTCGTCAAATTTGGCTAGGGCACCGAATACCTGTGTTTACCTGCTCACATGGGCATACTTTTGCGTGTGAGAAATATCCAACTAAGTGCGAGGTCTGTGGCGATACAAATTTGACGCAAGATAATGATGTGCTTGATACATGGTTCTCATCTGCTCTTTGGCCATTCTCAACACTTGGCTATCCAAACGAGACCGACGACCTAAAATACTACTATCCAACCTCTGCTCTTGTAACAGGTTATGATATTATAACTTTTTGGGTGTCAAAAATGGTTTTCTCTGGCATAAAGTTTATGGGAGATGTGCCATTTAAAGATGTTGTCATCCATGGACTTGTTAGGGATATTCATGGGGTTAAGATGTCAAAACATCTCGGCAATGGCGTTGACCCTATTGATATGATTAATAAATATGGTGCGGATGCACTTAGGCTTAGCCTTATCAACGGAATGAGTGCAGGAACGGACATCAAGTATGGCGAAGAAAAGGCAAAAGAGGCAAAGATTTTCATAAATAAACTTTATAACGCAAGTAAATTTGTTCTTCAAAATATCAAAGATATTGAAATTAAACCTATTGATAGGCTTGTATTGCAAGAAAAAGATAAGTGGATACTGAGTGAACTTGACAGACTTATTAAATCGGTCAATAAAAACATAGATAAATACGCTTTTGGTGTAGCAACAAGCAATCTAATTGAGTTTACAGTATCAAAATTCTGTGATTGGTATATTGAACTTAGCAAGGTTGACCTGTATGATGGCGAAAAAGAGAGAAAACAGACAACTCAAAACGTGCTTTATTATGTACTATCAAACCTTTTAAAAGTATTCCATCCTTTTATACCTTTTGTTACAGAATATATCTATCAAGAACTTCCGTCGCATGAGGAGACTATCATGTATGCAGAGTTTCCTAAAAAGGTGGAGGCAAGAGGACTTAAAAACAATTTTGAGAGGGTTATCAATATAATAAGAGCAATCAGAAACGCTAGGGCGGAGTTTAATGTGCCAGACAATAAAAAAATAACCATCAATGTTGAAATTGAAAGGGGTGATAGGCTGATTGAGGAAAACCTTGACGAGATTGCTAAACTTGCTGGGGGAGAGGTTTGCCAAATTGTAAAAGAAGAGCCAACCGAAAAATGTAGCAAAATTATATGCGAAAATGTCAAAATCTATCTTCCTATTGGTCAACTTGTAGACAGCGAAAAGGAGAGGGAGAGAATAGAAAAAGAGATTGAAAAGTTAAAGTTTGAGGTTAGCCGTTCAGAGAAAATGCTTGCAAATCAAGGCTTTATTTCAAAAGCGCCAAAATCTCTTGTAGAAATTGAAAAAGACAAACTTGAAAAGAATAGAGCACTACTTGAAAAAATGGAGAGCGAACTTAAAAGTTTGTAGATTGATTTGTAATTAAAAACAGTAAAAATATGAAAAATCAACAAAAATATAATAAATTGGATAAAATATTAAAAAAGGGAAAATGGATAAAATTTAGAGAACTTTCAAAGAATGATAAAATTTTTAGAGTGATAAATTTGACAATAATGCTCGTCCAGTTTGTTGCCTGCTTGGTGTTTGGATTTTATTATATTGCGGTCGGACGAGATGACCGTCTTTTTGCAAGTTTTGGGATAGGTGCCCCTGGTACTTGCACCATTACTTATCGAGTATATTTTTAGACATAGGTTTTCAAATGTGGTTTTTCTCTGTACAGAATTTATATACTTTTGGATGGCTTTATGGGATGCGTGCTTGACCTATACAATTTGACAAATTGGTTTGACATTGTTGTTCACATATTGGCTGGATATGTCTTCGCTCTTCTTGGCATATTTGTTATTGCAAGACTTAATAAATATAGCAGTTTAAATATCTGGACTGTCATTATCTTTTGTTTCTGTTTTATCATGGCGTGCGAACTTATTTGGGAACTTCTTGAATGGTTTGCAGACAATTGCCTCGGTCAAACCTCGCAAGGAGACTTTATAGAAGGCTATAATGCACCTCTTGTAACCGATACTATGATTGATATACTATGTAACTTTGGTGGCGGAATTGTCTTTTGCTTGCACTACCTCTTAGGGAAATATTGTCCTCGCTCGCTAGGCGTAAGAGTTTTTGAAGAGGAACTTGCAAAAGGGGAGACAATAGAGAGACCTTATAATAAAAATGTGCTATTGCTAGATGCGTCAAAAAACGAAAAAAGACACAATAAAATGAAGATAATTCAATAAATGAGAAAATTGATACAAACGAAAACTTAGAAGAAGATAACGAGAATATTGATAACACAGAAGAAAAACACAAAAATAATACAAAAAACCAAGAAAAAGATGAAAAATAACTGAATTTTCTTTTAAAAAATTAATTGTTGCTTAAAATTTACTTTTTTATTTAAAATAATATTTCTGATTTATAAAAAAGTTTAAAGCAATTTTAAATAATATTTTTAATTATATAGCATAAATTTAAATACATAAATAAAAACTCTACTTTAATTTTGTTTTTAAAGTAGAGTTTTTTGTTTTAATATTGATTATTTTAAATTATTTTAATTATTTTAATTATTTTAATTTTTTAAATTTTTTTAAATTTTTTTAAGTTATTTTCAACTATTTTTCAGTAATTTTTTTACTTACTCTTTTTCGCTTTCGTCAATGTCGATGTTTGAGTTTTGACTGGCGGTAGTTTTTCCGTTGTCATCTTCATTAATACTATTAAAACTTTTTTCTATAATATTAAAGTATTCATATTTTTTCTCTTCTTCTGCTTTTGCAAGGAGTTTTGCTGTTTCTTGTTCGTTCTTTTCTATTGCAAGCAACCTTCTTTTACTTTTTCCTATTGATTTTATCATTTCAATAACATTGGTTGCATATTTTTCATCTTCTTTTGTAACCTTTTTGCCGACTCTATCTTTTATCCCTTTCATAATTGCGGCATGTATTTTTTTGAGATGTTCTTTGTTCTCTTCTTCAAAATAGCAAAGAGGTAGTCTCTTATAAATTTCAGGGTGTTTATATGCACAACGGCAAGCAATATCTACAAACTCAATAGGGTTTTCAACCTTATTCAGTACATTTGTAGCAATAACTAAGTCGCTGAAACAGTCACTGTGAGCGAACTTAATAGCGTAAGGATTATTTTGCACTGCTGCTTGAACTATTGTATCATAATTTTTAAATTTATCTGCAACATATTCAAGGTTTAGACCGTCATGGTAAACTGCCCAATAGGCAATTCTTATATCTGCTCTATACTTTGCAGGCAATGACTTAAATTGTATCTTATCATTCTCAATCATTTTTATTATAATATTTCTTCCAAAAATCATTTTCTTCTCCTTATGGGTAAATTTTATCACACTTGAGACCGCTTGTCAATACCGAATAGAAAACTTTTTACAAATTTTTGACAAAGAAAAACACCTTAAACTTAAATGCTGATAAGGTGTTTCTATTTTTATGTTTGATGGAGTTGAATTTATTATAGACGGTTAAAAGTTTATAATTAATTCCCATTTAAGTAAAAAGTTAATAATAATTTTTTAAAGATACAATTTACTTTTCTGTATCATTTGAAAAGTATCCAAGTGCATAACACTTAGCACCGACATGACAGCCAACCACACAACCAATTTCGCCGATAACAATCTCTTGACTAGGGTCGATTTTTGTTCTTACCTTATCTCTTAATTTTTCGGCAGCCTCGATATAGTCAGTATGGGCAATATAGAAATACCTTGATGAGTCCACATTTTCAATTTTGTTTAAAAGGAAACTTTCGGCTTTTGCCGTTCCTACACATTTAGCAATGTTAACAACCTTTCCGCCTTGCAGGGAAATGATAGGTTTAACATTTAAAAGTGAGCCAACGACAGCACTTGTAGATGAAAGTCTACCAGAATTTTTGAGGTATTTTAAATCATTTATGATTGCATACAGGTGAACATTTCTCTTTAAGCGGTAAAATTCTTCCTTGATCTTCTCAATATCATTTTCCTTTTCCATAAACTTGCATAGTTCGATAATTATTGCCCCTTGTGCAAGTGTAGCCGCACCGCTCTCTTCAATAAAGACATTTTTCATGCCTAGATTTTCGGCAGCCATTTGTGCTTGAATTTTTGTTTGGCTCATCTCCATTGATATAACAATAGTTATAACAAACACATCTTCTTGATTGACATATGGTCTATAAAAATCTTCAAACTTATATGCATTTGGCATTGAAGTCTTAGGTAGAACGCTAGTTGATTCAAGTTTTTTATAAAACTCTCTCGTTTCTAGTCCCTCAGGGTAGAGGTCGTCGCCAAAACGTACTTCAATAGGAATAAAAGATATATCATATTTATCCATAAATTCCTTAGGTATATCACAGGCAGCATCTGCCACAATTTTGTATTTCATAATTCCTCCATATTTTTCAAGTTACTTTAAATATAACATAATAAAATTTTTGTGTAAAGCGAATTTCAATTTTTAATAAATAATTTTTACATCTATTTATATAGTTTTTATCTATAAAAATATGTTGATTAATATATATGGCAATTTTCAGTCTTATTTTGTGGCATAAAGACATACTTGTTATTGAAGGAATTTGATAAATTTAAAATTTTTTAATTTTTTTTGAAAAAACACTTGATTTTTGAAAATTGACTTGTTATAATAGTTTCGTAAAAGAACGCAATGTTCTTTTATAGGCAAAGGGAGGAGTAGTGAAACAGTTAAGCGAAAGGACAGAAGAAAACATCCTTGAATTTATCAAAGTGTTTCAACTTGAAAATGGTAGAAGTCCAAGTTTTAGAGAGATAAAAAGCGGACTTAACCTTTCAAGTCTTTCGCTTGTAAGTCGCTATGTAAGTCTGCTAGAAAACAAGGGGAGTATCAAGAAAAATAATCTCGGCACAATTGATATTTCCTACAATGTAAACCTTAGCCAATCGGTATTAGCCCCACTGGTTGGTCAGGTGCGATGCGGAGAGCCTATCTTTGCTGAGGAAAATATAGAAACTATATATCGTCTACCTACTGATATTTTTGGCAAGGACAACCTGTTCTTGTTGCACGCAATAGGAGATAGTATGGAGGGTGCTGGAATACGAGAGGGTGACCTCTTGGTTGTCAAGAAATGCGAGACTGCCGACAATGGCGAAATTGTAGTAGCCTTGCTTGATGACTCGGCAACAGTTAAGAGGTTTTATAAGAAAAAAGACCATGTGGTATTGCATCCAGAAAATACTAAATATGACGATATAATTACAAAAGATGTTAAAATTTTAGGAGTTGTCAAACAATACATTCATAGTCTATAAGGAGGCAATTTTGTGAAATTAAAACTTTTTTGCCCGCATTGTGGTAGATGTCTTGGGGAGTGTAATTCATCAGACGACACAAGTGATTGTAGAGTGCTAATCAATGCTCCTCGAAACAGCAAGAAAAAGAGATTTATACACAATATGAAATGTCAAAAATGCAAAAATGAGGTTTTTATTGTAATGGAGTTTAAAGAATAAAAAGTTAAATATTTAAAAATATATAACAAGGAATTATTAAACAAATAATCAAAATTTAATAAAAAGTATAAAAAATAAAGAAAAAATAAAGAAAAAATGCAAAAATAAAATAAAAAAAGGTAAAAATTAAGATTTTACCTGAAAAAATAGTTTTTATAGCGGACCCAGCGTTCCAAAAAACGAAAGTGTTTTTTGTTATGCTGGGTTTTTGTTTTGCCCAGCAATTGCTGGGCTATTTTTATTTAATAACATTTTTTCAAACGAGATTTATTATGAATGATAAATGACTTTTTGTCATTATTAACAAGTTTAGCAATATGTTTAGAAATCTTTAAAATATTTTAAGTTTAATTCGGCATCATCGTTCCAATACCTTTCCTTTTGAGAAATAAGAAACTCAATATCCTTGTCACTGTAAAGATTATAGTAATTTAAGTCGCATCCGACATTAAAGCCAAGAGGGGAGTATAAACCACCTGCTCTATGCACATGACCAAATAAATTTATCTTATCTTTTTGGCAGTTGCTTGGCAAGTGTGTTAAATAAATTTTTCTATCACCAAGTTTAATATCTAAGTCTTTTACTACGTCATAAAAACCATGTTCTAGGCAATATTTTTTAAAATCTTGAAAGTTGTCATTAAAAAAGGTATGAATTATTCGCTCTTCATTATTTCCGCATATCAAAATGACTTTTGCCTTAATTCTTTTGACATAGTTTATTGATTTTAGAAAGGAATTGTTGTTTGGGGAATTGCAATTGAAAAAATCGCCTATGACAAAAATAAAATCATCCTTTTTTGCAGTTTTGTTGACTTTTTTAATGAAAAATTTGGCAAACTGCTCTGGTGATTTAAAAGGTCTCATTTCTCTTTTAAGTATTGTGGTACTACCAAAATGAATATCACTTGTAAAATATCTCATAATTAAGAGTATAGCAATAGAATTTAAAATTTACAAATTATTTATAGTTTTTTATAAATAAAACCACAACTTTTCTTTTTTCGTTTTTATTTCTTTATTTCAAAAATAATCCGAGGGAAGAAAAGTGAAGAACGAAAAAATAAGAGATAAGAGTACAAACAAAAATAACCCTCACATAGAGAGCGGAACAAATGTATGTATAAAATAACTTATTCGGACAATCGCCAAGCGTTAGGCTTGTGGTGCTGGTGGTGGGAGCCTTTACCCTAAAAATCTATCGATTTTCAGGGAACCCAAACGAACCCATGGGTTCGCCTCCCACTAACTTTAAATAAAATTAAATTAAAGAGAGCGGAATACAAGTGTGTATAAAGACCAATATGTTCGGACAATCGCCAAGCGTTAGGCTTGTGGTGCTGGTGGTGGGAGTCGAACCCACATGAAGTTGCCCTCGACAGATTTTGAGTCTGTTGCGTCTGCCATTCCGCCACACCAGCAAATCTATTCTCTATTCTATCACATATTTAATTTTTTTTCAACTACATTTAACATTTTTTATCTTGTTTTTAAATATTTTTTGTATTTTTGATAACTTCTTGGCTGTACTTACAGCATTCTATTATCTCTTTTTTCACAAATAATAACTACTTTTTATCAAGAATTGCCCTAAAATTTCAAAATTAACAGGCTTTAATAACACATTCTTTGACAAAATTCGACAATTTTGTAAATATTTTTACAAAATATTACAAAAAAGTGACATTTAACATTGACTATCTCAACAATGGGAATTTATAATTCGTTTTAAAAGGGAGGAAAACATGAAAACAAATTTATGGTATAAGACTGCACTATTTGTATATAAGATGCTTGATTTGGTTGCTGAGTCGATTGACAAACTTGTCGAGCAACAGGCGCTAAACTCATTTTATTACAACTCAACAAACTTTACCGACAACAGTACACTTGCGGTTGCTGATAGGATTATTGCACTATCTCAAAGAAAAATAAGACTTATAAATATAAAGGTCGCAATAGAAAAATCATTGGAAAAATGTCCGCTTGAGAGGGCACAACTACTTGTTGAACGTTACATAGACAATGACAAAGCCTTTGAGATTGCAAGGAGGCATGATTATCCACTTAGAACATATTTTAGAAAGTTAGTAAAGGCAGAAGAATTTTTTGCAGATGAAATGCAAAAGCGAGGGTATACGGAGGAGAGACTGGAGAGTGACTTTCAAGAGGATAAGTGGATACTCGACGTCTACAAAAAGTTTAAGTCAAGAAAGTTTAAAGAGGAAGTTGACTTTTTTGATGAGGGGGAGAACTTTTAATTTAAATCACTTTCATCAAACTCGTAGTAATCTCCATGTCGTTTTCTTTTATGAATTTTGGAGTTATTGTCTAAAACTTTTTCTCTTGTAAAAGTAGGCTTAATCAAAAGGTATATAACTACAACACAAGGCAGACTTACTCCTATTATAATAAAGGTCATTGCGACTGGTGACAAACTATTTGGTGAGCCATCGTCAAAGAAAGGACTGTCTACAACATTGAACATCTCATTGTTGACAGTTACATCAAGATTATCACAAAATACCGAATAAACATAACCTTTTTCGCCTTGATAAGAACAGTAATACCAAATTCCGCTTTTGCCAGGAATGGATTGCCCTTGAATGTTTCCATAATAGACAAGGTCGTCTGCGAGAAAAGGTATTTCAAGCAAAATGCTTTCATTATTAAAATATGGCGAGGAATAAAGTCCCATACCTTCTAGGGCAAATATTCTAAATTGACTGGACGCAAAAGGTTGAGCAGGAGTGCCATCCATGACAACCACTTCATCTTTTTTGACATAACCGAACAGGTCATCATATTGGGCATAGAAGAAATCTTCATTTTCCTGTCCTAAAAGTAGCACAAAATAACTCTCTGGAATAGAGAACATATAGTATTGAGCATCATCAATAGGTTGTGAGTATAGGTAGACATTCTCCTCCATCACTTTTGCATAATAATTTGTTTGTGCGTAAGTCGATGTTTTAAAACTCGAATTTGACAGTACAGTCATATAAAAAATTAGCAAAAATATGCATATAATCTTGATTTTTTTGTTTTTAAACATAACTAAATTTTATCTTTTTTGGTAACTCACGACAAGAAATTATTTGTCGAGATAACACTTATTTTTAATTATTTTGGTGGTAAATTATGAATGAATTAAATTATAAATTAAATTTGGTAAAAAATGAAATTATAAAAAGAAAAAAGAATGATTTTCTATCATTATATAATAGTGGCGAGATTATTCATGAAAAACAAATGCTTTTTCATAAATGCGACAAGAAAAATAGGTGGGTTTTTGGTGGTAACCGTAGCGGTAAAACTGAATGCGGAGCGGTTGAAACAGTATGGCTTGCAAGAGGTATTCATCCATTTAAGACCAATAAACCTATCTCTTGCTGGGTGGTCTCGCTCTCAAAGCAGGTCCAGCGCGATGTCGCACAAGAAAAAATTTTGCACTATCTGCGTCACGATTGGATAGAAAAAATTGTTATGTCAAGCGGTAGGCAGGATAGCGCAGAAAGTGGCATAATTGACTTCATTCTGGTACGTAACGTCTTTGGCTCGCTCAGTAAAATTGGGTTTAAAAGTTGCGACCAGGGCAGAGAGAAATTTCAAGGTTCCTCACTTGACTTCGTTTGGTTTGATGAGGAACCGCCCTTTGACATTTATCAAGAGTGCAGGATGAGAGTACTTGACAAACGAGGTATGATTTTTGGAACTATGACGCCACTTAAGGGCTTGACCTGGGTATATAATGATATATACCTAAATCAAAATAACGATGACGAGGTTTGGCATATTGAAATGGAGTGGGCGGACAACCCTTTCCTTGACAAAGAGGAGATTGAGGCAATGACAAAGTCTCTCTCAAAAGAGGAACTTGAAAGTAGACGCTATGGCAAGTTTATGCAGAATGGTGGGCTTGTCTATAGCGAGTTTGACGAGAATGTCCATGTTATTGAACCGTTTGATGTACCAAAAGAGTGGCAGGACACCATCTCAATTGACCCAGGACTTAACAATCCGCTCTCTGCTCACTGGTATTGTGAGGACTTCGACGGCAATGTCTATGTTATTGCCGAACACTTCGCGCAGGGCAAAGATGTGCTATATCATGCAAGCAAAATTAAAGAAATATGCAAAAAACTTGATTGGCACTTTACAAATGGGAAAATTTCCGCACTGATTGATAGTGCTGCCTCACAACGAACTCTTGCAAGCAGTAAAAGTGTGGTGGAACTCTTCTATGAAAATGATATCCTTGTCAATCCAAGAGTTAATAAGGATATGTTTAGCGGTATAAATACTGTAAAACGGTACCTTAAAGACGGAGAGGGCAGACCGCATTTGTTTATCTTTAAAAACTGCACAAATTTGATACGCGAATTGAAGTCGTATTGGTGGGGTGACAATGACCTGCCTATCAAAAGAGACGACCACTGCCTTGACGAAATGAGATATTATCTTATGAATAAGTCACTCAAAATGAAAATCAAAGAAAAGAAAAATGAAATTCAAAGGGATAAAGAACGTCTTATCAAACGTCTCAAATCATCCTCACGAAAAAATTATCAAGCCTAACGCTTGGCGACCAAACTTAGTTTGGATCATTGTCCGACATTGTGGACATAAAATATAAATTGTACTGACCGCTCTCGAACCAAATGTTCGACGATTGTCCGATGTGATGTATTTAAAAAACAAATTATATCTCCGCTCTCGAACCCAATGTTCGACAACAAACCCAAATGACATATTTAAAATATAAACTTCAACTTTGCTCTCTTAAATAAAAATGAAAGGCGGATAATTCGTCTCGCTCCGCTCCACCGCCGAAAGACCGTTGACCTTTCGGCAGTTCCGCTCTAGTGTATCACTTCGAACAAGATAGATTTGTAAACCACCTTTATCATCACCAAGATGAGCAAACTTTTTAGAAATTACAAAATTTCAATTTAAACAAATAATAGAAATTATAAACTCTCAACCTAAAAAATGATAAAAATAGGTTGAGATTTTTTATATAAATGAGGTTGGAATTATATAAAAACAGGGTTGAAATTATTAATAAACAAAGTTGAAATTTTTATATAAACAAAGTTATCCACACATGAGAGGAAAAGAACTAGATAGGAAATAGAGAAAAAACGGAGCAAAAAACTCAAACGTGGAGACACATATTTCAATGTTTTTGTCGACTTTTTGTCCAAAAAAGTCGAAATTTTGTTAAATTAGTTGACAAAAAGTCGGGGGGGGTACAATTTGATAAATATACTTGTTTTAATATAAACTATGTGATGATAAAATTTTACTAACATAAAATTTTATTAAATTCTTGCGAATTTATGTGCTTTTAGCACTCATCCCATAGTATGTATGACCATCAGTCTCACTCTTGCAAGCAAGTTCGACTTCCGATAATATAAATTATGTTTGTTTTAACATAGTTTGATAAATATTTTAAAAATATTTGCAAAAAATATAATAAATATGTTAAATTATACATAGAAAGACTTTTTATTTGTCGCGTACTAAAATGGGTGAATTATGAAGAAAAAATTTATTTATATTTTTGCATTTATCTTTTGTTTGGCAGGTGTGGGACTGCTGTCTTTTAATGATGGCAGTATAAGTTTTGCCGAGACACCTGAGTACAACGAGATTTTAGTTAATAATGACAATTTTGTGCAGGTCATGTCTGCCTCAACAACCTATGGAGACGAGAGTGTCAAACTTACACTTCAAGAGGACATTGACTTGCAGGGGGATGATATATCCAGCATATATGAAACCTTGAATACCTTTAGCGGAGTGTTTGACGGAAATGGGTTTGAGATAAAAAACATTACACTGTCTTCAAGTTCGGCATATTATGGACTTTTCCCTTATGCAAGGAATGCAACTATTGAGAACTTAAGAATTACAGGTACTGTGGCATTTGATTTTGAAGGGGTGACCTCACCGATTATTGCAGGTGTACTTGTGGGTTATGGCGAGAATGTTACAATAAGAAATTGCGAGTTATACAATGTAACCATCACCTCGCAGGAGGACCCTGAGGAGCCAGGAACAAGCATTTTAGTGCGAGAGGAGAATGAAATTACTCTGCCTATTTCCAGCAACTTCACCTTTGGTGGACTTATAGGGGTTGCGACAAGTTTTACCACAGTTGGAGAGGGGAGGCAAAGTATAATTGAAAACTGTGTAAACTATTATGATTTTGACATTTCAACAAGCGGGAACGGACGAGTTGCAGTTGGCGGTATTGTTGGATATCTGACGAATGGTAGCGAGATTTTAAACTGTCTCAATTTTGGTGATATATCACTTGAGGGAACTGCTACGCAAGAGGAAGTATTCGGTCAGTATATAGGTGGAATTTGTGGTGAGATTGACGGAACAGGTACAAAAATAAAGAACACTGCATATGGCGGAGAGATATCAAACACCACACAGTCAACAAACACCTACCTAGGAACACTTGTTGGTTACTTAAATTGCCCACAAGCAAGCCAAGACTACAATGTTAATTTTTCGTACTGGTCTCAGTCAGCACAGAGTTACTACGGCACAGGTTATGCGGTAACTTCAGGAGTGCTTAGACAGGTAGAGGTTATAAATCAAGCATTTTTATCAGACAGCGAAAATTTTGACTTAGTGGAGAGCGGTTTTGACTTTGAGTATGACTGGACAATGATAAACAGTGAGATTTTGCTCCAAACCTTTCAGACATATAGTTTTGATTTTGGCATAAATTATAACGCAGGTATAATTGAAAACGCAAGTTTTTCTGTCGACGGCGGACAAGAGAGCAGTCAAGTTACCGCTCGCTATGGACAAACTGTCACAATAAAACTTAATTTTACTAATGATTGTGTTGGATATTATACTCTTGAGCAGGTTATGTGCAATGACAACAGAGATGGACTTAGCACAGACGATTACACTCAAACTCCGACAACAAGTGCTGGCATGATAAACGGTTACGAGATAAACTTGACAGCAAGCGATGTCACTGACGGAACATATACCTTTTCTTTTGCTTATATATCATATAGTTGTGAGATAACTGTCTCAGACGAGGCACTTCCAAGCGAGGCACTACCAAGCGGACAGGGAACAGTTAAGTCGACAGCAAGCAACAGCAGACCAACGACTATAATAAGACCAAGTTTTTCTTATAACAATCGTTCACTCAGTGTTGTTGCAAACGGAGACGATGTTTTCACCTTTGACCATTGGGAGATTTTGTATGCCGATGAAAATGGTGAGTTTACAGTTCCAGGCACTCTTGATGATATTAGCGAGGACGCAACAATCAACATCTATTATGGAGTGCATCCTTTCAATCAGAGGTTTAAACTGGTTGCCTACTTCACAGATGACGACGCAGTGGAAATCAGCATTGCAAATTTTGACCAAAACATGATAGAGTCAGTGGCAATTCGTGGTTCTCAATATGAGGGCGAAAGTATTAAAGTGCCATTTGATAGCACAAATGTATCCTTTATTGTGGTTGTAAAAGAGGGATATTTAATTGATAGTGAGGAATTTGAGAGTTATGTTGGACGCCTCTATGGCACAAACACCGACGCAATAGATGGATTTAACCTCTCAATTACATCAAATGATGACAGAACGACAACCTACCAGTTTGCTCTTAACATGAGACTTATGCAAGAGGCAATCACCTCAAATCAACTTGCTCTAAATCTTTATGTTGAAGAAAATCAGGCGGATAATGGTGACCCGCTCCTTTGGGTTTACATAGTTGTTCCTATTGTGGCTGTCCTTATAATTGGTCTTGTGATATTCTTAATCGTAAGAAACAAAAAGGGCGGTGGAAGTGGCAAGTCACAGGCTAAGAAAGAGAAGAAAAAGGAAGAAAATTATAGAAAATACTATATTTAAAAATTAATTTTGACATAATATTTTAACACTGCTGTGGCACTCTAAGCACAGTCTGCGATTATGTTTTTAAATGAATTTCTTATTATTTCAAATTTAGAAAAATATCATAGCACTTTGGCTATGATATTTTTTATGGCAGTATGCACATATGTTGTTGGTAATTTATTATTTCAAGATAAGAATAAATTTTACTTTGCAATCATATTTGCAATGCTGTTGTCAACAATTTGCGAGTACTCGACATCATACTGCGTCTCTTGCGTGGTAGTGTTGATGATTTCCATCATTTTGTTAAAGGACTCCTCGGTCATAACAGGTGACGAGCACCATGCGTCAATTGCGAGATATTGCTCAACTGCAATTTGAAGTTCCTCATCAGTCATGCCTGAGAACGATGGTGCGAGCGCCTTGGCAGCCTCAAGCGAAGTGTGGGTGGCTATATATTGATAACCTCTGTATACCGCATTCAAGAATTTCTCCGCCTGCTCGCCCTTTTCATCTATGAAACTTTGTTTGGTTGCAAACACTGTGTATGGAAGATATCCAGAAAATTCGCCAACCGCCTCAAGCACATATCCGCTCCCTTCTTTTTCAAGGTTGGTCGCAGTAGGCTCAAACAGGGTGCAAAATTCACATCCGCTGGTGATAAACTCACTTCCTATCATGTTGAATGCTACGTCTGTTCTTAAATTGACCTCGCCACTTGCTGTGTTGGTGCCAATTGTTAGACCTGCATCCTTTATAATGTATTCAAGTGTCATGGCAGGCATACCACCTTGTCGTCCGCCTATGATTGTCGTTCCCTCAAGGTCGGCAAGTGTAAAGTTGTCAATATCTTCACTCGATACGAAGAACGAACCGTCTTTCTGTGTCAGTTGACCGAATATGACAGGACTGTCTTGCGTGCCTTGTGAGTAAACTACCGTTTCAGGACCTACAAGCACTATATCCGCACTGCCACTTAGCAGGGCAGTCATGGATGCATCGGAACCTGTCGCACTCTCAATTGTTACCTCAAGTCCCTCGTCCTCAAAATAGCCGAGATTGTAGGCTACATACAGCGGAGCATAGAATATGCTGTGCGTCACCTCGTTGAGTCGTATTCTATTGTCATTACCTTCGCCACAACCTGCAAACATCAGACTTGTTACAATCATGATTAGCAGTGCCACAATGAAAATAGATAAGTTTTTTACTTTTTGCATTTTTCCTCCTTACAACAAACAATTTATGTAAAAACCCTCTCTCATGTTACAAACTTACGGTTGTGATTTGGGAGAGATATCAAGAACAAGGGTTTGAGACTTGCGTTTGCCCATTTGGGCAAACAAGACGTTTTTGTCCAAAAACGTCTTATGAGCGGGGGACCGCTCATGCAAGTCTCAAACCATTTCGCCTAGTATAAGAGGGATACCAGAACCCGTAACATTAGAATTTAATACCTATTCTGATTTTCTTGATTACATTACAAATAATACATCTGTAAATTATATACAAAATTTTGATGTCATTGTTGACGGAGAATTTTATTCGTTCTACGAAGATTTTTTACAATTCAGTTCAGATGCTGATGTTGTAAGTGCGTTACAAAATGCTACAGAATCAATTGAAATTAAATACGAAGAGAGCAACAATATATTTGTAGAAGGCAATGATATTGATGTTACAGAAATTGGGCCAAACGCATTTTTAAATAATACTTACTTGAAGAAACTTACAATTCCATATACTGTTACACATATCAGAAGTGATGCGTTTGATTTTTGTAGTTCTTTAGTTAGTATAGTGTTTGAGGATGGTAGTCAATTGCAGGTTATAGAAGATTTTGCATTTTTATACTGTTCATCCTTAACTTCAATAACTATCCCAACCAGTGTAACAAGTATAGGAGAAACAATGACATTCTCTGGTTGTTCTTCTCTCACCACCGTTACAATTGAAAGTGAAACGATTTATAACAATGCAACCTCATCAACTGCTTGTGGATATTTGCTTAGCAATGCCACAACTGTTAGGGTGCTTACTGATTTTGTGAGTGACTCACATTCTTATATCAACACCACCAAATTCCTTTATACAAGTGATGAGGTGGTTGGCGAAAAGACTTATAGAGTTTACTCGACTGAGCCCTTGGTTTAAGGTTGACATTTTGAAATTTGATAATATCATAAGTTGCAAGTCTTTTTGTGGCTATTTTGCTTTGAAAAAATTGTTGTGTAATGTTATAATTTTGCTATGAGAGTTACTGCAGGAAAATTCAGAGGGCGGGTACTTGTTGAAAATAAGTTTGAGCATATCCGCCCAACTGCCGATGTTGTAAAGCAGGCAATATTTAATAAACTTGGTGACAGGGTGCTGGGTTCTAAGGTGCTAGATTTGTTTTGCGGTACAGGTGCGCTTGGTATTGAGGCAATAAGTCGCGGTGCGAGCGAGGTGGTATTTGCCGACAAAGACAATCGCTCGGTAGGTCTGACAAGAGCAAATTTTAAAAATCTTGGGATAGATGCAAGACTGATACGAGCAAATTATGAAAAGACACTCGACCTCTTAAAAGGCGAGCAGTTTGACATCATATTGCTTGACCCACCATACAAGAGTGGGGTGTATGAGGACTGTATTCAGCGGATAGCAAACAACAATTTGCTTGCAAGCGGAGGGATAATTGTTTGCGAGCATGACAAAAAAGACGATTTTGACTTTTCGCCTTTTGAGGTTGTTTCTGAGAAAAGATACGGCATAAAAATGGTAACCTATCTTAATAATAGAGATTAGTTCATAAATAAAACCCACTTTTTAGAACATTTTTCCAAAAAATGTGTGATATAAAAATACTTTTTTAGAAAACATATTAAAAAAATAACAACACACAAAAAACACCTCTTTTGAAGTACCCCAAAAAGTTGGGCGTTTTAGGAAATTCACTTCACTTTAAGAGGTGTTTTTTATGCGGATTGTCAGTTTTCCTTGAGAGCGGAGATAATTTGTATTTTAAGTACACTACATCGGACAATCGTCAAACGTAAGGTTTGCAAACTATGCGTCATGGAAATGTAGTCGGTAAGACTCCAAATTACGCAGAAATTTACAGAGTAAATTTCAAGGGGGCGGAAGGGGGTCTATTACCCTTGAAATTTGACAATTTCAAGGGAACCTGAATGGGAGGGAAACCGAAAGTATTTTACCAAAAAAATATTTGAGAGCGGAGATAAAGATTGTATATCAAGTATATCACATCGGACAATCGCCAAGCGTCAGGCTTGTTGGGTTTCCCCCCAATTATATTATATCTTCGGTTCAAACCCTTCAAAAATTACATTATCACAATACTTGACTACTTTGAGATATTCGCCTTGACTTGCTACAGTCCAGACGAGGAGTGGCAATTTTTTATATTTGCGAATAAACCTGTTTGGTACTCGCTTTGCCTCGTAACTTATAAAGTGAGGCTTGGATATTTTTTTATTGAGTAGCATTCGTTTAAGAGCAAATTTTTTAAAGAACGCAAGTTTTTCACCTTTAAAAAAGCCAGCAAGTTGTCCTCGCCAAATCTCAGGTGCGTGCTTTTCAAAATACTCAAGCACATATGGATTGAATGATTGAACTGCATAGAGACCCTTATAATTTTTCAAAAGTTCAATAACTTTTTTCTCAAGTTCGCCGACCTTGCCTTGATTTTTTATCTCAATAAGGAGAGGAACCTTTCCGTCAACAAAATTTAGTACCTCCTCAAATGTAGGTATTTTTTCTTTGCTATCTTTTAAAAAGAGTATGCCAAGGTCTGCTTTAGTTAAAAACTTGATGTATCCGTCATTGTCGGTAAGACGAGACAGACTCTCGTCATGAAATACCACCACAGTTCCGTCAGCAATCATTTGCACATCAAGTTCAATAGGGTATCCCTCTTCAATTGCTCGACCAAAAGCGGAGAGCGAGTTTTCAGGGTGCTCTTTATCATGCAGTCCACGATGAGCGATAGGAGTTTCAACCAGCCAAGAATTAAAAATTTCCATTTTTACCACCTTACAAAAGTAATATATTTTATGCAATAATTTACAATTTACGACAAAATTCAACATTTTTCATAAATTAGTATGTGTTTAATGTTATTATAACATAACCTTATAAAAAAATCAAATAAAAAAAGGTGTGCTCGCGCAAAGGTGAGGCAATATTATATAAAATTTTGTAAAAAATCAGGCAAATTTTATTAAATTAACCTAATATATTGATTTATTTTTTTATTTTTATTATAATTTTAAAATGGAACGAATTAAGAAAATAAGAAATTTTTGTATTGTTGCACATATAGACCATGGCAAATCTACCCTTGCAGATAGACTTATTGAAAAGACGGGAACTCTTGCAAAACGTGATATGCAGGACCAACTTCTTGATAGTATGGAACTTGAGCGAGAAAAGGGTATAACAATTAAGTTGACACCGACAAGGATGCTCTATGACTTTGAGGGTGAGCGGTATGAACTCAACCTTATTGACACACCAGGACACGTCGACTTTACCTATGAGGTCTCTCGCTCGCTCGCCGCTTGTGAGGGTGCTATTTTGATTGTGGATGCCTCTCAAGGAGTGGAGGCACAGACGCTTGCAAATGCCTACCTTGCCATTGACAACAATCTAGAGATATTACCTGTTATCAATAAAATTGACCTGCCGTCAGCGCGACCTGAGGAGGTAAAAAAAGAGATTGAGGATGTAGTAGGAATTCCTGCCGAACATGCACCTTGCATATCTGCCAAAGACGGAATAAATATTGACCAGGTGCTTGAGATGATCGTCAAAGAATTTCCATCCCCAAAGGGTGACGAGAATGGTAAACTTAAATGCCTAATATTCGACAGTTATTATGATAATTTTAAGGGAGCAATTTGTTTAATAAGGGTTTTTGATGGAAAAGTTAAGGTTGGTGATAAAATCAAAATGATGCATACAGGCAAGGTCTTTGATGTAACTGAGGTTGGTGTTTTTGTACCTTTTTCTAAGCCATGCGAGCAGTTACTTGCAGGTGATGTTGGTTATCTTGCAGGTTCAATCAAAAATCTAAGTGATATTGAGGTGGGCGATACAATAACAAATTTTTCTGACCCAATAGACGAGGCACTGCCTGGCTACAAAAAGGTTCAACCTGTGGTCTTTTGCGGTATATTTACCGTTGATGGAGCAAAGTATGGCGAACTTAAGGATGCGCTAGAAAAATTAAAACTCAATGATGCCTCACTTGAATTTCAACCTGAGGTGTCTCAGGCACTGGGCTATGGTTTTAGATGTGGTTTTTTGGGACTTTTACATCTTGAAATTATTACAGAGAGACTTGAGAGGGAATTCAATCTTGATATAATAACAACTGCTCCAAGTGTATTTTATAAGGTTCACAAAACAAATGGCGAGGTTATAGAATTGTCAAATCCGTCATCATTGCCTGCGCCTACCGAGATTGCTTTTATTGAGGAACCTGTTGTAAAGGCAGGTATTTTCGCGCCTCCTCAGTATGTTGGATCAATCATGGAACTTTGCCAGGAAAAACGAGGGATTTATAAAGACTTGACCTATCTTGACGAAAATAGAGTGAGGGTACACTATATTCTTCCGCTTGGCGAGATTATCTATGACTTTTTTGATAGTCTGAAGTCAAGAACCAAGGGTTATGCAAGTCTAGATTATGAAATGGCAGGGTATGAGAGGAGTGACCTTGTCAAAGTCGACATTCTTTTGAACGGCGAGAAGTGTGACGCATTATCAATTATTGTTCATAAGGACAAGGCTTACGCAAGAGGACGAGCGCTCACCGAAAAACTCAAAAAAATCATACCAAGGCAACTTTTTGAAGTGCCAATTCAGGCGGCAATAGGAAGTAAGGTTATAGCACGAGAGACGGTCTCTGCAATGAGAAAAGATGTGCTTGCTAAATGTTACGGCGGTGATATAACAAGAAAACGTAAACTTCTTGAAAAACAGAAAGAGGGCAAAAAGCGAATGAGGAAGATAGGTTCTGTTGAGATACCGTCAGAGGCTTTTATGTCGATACTAAAACTCGATGATGACAATTAAAAAATAAAAATTTTGTCTGATTAATTTGATAAAAAGTTTGTAATATTTTTAGGATATTTGATAAAAAGTCTGTGGGCGAAAAAACTTTAAGGAGAAATTATGAATGGTATATATTTACATATTCCATTTTGCGAGAGGAAATGCAATTATTGTGCATTTTCTTCTTTTTGTAATCTTAGCGAAAAAGACAGATATATAAAACACTTGATTGATGAAATTGACGAATTTGACAGTAAAAAACTGCAAAAAAACGAAAATTTTATTAAAAAAAGTGAAAATTTATATAAAATAGATACAATATATATAGGTGGCGGAACTCCAAGTTTGCTTGACGGCAATGATGTTGAAAAACTACTCCAAGCAGTTAAAAACAAATTCGAATTGCAAAAGGAAAGTGAAATAACTATTGAGTGCAACCCTAATTCCCTTACCGAAGAAAAAGTTGTAGGCTACAAAAAACTTGGAATAAACAGAATTTCTCTAGGTATTCAGTCATTGCAGGATGACCAACTTAAATTTATTGGCAGACTTCACGACAGCAGTCAGGCACTGTCCTCGATAGAACTTGCTTGCAGGTATTTTGACAATGTAAGTTGTGATTTTTTGATAGGACTTCCCTCGCAAGAGTGTGACAAATTTATTCAAGATTTAGAAAAAATAATTTCAATGGGTGTAAAACATATCTCTACATATATGCTTCAAGTAGAGGAGGGAACACCTCTTGAGAAGATTGTGAAAAACAAGCCTTTTATTTTGCCTGACGATGACGAATGTGTTGAAATTTATCAAAAAACAACAGAATTTTTGCAAAAAAACAACTTTTTTCAATATGAAATATCAAATTTTGCAAAAAATGGTTATGAAAGCAGGCACAATTTAAAATATTGGAATGGCGAAAACTATATAGGTTTTGGGCTCTCTGCACATTCATATATAGATGGCATTCGTTATGCAAATGCGAGTGATTTTGATAGATATTACAAAAAAAGACAACAATTTAAGGAGGTGCTTACAAAAGAACAGTTGATAGAGGAACACATCATGCTTGGACTTCGCTCAAAAATAGGTATTGACAGAAATTATTTGGAAAAATTAGGTTATTTTATTGAAAAAAATGAAAATTTTGACGAATTTATTGAAAAAAAGATAATTTTTATTAAAGACAAACGCTTTTATCTCAATCCAAAGTACTATGGTGTGAGCAACTATATAATTGTAAAACTTTTGCAAAATGGTTGATAAAAGATTTATAATTGGGCAAAATAACTACTAAATATTGACAATATTTACAAAATATATTATACTTTAAATTAAATAAAAGGTGTTTTTGGAGGAATAATGGCAGAAGATAATAATTCAAATATGAAAGATGAGGACTATGTCTATAATAAGGAAGAGATAGACCAGGTTATTGCCAAGTTTAAGTCGGAGACTAAGGGTGGCAAAAGCAAGAAAAAGAAGAAAGAAGATTATGGCTATTATGAAGAAGGAGAAACTGCTACAAGAAGATTAAGCGGTAAAGGGTTTATGATTTTCTTTCTTTGCCTGCTACTTTTGGTTGGTGGCGGTCTATGTCTATATTTCTTCGTTTTCAACAAGAGTGATGAGGGAACAGGTTTTGACAATAT
Source organism: uncultured Clostridia bacterium (assembly GCA_944350275.1). Classification (GTDB taxonomy): domain Bacteria; phylum Bacillota; class Clostridia; order Christensenellales; family UBA1242; genus Caccovivens. The sequence continues at coordinate 2,212 of CALVOK010000051.1, read as the reverse complement.
AAGTGTCAACAATGGAAATTTGGGGACTATCACAACCACCATATCAGATGGAAGTAACAATGTCACAGCAATCGCGCATGAAAAGGGCAATGCAGTTTTCTTAGGCTGGGCAAAAGGAAATATATACAATAATGTAGTTGTAACCGAAAGCCCATCACTTACAATAAGCCTTGACGACGAGGCGAACTATATAGCACTATTTAACCTTACTGATACAGTTTATACAGACAGCAAAAACATTGAATATAGATTGTACAACGAGGCTTATCTTGCCACTGTTACAGGTATTGACAATTATTCATCCACAATACTTGAAATTCCGTCAATGGTAAACATATCATATCAAGTTTACAAAATTGAGGATGACGCAGTGAGCGGAATTGACATTGAGAGAGTTGTCCTTTCAGATAAGATAATTGATATTGGTGATGGCAATTTTGTTAACTTGCAAAATCTTGAAAACATTGATGTATCTTCGGCAAATTTACACTACTATTCAGTAAATGGAAGTGTGCTTGTCGATAAGGCAACAAATTCTGTTATTTTAGGAACAACAAACGGACAGGTGCCTGAGGGTGTTGTGGAAATAGACGCAAACGCATATAGTGGTTTGAATATAACTGAGATAGTTCTGCCTTCCTCAGTTACTTTAATAGGTGAAAATGCTTTTGCAAACTGTACAAGCCTTGAAAGTGTGACTTTTGCCGAGGGGGCAAGTTTGACTAGCATTGGTAAGGGTGCTTTTACAAACTGCGTGAAACTAAAGAGTATAAATATTCCAAGCACTATCACCAAGATTGAGGCAAACACCTTCCAAGGTTGTGCTAGTCTTGAATCTGTAAATTTTGACAGTCAATCAATTTTGACCGAGATTGGCGACTATGCGTTTGATGGGTGTGAAAATTTAACCGTCTTTATATTCCCAAGCGCACTGACAACAATTGGTAGTTATGCATTCAGTGGTGCAGGCGTAGAGAACCTTGTGGTCCCTGAGGGACTGACCTCGCTTGGAATGAATGCTTTTAAAAATAGCAGTCTTACAAGTGTAGATTTTTCTCAAAACACCAACATAAGAAGTCTGCAGGCTGAAACCTTTAGAAGTTGCACAAGTCTTGCAAAAGTGACCCTCTCGCCTGTTATTTACTCAATAGGAGATTATTGTTTTAGTGGCTGTGAGAGTTTAAGCGAACTCGACTTTGGACAAAACTCTGTTTTAAATACCATTGGTGACTATGCCTTCCAGGTTACTTCAGCACTTATCTCAATAGAATTCCCTTCAAATTTACAAGATATTGGAGATTATGCCTTTCTTATGACTGGACTGACTGAGTTGTCTTTCCCTGAAGATAGCAGACTTGAAAGTATAGGAGAATATGCCTTTAATGATACCTCTCTTGCAGGCGAAGTTGTTTTTCCTCAATCACTCAAAACTATTGGCAGAAATGCTTTCTACTCAAATGACTTGACCTCAATTGCATTTCAAGGCGATATTGAAAGTATAGAGACTTATGCTTTCGCTCAAAATCCAAACCTCAGATTTGTTACCTTTGCAGGCTCTCAGGTGGCGGATATGGGGTATTCGGCACTGCCAAATACTGACAAAATTGTTATAAATGTGCCTGAGCAGTATATAGATACTTATAAAAGTCAATTGTACTCGCTCAGAGAGAGAATCTTTATAGGTTCATTTATTGAGGGAAATATTATATATGCAATCACTGATGGGAATAATGTAACCGTCATTGGCAGTCAAAATGAGGCGGTTGAGACAATTGCAATTGGTGAAAGCATATCCTATAATGGACAGACCTATGTTGCTACCGCCATTGCTGACTATGCATTCAGCGGACTGCAAAACTTGAGGACCTTGACTCTTCCGTCGACCATTGTGGAAATAGGTGAACAGATTTTGCAGAATTGTCCAAGTGTGACCACAATATCAGTTGACCCAAGAAACACAACATATGAGAGCCGAGGAACGCAAATCATCCTTATCTCAACAGGCGAGAGCATAGACTTAGGATTATAACAAGCCTGACGCTTGGCGATTGTCCGATGTGTTTTATTTAAAATATAGACTTTCTCTCCGCTCTCAAGCCTGACGCTTGGCGATTGTCCGATGTAGTTTATATAGAATAAGAGTTTTACTGTCCGCTCTCTTTAAAAAGGCGGATAATCCGCCCGCTCTCTTAAAAGAGGATAATTTGTTTCG
>CALVOK010000050.1 GCA_944350275.1 uncultured Clostridia bacterium | reverse complement strand
CCAAATTCATAAGAATATGGTTCATCATTTTTTATAATCTCACAAGTCAATTCTTCAAGATTAACAATTCTTATATCAAAGTTGATTAACTCAATTTCATCTTTTGAATATGTTTTTCCTGTGACATCTGCAATAGCAAAATCAATTGTTTTATCGATTTCAAATGTGACCATTCCAACATTCCCAAGTTCATCACTTAAAGAGATTGTATAGTTGCCTTCACCGGACAAAACTTGTCCTTTTCTATAATCAAATTGATTTCCATTGACTATATAACTTGCGGTATATTGTTCATCAGTATTTTCCCAAGTTGCGTAAACACTTCCCCCTGTCTTACCACCATCATCAACTCCAAAAAGATTGATTATTGGTTTTATTGTTTTAATTGTAAACGAGTAAACATTGTAGTTTTCGTTGTCACTTTTATCATAAAGGTAGATCGTATATTTATGTTCGCTATTTTCAATTGGATTAAAGTGTAATGTTGTTTGATTATCATTTATTGTGGTTTCAAAAGTTTTATTTTGTTCATCTTCATAAGTGATTACAAAATATTTGTCCGTGTCATAAATGAATGATACTTTATCTTTTGTTCTTCCGTTGTGTTCTACCCCAACTAGTATCCCAGTTGGCAATTCTTTCTCAAACTTAAATTCATACGTTAAAGTTCGATTAAAATTATCACTTAACTCAACCCTATAAATACCACCTTTATTAAAGATATAGTTGAGTGTATCTTTATCAATAAAAATTAAACTATTACTATCATCATTTGGATATTCGTCATAGCCATATTCGCTATTGAGAAGAATATCATTGCGGTAGATTTTTAAGTCCGTCAAAGTGTTATATTCTTCGCCAGTAGTGATTTTGATTTGCAATTGTGTTTCTGCATTTATAATATTGAAATTTGCTTTTGGTGCTTCGCCTAGCAAAAATAGTTTAAATTTGAATTGATTATTTAATCTGTCGCCAATGGTAATGTTAAATTCACCAGAACCAAGCTCAGAAAAATCTGGTAGTTTATCAAGGTATGTGTATCGCTTTGTGGTTCCGTCAGGACATCTAACTTCAAGAACATACCACTTATCATCTTCAATTATTTCAAGTATCTCAAAATCCTCATAATACAAAACTAGTTCACCGTTGTTCGGAATATCATTTACTGAAATTGTTTGCGTGAATGATTTATCATTACCGTATACTTTAACTTTAATATCAAGCATAGGTGCTTCTCTATCAAGAAACACATAGTAAGTCGTTTCATTTCCAGCAAAGTCAACTTCTTTAATTTTATAAAGTCCGTGTGTATTTACTTGACTAGCAAAAAATTTGTCAAACTGAAATTCAATCCAATTTTCTTTATCATCTTCCGCATAATCATAAAAAATTTTGCTTGCCTCAATATCGTCGACGTATCTAAAAATAAAATTGTTCACTATATATGCTTCAATACCATTTTTGATTATGATGTTGTCATAAACACTTTTATCGATTTTATTTCCGTAATCGTTTGGATAAATTGTCGAATTTAATCTAAATGTTTGCTCGTCCGACACAAAGTCCTGCGCATAAAAAGCAACAATTTCATTCAAAGAATTTTCATCAAAATAATAGACATACAATTCTGGATTTTCTCTTGATTTATAATACCAGTAAGGTCCTACTTGAACTGTATTACCTGTTGCAACCAGATGAGTATCAATAAAATCTTCAATATTGTTAAGATAATGACCAGTCACTTTATTTTGTTTTTCAATTTCACAAGCAAAACTAAAAGCGTCACTTTCTTCCCTAAATGAATACGAGCCATATCCATCATATCCACTTGGAATTGTTGTCAAATACCATTTTGTAATTTTATAATTTGTGTCGTTTTGCAAACGATTGAGATTATAATTAGGTGCTGATTTATCAATTGTAAATTGAGATATTGTTGTGTTTCCTGCTTTGTCTGTAATTGTAATAGTATAATCCCCTTCTTCATTAAACCAAGTTCCACTTGTAATTTCAAAAGTTTCACCATTAAAAGTGCAAGTTGCAATTTCAGGACTTTCCACATTTTCATCATAGTCAAAATTTATTTGGACTTGGTCTTTGAATATGCCTTCATATATTGTTTGAGATTTAGCACCACTATTATTTGTTGTAATATTCCCTACTTTTCTTTTTTCTGTTGCATTTGAATTGTGAAAAGCATAACTTACATCAGGCAATGTTGTATCAACAAAGCAATAATAAGATGTGTATCTTCCTTCTGCACCTTCTTCTATTTGCACTCTTGTCACGCCTTCATCAGTGATTTCTATATGATGACCATCTTTATATGGCACAACACTCGTTCCATATTGTGGTGTGACTTCAACCTCATTTATTTTAATTAAGTTGTTAAGATTTCGTGCTATAACTGTAAATGCTTTTGGCGAATAATATGCAGTGCGTTCTTTGTATGTTCCTATACCAACATTATTTTTAGTGGTTAATTCATTGGACCAATCTCTATTAGCTCTTGGCATAAAACCTGACAAGCAATCTCTAATATCAATATAATCATAACAACCACCCCAAAAACAATTTTCCCAATAACCTCTTGCATTTAGTTCAACATATACATAAGGAGAATTTGTTGTGTGCATATTCGCAATTTTATAATATTCAAAACCGGGGTTTAAACCATTATTTTTATATGCTCCTGCTCCGTAATTGTTTGGATTTTTATCGTGTAAAGCACTACTAAATACATCTTCAGGGTCTTGTTCTCTCGAAAATGTTATTAAAAATTCCCCTTTTTCAAATTTTGAATATAGCACAGTTCCAAGAAAACCTCTATAATCATAATCCAGCATTTGTGTGCTTACATATAAATCAGCTGCGTAATCAACTATTTCATCGCTTGGAGTGAATTCGCCATTTTGCCACCAACGAACATCTAAAATTCCGTCATCATCATAAATAGGTCTCCCATCAGTTCTCACAATCTTAAAGTAATTTACGAAAGAAGCATATTTACGATCAGCTTTATATGATTTACTGAATTTATCATTTACTACATATAAGCTACTGAATTTTTTTAATGCTCCATTTGCATAAGGTGTGCTTCTAACGACTCCCGTTGAAGCACTCCAATCTTTTTGTGTTGAAACTCCACTATCAACCGAAATACCACCATCAATAACATCATCTAGCCCAAAAATAGGACCAACGACAACACCCATTGTTGAATTTCCACCTATTCTAGTAATAGTTGCATTCCCCGTTAAAACAAGTAAATAAGGAATTAAACATACAATACAAAGTAAAGTAAGCGCAAAGTTTTTTAATAATTTTGTCATCGTGTTAACCTCACTAAATTCTCACTCATACTTTTCAAATCAGCTATAAATTCAATATTCTCGCACTCTTGATTTTTTGCTTCAATGTAAACATCTTCAAGTATTCTTGAAATTTCTCTAAAATCTTCTTTTTCTAAATAATTTTGTATCTCTTGTTTTTGCTCAAAACAACCTATACTTTCGAAATCTGCGTTTGATAAATTTATTTTAAATTTTTCGATAACTTCCTTTATGGATTCCGTCTCGGTTCTTCTATTAACTTTTTTGTTAAATCTTTCATTCCTTTTCAACATATTGTAAAATACTTTTTCCTCATTAAAGTATTTGCCTTCGGCAAGCAATTGGTTTGTCTTTTCCAAAACAAAAAATTTACTTTTGAAACTAGGTGTGAATTTACTCTTAATTGGTGGATACCCAAAAATGGAAACAATAGCATTTCCCATATTTTGATTGTTGTTGAGTTGTGCTAGTTCTGTTGGATAGATTAAAGGACGTTCTTTAACTGAAACAGAACTTCCGACGCCATCATTAGAAGATGGAAAACTTACATTCTTTTGAATAATTGAATAATTCCCACATTTTTTTGAAAATTCTTCAATAGTTTTTTGATCAGTTGTTCCAATGAATATTTGAATATTGCAGTTGGATTTGATAATGTCAGCTGATTTTTCATCGTAAACTTTTGCGAGCTGTGCGTATGATTGAACCACGAGCGCGAGCCATATTTTTCTACTTCTTCCTACTGTAATCATTTGCTCTAATTTGTGAATTTGTGGTAGATTACCAAACTCATCAAGCAAGAAATAAACACTTCTTGGCAATGATAAATCTGGATAGGTATTTGCCTTTGCAACAAGTGCTTTATATGCTTGTAAAATTACCATAGCAGCAAGAGTATGTCTTGTTTCCTTTTCATCTGGAATTTGTAAAAATAGTGCTGTTGGTTTTGTAGATATATCCGCAAAATTTATTTCATTCGCAGATGTTAGTGAGCAAATACTCATATCACTAAAAAGTGATAATTTATCAAACACAGTTGAGAGATATGATCCCCTAGTTTTGTCACTTGCGTCTAATACTTGTTTTGAAAGACTGACACTTTTTGAAATAGGACTTCTATGATTAAAATACTCAATTAGTTCCTCACAATCATCTTGTGTGTTAGTTGCTATCTTCATCACATTATAGAAATTAAACTTTTCTTTTGTCATTCCAAGTTCTGGATTTTCACTATCTTCAAGCATTGCAAGTGTTATTGCTAAAATAAAGTTTTTAGCACCACTTTCCCAAATAGGTTCACTCTTATTTTTGATAGGACAAAGCACCGAACAAATATCGTTTAAATCTTCATAGACCTCATCAAAGATTTCTTGTTTCTTGACTTGGATTGTCGATTGTAATT
>CALVOK010000049.1 GCA_944350275.1 uncultured Clostridia bacterium | reverse complement strand
AGCAAATATTTTGCATTGCCAAAAAACAAGCAAATATAAAAAACGGCATCGTAAAAAAATGAGAAGGCGTGGGGCAATATGGGTTCACCCTTTGCCAGCCTCTCATTTTAGATGCCGTTTTGTTTGCGGGAAAATATTTTTGCTAAATTGTTTAATTAAAAGTTTTTTTGCGTGCGTGTGCTTGTCTTTCGGCGAAGCGTTAGCGAGCCGACTTGTATCAAGACAAGCACACGCCGTAGTGCCACTTGAAAAAATTTATATAAAAATTTAGATTTATAAATGTTTTTATGTAATTATTTAATTTTATTTACATTTCTAAATTTTTATGATATAATATTTTACATTCTAGTGCAGGAGGATTATATCTTGATTGTTTATTATAAGTTTTATGATTATATCAAAAGAAGAAAAATCAAAATTAAAGATATAATCAATAACACGGGTATATCTAGTGCAACACTCGCAAATCTTGGAACAAATAAAAGTGTTACAACGGAAACTATTGGTAAATTATGTAGTTATTTAAAATGTCAACCAGCTGACATAATGGAATATGAAGATAAAGGAGTAAGCAATGAGTAATAATATAACTGAATGGTTAAATAGTGGTGCGTATAAAAGCAGTATTAATGAAATGAGAACTGTTTTAATGCGTGAGTGTAATCTATCAAATAGCGAATCTTCAACTGCCTCAATTTTTGAAAATGAATTATATTTTTTAATAAGGCAAAACACAGGTGTTAGGTTGGATTTTAAAAAAGAAACCGTGATAAATGGAATACATCATACTTTTGGAAATTTAACAAAAAGGTCTAGGGGTAACGGAAGGTTAGATGCAATAGTTAATAATTTAGTTATTGAATACAAACACTACTCAAAATTAAATAAAGAATCAGATAAAGTAACAGCAATAAATCAAGTAAAAGACTATTTATTTGCTTTAAAAGATAAATATGGTCAAGAATTTATTGCTATCTTAACCGATGGAATAAGAATATGTTATTTTTCATTTTTAGATAATGAAATAAAAAATACAAGTTTAACTTTAATAACCGAAAATGATATTGACACAATTATTAAAGCAATTTTGGCTAACAATACAAAAAGATTCGTTCCAGAAAATATATTGCGAGACTTTTTTGTTGATTATAATTCAAGCTCTATATCTAGAAATATTGCTAAGTATTTTTATAACATTTTAAACAATAATAAAACAGAAAAAACAACAATGCTTTATGAAGAATGGCAAAATTTAATGCATCTTTCAGTTGAAGACAATGGGAAAAGTAATGATATTGCAAAACGAAGATTGGACCTATCTCACATTTTTGATGACAATATAAATAATACAACTAAGGAATATTACTCATTATATGCATTGCAAACAACATATGCAATTATAGTTAAACTTATCGCTTGTAAAGTAATAGATAAGCTAGAATATAGCGACCATGCAAAAAATTATAATGATTTATTAAGTGCAACATCTGATGAATTACAAAGTTTTTTTGAAAAATTAGAAGATGGTTATTCTTATAAAAATAATAATATAACAAATTTTTTAGAGGGGGATTTTTTCTCCTGGTATTCAGATAAAAATCAATGGGATTTTGATTTATATAAATACATTATTGAAATTATTAAAACAATAGATGAATATTCTGATTTTTCATTAAATGTATATTATGAGCCAATCGATATTTTTAAAGATTTATATATGAGTATTATTCCGAAATCAATAAGACATTCTATGGGTGAATATTTTACCCCAAAATGGTTAGCAGATTATGTTGTGGAAAAAAGTGTTAATATGGTAAATAAAGATAAATGGAAAGCAATTGACCCTTGTTGTGGTTCTGGTATTTTCATAATATCTTTGATTAAAAAAATTGTATCTAACAAAAACTTAAACACTTTATCTCATGACGAAAAAATTATTTTAAGAGAGAATATTTTATCAAGAGTTTACGGAATTGATATTAACCCTCTTTCCGTTTTATCTGCTCGTGTTGGTTATTATTTAGCATTAAGACCATTGGGTGATGTGCATGATATAGAAATACCAGTTTATTTAGGAGATTCAGCTATTCTTGCAGAGAAGATAATAATTGACAATATTCCTTGTTACAAGTATTCTGTTTCAAACATAAAAGAACCTTTTGATGTAGTATTACCAGAAAGATATGTAGAACAAAAACAATTTGGTAAAATAATGAGCGAATTACAAGCATGTGTTAAAACCGAAAATTCAGATATATTATTTAGTGTCTTAATTAATGACTTTAATAACAAAGAACGAAAATCAAAAACTTTAATGTCTTTAATAAGAAACTTATCAAATACTCTAGTCTTGTTACACAAAAATCAATGGGATGGTATTTGGATTAGAATTGCCATGAATTTTATGTTAATTGCAAGACTTAAAAATTTTGATATTATCATTGGTAATCCACCTTGGGTTAAATGGGAACATTTGCCAGCATCATATGCAAATAAAATAAAAGAATTATGTGATATAAAGCATATATTTTCGGGGGCTGGTCAATTTGGTGGTACCCAATTAAATATTTGCGCATTAATTTCAAATGTAACTGCTACAAATTGGTTGTCAAAAGATGGCGTCTTGGCATTTTTAATGCCTGATAGTATAATGTCTCAAAATTCATACGAAGAATTTAGAAATTTTTGGATAGATTATGATAATAAGAGTAGATTATATTTACAAGAAATAGATAGATGGCAAGCCCCACTAAGGCCATTTAGATGTGACAATAAAGTCATTTCTCAAGACTTTAATACTTATTATTACGCATACAAATATCAAGATTATTTTAAAGGAATTACAGTATCTAATATCTCTAGAAACTCTTTAATCAATGATGATGATTTAAATAAATTACCATCCTATGAACAAGCAAAGAATTATCTTACATTTTCTCGTAATTTAGCATTACAATTATCAAAAAATTCTACTGCATTTTCATATTCTTCATCAAAATACGATTTTTCTAAGATAATTGGCAAAACAGATTATAAATATAGAACCGGTGTTGAATTTACTCCTCAAGAATTATATATGTTGATTGGCAAAGGAAAATCAGCGAAACCTAATTATTATAAATTCGCAAATAAAAAATTTCAATTATCAAAATACATCGTAGATGATATGCCTAAAGATGGATGGGATTTACCAGTAGAATATATTTATCCAATTATTACCGGACCTAGCATAAAAGAATTTCGTTCTAGTTCAAATAATGAGTTTTGTATTTTGCCATACAACAAAAATAACACTTCAGAACCTGTGCCATCTGCAGAATTGATAAAAACTAATAGGGATTTATTACTGTATTTGGTAAATCATAAAGAATTGATTGACGCACAATCAAACAAGAGTAAATTAATGCATAGAGGCGATGAATTTTATTCATTATCTAAAATTGGCCCATACACTTTTGCCGATAATATTGTGGCAGTTAGAGATAATAGTCATTTTTGTGCTTGTGTTATTGAAAAACAAAATACGCCATGGGGTGAATATAAAAATACAATATGTGTCAAACACACAATTATAATTAGTCAAGATATAGACAACAAAAATATATCGAAAGAAGAATCTTATTATATTTGTGGAATTTTAAATTCTGAGATTGTTCAGAACTACATGCATTCATCTTTCAAATCAAATGGATACAGTTTAAATAAATCAAATATATATTTACCAAAATACAATTCAAAAAACAATATTCATAAGCAAATTTCAGAATACGCATATCTTGCAAGCACTGATTTGAATGCGAATATTCCAGATATTCAGAAGAAAATAATGAATCTTTATTTAGAAATCTGCAAAGATAAAAATTGATTAAAGTCGTTTTACGTTATATATGCTCCGCCAAAATTTCTTTTAATGTACCACTTTGGTACATGTTTACTAAAAGGATATATATGAACAAAAGAATTTACCATGTTTCAAAAATTCATGACTTATCCATAATTGAACCACATATTTGCTCTCATGATAGGGCTTATGTTTATGCATCATACCATTTAGAAACAGCATTGTTATTTGGCGGTGAACTTTGGACAGATTGGGATTTTATATATAAACGCAATTACGATACAGGTGAATTAACTTTTAGTGAAACATATCCTAATATTTTTAGAAAAACTTTTAAAGGGAAAAATTGTTCTATATATGAACTTGAAGACAGCGGGTTTTTGGAAGGACAAACAAATATGTGGGATGAAATTGTTAGCTCAAATCCAACAAAGGTTATTCGGGAAATCAAGATAAATGATTTGGCAAATGAAATTAAACAACTGGAAAAAATCATAAGATAAAAGTAGAGCTATATTCTAATGCAGAAGATTATAAAGAAAAAATAAAAAATCATATTAAAAATTTGCAAAAATATAGCGATATAAGAAATCAGGAGAATTCTAGTGATTTATTAGAAAATCTTAAAGAATTTATAAATTAATAAATACGTTTCGGCAATTTCCCTCTCCGCCAAGCATTAGTTTCAAATTTGTCTCTTTTTATAGAAATGGATTTGAAACTTTTATTTTTTTGGAGTTTTTATGGAACAAATTGATAAAGTGATTGAGCAAATTATTGCTACAGGAAAATTTGATGATAAGTTTTTTACAATAGAAAATTTTAAAAATAAAGGTCCTTTTGTTGTGTCTGAACCTGTATTTTTAAGTTTTATTGACTTTGCAAATGTAAATAACAAAAACAAACGAGTTTTTCGAGAAATTGAACCCTTTATTACTTATAATTACAACATTACAGATAGAGTTTTTAATGAATTATTGCAATTTGCGGAGAAGAATGAGTGGATGTACTTGGGCTTATGTCATGCCAATCTTTCGGAAGAAAAAGTAAAGGTTTTAAAAAAGCTAAATTTGTCTGAAAGTTTTTGATATTAGAATCAAATTAAGCCATAATATATGTGTCGCCTATATGAATATTTATGATAGTTTGTGGTGGCTAGATAAAAATTTGTGAAAATAAAGACAAAGGCTAATTATACACATCCTTATAAAAAGGTTGTGTATATTTTATGTGAGAATGTTTGGAAATTTGTTTTAAATTTGATATAGTAAAAAAGAGGTGTATAAAGAAAATGGCACTCCGTCATTTATTCGTTTAATGTAACAAAATTGTTTGTATGTCTTTATTATTTATGTTACAATTAAAATATAATCATAAGGATATTTATGACACATATTATAAACTATGTGATGTTAAAATTTTATTAGCATAAAATTTTATTAAATTCTTGCGAATTTATGTGCTTTTAGCACTCATCACATAGTATGTATAAACATCAGTTTCGCTCAAATGTGACCCTGTCACACTTGGCTCAACTTCCGATAATATAGACTATGTGATGTTAAAATTTCATTGTCATAAAATTTTATTAAATTCTTGCGAATTTATGTGCTTTTAGCACTCATCCCATAGTATGTATGACCATCAGTCTCACTCTTGCAAGCAAGTTCGACTTCCGATAATATAGAAATAAAAAATTTAAAGAAATACTTTGGCGATACAAAGGCGGTTGACGAAATTTCATTTTCGGTCGAAGAGGGGCTCTTTGCCTTTTTGGGTCTTAATGGAGCAGGGAAAAGCACGACAATAAATATTCTTGTAGGGGTGCTTACGAGAGATAGTGGAGAATGTTTTGTAAATGGTTTTTCAATAGACGAAATATCTAAAATTTTTGCCAAGTTAGCATTATTAATCATCTATCATTGATAATAATTTATCTGTTTATGACAATTTAAGATATAGAGCCATGCTTTATGGAATGAACAAAAAAGAGTTTAAAGAAAATCTTAAATTTTTTACCAAAAAACTTGAAAATTTCAAAAAAAAATAAATATTTTTTGGCTTGTCATAGTTTTGTCCATACTTATGTGCTATAATATTTATAGGAGTAAAAATGAAAAAGAGTATAGCAAAAAAGACAATTATTCTGTACGTGCTAAAAATGTTACAGGAGGGTTCTTCGGAGGAGAGACCTATAACGCAAACTAACATGGCAAGGGTTCTTAATCCTATGGTGATTCCTTGTGACAGGAGGACAATTGGACGAAATATTGACTATCTGATTGAATTTGGCTATCCCATTGTTAAAATTAAAGGAGGAGGTTGCTATTTTCGCAAAAAGGAATAGGAGTAAATTTTAGGTTTTATTTATTATAAATAAAGTTTGATTTTTTATTTTTTTTTAAATAAATTTTTTTAAATAAAGGAGTGATTATGAATAATATTAATAATGAAAAAAATAATGAAATGGCAAGAATTGTTGATTCATCTTTTATAAAAGATTTGCTTAAAAACTATTTGGTAGAAAATGATTTTAATGAGGCAGATGTAAACAAATTTTTAAATGAAATAGAAATTGATATCAAAAGTAAAAATGCTAATTATTTAACTCAAACTAAAGGAAGTTATTATAATTTTCAAAGGAATATATACCTTGAAAGGAATGCAAAAAAATTAGGGAAATATGAAGCAATATCATTGTGCCATAAAAATAATATTAGACCAACTAACTATAATTCTACATATGCTTGCATTGATGCTAGAGGAGAGGTGTATCCTGCAAATCCATCACCTCGTCATTTAATAGAAACTTGGTATTTATTGTTAGATGATTGCTATAATAAAAAATTGCACGTTTTGAAAATACCTGCAAATAGTTTAATAAAAAATAGATTTGTCTATAGGGACGATACGGGTGCTATAGTTTTAATGGTAAATAAAAATTTTGTAGACGTGCATCCACAAGAAAATATTGAAAACTATTTATTTGAATATAAAATAGCAACTTTTCAATATTAAAATGCAGATTTGATAATTTTGATAAAAATATTTTTGTATTATAAAATGTTTTAAAAATATAAATAAAAATATTTACTAAAAAATGAAAATTTTTAAAATTAAAAAAAGTATTTCTTAAGAATTGTATAGCCTTTAATAACAATCAAAAAACGGACTTTTTTAAAATATGCCTAACTATTAGAGATATTCAAAGTCCGCTTTTTATTTAATGAAGATAATATTTATATAACCTAAATTCGAGCCAATAGGAGTTGAGTTTAGGCGAGTTTAATAGTTATACTATGTGAAAGGTGAGAAAAGCACATAAATTTTATTAGTTCAATAAAATTTCTGCCAAAAATTTATATACCTATTAGTTTAAACTTCTTCATGTTCTGCGTTGTAATACTTTATTGTTCCATCAGTACTATCATATATTGCAAATTCGTAATCTAAACCAAGAGAATCATTAGTTTCAATTAAGAAATAAGTATGCTCTACATTTTCAAGAAGAGAACCATAGGTCTCGTCATCATTTGCAAGTTTTGAGGCATAATAGTCAAACATTTCACCATTTTGGTCTGCTGTTGCAAGCGCTTGTTCTTTTGTTGCGTTCCAGAAAATGCAAGCCATCTCTGGATTTTGGATGCTATTAAATGTTGATGAAGAATAACCACTCATGTATATGTCTGGGAAGAAAAACAAGATTAACTCAGCATTAATTGTAGATTCTACATCTATGAGACCGAGTTCGTCAAGTTGTTCTGCCTTTTCAGGATACATATCTGTTGGAGTGTTTGGGTGTCCTTTATAGTAATAAACATATTCGTCACCATAGAACAGTTTTGTAAGAGCGGTGTAGACTTCAAAATCTTCTTCGCTTGTTGCCCAACTTCCTAAAAGCATCATAACCTTTTTGCCACTCTCTGCTGCCTCAGTAAACATATCATCATTGAATTTATATAGTGACTTAAGTTCTTGTACTTTGTTTTCATCAGATTGTATTGCCAGCAACATGGTATTAATGCCAACTTCTTTTATGCCTTTGCCATAAACTGTACCATTTGTTGTATAAATGATATAATTTTTAACGAAGTCTGTTGTATCTTTATCTAACTTAATATGGTCACTTCTAAGTCTAGGGAATACCCAATTTACATTATCTTCTTCATGAGCAATAACAAGTAGATAATCACGAAGTTCATTGCCATTTACAGTAAAACCTGAATCCCAATTGTAATAACCTCTGCTTTCAACTTGTTCTTTTGTTGATAGATATTCTTGAGCCATTTGCTCATATTTTGCTGTAGCATTTTCAACGTTAAAGACGTTGTTTATCTGGACGTAAGAGAAAGCGCCGTCAGATAGATAGGTGCAGGTAGACCTGTCATTAATACCATTTGCTACAATCATATGTAAGTATTGGTCGGTGTCATAGTCGTTTAAATATAGGTTGAATCTTGATTCTTCATTAATGGAAGCAAGTTCCTTAATGTAATCTTGAGTTTTTTCATACATTAAACTTCTGTTTACATTTGGTGTTGTGTATTCTTCTTCGGTTGCTGTTGGCAGTGGATAGACATTTTCAGGAAGTCCATTCCAATTCCAAGCACCACTTCTGTCAAGCCACACAAATGTTGGATACTCATTAATGTTCTTATCTTCCAAAATTTGCAAGGTGAACAAAAGCACAGGCATGGAGCCAGAAAGCGAGGCAATATTGTATTCGCTAGCCGAGAGACAAACCTCACTCGTTTTGCTTGCAACTGTGCCGTCATCTTTGGTGATGTTTACTGTTACATCATGACGCCCATAGTAAGCATCTACCTCCACAGATTTTTGACTCAATGTCTCTTCATCTGAAACTGTAACAGTGTTTACTTCTTCTCCGTTGTGGGTTACAACTACTTCCACCTCTTTGACGTTTTCTTCACCTGAGAAGTCGACTGCTATTTTTTGTTCTTCGCCAACCTGATTTAGAGTTACGTTTGCAGGCTCTTCATTGCAGGCAATACATACCAAAGGCATCAAACAACAAACAAAAAGCAGTGAATAAATTAAAATTCTTTTCATATTTTCCTCCTTGATATTCCAATAATAACACATAAATGTGTGAAATGCAACTAAATATAGAATAATTTTTAAAAACTAGTCTTAAGATTTTGGTAATCTATCTGAGAAATATTTATGATGTTGCTTTAATGTTGATGGTACTATTTAGTAACAGTTATTTTAAAAAGTGCCAGCAAAAATATAATGCAAAATGATTTATCCTATTTATTTTTGAAATTGATTTGCAAATTTGTAATTTAATTGGTAAACTTATGGTATGAGAATTGGCGATATTGATTTTGGGAATAATTTAATTTTGGCTCCAATGGCTGGAGTTACTGATGTTGGGTTTAGGCAGGTGTGCTCGATTATGGGAGCGGATGCCAGTTATAGCGAAATGTTGTCGGCACGTGCCATGCTTTACAATCCTAAGAAAACCGAACTTATGACTATTACCTCTCCATATGAAAAGATAAAAATAGGGCAAATCTTTGGGCATGAAAGTGATGTTATGGGAGAGGCGGTTAAAAATCCTTTACTTGATAGGTATGATATATTAGATATAAACATGGGGTGTCCTGCACCTAAAATAGTAAAAAATGGTGAGGGCAGTGCGCTTATGAAGAATATGAAACTTGCAAGCGAGATAATTAAAGCCTGTAAAAAGAATGCAAAAGTACCAATATCTGTAAAATTTAGACTTGGCTATGATAGAGATATTAGTGTGGACTTTGGACGAATGTGTGAGGAAAGTGGAGCAAGTTTTGTTACCCTTCATGCGAGGACTGCACTGCAGGGTTATAGTGGTAGGGCGGACCTTGATGCAATAGCAAAACTCAAAGCGTCACTGAAGATAGCGGTTGTGGGTAACGGCGATGTAACAGATATTGAGAGTTACCATAATATGTTACAAACAGGGGTTGATGGTGTAATGATTGGACGAGGTGCACAGGGCAGACCGTGGATATTTAAAGAGATTTTAGGTGAGGAATTTAAAGGAAACAAGTTTAACGTAATTTGTCATCACGTCGAGGTGTTGCGAAAATATTATGATGAAAAATGGCTTACTTTATATTTAAGGAAACATTTTTTATGGTATGTCTCAAATGTAGAAAATGCCTCTACTTATAGGCTTGAGATTGCGACAAGTCCATCAATTGATGAGAGTCTTGAAATATTAAAAAAAATACTTAATAATTAGTTTGATTTATTTTCGAAAAGTTGTAAAATGAAATTATTGAGAGGTGAGTATGAAAAGAACGATAAAAGACCTAGTAAATCTTAAAGGCAAGGTTGTCTTGCTTAGAACAGATTTTAATGTTCCGCTAGACGAGGGAGGCAAAATTTTGGACGCAACAAGAATTAAAAATGAACTTCCTACCATTCGCTACCTAACAAGTAAGGGTGCAAGAGTTGTTATCCTATCACACCTTGGTAGACCAAATGGATATGATATTCATAAAAGTCTGTGGCCTGTGTCTTTGTATTTGGCGAAAAAACTCTCGTGTAGTGTTTCTTTTTCAAGCATGGTTTTAGGAGAGGAGACTAAAGAACGTATCAAAATGCTTAAAGATGGCAATGTTCTTCTGCTTGAAAATGTGCGTTTTTATAAGCAAGAAGAGGAATGCGATATGAAGTTTGCAAGAGAGATTGCCTCGCTTGGAGATATCTTTGTCAATGATGCTTTTGGTACCGCTCACAGAAAACATGCTACTACTTATGGACTTGCAAGATTGCTTCCAAATGCTATAGGATTTTTGATGGAAAAAGAGATAAAAAATCTTGATAAAATTTTAAATAATCCAAAACGACCATTTGTTGTGGTGCTTGGAGGTTCAAAAGTTGACAGTAAAATAAAGATATTGGAACAGTTTGTTGAAAAAGCAGACACCATTTTAATAGGTGGTGCAATGGCATACACTTTTTTAAAGGCTCAGGGTAAAGATGTTGGAATGTCTAAAGTTGAGGATAATAACATTGAGGTTGCTTTGAATGTGCTTACAAAGGCTAAGGAATTAGGCAAAAAAGTCTTGCTTCCAATTGACCATGTTTGTTTGAGAGGAAGAAACCCACGCCCTGTGGTTGCTATAACTTTAAAAGACAACTTGATTGGATATGATATAGGACCTCGAACAATAAAGTATTTTCAAAACGAACTCGAAAAGGCAGGAGAAATTTTCTGGAATGGTCCACTTGGAATGTATGAAAACGCAAACTTTAGAGTTGGTACGCGAAGTATAGCGGAGATAATTGCAAACTCTAAAGCACACACATCCGCTGGAGGTGGAGATACTGTCGCGATGATTAACCTTTTCAATTTGGACAAAAAATTTAATTATCTTTCAACAGGTGGCGGTGCAACACTTGAATATCTTGAGAGTGGCAGTTTACCTGCAATTGAGGTTATCCAAGAAAAGATATCCTAAATTTATAAATTTTAATTCAATTAAATTATTTGGTAGGAGCGAGTATGAATACACTAATAGCAAATTTTAAAATGAATATGTCGCCTGAAGAGACCAAAAATTATCTTATAACTTTTTTATCACGTTATGAGAGCGACAAACTAGACCTTACTTTATGTCTGCCATATACATCTCTTTATGTGGGGAACTATCTTTGCAAGGGGAAAGGAATAAGAATTGGTGCCCAAAATTTGTCAGATGAAGAGACTGGACGAAACACAGGAGAAGTCAGTGGCAATATGCTTAAGGGTAGCGGTGTAGACTATGTAATAGTCGGTCATAGTGAAAGACGAAAAAAGTTTAAAGAGGACAGTAAGGCTATAAACAGAAAAATTAAAGTAGCATTAAAAAATGGGATTGGTCTTATACTCTGTGTGGGTGAGAGTTTGATTGACAGAAACACTTTAAAAACAAAGGAAGTTTTAAAAGAACAGATTGAGGGTGCACTAAAAGGACTATACGAAAATGAACTTGAAAGAGTTATAATTGCCTACGAACCTATTTGGGCAGTTGGAACAGGACAAACCCCATCGGCAAAAGAGATAGACAGTGCAGTTAAAGAAGTGCGAAAGGTAATAAGTGATGATTTTTCTGAGGTTGCATCAAAGAGTATACGTATAGTTTATGGTGGTAGTATAGATAGTAAAAATGTTAAACAATTTTTAAGTTGCAAAAATATTGATGGATTTTTAGTTGGGCATGCCTGTTTGGATGCGAATGAGTTTCTTAAGATTTGTTCGTTAGTAAGGTAGAGAGCCAGAAATAAAATTAATTAAATACAAATTTAATGCATAAAATATACAGAAAGGAGAAAAAATGACAAATTTTATTAAGGCAATGGATAGTCTTCCAATAATATTAAAAATTATTTTAGCATTACCTATGCTTGATATTGTTTGGGTAGTTTATAGAATAATTCGTTCGGTAAACAATAATTCGGTTTTTGGTATAGTACTGGGAGTTTTACTTTTAATTATTGGTATACCATTTTTATGGCTTGTAGATATTATCACACTGATATTTATTAATAAAGTCTTGTGGGTTGACTGATAAAACATCAAATTGGTTAATAAAACATCAAATTAGTTGATGTTTTTTATTTTTTTTGTTAAAATGGTAATAATAGATTTGCTTGATGTATTTATTAAATAAAAGAAGTGCACACTAGATAAAAGGAGATGAAATTATGTATCCTGGTGATTATGATGATGAACTTGACGATGATTATGGTGATTATGATGACGAAAATGACGACGATGATTATGACCTGTTTGGGAACGAAGAACAGAAAAATGATGATGACAATGACGATGATGAGTTAGATTCGGATGACGAAGATGATGAAGATGGTGACGACGAACAAGACGATGGCTATGGTGATGATATAGGCGACGGCTATGGTGAGGACGAATACGAAAATGATGATAAAAGTAAGGAGAACAAGGACAAAAACAACAGTAAAGACGACGAGGAAGTTGAGGTCGAAGGAAAAGCAGAAGGGAAAAATTACAGCAGAGCAAGGCGAGAGGCACAGTATTTAAAAGATGCCAAACGTTTTGGAGCGACAATTCCTGTCGGTATGACTGTGGCAGGCAAATGTCCATATTGTCACCAAAGGTCAATTTTTAAAAGTAAAAAAGCAATGGATTTTATTGTGAGAGGAGTATTTTTGCATCAAGATGTATATTATTGCTTTAACAGAAGATGCAAACACAGTTTTTGGCGTGCTAAATTTAGTACAATGCCTCAGGGGTCGAAGTGGTCTCCAGGCAGTATAGAACGTAGAGATAAAACAAACTGGTTAAAATTATTTTGAGAAGGTTTTTATAATATCTGAAGTCGAACTTGCTTGCAAGAGTGAGACTGATAATTTTATATACTATGTGGTGACACAATTTATTGTGTTTTTGCACTAGCAAAATTTAAAATTAAATTTGTTTAAATTTTATCATTACATAGTTTATAGTTAACAAAAGCAATAAAGTTGCTGTTGAAGTTAAAAAGCGGTTAACATCTAATGAAACCGCAACTATAGAATTAATAATTTTTGGAATAAGAATACAAAAAAATACATATTCAAATTTTAGTAAAACATGCTATTAATAAAAGGAGTAAAAAATGAAATTATTTTCAAATCAAGGTACATTTGATGAATCTCAGAATACTGTAGAAAAGGAAATAAGAAATTTTGTTGAAGATAATGATGTTTTATTTTCAAAAAACATCATAAATGAACAAGAGATACAATATTATCAAAAAATTATTGGTTTAACTTTTGGAAAACAACTTCGACACTATATTTTAAATTATGGGTTTTTAAGTTTTGATTCATTAGAGTTTAATGGAATTAATGCAGTTCAGAAGGAACAATCGGATTTAATTGTTCAAACAAATTATTTGCATAACCATTTTGAAAAGACAAAAGGTTTAATTGCGTTTGAGAGTATTGGCGACGGATTATATGTGTTAGTAGACGATAAAGATAATGTATTTGAGTATGATACTGAAACTGACAGATTAACAAATTTAAAAACAATGTTGAATAATTACATATTGAAACGATTTAAAGAGGAAAAAGATAGTTTTTAAAAAAAGGAACTTAATTATTTATAAGTTCCTTTTTTATGGTTTAAGTGCACTATCTTTTTTAGTCTTAATTTTAAAATATTAACTGAGTTTGTTGTAAACATTCGTTTTTTCTATAGAATTTTAGAAAAAGGGAATTAAAAATACGAAATATAATCATAGAAAAATTTAGTGTTAATTAGAATCTATGGTATTAAAATGTCTAATATTCATATAGATGTCCGTTTAAAAATACAGGCTCGCACGTTATATTTATACCAAGTTTTTTAAGTGATTGTTCTTCAGCATTGGTTAAAATATATGTACAGTGAGCATCACAGCCCTTGAGTTCTGGTAATTTTTTGATGGCACGTTTTGCTTTCTCGTTAGAATATGAAGAGATTGCAAGAGCAATAAGTATATCATCAAGTGTCAATACACTATTTTTAGAGTGTAAATACTCAGTTCTTAATTTGACAATTGGCATAAGTATGTCGTCGGAGATTATATCAAAATCATCTCCCATTCCGCAAAGAGTGCGAAGCCCGTTAAGTACCACCGCACCGCTTGCTGATACTATTTTTTTGTTTTTGCCAGAGACTATTTCTCCGTTTGGTAGTTGCAGTGCAACACAAGGGTAGCCACTTGTTTTACTTATCTGCTTGGAAGCGCCTACAACAACAATATAATCTGTTGTAAGATTAAGTTCGTTCATTAAATATTTTGTTCTTTCAATGGTATCAAAGGATGCTTGTCCCTTTTTGTAGTCGCATTCTGCTTTGATGTAACGTCTAACTATCTCTTTTTTAGCACTTTCTTCAACTATATCATTGTCAGTAATTGCACTTGCTACCATATTGACACCCATATCAGTTGGCGATTTGTAAACTTCTATGCCTGTTATCTTTTTTAAAATGTTTTGCAAGATTGGGAAAACTTCAATATCTCTGTTATAATTGACTGCAAGTGTTCCATAGGCATTAAAATAGTATGGGTCTATTTGATTTGTGTCTTTAAGGTCAGCGGTTGCAGATTCATAGGCAATATTGACAGGGTGTTTAAGTGGAAGATTCCAAACAGGGAATGTCTCAAACTTTGCATAACCTGCCTTGATTCCATGTTTATAGTCATGATACATTTGACTTAGGCAGGTCGCAAGTTTCCCGCTTGATGGGCCAGGTGCCGTAACTACAATAAGAGGTTTTGTGGTTTTGATGTATGGGTTTTCGCCATAACCTTTATCGGAGACGATGGTATCAACATCATTTGGGTATCCCTTTATGTATTTATGAAAATAGACTTTTTCACCTCTTTGTTGCAATTTTTGAGCAAATTTTGTAGCACTTGATTGACCTTTGTATAATGTTATAACAATAGACGAAACATACAGACCAAGTTCCCTAAGATTGTCAATAATTCTAAGCATTTCATTGTCATAACTTAATCCAAGGTCGGCTCTTATTTTGTTTTTCTCAATATCATTAGCAGATATGCAAAAGATTATTTCCGTTTTATCTTTAAGTTTTACTAAAAGTTTTGTTTTAATATTTGGGTCGAACCCTGGAAGAACACGGCTAGCATGAAAATCATCAAAAAGTTTTCCGCCAAATTCAAGGTAAAGTTTATTATTAAATTTTTCAATACGTTGTAAAATTTTTTCACTTTGAAGTTTAAGATAAAGGTCGTTATCAAAACCTTTGGACACATTGTTTTTCATAGTAACTCCTTATTATTCATAAAATAATTATACTAAAAAAGTGATATAATTCATACTTTTTTTATGTTTTTTCACAAAAATATTTATTTTTTTAATTGTTTTGTGAACACTTTTATTTACTTTTATAGTATTTTATGTTAATATGTAGTTTAATTAGAAAGTATTTATTTCAATATGGGTGCTTTAAAATTATAATTATAGTCTGTTTAGTGTAAGGGATAATAAAAAGATGAAAAGAGTATTAATTTTGACAGTGACTGCTGGAAATGGACATAACGCTTGTGCTAGGAGTGTAAAAGAAAGGCTAGAGAAAGAGGGCGGAGAAGAGGTACAGGTAAAAATAGTAGATTTACTAAAAAGTTTTTCAACACCAATAAATGTTTGGACTGCGGATAAGGGGTATAGTTTCGCAGTTGGCAGAGCGCTGTGGATATATAACATAATATTTGATTTGCTAAAAAACAGTAACCCTTCTAAAAGGTATAGTTGTCCTGCACAAGATATTGCTGTATCAACTGTCGAAGGTTTATTAGGAGAAATTTTAACTTTTAGACCTGATGTAATATATTGCACGCATTTTTATGCAGGAATTGCAATTACTGACTTAAAACTCGTCTACGACTTACCATGTAAAAGTATTATATCAAGTCTAGACTACTGCTATGCACCATTTTGGGAGGCAACAATAGGTGTCGATTATATTACAGTGCCAAACAATGATTTTGTGGATGATAGCATAAAACTAGGGTTTAAAAGAGAACAGATTTTGCCTTATGGTTTACCTGTAAGTGAGAAGTCGTATTCTAAAATTAGTAAGGATGAGGCGAGAAAAACCTTGGGACTTGACAAAGATACTTTTACTATAATGGTTATGTTTGGCGGAGGCTATTGGTCGGGAGGTTTAAAAATCCTTAAAAACCTTCTTAAATCAATAAAAGATAAAACTGCACAAATTATCATGATAAATGGCAAGGACAAAAAGGGATATCAAAAGATATCAAAAATGAAAATACCTGAGAATCTGAAAGTAATAAATGTCGGTTTTACTGATAAAGTACCTCTATATATGTCGGCAAGTGACATGATAATTAACAAGGCGGGCGGTCTGTCCATTACTGAGACTATAAATCAAGAATTGCCTATGGTTGTAACCGAAAAAATTCCAAAGCAAGAGGAATATAATCTTGAATATATGAAGAAAAAAGGTGTTGTGCTTTCTTTTAAGAACAGAGAGGAACTTAAAAAAGACGTCAATATCTTAATGAAAGATAAAACTCTTCGCGAAAATATGGAGAAGAATGCCAAAACATTAAAATCAAATGCCGTTGAGAAAATTGCCCAATTGATTTTGTCGCAACCTAAAGCCGATTACTCAAAACTCTTGAGAGAAAATATAGTTCTTTCAAAAGTAAACACAAATGTAAAAAGAGCGCTTGCTTCAATTAATAAACGAGAACTAAAAAATAGCAGAGCAGAACTTAAAACAAACAAATTGATTAGGCAAAATATAATATAGATGCAAAGTAAGAAATATTTTTTATGTGATAATAAATGCATTTTTGTCACTTTTAACATTTGTGACTAAATATTTTTTTGTTTTTTATCATAAAAAATTGCAATTTTATATTATTTATGTTAGAATACCATGTATTTATTAATTTTAACATTTAGAAAAAGGAGTTTTTATGAGTAAAATAGCAATAGTTACGGATAGCAATGCAGGGATATCACAGCAGGAGGCAAAATCTCTTGGAAATGTATATGTAATTCCTATGCCATTCTCAATTGATGGTAATGAATTTTATGAAGATATAAATCTTTCACAAGAGGAGTTTTATCAAAAATTAACCCAGGATGCTGAGATTTCAACATCCCAGCCAGCAATTGGATATATTACTGACCTTTGGGAAAAACTTTTAAAAGAGTATGATTATGTCATTCATATTCCTATGTCAAGCGCTTTAAGTATGTCATGTGAAACAGCAAAAAATTTTGCAGGCGAATATAACGGTAAGGTGTTAGTGGTTGACAACAAGAGAATTTCTGTAACATTGAAGCAGTCGGTCTATGATGCCCAAACATTAATTAGACATGGTAAAAGTGCAGAGGAGATAAAGGAAATACTTGAAAAAACGGCACTTGACAGCAGTATTTACATTATGGTTGACACATTAAAATATCTAAAGAGGGGAGGAAGAATAACTCCTGCGGCGGCTGCAATAGGTACTATCTTAAGAATAAAACCTGTTTTGCAGACTCAGGGAGGTAAACTTGACCAATTTGCTAAGGCAAGAAATGAGAAAGATGCTATAAAAAGAATGATAGAAGCAGTAAAAAAAGATTTAGCCAACAGGTTTAAAGAACTAAGAGACAAAGGTGAAATGGAACTTTTTGTTGCGTATACAAGTTGTCGTGACAAAGCAGAATTATTTGCAAAACAGATTCAGACGGAAATCCCAGATTTAAAACTCACACATATTGACCCATTGTCTCTCAGCGTTTCCTGTCATATAGGTAGTGGTTCACTTGCTATAGCTTGTTGTCGAACTATAAAGTAAATTTGTAAATATTTTATTCTTGCGGAATTTGATTTTTATAATATTTTGGAATAGGTTTTTGAGAACCTATTTTATTTTTGTGGTCATTTTATTTTTATTTCTTTACAAAATATGATACAATATATAGCAAAGAGAAGATTATGAAAAAGAAATTAAATGGAAAGGTTGCTGTAATCACAGGCGCAAGCAGTGGTATAGGGTATGCTATTGCGACAAAGTTATTTAAAAATGGTGTTATATGCTATGATATTTCAAGGACAGTAAAGAAACATGATGAAATTAAAATGGCATATGCTTGTGATGTCAATGAGATAGATAAGGTTGACAATATTTTAAATGAAATTTATGCAATGGAAGGGCATATAGATATATTTGTTAACAATGCAGGTTTTGGTATTGCTGGAGCGGTCGAGTTTGCAAAGACAGAGAACATTTATTCGCTTGTAAACACAAATTTGTCAGCGGTTATCTCTTTAAGCGGAAGAGTAATAAAATATTTAAAAAAGTCAGGAGGGAATATTATTAATATTTCTTCTGTGGGTGCTGTTATTCCTCTTCCACTCCAGGCAACATACAGCGCTACAAAGGCAGGAGTAGATATATTTTCGAAAGCACTTGCGAGTGAGGTTAAAAATTATAATATAAAAGTGACTTCAATTATGCCTGGAGATACAAGTACGGGGTTTACAAATTCGCGAATTGTTGACAATGATACAGACAATGAAGAATTAAAAAATAGAATAACTGCCTCTATAAAAAAAGTGGAAAAAGACGAAAGACAGGGGAAAAGTCCAGAGACGGTGGCTAAGGTAGTTGTAAAAGTTTTGAAAAAGAAAAACCCACCGTTAAGAAAGACGGTAGGATTTGTGTATAAGTGTATTGTATTTTTATCGAAAATACTGCCAAGTAAATTAATAAATTTTTTAGTCAGAAAAATATATTGTTAATTTTAAATATTTAGAATTTATATATTAAAATTTATATATTTTGTTAATTCTATATAGAGACAAACAAAAAAGGCAATTTGATTTGCCTTTTATTTATTTTGGAAGTATTTTTTTGATAATTTATTTTTGTTAGTTTTAAATATTTTTCTTGTATTTTTAGTGCAATTATATTTTGTGATAGATTTTAAATTGTTTTTTGAAATTTTTATCTTATTTTTGAAAATAGATTGTTCCTTCATAAAGTCGCCATCACCTAACATCTCGGTTACAGTAGAAGAGTAAACAAATGCATTTTTGTCAATTTCGTTTACAAGTTTTTTCATTTCATGTGCTTGTCCTTTCGGAATAAGTGATACGAGCATGGTTTTTTCTTTATGAGAGAACATTCCTTGAGCATCTATTTTTGTTACACCTCGCTTATATTTGGTCAAAATAGCATCGGCAATTTCTTGTGGTTTATCACAAATTATATAAAATGCGACAACTCTTTTAGAATCATCAAGTACAAGATTTGTTGCCATGGAACTTATAATAGTTGATACTAAAGCATAAAGTCCAATAATGAATTCACCTGTCGTTGTTACGCTTAATATAATCACTATAGCATTTATTCCAAGTAAACAATATCCTGTTTTTATCTTAGGGAAGAACTTATTAATCAATGCTCCTACAATATCACTTCCACCTGTGGAACCGCCAAATCTAAGAGCAATACCAATGGTAAGTCCCATTAAAAGCCCACCCACAATCACGCATAACAATGTATCGCTACTTTGAAGTGAGTCACTATCTTGTAAGGCATTTTCAAATCCAAAGACAGATGAGAAGTCACCAAATTGCATTGCCAAAGTGTAAAATCCAATTCCAACAGCAGAGAGTAGTAAAAATTTCCAACCAAAGACCTTGAGTGCTATTAAGAAAATTATTGCGTTAATGATAAGATAAATGACAGAGGTAGGAATTTCTACTCCTGCATTAGAGATGAGATTATGAATAATCAGCGAAAAACCTGAAAGCCCTGTTGGAATTATTCCGACAGACTCAAAAAAGGTTTTAAAAGCACAGCCACCCACGAGTCCTGCAAATGCAATTGTGATGATTTGTATTATAAATTTAGATGTGTTTTGATTAATTTTGAATTGTTTGTTTTTTATTTTATTTTCCATATATTGAATATAGCATTTTTTACAAAAAAATAAAAATAATTTTTAAAAAATGTTAAAAATAATTTTAAATTAAAAAAATATGTTTAATATTAATAACATAATAAAAAATAAAAACAAAAAAATATTCAATATTAATAAAAAATTAATAAATAATATATTTTTTTTATAGACAAATTTGACTTTTATTTAATTTTTCTGTATATTTTATTATAATTATGAAAAAATGTCTTTTTGTATATAACTCCCAAAGTGGCAAGGGGAGAATAAAAAACAAGGAAAATAAAATAGTTTCCTATCTCAGCAGAGATTATCAGGTCGAGGTTTGTGTGTCGCAGTATGCTGGACATATAGGTAAAACTATCATTGAAAAAGGAAACGTCGATTTGATTGTAGTTGCTGGAGGAGATGGGACTTTAAACGAGGTAATTAATGCTGTTATGCAATCAAAATCAACTGCAAAAATCGGAATTATCCCTGCGGGAACAGTAAATGATGTTGCACATTCTCTGGGCATTAAAAGAAAGATAAAGAAGGCACTAGAGACAATACTTACTGGCAAAGAATTTAAACACGATGTTTTTAGAGTGAATAATAGATATGGTATATACGTCTGCTGTGCTGGTCTTTTTACCGAAACAAGTTATGCAACAAGTCAAAGTAAAAAACGAAAAATAGGTAAAATTGCCTATGTTTTTCATGCTTTGAAAAGTATTTTTTCAACAAAAACGATTAAATTAAAAATTGCCTATCAGGGAGGAGAAATTCAAGGTAGATTTGCTCTTATGCTATTGTTGAATTCAAGAAGTGTCGCAGGTTTCTATGTAAATAAAAATGCCTGTCTAAACGATGGATTAGTTGACGTGGTATTATTTAATTCTAAGAAAGACAAAGTTGGTCTTGGCTCAATTCTTTGGGTTGCTGTATTCTTCTTGCGAGGCTTAAGGAAGAAAAACAATAAAAATATAGTTACTTTAAAACTAGATAAATTTTATGTTGATATGGCAGATGATACAGTTATCAATATAGATGGAGAAAAGGTAGGTCAGGGCAATTTTGATTTTGAGGTGATAAGAGAAGGTGTAAAGATAATTGTGCCAAATGAATAAAAAACTTGACATTTTCTTGGCAATTAAATTATATTTATAAAAGGTAAAAATGGGTGACTATTATGAGTGATGTTATAGAAAATACAAAAGAAAACAAAAAATTAAAAATAGGTCTCTTTGTAGACTCTTTCTTTCCTATGGTGGATGGAGTTGTTATGGTCGTTGATAATTATGCTAAAAGACTATCAAAATTTTGTGATGTGACAGTGTTTACAATCAAACCAAAAGGGAAATGTGACAAAAAGTTTGACTATAAGGTCGTACAGAGCAAAAGTTCAAACATACTTAGTGTAGATTATGAAGTGCCATTGCCTCGACTTGACTCTAATTTTAAAAAGGCATTGAAAGAAAGTAATCTTGACATTGTACATATCCATTCTCCTTTTGGAGTTGGAGCAATGGGTGTAAGATATGCCAAAAAACACAATATTCCAGCACTCGCTACAATGCATTCTCAGTATAAACAAGATTTTTATCGTTCCACTAAAAGCAAGACATTGACAAAGATTTTGACTGACAATATTATGAAAGTGTTTAATAAGTGCGACGAATTTTATGGCGTAAATGATAGAATCTCAGAGATATTTTTTGAGTATGGTGCAAAACATATGCCTTTAGTTCAAAGAAATGGGACAGATATGCTCCCAATTGAAGATAAGGAAAATGCCTTGAAACTTGTCAATGAAAAATTTGGACTTAAGGAAGATGAGCCCGTGTTTTTGTTCGTTGGCAGAATAAATGCACTAAAAAATGTGTTTTTTATATTAGAGGCACTTGAAAAACTTAAAAATAAAAACTTCAAAATGTTTTATGTGGGTGATGGGCAAGACTTTGAAGAACTTAAAAAAACGTGTAAAAAGTCTAGCATTGCAGACAATATCATTATGACAGGAAAGATAACAGATAGAGACTTGCTTAGAGCAATTTACCTGCGTGCAAAATTGTTTTTGTTTCCATCTATGTATGACGCAAGTTCACTTGTTCAAATTGAGGCGGCATCACAAGGTACGCCAACTATATTTTTAAAAGGGTCGGCAACAAGTGCTACGGTGACAGACTACAAAAATGGCTTTTTGTCAGAACCTACAACGGAAAAGTTCGCTGAGAAAATTGAAGAAATCTTAAACGATGAAGAGTTGTATAAAAGAGTGCAAGAAGGTGCCGTTCGAGATTTGTACGTAACTTGGGACGACTGTGTAAAAGAGATGTACGAAAAATATCTGCAGGCAATTGAAAATAAAAAGAAAATTAAAAATGATAAAAAATGATAAATTTTATTCTCAAAAATTTAATCTCTATTAAATACAATAGAAACAATAGACTTTTAACTTAAAAAATATGATAAGATACGAAACTCTCAACCTAAAAAATTATAAAAATAGGTTGAGATTTTTTTATATAAATAGGTTGAAATTATTGGTAAACAAGGTTGAAATTATATATAAACAAGGTCGGAATTTTATATAAATAAGGTTGGAATTATTGATAAACAAGGTTAAATAAACAAGGTTAAGATTTTTGTGTAAACTAAGTTATCCACACAGGAGAGGAAAAGAATTGGATAGGAAATAAAGAAAAAACGGAGCAAAAAACTCAGACGTGGAGACACATATTTCAGTGTTTTTGTCGACTTTTTGTCCAAAAAAGTCAAAATTTTGTTAAATTAGTTGACAAAAAGTCGGGGGAGGTTACAATAGATTAGACCTAAAATTAAGGAAAAAAGATTTCCACAAACCACATTTTTCCACAAAATACAAAATTTTCTCTATTACCCCTATATTAAATGACAACATTTTGACGACACCTAAAATACTTAAAAATCAAAAAATGCTAAAATAGGGGTGGTAAAGTATGAAGCGGATAGGTGATGAAACTAAATAAAACCAACTTTACATAAATATTTTACTGAAAAATAAACGAAATAAATCAAAAAACAAAAAAGTGAGGTAGAAAAATGAAAACACTTAGATTAAAATTAATTTCAATGCTTGCAATGTTGTTTCTTATGTTTGGAGTGCTGACTGTAGGGATATTTGCAGTAAACCAACAGACAGTGACTCTAACAGGGAATATATCCTTTAGGGTAGAGGATAGAAGTCTATATGTTAAACAGGTTAGGATAAAGCAGGACAACAACTCAGAGCCACAACCTGTCACTGCCTTTATGCCAGGATATATCAATGGAGAGTTTAATATGAATATAGGAGACTATTCAGGAGAGAATGCCAATAAAATAGGTTCATTTGCTCTATATTTTGATATTATCAATACAACAGACATACAATGGGCAATATCAAGTGTAACCCTAGCACCAGAGATAGAGAACAGTGTATCCGTCT
>CALVOK010000048.1 GCA_944350275.1 uncultured Clostridia bacterium | reverse complement strand
TAGAAAGAAATTTACAAGTTGACAGGTCCGGTTGTGTGTATGATATGGAATATTTGAATGATAGAACAAAAATGAAGAAATCAATTTTGGATAATCCATTTGAAAAGTTTGAAAGAAAAAGATTTGTCTATTTTAGTAAAGACTTAAACATATTATCATTTAATCCAAACTTATGGAGCAAACTTACCGATGAAATAAAAGATGAAATAATTTCAAAAGAGAAAAAATTTTTGGAAGATTATTACAAAAATATGGGAGGACTATAATGCAGTTTAAAGATTATTGGAATGAAACTCACAAAAAATTTTCATCTGGCAAAATTGTTTATGATAATTGGCTTGATGATTACAAAGATGTTTTAAATAAATGTAAAACAAAAGTATTGGATTTAGGTTGTGGCACAGGTAATGACACTCTTTATTTAACAGAAAAAGGTTTTGGTGTTATTGCTTGTGATTATTCTGATGTTGCAATTGAAAAAATAAATAAAGAATTTAAGAATGTTGAAACTAAAATTGTTGACATTTCAAAGCGCTTGCCCTTTGAAGACAATTCTTTTGATTTAATTATTGCCGATTTAAGTTTGCATTACTTTGATGAAAACATCACAAAAAATATAATGCGAGAAATTAAAAGAATTCTTGCTCCAAATGGCTATTTAATTGCTAGGGTTAATTCTGTTGAAGATATAAATCATGGTGCTGGACAAGGTAAAAAGTTAGAAGAAAACTTTTACTATGTTGAAGGATATAATAAAAGATTTTTCACAACACAAGATGCCGAAAAATTTTTCTCAATTATTGGCGATACAAAAGTAAAAGAAGCAGATATGCTAAGATATTCTAAACCCAAAAAGATTTTTGAAATTTTAGTTCAAAAGAAAAACTAAAAGCTTAACAAAAAGTTAAGCTTTTTTATTAAATTATTGTCGCGTGGACAAATGGTGTCCATGCGACTTTTTTATAATACAAGTGAAAATTAATTTTCCGCGTTATCAAATGGTGATAATGCGACATTGTTATACTTACAGTTAGAAAAAACTTTTCTCGCATGTTCAAATGGTGAACACGCGACTATGTAAAAATAATAAAAATATTTTCCCGTGGGGACAAATGGTGTCCCCGCGAAAATGCTAAGATGTGGTTAAAAATCACTTTATTAAAAGTATCTTTTGTCAGGAAATAAAAAGTTAAAAATAAAAAAAACTTTTCCCGCTGCACACAACGTGTGTGTAGCGAGAATTATAAAATAAATACGAAAAGTTTTCTCGCACGGACAAATTGCTGTCCGAACGACAAATGTAGAATAAATTTAGGAGGTGTGAAATGTAAAATTAAATTTGAAAAATTTTAATTAAAAAGGAAGCTAGCGACGTAAAAAAGAATTTTCGTAAATAACCTAAAAGGAGATGAAAATGAAAAATCAAAACACTACAATCACAAAAGAAAACTTAATAAGAATTAAAAGTGAAAAGGTATTGTGTAAATTAAATGAAGTATATAAGACGTTTTATAAGCCTTGCAATGTATCAAAAAATAATTTCTTTAACACTGTTATAAAAATTGGAATTGATGTTTTAGAAAAACAAGAGAAAGATAACTGGACTTTGAAGAATGAAAAACAAACTCTTTTAGATGCGATACATGAACACACAAAAAGAATGAATTACTTTATAAAATTTAGCAAACCTTTTATAAAGAATACCTATGCAAATGAAGAAATAAATCAAGTAATGTTAAGGCAAATGTATAACTTTTTAATGTTTAAAATGGAAGAAAATGATAAGAAAGTTTTTAATGAACATCTTGAAAGTTATTTTAATAAACTACCCAAAAAACTTGTTGACAGTAAAGAAAAGATGTTTGCTTATTATGATTATGAAGTTGACATAAATCAAAAAGATGATAAAAATTAGTAAAATTTATAAGAGGCAGGATAAGGAACTGACTCAAATTGCACATTACACATTTCAAATCTCTTTATTTATCAAGAGATTTTATGCATCATATCCACTCAAAACATGTATCAATTTGTATCAGTTCCCCTTATTGCGACAAACGGGACACCCGTTTTCGACTTATTATATAAAAGGAGAATTATGACTAATAAAAAACAAAAACAAACAGAGCCATATTATGCAAAGAATATGCAAACAATATATTTCAAATATAATAGAGAACGAAAAGGCAGAACAAATTTTTATCCGTCTGTTTTAAAGTCATGTGGAACAACACTTGCAAATCATATTATTGACTATACAAAAAAAGGTGGAGATATAAATAATCTCACACCAGAAAATCTATTTAAGAAATAATTATAATTCTATCAACTTAATTTCATCATCATATTTTTTAAGTTGTGTATAAATTTGTGTAGAATACATCTTCAGCATATCAAATTCTTGCTGTGTAATATTAGCATTATGAGCTATTTTATTTCTTATTTGATACAATTCTTGTAATCTAATTTTTATAAAATCTTGAGATGGAAAATCCTTTTCAAATAGTAACCAATTATCATTTTGTATTATAAGGATTTTTAAATCATCAAAATCTAAATATGATAATAGAGTTCTTCCACGGGGTTCAGTCCATCCATTTTTATCATCATCTGATTTTCGCGAATATGCTTTATTTTGAATTTTTGTATTAACTTTAAATAACTCAATTAAATCTTTTGCTTTATATTTACTTTCATATTTAACCAATATATAAGCACGCAAATAATTTTCAATAGAAAAAACTTCAATATAAGCATCAACATTTAGAGATAAAATATTGATAAGTTTACCAGATAGCTTTTTATAATTTTGAGAGCTTCTACTTACAGATTGTTCAACATTCCCTGATATATATTCCAAAATTGTATCATTAGTAAATATCTCTAATTTCTTTATGAATTCGTCAAGATTAAAATATGTTTTATCTAAAAAGTTTCTATTAGAAAAAAGCATGAATGCAAAACTTTCATTAGGATTCTTACCATGGTGTTCATCATTATAAGATTGTAAATCTACATCTTGGTCAATAGTCGCGTCTAAAGTTTCTTTGTAATATTTAGAGTACTCTTTGCTTAGAATTTGAATAGCTTTACATTTTATTTGGTTTTGAGAAAATAACATCTCAATGTCAAAAAAACATTGTTTGATATTAAGCATAAACTTTTTTAGTTTAGGTATTTCTTGATAAAAGTAATCCCCTGTTTTTGGTAAAGATTTACAAGTTTGTAAAATTTTATGTGCATTTCTATAAATAATTTTTGCAAGTCTTTTTTTGTTTTCCATACTAATCTTCTAACCCCATTAAATAATCTATTGAAACTTTAAAAAATTTAGCAAGAATAATAAGTTGTGAGCCCTTGACATCGGCTTGGCAGTTTTCCCAACGGCAAATAGAAGCAACACCAAGTCCTGTCGTCTTGCTAAGTGCAAATATTGAAAGTCCTTTTTCTAATCTTAATTCTTTTAATCTTTCTGCAAACTTTTCCATAACTATATTATATTCCTTTTTAGGAATAAAGTCATTGACATTCCTATATAGGAATGATATAATTA
>CALVOK010000047.1 GCA_944350275.1 uncultured Clostridia bacterium | reverse complement strand
AACCAAATTGTGGAATAACCATTTGCTTATATTTTAATGTTCTATGACAACATGTTTGTTCTCTATTAATACTTTCTACGCCTAAAGCAGTTTTATAAAAATATATTTTTCCACAACTTTCACATATTGCAAAATCGTAAGTAGACCATTCTCTATTAGGTTGTTTCTTTAACGCATAAGGTTTCCAAAATTTACCATTTGCAACAACTTGACTTCCTGGAGCATATTCAGTAATTGCCATTCTTAAATCTCTATTTAAGTCAATTGTACCTTTAACAATATCACTCGTATTTAAATCTAGTGGAACAACATATACTGGGAAACCATATCTTGGCAAAACATTATTCTCGGCTAAAAATGATATGTAGTCCTTTGAGTTATAAGTTTCTATTAATTTCTTTAATTTACCTGCTTCAAAATGTTTCTCTTCCTTTGAATATTTTTCTTTTGCATTTGCCAATTCTATTATAGAAGACTCAAAATTATTTATAGCATTATCTAAACAAGCTTCTTCATTATTAAGATTATTATTATCAACCAATTTTTTAACAAATGACCAATCAGTATCAACGCCAAGTTCTTTCTTTATCTCTTCTGGAACGATAATATTGATTGATTTAAAAAGGTCTTGTGGTTTTTTGCTCAAAATATTATATAATTCAATGTTCAAATTAGGGTGATTATCATGTGCTAACAAATCTTTCACGGATTTAAGGTTGTATCCTATATAACTTAAGTAACTAAAAATAATCGAATGAATATGTCTTCTAACAAGATAGGCATTATTCAACTCTATGTAAGGAGCTTGTATAATACCATTAATCATCTTGACAGGGTCATTATAATAAGTTAAATCGTGTGACCTTCTCTTTGCAAAAGTCAATATAAACGCAGCAGATGAACCTCTTCTTCCTGCACGCCCAGCTCTCTGGATATAATTAGATGTTTCTGGGGGAACATTTCTCAAAACGACAGATTCAAGAGAACCAATATCAACACCCATTTCAAATGTTGTTGAACAACTTAAAATGTTAACTTCATTTTCCTTGAAATGTTTTTGTAAATCAGTTGCCGTTTGACTTGAAATTTGTGCTGTATGTTCTTTAGCATTCATAGGTATCAATTGAATATTTGAAAAACTTTGGCGATAGTAATCTCCTCTATCTTCATTTTCATTTATTTCAATTAAATTTCCATCGCAATTTGTTTTTGTGCACATTCCAAAAAGGTTGATTTTTACAGTTTCTCCACATTTATCACATACATAGAGTTTACCCTTTTGTTTTTCGAAAGAGATATTATCCAATCTTAACTGATAATAACCATTTACTTTATCTCGAATTAAAATTGGTAATTTTGTAAAGAAATAACTCTCATTAAACGAATTTGAAAGTTCATCAAGGAATTTTAAAGCTTTTTCATTACTTTCTTCTTGATTAAGGCCTTTGTGTTCAAAGAAATGCTGTAAATAGTTTAGACGACTGTTTGTTCTTTTGTCAGAAGGCTTAAATCCAAAAACTTGATAATCTTTTCCTCTTTCTCCACCTTGACTTTTAAAATATGCATTTCTATTTTTCGGTTCAAAAGCATCGTCTGTTGGACTAACACCTTCTGGGAATTGCACGCAACCTTGTCTTCTTAAGCTGTCAAACAACATATAAATTATGTCTATAAATTCATCTTTTGAAATCTCATAGTCATTACAAAAATGGTCAATAATTTGACTATCAATTTTATCCAAAGAATTTATTTTAATATTTATCATACCAAGTCTATTTAAGGACATTCTTGTGTCTAATTCGATAACTTCTTGCATAATGTGCTGTTTAGCAATACTTTTTTTATCATCGTCATTATTTATATCATAAAACAATTTATGTTCATTTGCTATTCTGAAACATCTTTCGGATAACAAATTAAAACTTATAGACTCTTCGGTCATATCTTTAATGATTTTGTAGATAATATTTTTCCATAACCAATCGTTATATCTGTTTTGTATAAAAATTGCAAATTTAGCGGCGTCTTGTCTATTGTCTGAAAACACCAGTAATTTTCTACCATTTACAGTTTCATCTTCTGAATTACTTATGCTTCCCCAAATGCTGTATGTTTTTGTTTCTTCTTTTTTAGTTTTTTCTTCAGGCAATAATTGGTAAAGTTTTCGTGTCAACATTTCTGTTGCAGAATCTTCACTTGTGGTGAGTTTTCTTATAGTTCCTTTATTAAACTTTCCACATTTATAGCAATTATTTTTTCTTGCTTTTGCTGGAATTCTTGTCATTTTTACAAAGTTAGTAGCATCTATTCCACAACAAGAAATAGTTTCTGGAACTTTTGCTGGGAAAAGTTTACCACACTTTGGACACATAACATATTCTTGTTTATCTTCTTCGGAGTAGGTAAATTCATCTAACGAATCATCTTCATCAATAGAAATCTCTCCATCGGACAAAGAAAGCATAAATAAGTCACTATTATCATCTTCGGTTGGTATAAGATATTCTTCGCCATTTATTACATCAACAGAACCAACTATATATTCTTGACCACATTTCATACAGTTTAATAGTTCATAAACTTTATATCCATTATATTCTTTTTTCCTATCAGTAAAGATTTTTACATCATCAGCAAAAGTTATAAAACCGCCTTCTA
>CALVOK010000046.1 GCA_944350275.1 uncultured Clostridia bacterium | reverse complement strand
TAAAAGAAATTGAAAAAGTTGTAAAAAGTGGAGAGTTTGTTGCAAGCATACTTGACCGTTTTGCTGAGTTCTATAAAGAAAGAAATAACAACAGCGAAATTATTAAAAGGCTTGAAAAGAATTTGCGAGATATTGAGCGTAAAATTGGCAACTTGACAAAGATAGTGGCCGAAACAGGAAAATATACTGAAATGTTTGAAACTCAGTTGGATGCTCTTACTGATGAAAAAATTAAAATTCTTGCAAATCTTAAAAACGAAACAAATATGGGCTTGACCGAATTTATTACAAAAGACCAAGTTCGCCGTTCTTATTGCAAGGTTTTGAAATTATTAAAAAACGGAAAAGTTGAAGACCAAAGAACAATTATCAACACTTTGCTTAATCGTGTGGTGGTTTATAAAGACCGAGTTGAAACCTTTATCAATATTTTACCTTATGAGGGTTCTATTGCCGAAATGTCAATCACAAACGCTGACTTGGGAAAATATGGCTTGCTAGAAACCTCAGAAAATGAAAATATCACTCAGGAATGCAATATTCCGAGTGATATTTGCGTTGGTAGCCTCAAGGGGAATCGAACCCCTGATTCAGCCGTGAGAGGGCTGCGTCTTGACCGCTTGACCATGAGGCCTTATTTTAATTAATTCTTTGCTATTTTACAAATTGTTATCTTTTATATCAGTAAATAAAATGTACCATAATTCCAATGCTCGTTACTGACAATTTGTATTATAACAGATTTTTTTTAGTTTTGCAAGTGTTTTTTGTTTATTATTTAAAAATATTGTTTTGTTTTTATTCTTTTTTAGGTTATAATAAAATTATTAAGATATTTTTTAATCTTTTATTTAAGGAGTTTAAAATGTTTGGAAGAAAGATTAAAGTTGGAATTGCATTTGGTGGGGGTGGTACTCGTGGTTTTTCTCACCTAGGTGCCATAAAGGCTTTTGAGGAGTTTGGAATTAAATTTGATTTTGTTGCAGGAACAAGTGCAGGTAGTCTTGCAGGAGCATTTTATGCTGCGGGTTATACCTTTAATCAAATGTATGACATTGTAAAGAACATACGAGAAAAAGATATACGTAGAAGTTTAATTCCTTTTACACCATCAAAGATTGACGGTGTTGGTGATATTATAACTCAGCAATTAGGCGATATAAATATTGAGGACTTAAAAATTCCTTTCGCCGCGGTGGCTGTTGATATTAAGTCAACAAAGGAGATATGTCTTGCAAAGGGCAATTTAGCCAAAGCGGTAATGGGCAGTTGTGCTGTTCCAGGAGTTTTTACACCTGTAATTTATGATGATATGATTTTATGCGACGGTGGACTTCAAAACACTATTCCAGCAGATGTACCTAGGTATTTTGGATGTGACTATGTAATCTCTGTTGATGTTAATAAATCAAGAACTTATGGCACTGAAAGTACAAAAGTGCTTGATGTATTATCCTGCTCAATAAGAATTCTTATGAAAAGTAATGCGGTGCGAGGATATGTAAATTCTGACGTAATAATTGCGCCTGAGACCAAAAGATTCCGTTCAACGAAAACTGATGGAATGGACGATATGATTGAGGAGGGATACAAGGCAACAATAGATGTTATGCCACAAATAAAAGCAATTTTTAATAAACGTAGAAAACATAAATTAAAGGTATTTCCAAGCGATATAACTATTATAAAATAGAAAACCATTGATGAAAAAACCGATGAAGAACTTTAAAATATGATTAGGGACAAAGCCTACTGGAAATTTAAGAAAAGAAAAGCCAAAGAGAAATTTCAAGAGTTTAAGAAAGAATTTTTTAGTAGTAAAACATTTTTTAGATTTAGTCTAACAATATTATTTACTACTATCTTTTTGATTTTGTTTTTCTGCTGTGGTGGACTACTTTATTTTTATAGCACACCTATTGTAGATAAGTTTAAAGGTGTGGATTTCCAAATTCATGCACTAAATGTAGGGCAGGGTGATAGTACTTTAATAAAATTCCCCAATAATCAAATAATGCTTATAGATGCTGGTGAAAGGGATATGGGGAGTCATGTTACAAACTATGTAAAATCATTTTTGGAAAGCGAAAACCTAACAAAACTTGATTATCTAGTTTTGACCCATCCAGATTCTGACCATATTGGTGGAGCAATAGAACTGCTTAATAGCATTGAGGTGGACACAGTCTTTAGACCTAAAGTCTACACAGAAGAGGAAGCAGAAAATATGAGTGGGGATGTAGGAATTTCATCTACTAAAACATATGATGAAGTAATTTCGCTTATAAAAGAAAAAGAATGCGATGAATATTTTTCTGATAATACCTTCTCCATGAATTTGGGAGGATGTAGGGTTGAATTTCTTTCGCCACAGGAAAGTTACTACGACAAGAGTAATGAATATAGTGCTGTTATAATGATAACCTACCAAACTAAGAAGTTTTTATTTATGGGTGATGCGGATGAAACAATAGAGCAAACTCTTATTGAAAACTATGGAGATTATTTAAAGGCGGATGTATTAAAAGTTGCACATCATGGCTCAGAAACCTCATCATCACAGGAATTTTTAGAAATCGTAAACCCAACATATGCGCTATTGTATGTGGATAGCAATCAAGATTTGCCCTCAATTGAAATTCTTAACAGGTTGCATTCATTAGATTGTGAAATTTTGAGAACGTCGACACTCGGCGACTTTGCACTTACAACTCTAAACAATGAAATAATTTATTCAAAGGTTGCATCTCCTAGTATTGATATAGCACTGCTCATATCAATTTACACTCTTGCTGTTGCGCTTACTTGGGGAATAAGAGAACGTCATCCTTACCGAATAAAGCCGAGACGTGTTCCTGAAAAGGTTTTGTTGGAATAACTTTTATTTAAAGTCTTAATTTTCAATTTTTAATAGAATATTTTTTTATTAAAAATAACTTTTTGATTGTACAAATTTAATTTTTATGTTATCATATCTATATGAAGGCATTAAAGAATATAATAAATTTTGTCATAGTCTCACTTGATGATAAATTCAGCAAAAATGTTTCTTAT
Organism: uncultured Clostridia bacterium; assembly: GCA_944350275.1. Classification (GTDB taxonomy): domain Bacteria; phylum Bacillota; class Clostridia; order Christensenellales; family UBA1242; genus Caccovivens. Next base: position 21,240 of record CALVOK010000046.1, on the reverse strand, counting down.
GACCTTTCTACGAGAATTGAAATGTTCAATGTCGACACAAAAGAGATGATTTTATATGAACTTATAAATCCAAAAGAAATTTTGCAAAAGTGTGGGTATGAATATTTAAAGAAAAGAGAAAGAGGGGTGGTAAAAAATGTTAGTCAATTTGAAAATACCACCATATCTATAAGTTTTGACCTATTTAAAGAATATTGCGATTTTTTTGATAAATCTATAATTATATACCTAAGATTACCAAAAGAAAAGACAAGAACGGTACCGAATAAGATATCCTATCAGGCAAGAGATGAGTTTTTATCATCAAAGGCTGATATTGAACTTTATTTTGAGCGTAAATCAAAGTTAAACGCAAGCAAACAAATCATTGAAAAATTAACGGAGGGGTTATGAATATAACAGAAAAAACTTTAAACTATGTAAAATCAATTACAGCACAAATCATATCAAATGCTGGAAGTGGACATACAGGTGCTTCACTAGGTGTGAGTTCAATAATGCTTGCACTTTTTAAGGACCATTATAATTTTGATGTATCTGACACCGACTTTTTGAATAGAGATAGGTTTGTCCTCTCAGCAGGTCATGCCTGTCCTGTTTATTATACACTTTTGTCTATGTTTGGATTTGATGTGTCACTGCAAGACTTAAAAAATATGCGAGTTTATGGAAGTAAGACACCAGGGCATCCTGAATATAGGATAACTGATGGTGTCGAAGTATCTACAGGTCCTCTTGGACAGGGTGTCGCAAACGCAGTCGGCATGGCAATTGCAGAAACAATCATGGCAGAACGTTTTAATAGTGTAGGTTTTCCAATTATAAACAACTACACCTACTGTCTAGCAGGAGACGGGGACCTTATGGAAGGCATCGCAATGGAGGCTTGCTCGCTTGCTGGAACTTTGAATCTCAACAAACTAATTTTAATGTATGATTCAAATGATGTGACTATGGATGGTTCTGTCAATGTATCAAATAGAGAAAACATAGCAAAAAAGTTCAAGGCGATGGGGTGGAATGTCATAAAATGCAAAAAAGGAAATGATTTTTCTGCTTGTTCGAGGGCAATAGCAAAAGCAAAAAAGTCGTCTAAACCTACATTAATAATATTCAAAACCACTATAGGTATAGGAACAAGCAAAGAGGGAACATCATCTGTTCATGGAGTGGCATTATCCAAAGAAGAACTTAAGGTTTTTAATGAAAAACTCGGAGTAACTGAAAATTTTTATATTCCAAATGATGTGCGAGACTACTGCATGGCAAGTTCAAGACGAGGAAAACTCAACCATGAGACATGGAATCAAGAACTTGCTGTGTATGCGACTTCAAATCCTGACCTTTACAGGCAGTTTGTTACTTTTTTTGACAGAAAGAAAGTGGATATGGAAAAATTTGTTCGACTGTCATATAAGTGTGAGGGTATGAGCGGACGAGATATAAATCAAATTATTTTGAACGAATTTGCTCAAAAACTTAACCAAATAGTAGGCGGAACAGCAGATGTTATGCATTCAACAAGGGCTTACATTGAAAATGGCGGGAATTATAATTCGGTAAACAGACGAGGAAGAAACATACATTTTGGTGTTCGAGAACACGCAATGGCAGGAATAATCAATGGTATAAGTTTGTATGAAGATTTTATACCTTTCTGCTCGACCTTTTTATCTTTTTCGAACTATATGCTACCTGCAATAAGACTGGCAAGTTCTATGAAATTAAATTGTCTATACTTTTTTACCCATGACAGCATTTATGTTGGTAAAGATGGGATTTCTCATCAACCAATTGAGCAACTAGGTCAACTACGTTCTATTATTGGTTTAAAAGTCGTCAGACCGTGTGATGCAAACGAACTTTTAACTGGATATCAGTTTGCCTTATCAAGTGATGGGCCAGTTGCATTTATATTATCAAGACAAAATATGCCAGCAGTTGAGGGTAGTTTTAAAGATGCAATGCAGGGTGGATATATAATAAAAGAGGCACAAAAAGAGGCGGAAATTGTTATTTATTCAACAGGTTCTGAAGTGGGGCTTGCCTTAGATGTCGCAGAGGAATTATCTAAAAAGTATGACGTGTCTGTAGTCTCTATGCCATGCATTGAAGTGTTTGAACAACAGTCAAGTGCATATAAAAATAGAGTATTGCAAAAAAGTGCTAAGTTGCGAGTTGCAATTGAGGCATCGAATGATAAAATTTGGTATAAATATGTAGGAGACAATGGTATTGTAATAGGTGTTAGCGACTATCAGGTTAGCGGAGATGGCCAAGAAGTTTATAAAAAGGCAGGGCTTAACTCAAAAGAAATTGTCAAACAAATTACCAGAAAACTCACAAGGGATGAAAATTAATATTTAGTGTAGAGGTAAACGAATTCAGATAAGTACTAACCATTAATAATCTGACAAAATAAGATAAAAAATTACAGAATAATACAAAAAATTAAAATCATTAAAAAGCACCAAATTGTATAATATATAAAGAGGTGCTTTTATGATGAGTAAGAAGAGTATTGTTTTAAATGGTGTTGAAAATAAATCTCAGCGGGCAGTTTTGACAATTGAATGCGATGGTGAAATGGCTAGTGGTAGAGTGAGATTGTATAACTTTGGTGTCGAGCCAAAAGGAATTATAAGCCTAGGTATTAACGATGGTAAAAATGTTATTAAGGCAGGGCTGACTCATTCTTCAGGAATGCTTTTTACCTTTATGAGCGAAATAAAACAAATCCCTGAAAAATTTTCTTGTGCTGTTGTAAATTTCGTTGGCGGTGAGGCAAGACCTATTCTTTATGGTTGCAGTGATGGTTACCAGGATAGAGAACAAGTTTTTAAGCAGGTTATAGATTCGCTTTCTCTAGCAAAAGATGCTAGGCAAGTTGAAAAGGTACTTGATGATTATGGTATAGACTATGATGAGCAAGAAAAAGAAGATATTGAAAAAGAGATTGATAGGGCTTTAGATGAAAACTGTGTTAAGACTTGCGGAAAGGATTGTGATAATTGTGAATATAAAAAATTCTATTTAGAGCATACAAAGAAAATGGAATTAGATAAAACCGACGAGAGTGAAAACGATAATAATCAAACATCTAGTAAATTCTATGAGGAGATGAAAGAACAAATTGATAGCCTTTTTGCCAATAATCCAAATGAAGATTATCTTATGCAACTTCTTCCAAACTCAAAGTGGGTTAAGGTGAGTATAGATGAGAGCGGTGATTACTATGTGCTTGGACTAATATATGATGAGAATAAATTAAAGTATATCTGTTATGGTGTGCCTGGTGTCTATCAAAAATATCCTCCGCGAGAACTCTCAGGATACCCAATTTGGTTTCCGCTTGACGAAGATAAACCTGAGGGATTTGGATATTGGTTGTCCTATCAAGATGCAGACACAGGCGAGAGTGTTAAAGCGGTAGTTATTTAATTAAAAGGAAATTAAAATGAGATTTTTTCTTATCACTTTGCTTGTATTATTGATTTTGATACTTGTTGTTTTTGGTATCTATATTTTAATTGGATATTTTACTTTCAGATTTGTTCTTTCAAGAAACGGAAAATTTAAGAAAGGAATAGAATTAAGAAGTAGAAATGCTCTTGAAAATCAACCTGAAATAAGTGAATATTTTTCAGATAATTTCCAAAAACTCGAAATTGAAAGCAATGACGGCTTAAAATTGTATGGATATTATAAAGATAATGGCAAAAATAAACTTGCGATTTTAGTACATGGTTATGGCGGTGACCATTTTGATATGTATAGTTATGCTAAAATTTTTGAGCAACGTGATTACGATATTTTTGCACCCGACCTGCGTGCACATGGGATAAGTGAGGGAGGCATTATATCTATGGGACTTTATGAGCACTATGACCTTATCAAGTGGATAGAGAAAATGCTTTCAATAAAGAACAACTATAAAATAGTTTTGTTTGGAGTTTCAATGGGAGCAAGTAGTGTTTGTATGACACTAGGTGAAAAACTTTCAAACAATGTTGTTTGTGCAATTGAAGATTGCGGATATGACAATGCAAACAATCAATTAAAATATATATACTCAAAGACCAAACTTGCAAAATTTTTTTATAAGATTTTTTATGATTATACCAAAAAGACAAAGGGAATAGATTTAAAGGCGGTCGATGTGCCTGAAAAATTAAAAAAGGCTAAAGTTCCAGTCCTATTTATTCATGGCGAAAAGGACAATTTTGTACCAACCGAAATGGTGTATAAGTTGTATGAATGTTTGCCAGAGAATAGGCGACAATTGTATATAGCAAAAGAGGCAACACATACCAAAAGTATAGACGTAAACGAGAAAGAATATAAAATAATATTAAATAAATTTTTAGATAAGTATTGTATGTAAATATGTGAAATCTTAAATATATTAAAGAAATTATTTATTTTATAATTATTAAATATTTATTTAACATTTATTAAAAGTATTTAATAATAGTTTTTTAAGTCGAAAAAATGATATTTTAATATTAAAATATAAAAAAATAAATAATAAAATAAATAATAAAAAATAATTATATTAAAATAAAATTAATTAAAATAAAAATTTATTTAAATAAAAAATAGAGAATAATTTATTTATTCTCTCAGGCTGTAGAAAAACGTCGCGACCGAAAAATTTTTTAAAATTTTTCTTGCTGTGTTTACTGTGAAACACCTAAAAACAGTCATTTAGGTCTACTAAACTCCTGCTTTTAGGTATTTCCCGAGCCTTGCCTCGCTTGTTTTTGTACAGCCTGATAATTTGTCTACACTCTGAGAGAATAATTTATTTATTCTCTATATTTTTTAAATAATTATAATTTTCAATAGTATATTCCTTTTGTTTTACAAGTAAATTTTCATTTCCTTTTTCAATTGTTGATACAAAACGTCTTTCACCTTTTAGGAAATCAAAGTACCTGTCATCTTTAAGAGGGCTAAGTATAGTTAACTTTTTATCAGTAGGGTTATATTGATATGTTGGCCAGAACCCACATTCAACTGCCTTTTTCATTTCATTCATCATATCAGACAAATCAAAACCTTGATTTACACATGGTGCATATGCAACAATAACAGATACTCCTTTATAATCTTGTGCGTCTTTTATTGCCTTTATTGTTTGATTGATGTTATATCCAAGTGCCACTTGACTGACAAAGACATCTTTATATGTTAGGGCAATCTCTCCTATATTTTTCTTTCGGACATTCTTTCCATTTTCAGCAAATTTTACAGAGGCACCTGTTGGTGTTGCCTTGCTTTGCTGACCACCTGTATTCGAATATGTTTGATTGTCAAGAATTAAAATATTTACATTTTCTCCGCTTGCAAGTATATGGTCAAGTCCGCCAAACCCAATATCATATGCCCAGCCATCACCACCAATTATCCAAACATTTTTATCTTTATTTTTGTTGTACTCACTTCCAAGTTTTATACCAAGTCCAAACTCTGCATTGTCCTCGAAAAGACTGTTTGCCCAAAGAATGCCATTCCCATTTTCGTCTTTACCATATGGGCAAGAACCATAAGTTCCTCCATAAATTGACGAGCAACCTGTTGCATTTGCAATCATCATATTAGACCCATTAAGCATAGTTAATATTTTAATGTAAGGTGTTTCTCCACAACCAGCACAGGCACCGCTAAATCTGAATAGCGACCTTTCAAATTGCAAGCCTTTAGCGATAGTTTTTGAGAAAAGAGATTGTTTTTCTTGTTTGTAATCTTTGTCGCAATTATATTCTTCTCGTTTTGAGTCAAGCAATTCTTCGCTTCCATACATTTGCAATGCTTTTTTAATAGCAGGGCAGGTCTTAGCACAAACACCGCAACCTGTGCAGTCCTCAGGAGAGAGTAATATTTTAAAGAGTTTTCCATTTAGTCCGATAGCCTTAATAAAACTATCTTTATCTAATATTTGTGCATCTTCTCCTATAAGCAAACTGCTTAGTGCAGAGTGAGGACAGGCAAGCACACATTGACCGCACTGAATACAATTTTCTTTTATCCATTTAGGAAGCCTTAATGCGATGCCTCTTTTTTCATATTGTGATGTATCAAGTTCACAAGAACCATCCTCGCTAAACGCGGACACAGGGATAGAATTACCCTGAAGATTTTTTTGTTTTTTCATAATGTTTTTGTAAAATTCATTTTCGTAGTCCGCTTGCTGTTTGTAAATTTTGCCTTCAAGAGTGTTTATGTCTACCATTTCAATAGACTCAAGGGCGATTTTCATTGCTTCAATATTTTTCTTTACAACGTTTTCACCCTTTGATGAAAATAGGTGAGTTATATCATTTTCAAGGTCTTTTAAAATATCCTCTTTACTTAAAAGTCCTGTACATTTAAGCAGTCCAGCCTGCATTATAATATTAATTTTTCCGCCAAGCCCACATTCGCTTGCAATTTTTTGACCATTAATAACAAAGAGTTTTGCATTTTTTTCTCTCAATGTTTTAACATAATTTAACGGCAATACTTTTCCAATTTCCTTAGCGGAGAAGATTGAATTTATAAGTACAACACCGTCATTTTTAAGTCCGTCAAGACAGTTATATCTAGTGACGAAAGAAAAATTATTTATTGATATGACATCTTCTTCGCTCACAAGATATTCGCTTTTGATAGGTTTGTCTGATAACCTCAAATGAGATATTGTTAAACTTCCAGATTTTTTTGAGTCATATTCAAAATAACCTTGCACAAATTTATTATAATTCTCGCCCAATATTTTTATTGTTGACTTGCTTGCTGAGACCGAGCCATCAGAGCCAAGTCCGAATATTTTAATTTGGAAATCATTAAGTGAGGATTTGTAATTTGATAGAGGGAGCGAACTATAATTTTTATCATCTATAATGCCTACAGTGAAATTATCCTTACATTCATTATCCATATTTGCAAAAACACTGTCTACACATTGAGGTGTAAAGTCTTTTCCGCCTAGCCCATATCTTCCAGATAAAACATCAATGTTTTTCTTGTACTTGACAATACTTGCCATAACATCTAAAGCAAGCGGAGAAGTTGCTCCGTTTTCTTTTGTTCTATCAAGAACGGTTACAATCTTAGTCGACTTTGGCAGTGCATCAATAAATCTATTTTGTAAAAATGGTCTATATAGTGTGACTTTAACGAGTCCTATTTTTTTGTCAGGATTTTGGTCAATATATTCTTCAATAGTCTGACAAGAAGAGCCCATAGCAACGACTATATGCTCGGCATCATCTCTGCCATAATACTTGAAAAATTCAAAATTAGAGTTTGTCAACTTATTAATATCATCAAAAATGTCACCTAAGTCATTTTCAATTCTATTATACTTGGCTTGGTTTGCCTCTCTGTTTTGAAAGAACACGTCAGGGTTTTGAGCAGTTCCAAACTGTCTTTCCTTATATGAATTTTTGAATTTTACAAAGTAGTCTTTAATTACACTTTTTATCTCGTCATCCTCTAAAATGTTGATTTTTTGGTATTCATGACTTGTTCTAAACCCATCAAAGAAGTGAAGAACAGGAATACCGCACTTCATAGCAAGTGTGTGACTTGCAAGGGCAAGATAGTGACATTCCTGTGGTGATGAGGAGACAATCATAACATAGCCTGCAGACCTTACCGCCATAACATCAGAATGGTCACCAAAAATAGATAGGGCATGACTTGCGACCGCTCTTGCCGAAACGTGAATTACAGAGGGCAGTCCTTCGCCTGCCATTTTAAACATATTAGGAAGCATTAGAAGTAACCCTTGACTTGATGTAAAAGTTGTTGAATAAGCATGAGAAATTAGGGCGCCATGCATAGCACCAGCAACTCCGCCCTCTGACTGCATTTCAATCATTTTAACGTCTTGTCCAAATATATTTTTCTTTCCTTTGCTGTTAAGAGCAGAACAATACTCAGCCATTGGACTTGACGGAGTAATAGGGTATATTGGAATGACCTCAGATAATTTATAAGCAATTTCGCCCACAGCAGAGCAAGCATCAGTAATTATTTTTTTCATATTTTCTCCTAACTTAGTATATAATTTTTTAATAAGATAGTCAAATAAAGAGATAAATTTTCTAAAAATTTAGAAAAGTTTAAAAAACATTTAAAATTATTTTTTAAATTTGTGAATAATCACTATAATAAAACTATGAAACGTGTACTTCTTACAATAGAATATGATGGAAGAGACTATTATGGATGGCAAAAACAACCAAATCAAAGAACTATTCAGGGCGAAATTGAAAATGCAATCTATTCAAGTTTAGGCGAAAAGGTGGAGATTTTTGGAAGTGGTAGAACGGACAGCGGAGTCCATGCATTAAATCAAAAAGCCCACTTTGATATGACGAAACCTGTACCTATTTCAAAACTTGCTGAGATATTAAATAATGCGTTGCCAGATGATATAGTTATTAAAGATGCAGTAGAGGTTGAAAGCGATTTTCATGCTAGGTTTTCAGTTCATAAAAAATGTTATAGGTATAAGATATTTAATAGTCCTGTAAAAAATGCATTTTTAGCAAAAAGGACAGGTTATGTCAAACGACCTCTTGACATAGATAAAATGACTGAGGTGGGCAATCTTTTAATAGGTGAGCATAACTTTAAGGGGTTTTGTTCGGCAAACACCTCAACAGACAATTTCGTGCGAACCATTTATGATATAAGCATAACAAAAGAGGATAATATAATAGTTATAGACATCTGTGGAAGTGGTTTTTTGTATAATATGGTTAGAATTATTGTTGGAACACTTGTTGATTATTCACTTAACAGGTTAACACTTGATGATATAAAAAAGGCATTAATAGAAGGCGACAGGTCAAAGTCAGGACAGACAATGAGTCCTTATGGACTTTATTTAAAAGATGTCATTTATTAAACTTTTGAAATATGTCAAGAACGGTTAGAAAATAATAATGTAGCAAAGTAGACAACTATAAATTTGATTATTATAAATTGATTGATTTTTTTGTTATAATGTGCTAAAATTACATAGTTAGATTTAATATAGTGAGGAAAAATGAAAACAGATAGAGAACTTAAAGATTTGTGGATAAAGTTTTTTACAAAACATGGATTTAAGAGAATACCAGGATATTCAATAATACCTGAAAATGACCCAACAGTACTTTTTACAACTGCAGGTATGCATCCACTTGTGCCATACCTTCTTGGCGAACCACATCCTGCAGGCAACAAAATTTTTGATGTTCAAAGGTGCATACGAACAAATGATATTGACGAAGTGGGCGATTCAAGTCACCTCACACTATTTGAAATGCTTGGCAATTGGACACTAGGGCAATGCAACAAAAAAGAGATGATAAAACTTAGTTTTGAATTTTTAACAAGCCCTGAGTATCTCAATATTCCTAAGGAGAGGATAGCAGTTTCAGTTTTTGCAGGTGACGAAACGGCACCAAGAGATGACGAGGCTTACAATGCTTGGAAAGAGTGTGGAATAGACGAAGTATATTTTCTCCCAAAAGAAAACAATTGGTGGGCTCTTGGTGGCGGTGTCGGACCATGCGGACCTGATAGCGAGATGTTCTATGATACGGGTAAGCCTAAATGCAGTGAGAACTGCAATCCATCATGTGATTGTGGAAAATATCTTGAGATTTGGAACGATGTTTTCATGCAATATAGGGTAAAAGAGGCAGGAGCGAAAGCAGAGAAACTTGATAAACCAAACATAGACACAGGCATGGGTCTTGAAAGAACGGTTGCTGTTTTAAATGGTGCAGAGAGTGTATATGATTCAGGGTGTTTAAAGAAAGTAATAGATTTTATAGGAACAAAAGCAAAGAAAAATTACACTGAAAGCAAGCAGTCCACAAGGTCATATAGGATAATAACTGACCACTTAAGGTCGGCAGTGTTTATCTTGGGTGACGAGCACGGCGTTGTACCATCAAATGTAGGTCAAGGTTATATTTTAAGACGTTTTATACGTAGGGCGATTAATTGTGCAAGAAATATAGAGTTTGATTGCAAATATTTTACCGATATTGCAGATATTTATGTTGATGAGTATGGGAAAGATTATACCGACATTGCAGGTAATAGAGAGTTTATTAAAGATGAACTTGTTAAAGAGGTAGAAAAATTTTCAAAAGCCATTGAAGAGGGACACAAAGAATTTGAAAAAGTTATACAGGGAATAGAAAAACACAAAGAGTTTGCACTCAAAAATGGTCAAACAGTGGAAAATAAATTGAGTGGAAAGGCGGTATTTAGACTGTATGATACTTTCGGTTTTCCTTTTGAACTTACAAAGGAACTCGCGGAGGAAAAAGGTTATACCGTTGATAAAGCAGAGTTTGATGAAAAGTTTAAAGAGCATCAAGAGAAGTCAAGAGTTGCCTCAGCAGGTGTATTCAAAGGTGGACTTGCCGATGACTCGAAACAATCTGCAAGACTTCACACTGCAACACACTTGCTTTTAGCAGGACTTCAAAAAATGTTTGGGAAGCAGGTTATACAAAAGGGGTCAAACATCACTCCAGAGAGATTACGTTTTGATTTTAACCTCGACCACAAGATGACAAAAGAGGAACTTGACGAGGTTGAAAAATTTGTAAATGATGCAATTAAACGAGAAATACCTGTGACTTGCGAGATAATGAGTCTGGATGAGGCTAAAAAGCAGGGCGCTCATGGAACATTTAACAACAAATATGGCGAGGAAGTTAAGGTTTATACAATAGGTGATGTTAGCAAGGAAATTTGTGGCGGACCTCATGCAGAAAACACGAAAGAACTTCATCATTTCAAGATTGTTAAAGAAGAGTCCTCATCAAGCGGAATAAGAAGAATTAAAGCCATTCTTGACTAAAAAGTTTAGGCATATATGTTGTAAAATTAAAATATATATGTTATAATATATTATATGGAGGATAAATGGCGGATAATAAAGTAAAAAAAGGCTTTGCAACTTATTTATTGATTTTGCTTCTAATAATAGTGGCTGCCTTTTTGATTGTGATAGTAGTAATGCTATTCTCACCATTTCAAAATATATTGGGCTTTCAATATATGACCTACGATGTCAATAATTATGTTTGCGAAACAACATCAGGGGACTTAATTAACTTTGAAGATATTGACGAGATAAATATTACTTGTGCAAGTGCATCCGTGAAAGTTGAAAGAAGCAAAAGTGTTTCAAGAGATTCAATAAGATTTGAAAACTATTGCAAAGGCTTTGCAAGGGCAGGAGACAGAACTGCTTTTGGTTATGATATATATTTTGCAGATGACCAATCAAGTGTTTTAAATATTGAAGTGCAGGAGCCAGAGGGATTTCTTTTCTTCGATAGCACTGTTGCTATTAGTGTGGTAATTCCTGCCGATTCATCATATTCGCTTGAAAACACAAAGTTAAGCATAAATAACACAAGCGGAGCGGTTATGATTGGTAATCAGACAAGAATAACTGACGATGAAACTGTGTCAAACATTAGAAATAGTATCAATCTGAACTCTTTGGATGTAAGAACAAATAGTGGAAACGTGATTTTGTATTCATATATTGACAACACGTTTAATGATGTTTTTATAAAAACAAATACAGGTAGAGTTACAATGCATTTAGATGATTATAATATCACAGAACGCATAGAATTTCATACAGCAAATGGGATATTTAATCTTAATAATATAAATTATACAGGAAGTCAAACAAATCTTGAAAACATAGTTTTCGATGTGCAAAATGGTAACTTTTATGTAAACTCAGTCAGCGGAAATGTGAGTTTGAGTATGGAAAGTGGATATTTAAGTATTGACGATTTGACGGGAAATTTGAATTCAATTGACTCAGTCAATCAAATGGATACTGCACAAATTTATATAAACAACATGAACGGCGACCTAAACCTTCCTTTTGCAAATAACTCAACGGTAAATATAGGAAGTTTAAGTCAAGGAAATCTTGTATTTATAAATAGTACATCAGGGAATATTGATATAGGCGAAATGGATGGTTTTGCTGATATTAAGACAACTTCAGGGCATGTTTCTGTTACAAATCACTCTGATGATATGACAATAAAAACTGAGAATGGAAATATAGATGTTGTCTATGATAGTGACAGCATTGATAGCGAACTTAATTTTTCTTCAACCTCAGGGCGAATTGACATAAAAATAAGAAGTGGTTTTAAGTGCATGGCAGAATTTAGAAATTCAAGTGGTGAGAAAGATAACTCAAGAGTTGAGATACAATTCTACATCACCGACTTTACAAACCCATTATTTATAAATGTCAACAGTGAGCAGGATACAGGAAGTCTGATGTATGTTTCCACTGATGGAAATGTATCAGTTTCATATATTTAAAAACGTAATTATTATTTAATATATAAAAATTATGCTAACTAGTAGTTCGCAAACATTTTAAAATAATTTTTAGATTTTAACCTTAATTTGATATTAACAATTCAAATTGAGGTTTTTTGTTTGTAAAATTAATAGAATTTGCTATAATTTATTTGAGGTGCTTATGAAAATATTACATACAGCAGATATCCATTTAGGAGCAAAAAATATAAAACTTAGTCAAGACAAACAAACACAATTAAGAGAAGAACAAAATAGGTTGATTTCAAGTTTATTTGAAGATGCCTATCAAAAAGACTATGATGTTGTATTGATATGTGGTGACCTATTTCACTCTAAAAATGTTCCAGCAAGGATATTAGCCAATTTTTATAAGGCAGTTGAGCATTTTTCAAGACCTGTCATCTATATCAAGGGTAACCATGACGAAAAGTTTGATTTAACCAGTATTCCAAAAAATTTTGTGATTTTAGATGATAATAAACAATCTTTTGAATATAACAACACGGTTTTTTGGGGAGAGATTTCAGCGCAAGAACTTGCAAACAATATTGACAAAACGAAAAGCAATATTTTGATGTTGCATGGTGACATAAAAAATAAAAATGATAGAGACTTTGTAGACTTACAGCAATACCTATCCTTGCCATTAAATTATGTTGCACTTGGGCACATTCACAGCAATGAAATATTTAAGATAAATAATATTGATATTGCGTATTCTGGCAGTCTTTTTTCAAATGGTTTTGATGAAACAGGTAGAAAGGGATATATTGAAGTGCTTTTGGATGAAAATGGTACATATGAGCATTTTGTTGAATTCTGCTCTTATTCATATATGATTGTAACTTGTGACATTACAGGTAAATCTTCATATAAGGATATTCTCTCGCTTGCAAAAGAGCAATTAAAGTCGTGCAAACCTAAAGATTTGGTAAGGCTTATTTTGACAGGTTATTATAGTGAAGATTGTGAAAAATATTTAAGTATGCTCGAGAGCGACTTATCAAATTATTTTTATTTTGAAATTATTGATAAAAGTAAATTGATGATAGATTTTGACAAGATAAAATCGGAAGAACTATCCTTTAAGGCAGAGTTTTTGCTTTTGGTTGAAAATGGTGAAGATGATGAGGATGTTAAAAATAAAATTTGTCAAATAGGGATAGAGGCATTAAGAGGAGATGATTTGTCATTATGATTCTTTTGAAATTACACGTTGAAAACTTTGGAAAACTACATAATCTTGACCTAGATTTTAACCATTCTTTGAATGAAATAATGAAAGATAATGGTTGGGGTAAAAGCACACTTACCATTTTTATAAAGTCTATGTTTTATGGAATGGGAGCAAAAACAAGAGGCGAGCAGTATAAGTCGCAAAGAACAAAATTTATGTCTTGGCAGGGCGGAGTATATGGAGGATATATTGAATATGAAATTGGCGGTAAAAAATTTCGTGTTACTCGAACCTTTGGAAAGTCTCCAGAATATGACACCTTTGAACTTTTTGATTTTGCTACCAATCAAACAATAAAGGAAGAGAACAAGGTTTTAGGGGAACAAATTTTTGGTATAGGCGAGGAATCTTTTTTGATGACCGCATTTTTTCCACAACTTAATTTCAAAAGCACATCCAACAGCGAACTCACAGCAAATTTAACAGGTGTGAATAAATATCAAGATGACCTTGAAAATGTGGATAAAGCAATAAAAAAACTTAAAGATAGACGACTTGAAATAAAAAGATTGATACCAAAGAAGAGCGAAATTGAAGAGAAGAAGGTTTTGTTGAATCAAATTCAGACACGAGGAAAGGCAATTTCAAAAGAAATTGAGGAAAAAGAGGATGAACTTAACCTGGCAAAAGAGAAGAAAAAACAAATTGACGAAAATGTTTCTCTTTTAAAAGAAAAACTTTCTATGCAGGAAGACAGGTATAAAAGTAAACTCAATATTGAAAGCAAAATAAGAGATTTGACAGGTCAGGTTGCATCTCTTTATGAAAGGCAATCATCCATCCAGGATAAAACACTTACAAATTTGAATAGTAGACAAAAAGATAAATTTAAGATTATTTTTATAACCTTTTTTGTACTTTTAGGACTGCTTGCAATAACAACAGCATTGCTATATGCTTTTAACATCATTGACCTTACTTTTTTTGTTTCAATTTTTTCATTTAGCATAATTGCAATGGTAGTATTGGTAATTTTTATCCTTATCAAGAAGAAAAAAGATAAAGAAATAAACTCAAAGATTGACTCGTCAGTTTCACTTGCAAAAAACTTCAAAAGTCAAATAGATGAACTGAATGAAAGTCTAAAGCACCTTGACAAAATATTAAATGAAAATTATAAAAATGTTGAGATGCCTAAAAGAGAGGAGTATGATGATATAAAAAACAGACAAAATTCTGCAAATCTGAGCATATTCTCAATTGAAAATACTCTTGTAAATTTAAGAAATGAAATGGAAAATAATATAAGTCAGGAAGAATATCTCGCATCACAAATTGAATTATTAAAAGACCAACTATCAACTTATACGCATAAGTATGACCTCATTGATAAAACAATAGAATATCTTTTAAGTGCGAGAGATAATGTCGCAACAAGATATGTAAGTACTATTAATGGTGAATTTTCCAGCATACTAAATAAGTTTGGGATTGACGCGAATCGTTTTGTTATTGACAATAAGTGGTCTGTAAAAGAACAAACGAATGTTGGTGCAAAAGATTTTGAATATTCATCTCAAGGACTTCAAGATATAATATCATTTTGTCAAAGAATAAGTTTAATTAATAAAATATACAAAAAGGAAAAACCTTTTGTGATTCTTGATGATACCTTTGTCAATCTTGATGATAAAATGCTTGAATGTGCGAAACAGGTTGTTAAGGAACTTGCAGGGGAGTTTCAAGTTATTTATATTTGTTGCCATAGCAGGTGTTCTATTACAAATTAGATATGATTAAATAAGTTAGTTGCGTGAATTAAAAAAAGCATGTATCCATTAGATGTATTTGATATAACAAAAACGCACTTAAAAGAATGTCTAAACGACATTTTGCAAACAGTGTTTGCAAGTTCGTTTGAAAATTCAAACGAACACTTTTAAGTGCGTTTTTTATGTTGTCTAATAAATTTACTTTTCAAACAATTAAAGTAGTATTTTACTTAACATCCAATACATTATTTTCTAACTACATTAAAAAATCGCTAAAGAAGTTATTCTCTTTCAATATCTTCGTCGTTACTAATATCAATATTTTCAATTCTCATTTTATGAATATCATCCATATCTTTCATAAATTTTTCATGGTCATTTTTCTCATATAATAAATGATATTCTATTTCAGAAAGGACATCGGATTTTACTTCAATATTATCTTTCCCTTGTTTTAATTTTTTAATAAATTTTCAGAGTTTTTAGTTTCGTTAATTTTCATGTATTTATCCTTTTATTGTGTTTTAAAATTTTATCAAAATGTTTGGGTTCCACCCCAATTAGTATTGTATTCCCCAGTATACCATATGCTTTGCTTTCTTTCCACAAACAATACAATGGTCAGAGATGTGTTCCTCTTCAAAAGGTATGCAACGTGATTTCATTCCACGAATTTCTTTCATTTTTAGTTCGCACTCTTGGTCTCCGCACCACATAGCCTTAATAAATCCAGGTTTCGTGTTCATAATTTCGCGAACTTCATCAAGACTAGTACAAGTATAGGTTCTTTCCTTAGTATGTTTTAAAGCCTTTTCGTACATAGATTTTTGTATGTTATCAAGCAGAATTTCCGCTCTCTCAACAACCTTGTCAATAACTACAATTTCCTTTTCTCCATTATCACGCCTTGCCATAACTACGTGACCATTTGCAATATCACGAGGTCCAATCTCAATTCTAAGAGGAACGCCTTTCATTTCATACTCTGCAAACTTAAATCCAGCACTCTTATCAGAGGTGTCTAAAATTATTCGGTATCCTTGTTCTTTTAGTTGATTTTCAAGTTTGCTTGCAACCTCTAAAACTTTTTCGTCATTTCTAATAGTCGCAATTACTATCTGCTTAGGCGCTATCTTAGGAGGAAGAATAAGTCCATTATCATCGCCATGCACCATGATAAGCGCTCCTATCATTCTTGAACTTGCACCCCAAGAGGTTTGATAAACGTTTTGAATTTTGTTATTTCTATCAACAAACTTAACATTGAATGGAATAGAAAACTTTTGTCCAAAATAGTGAGAGGTTGCCGACTGCAAAGAAACTCCGTCATACATAAGCGCTTCAAGAGATAGGGTGTATTCAGCACCTGCAAACTTTTCTTTTTCAGTTTTTTTACCTACAAGTACAGGTATAGCAAGATATTCTTCAAAGAAAGTCTTATAAATATTAAGCATACGCAATGTCTCTTCCTGCGCCTCTTCTGCTGTCTCATGAATAGTGTGACCTTCTTGCCACAAAAACTCACGTGTGCGAAGGAATGGTCTAGTAGATTTTTCCCATCTTACTACGCTACACCATTGATTATAAAGTTTAGGCAAATCCCTATATGAGCCAACTATGCTTGCATAATAGTCACAAAATAGAGTCTCTGAGGTAGGGCGGACAGCCAGTCGCTCCTCGAGTTTATTCTTTCCGCCATGAGTTACCCAAGCCGCCTCTGGAGCGAATCCTTCTACGTGTTCTGCCTCTTTCAAAAGCAAACTTTCAGGTATAAACATAGGCATATATAGGTTCTCATGCCCAGTGTCTTTAAACATTTTGTCGAGAACTTTTTGCATATTTTCCCAGATTGCAAAAGCGTATGGCTCAAAAACCACACAGCCTTTAACAGAAGTGTAATGAGCA
Source organism: uncultured Clostridia bacterium (assembly GCA_944350275.1). Taxonomy (GTDB): domain Bacteria; phylum Bacillota; class Clostridia; order Christensenellales; family UBA1242; genus Caccovivens. The sequence goes on along the minus strand of CALVOK010000046.1, from coordinate 4,017 downwards.
AGATGTGCCTGTTTTACAATATCAGTATACCATTTAGCAAAATCATCATCACGAGATGTAATCTTTTCATTTTTTACAATAGCCATAATATTTTCCTTTTATAATACTTTCATATTTTAGCATGAAGAGGATATTTTGTCAAATTATAACTAAAATATTTGTGTGATTTTATCATTTTTTTACATTTATATTGACTTTTTTCTTCTTTTGTGCTAATATTACAAAGAAGGGAGAATAAAATGAAATTTGTTTATGAGGACGAAATAACTAAAGAAAATCAAGAAATAGAAGCAATCTATTCTACAATTGATACTAAAGATGTGATGTCAAATGAACCTAAAAAGTTAAAAATACCTGTGTTTGAATCTCGAGACGAATATTTACAATACAAGTTTTTAAATAGAGATTTGGACGTAGAAAAACTTGTTGACGAACTATACAAAATTTCAGACAAACAAGGCGACTATGAATATGGTTTTGGCTATGTTAGAAATCAGTGTAGCAAGGCAATTAAAGAACAACTCGAAAAAGAGCAAAAGGGAAAACGTGTTGAAATGCTTGATAATGCTACCCATCTTGATGCTGATAATTATGCTGTAATCACATATCAAAACTATGCAGGTCATGGTGATTATTATACAATGTCAGGTGGGATTTGTACAAATGCAGATGTTGCAAATCAATGTATTGAGGAACTTAGTAAAATGTACAATAAAAATGCCAACAAAAATTTTGAAGTTGTTGACAAGCATGGAAAAAATTTGGATATTGAAAAGGTATAATAGTTTTATACAAAAGTTATTAAAACATCAAAATTATGCTAGTAAATTTACAAAAATTACACCTCAAGTTAAATACTATGAGGTGTTTTTTATGTATTAATATCTATTGCACAATTTCAATTTCTAAGTTAAAGATTGCTTTAGGAATGTTTTTACTTATAACAAAATTTTCTGATGACAAGATATGTTTATATAAATCAATAAGTTTATCAAGTTTTTTGCTGGTAATTTCAGGTATTCCGTCATAGTGTTCGAAAAGTTTTACCCCCAAATATTTTCTATATTGGTAGATGTTAAATACATTGATATCTTTAAAAAACTTATTGTATTTTAAACTTACCACATATTTAAGTCCAACATCCTCACAAATTCCCTTTACAATGGCAGACTTTTGTGAGGTTGACAGAGGCTCTTGCAACTTTTTGACCTTATATTCAAACTCTTTTTTATAATATGAAATAACATCTTTAACATTTGGCAAATCTTGTTTTAAAAAATTTTTGGCAGATTTTGTGTTCACTCTTGCCTCGTTTACAAGTTGGATTAAACTCTGAATACTGTTTTCCTTTAAATTTTGATTTAGTGTTACAAAACCCTTGTTTTTAAGTGGATATTTTTTGTTCTGTAAATTGTTCTGTAAATTGTTCTGTAAAATATAATAATTTTTATTTGTAGAATATTTGCAGTCGACATAAAAGTCTGGTATAATTTTTGTTTTTTTCGCAAATCACAAACTTTTGATTGTTGATAGGGTGTTGTCGTTTTAAATATAGTTTTATATCAGGAAGAGAGATTTTGTTAAAGTCTTTTTTAAATGCTTCTGAATTATATCTAAAATGAACAACTCTAAAGTATTTTAAAAGCATTTCCATGACATTTTCGCCTCTTGTGAAATGTTGCTCATTGTCACAACTAATGACTTTATACAAAATTATATTTTTCATATCAGCAAAAACTATGTTGTTCCACATTATTTTGAAATTTTTTAAGATAACATTTTTCTCACGAGAATTAAACTTAAATTCTCTTATTTCTTTTTTCACATTTCTAAGACAAGCCCTATAGTCTTTCCGGTAATATGCAATTCTATCATATTTATAAATATCCTGCTTGTAATAGTCCGACCTCGAGGCAAAACGAGCAAAATATTCAGGTGATTGCAGTGAATAAAAGCAGGCAGATGAAGGGGATGTTGTTACCCAAAAATTATTATTGTTATAATCACTTATTCCGCCTTGGAATGCACAATATATCTCATGTTGTCGATAAATATTGTCAATTGCAAGGCAGGGTTTTATAACAACATAATTTTTATCATTGTTGCCACTAAAAAACTTTTCCATTGTGGATGTGGTGCCATGAAAGATGATTTGTTTATTTCCCAAAATCTTATTAAAATAATTTTCAATTTTTTCTATGTTGTCACCAATGTTTTGTATATTCAATATTGACTTAATTTTTTCGGTTAAAAAATCTTCACGAGAGTGATAAATATTTTGTAAATCATGAGGCTGTATATCCACAACAAAACTCAGTGTGATAACATCTGCAAAAAAAATATCTATAGGTCTTTATCACATCTTTATTTAAACACATTCGAAAGTCATTGTTTACAGCGATGTCTTTTAGAATAATTTTCATTTCTTCGCAATTAAGCAGTTTGTTTAATTCTTCATTTGTCATAGAATAATTTTAACCTCACTTTAATTTTTTTAGCAACTTATTTGCATAGTTTAAATAATCTTGCTGTATTTGCTGTTGCCCTTTCCAGTCCATGTCAAAAGGACAGGGAACATTATCTTTTATAGCCTTTTCTAATCTCTTAATTTCAATTTTTATATTTTCTATTTCTTCTAAAACTTCTTTTTTACTCATGCCATCAAAAAGCATTTTAGGACTTACAAATAACATACGTATTCCTCTTTAAAGAATAGTAACAAAATATTATAACATTGTCAAATATTTTTAATACAATGTTTTTTTATTTATTGTTTTGAGATATATAGTAGCGTAGACATAAATATAAGGTATCAAATAAGGTCGAGACTTTCTTTTTTAGTTTACAAAAATATCAATCTCAACCACAACTTTTCTTTCTTATTTTTTCTTCCTTATTTCAAAAATAATTCGAGGGAAGAAGAGTGAAGAATGAAAAAAGAAGAAATAAGAGTACAAACAAAAAATCCGCAACTTTCATTTCGGATTATTCTTGTTTGTTTCGACTAACAACGAAATTTTTTTCGATTTCATTATTTTGATTTTGCGGCGAACTTTCAATTTTGCGAAAATCAAAGCTTTCCAAGTATATTTTGAACTTTTTTTTTAGAAATAGTTTTATATAATTTAGAATTTGAATATAAACTCTGTGTTGTAACAGGTAAATTACTCGTAAATTTTTCCATATCCTCAAAATCTACGGAAAGTTTGTCTTGATTTTCATCTTGTAATAGACAAGTAAAATTCATATCTTCATCAAGATAAAAGCTTTGGATTGCATCTTCAAAATCTTTTTCATTAAAAAGATTTTGTCGCTCACCTACAAAATATTCCCTCAACAATTCATAAACCGCATCTCTATCAATCTTTATATATTTCATAAATAATCCTTAAAAAAACTTTTTAGTTAATATATTTGGTGCTGGTGGTGGGAGTCGAACCCACACGGTGTTGCCACCTCGGGATTTTAAGTCCCGTGCGTCTGCCATTCCGCCACACCAGCATATGATATTGATTATTAAATTGTACATGTGGCACAAGTTTTTGTTTTCGCACGGGACTTTAAGTCCGTGCGTCTGCCACTTTCACCCTAAAAGTTTGTCAATTTTCAGGGGACCCGACCGCCACACCAGCATATGACAACATATATTTACAAACTATTTGTAGTACAAGTTAATGTTAAGTTTTTGCCCGCCACAATTCATATATGATTGTGTCTACATATTTTAATATATCATTTTAAACATAAAAAATCAAGCATTTTTAAAAAGTTTTATAAAAGGTAAACAATTTTTTATTGTTGAGGATTAAAAATAAATAAAATATAAATGATATATTAAAAGCGAAGTACATTTTACAAAACAAAAGCGGTCAAACGATGACCGCTATATCTCTTCTTGGAGGTACCACCCGGATTTGAACCGGGGAATGAAGGTTTTGCAGACCTTGGCCTTACCGCTTGGCGATGGTACCATTATGGAGCGGAAGACGGGATTCGGACCCGCGACTTTTGCCTTGG
>CALVOK010000045.1 GCA_944350275.1 uncultured Clostridia bacterium | reverse complement strand
CCGAGGGCGAAGTAAGTCAATATACAGAAGAGGGCTATTGGTATGTTGAAATGGGAACATACTCAACCACATCAGACAACGCTGAAGGTAAACGTGAAAGTGAATATTTACGTTGGAGGTACTTTGCTGAAGAGACAACAGCATATGTTGCTGGGGCAGAGAATACAGAGGTAGTACTTGCCGAAGGGCAACACTATGCTGCCTTTGACCCAAATACAAGACCAACAGGCAATGGATACTTTATATTGGAGACATATACAAGTGCATTCAGGAGCGCAAATGTAGGTGGATTATATTGTTCATGGAACAATGATTATTTAAATGCATCACCATACAAACATCAATTAAATGGCTGGACAGATATAGATGCCAACGATTATTCAACAAGCACAGTAAGACAATATATGAACATTGAAGAACTTGTAAGTAAGAGTTTTACTAGCAAATCAACAGACGCAGGAACAGTATACTCGCCATCAAAAAATTCAAGTTATCAATCAAATATGTTCACAGACCTACATATAGACCCAGATAATGATATCATATATACAGACATAATAGGCAGAACACTGGGTGATTTATATACAGATATGACAGATTCAACAACAAATCCACAGGATGTAGATTTTCCAAAGGGTTCACCAGATGATTGGACAGGAGCAACGATAAAGTATAGTAGAGAAGATACAGATAAATTCTGGCTCTTATCATATTATGAAGCCTACACCTTATTGGGCGGGAATGCCACAACAAGTAGTGATACAGATAGAAAGTGGGGAGATTACTATTGGCTCCGTTCACCTAGTTCGTCTTTTAGTTATGATGCGTATTATGTTTCTACGTCAGGCTCTCTCCGTACTTTTAGTGTCACCGCATACAATCGTGCGGTGCGAGCAGCTTTCAAATTTTCTGTTGATGAACTTTGATATTCGAAAAAACTTGGAGAAAATTTGAAATCGTCTTTCTCCTAAAATTCACAGATTGCTCCAGCAGTCTGTCTCTCTCCAAAACAGGACTTAAGGAAAAGTAGTACGGAGAGGGAAATAAAGAAAGTTTAAACACTTCTAATTTAAAAAGCATAAAAACTAGATTGAAAAGTCTAGTTTTTTCTGTTATATTATATATAAATTATATATATTAAATCTAAACCTATTAAAATATGACATACAAATTAAAATGCAATATTACAAGTTGTGTTTGTCTTTTAAAATTTTGATAAGCAACAATATTATCAATCTTCAAGTCACATTGCAAAGTCTTAAAAATTATTAAATTATAACCAAAGAAAACTTTTTTAAATTTCTTTTGAAAAATCGTTGACAAATCTGTTTTTATTTGGTATAGTATTATTGCTGTGAATATGGGTTGATGTGTAAGGTTACTTTGATTACCGGCAATCAAAGAGAATTTACGCGGACAAGTCCGTGGCAAGACTGCGGGCGACTAACCGAAAAATCACATTTTTTAATGAGTAGCAGCATGATACACGCGGATAAGTGTACCACCCTCAAACTGCAAATAGACTTCGCATTGCTGTGTTTACTGTGGTCCGCTCGAGAATAGTCATTTAGGCTTACTAAACTCCTATCCCCGAGCGAACCCCGAGCCTTGCACTGCTTGTCTCTTTACAGTTTGAGGGTGGTTGGGTTACTTTAAGTGTTTCAAATCGAGAGCCTTGCACTGCTTGTCTCCTTACAGTTTGAGGGTGTTAGAGTTACTTTAAAGGAGTACCGAATAACCTTGCTCGTTTTACTGCGATTTGAAAGTTTGGAGTAAAAATTCTCAAAATTTCACATTTAGAAATAACTAGAGTGTATCTTAAAAAATGAATATGTGATTTGGTTAGATTTGCTATTACAGGAGGTTTAAAAATTAATGGCAACACAAGTTATTAGAATCAAATTAAAGTCCTTCGAACATGGTCTTATTGATGATGCTTGCAAGAGAATCATTGATACTGCCGAGAAGTTCGGTGCAAAAGTTGCAGGACCTATTCCACTTCCAACTGATAGGGAAGTGATCACTGTTATTCGTTCACCACACAAAGACAAAGACAGTCGTGAACAATTTGAGTCAAGAACTCACAAAAGACTTATTGACATATATTCACCAAATGCTAAGGCGGTTGATGCGCTTATGAAGATTGACCTTCCAGCAGGTGTGGATATAAAAATCAAACTATAATAGGAGGAAGACAGAAAAATGAAAAAAGCAATTATTGGCAAGAAACTTGGAATGACTCAAGTCTTAACTCCAGAAGGTTTGGTTATCCCAGTTACAGTTGTTGAGGCTGGTCCTTGCCCTGTTGTTCAAGTTAAGAACAGCGAAAAAGACAGTTATGATGCACTTGTTGTCGCATTCGACAAACAAAAAGCACACAGAGTTAACAAGGCTAGAAGTGGTGCATTCAAAAAAGCAGGTGTTGAAACTTATAGAATACTCAAAGAATTCAAATTTGACAACTGCACAGATTATTCACTCGGACAAGAAATCAAAGCAGATATCTTTGCTGAGGGTGACAAAGTAGACGTTACAGGAACTACTCGTGGTCGTGGTTTTACTGGTGTTATCCAAAGATGGAACCAACACAGACTTAAAATGACTCACGGTACAGGACCTGTTCATAGAGAAGTCGGCTCTATGAGTGCAAACTCAACCCCATCAAGAGTATTCAAAAACAAGAATATGCCTGGTCACTATGGTGTTGAGAGGGTTACCATTCAAAACCTTGACATTGTTAAGGTGGACACTGAAAGAAATATTCTTCTCGTGAAGGGTTGCATTCCTGGACCTAAGGGTTCGGTGGTAACAATACGTGAGGCAGTTAAAAGGAGTTAATTATGGCAAAAGTTAAAGTTTTTAATATGCAAGCCGAGGAAGTTGGTCAAGTTAATCTCCCTGACGAACTCTTCGCAGTTGAATACAATGAACCACTTATTCACGAAGTAGTTGTTGCATACAATGCAAATCAAAGACAGGGCACAAAGTCAACTCTTACACGTAGTGAGGTAAGAGGTCATGCTAAGAAACCTTGGAGACAAAAGGGGACAGGTAGGGCAAGACAAGGCTCTACAAAGGGTCCTCAATGGAGAGGCGGTGGTATCGTCTTTGCTCCAAAGCCAAGAGATTTCTCAAAGAAAGTAAACAAGCAAAAGAAGAGATATGCACTTCTTTCTGCTATAAGCGAAAAAATCAGACAAAATCAGGTAGTAGTTCTTGATAAGTTTGCTTTCGCTGAGCCAAAGACTAAACAGGCTAAGGCATTCCTTGACGCATTTAAGTTTGAGGGCAAAGTTTTGGTAGTAAATGATGTAAATGACAAAAACATCAAACTCTCTACTGCAAACATACCAAGTCTTAGCATTGAAGAGGCTGGCGACCTTAATGCATATGAAATTCTTGCAAACAAGGTTGTTGTGCTTACTCAGTCGGCTATCAAACAAATAGAGGAGGCATTCGCAGAATAATGGAAAACGAAAAAATCATTATAAGACCACTTCTCACTGAGAAAAGTTATTCTGGCATAGCAAACAAGGTTTATTCTTTCATCGTTGCAAAAGATGCTGGAAAAATTCAAATCAAAAATGCCGTTGAACAACTTTTTAATGTAAAAGTTGCAAAGGTTAATACTTGTATCATTAAAGGACACAAGAAAACTCAAAATACAAAGGCTGGAAGAACGGTTGGAAAGACAAGTGACTACAAAAAGGCAATTGTCACTCTTACACCTGACTCTAAAACAATCGCATTCTTCGACAGTCTATCTTAATTAGGGAGGGGATAAAAATGGCAATTAAAATTCATAGACCAACTTCCGCTGGAAGAAGATTTTATACAACCTCTTCCTACGAAGAAGTAACAAAGAAAGAACCTGAGAAATCTCTTCTTGCTAAGAAAAATTCCAAGGCTGGAAGAAATGTTCAGGGTAAGGTTACCGTACGTCATCAAGGTGGCGGAAACAGACAAAAGTATCGTATAATTGACTTTAAACGAAACAAAGACAACATTCCTGCAAAAGTTGTAGGTATTGAATATGACCCTAACAGAACTGCTTATATTGCTCTTTTAAACTACGCTGATGGAGAAAAGAGATATATAATCGCTCCTGTTGGACTTAAAGACGGGGATGAAGTTATGAGTGGTGAAGATGTTGAAATCAAAGTCGGCAACGCTTTACCTCTTGCAAAAATTCCAGTAGGCTCTCTTCTCCATAATATAGAACTTCAACCTAAGAAGGGCGGACAACTTGGACGTTCTGCTGGTGCTGAAATTCAACTTATGGCAAAAGAAGGCAAATATGCAACACTTCGTTTGCCTAGTGGTGAAATGAGAAAGGTGCTTTTAACTTGCCGTGCTACAATTGGTACTGTTGGTAATATTGACCATGAACTTGTATCTCTTGGCAAGGCTGGAAGAAATAGACATATGGGTGTTAGACCTGCTGTTCGTGGTGTGGCTATGAACCCTAATGACCACAAGCATGGTGGTGGTGAAGGTAAGAGCCCTGTTGGTATGGCATCACCTGTTACACCTTGGAATAAACCTGCTCTTGGTTACAAGACAAGAAAGAAAAAGAATAAATCTAACCGCTTAATGGTTAAGAGAGTGAATTAGGAGAGAATACTATGAGCAAAACATTGAAAAAACCTTATGTTCATCCAAGCCTACTTAAAAAGGTTGCTGAGATGCAAGAATCTGGCGTTAAAAGACCTATTAAGACTTGGTCGAGATCATCTACAATCTATCCTGAGTTCGTAGGATTCACTTTTGCAGTGCATAATGGTAAAAAACATGTCCCTGTTTACTGCACTGCTGATATGGTAGGACACAAACTTGGAGAATTCTCTCCAACTCGAACTTACAAGGGACATACTAAAAAGTCGGCAACTGTTGCAAAAGCAGGCAAAAAATAGAGGTTGAAAAATGGCTACAAGAATTAGACAAAAGGCTGAAAAAAGAAACAGCGAGGTTAAAAAACCTTATGCTAAGGCTAAATATGTTAGAATGAGTCCATCTAAAATCACATACATTTTAGACCTTGTTCGTGGAAAGAAAGCAGAAGAGGCTGTTGCTATCCTTGAAAATATGTCTGACAAAGGTGCTTACGAAAGTCTTAAAGTTTTAAAGAGTGCAATCGCTAATGCGGAAAACAACATGGGCAAAAATGTTGAAACATTGTTTGTTAAAGAGGCTTATGCTACAAGCGGTCCACAATTTAAAAGAATGAGCGCAAGAGCAAAAGGACAGGGCAACATAATTCTCAAAAGAACTTCACATATCACTATAGTGCTTGATGAAGTAGTAGGAGGCTAAGAATGGGACAAAAGGTTAGTCCAATAGGACTTAGAATTGGAATCAATAAAGATTGGAACTCAACTTGGTATGCAGATAAAAAATCTTTTGCTGCATTTCTTAAAGAGGACCAAGATATTAAAAATTTCTTAATGAAAAAGTATAAAACTTCTTCTATTTCTAAGGTTACAATAGAGAGAACTGAAGGAAAACTTGTTGTAAATATCTTTACTGCAAAACCTGGTATGATAATTGGTACTAAAGGGGCAGGAATTGAAAACATTAAGAAAGACATTCAGAAACTTATAAAACCTGTAAAAACTTTGCTTGTTAATGTTAAAGAAATTAAAAGACCTGACCTCGATGCTCAACTTGTTGCAGACTCAATTGCTGCTCAACTCGAAAAACGTGTTGCTGCTAAGAGGGCTTTAAAACAAGCAGCAGATAGGATTATGAAAGCAGGCGCTAAGGGTTGTAAAGTTCAAGTGGCAGGTGTTCTTGCTAAAGCAAATGAACAATCTCAAATTGAAAAACAGTTTAGAGGTTCAGTTCCACTTCATACTCTTAGAGCAGATATAGACTATGGTGAGTCCGCCGCATACACTCTTATTGGTAAGATAGGTGTTAAATGCTGGATTTACAAAGGTGAAATACTTGCTAAAAAGTCGTCTGATAAAAAAGGAGGACAAGAATAATGTTAATGCCTAAAAGAGTTAAAAGAAGAAAAGTTCATAGAGGCAGAATGACAGGCAAGGCAACTAGAGGAAATACTCTCGCTTATGGTTCATATGGAATTATTGCCACTGAGCCATGCTGGATAAAATCTAACCAAATAGAAGCCGCTCGTATTGCTCTTACTAGGTATACAAGAAGAGATGGTAAAGTTTGGATAAAAATTTTCCCTGATAAGCCAGTAACAAAGAAACCTGCTGAAACTCGTATGGGTTCTGGTAAAGGTTCTCCTGAGTTCTGGGTTGCAGTTGTAAAACCTGGCAGAGTACTCTTTGAAGTTGAAGGTGTGTCTGAAGAAGTTGCTAAAGAAGCACTCAGACTTGCTGGACATAAACTTCCTTGTAAGGTTAAGTTTATAAAAAAAGATGACAATGCTACAAAAGGTGGTGTGAACGATGAAAATTAATGAAATTAAATATTTATCAGTGGCAGAACTTAATGCAAAACTAAAAGAACTTAACAGTGAATTATTTAATCTTCGTTTCTCTCATGCCACTAGATCACTTGCAAATCCTATGGCTCTGCACAATGTTAAAAAGGATATTGCAAGGGTTAAAACAGTTTTAAGAGAAAAAGAATTACAAGAAAAGGGGGAGAGCGATGGAAACAAGTAGAAATTCAAGAATCACTCGTGTAGGTGAAGTAGTTTCGGCTGGCAAAATGGATAAGACAGTTGTAGTCAAAGTCGTTTCTAGAGTTAAAGACCCAATCTATAAAAAAGTCGTACAAAGATCTAAGAAGTTTAAGGCTCACGACGAGAACAATATCTGCGGAATCGGTGATACCGTTAGAATTATGGAAACAAGACCTATTTCTAAGGATAAACATTTCCGTGTAGTCGAAATCGTCGAAAAGGCTAAGTAAAAGGAGTGAATTATGATACAACCTCAAACAAGATTGAAAGTTGCAGACAACACAGGTGCAAAAGAAATTATGTGTATCAGAGTGCTTGGCGGTTCCTTTAGAAGAAGTGGAAACATTGGTGACGTCATTGTTGCCTCTGTTAAAAAGGCTATTCCTGGCGGAACTGTTAAGAAAGGTGATGTCGTTAAAGCGGTTATAGTTCGCTCATCAAAAGGACTTCGTAGAGCAGATGGTTCACATATAAGATTTGATGATAATGCCGCTGTTATAATTGATAACCAAAAACAGCCAAAGGGAACTCGTGTGTTTGGACCTATTGCAAGAGAACTTCGTGATAAAGGTTACATGAAAATAATCTCTCTTGCACCAGACGTTATATAAAAGGAGCATGACAATGAAGTTGACAGTTAAAAGCGGTGATAATGTTGTTGTTATCACAGGAAAAGATAAAGGTAAAACCGGTAAGGTTACTGCGGTATATGCTGAAACAAATAGAGTGCTTGTTGATAATGTAAACATTGTCTCTAAGCATCAAAAACCTAAGTCACAACAAGACAAAGGTGGAATCTTCAAAAGACCTGCTCCAATAGATGCCTCAAATGTTCAAGTTGTCTGCCCTGTTTGCAATAAGGCTACTAGGGTTTCACATAAAGAAATTGATGGCAAAAAGGTGAGAATCTGTAAAAAGTGCGGTGCATCTCTTGACAAAGAATATGTAAAGCAAACAAAGAAAGAGGCTAAAAAAACTATCAAAGCATCTGACTTAAAAGGTGCAAACCTAAAAGCAGTGGCAAGTGAAGAGAAGCCTAAGAAAGAAACAAAGAAGGCAGAGGCTAAGACAACTACAAAATCTACAACTAAGACCACTACCAAAGCAACAACAAAAAAGGTAGAGGACAAAACTACATCAAAAAAGTCGACAGCAAAGAAGGAAGCAAAATAGGAGTGAACAATGGCTAAAGAACAAAACAGAATTTTAGAAAAGTACAAAAAGGAAGTTGTTCCTGCTTTAATTCAAGAATTTGGATATAAAAATGTAAACGAAGTTCCAAAACTTGTAAAAATTGTTTTAAATATGGGACTTGGTGAAGTTAAAGGCAATTCAAAGAGTTTCAATATTGCTGTTGATGAACTTGCGGTTATTTCAGGGCAAAAACCTGTGGTAACAGTTGCTAAAAAATCAATTTCCAACTTCGGTTTAAGAGAAGGACAAAAGATAGGCGCTAAAGTGACACTTAGAGGAGATAGAATGTATGAGTTTTTTGACAGACTCACAGCAATCGCTCTTCCAAAGGTGAGAGACTTCAGAGGCATTTCAGATAAATCTTTTGATGGAAAAGGAAATTATTCTATGGGAATTAAAGAACAACTTATTTTCCCAGAAATAGTATATGAAAAAGTCGAAAAAATTAGAGGTTTTGATATTACTTTTGTAACAACCGCTAAGACAAATGAAGAGGCAAAAGCACTCTTAAAGGCACTTGGATTGCCTTTTGCTAAATAGGAGATAAAGTCATGGCAAAAAAAGCATTAGTAGAAAAACAAAAAAGGTCACAGAAGTACAAAACTCGTCAGTACACTAGATGTTCGCTCTGTGGTAGACCTCATGCAGTACTTAGAAAATATGGTATATGCAGAATCTGCTTTAGAGAACTTGCAAACAAGGGTGAAATACCTGGTGTTAGAAAGTCTAGTTGGTAATTAAGGAGGAAAATTATGTTAGTTACAGATCCAATCGCAGATATGCTTACCAGAATTAGAAATGCGACAATGGTTAAGCATGAAAGTGTTAGCATTCCTGCATCAAATGAAAAGCGCGCTATAGCAAAAATCCTTCTTGATGAAGGCTATATTGTCTCTTATGATGAAGTTGAAGAGAACAAACATAGAAATATTATAATAACATTAAAATATGACGAGATGGGTGACAGTGTTATACAAGGTCTTAAAAGAATTTCTAAGCCAGGTCTCCGTATATATGCTCAAAAAGACAAACTTCCTAAGGTTATAAGTGGACTAGGCATTGCAATTATCTCTACAAACAAAGGCATCATTACTGATAAAGAGGCAAGAAAACTCGGAGTAGGCGGGGAAGTACTCGCTTATGTATGGTAAGGAGGAATTATGTCTAGAATAGGTAAGGAAATTATTGTTATGCCAAGTGGTGTAACTGCAAAGTTTGAAGAGGGCATTTTGACTGTTTCAGGACCTAAAGGAACTTTAATACAGAATATTGATAATGTCATAAAGGTAAATATTGATGGTCAAAATCTTTCATTCGAAATTGCAGTTGATACTCCATCATCAAACGCAAAACACGGTTTATATAGGGCTCTTGCTCACAACATGGTTGTTGGTGTTCATGATGGTTTTAGTAAATCACTTCAAATTTCGGGCGTAGGTTATAAGGCATCAGTAAGTGGAAATAAACTTGTTATGAACTTAGGTTTCTCTCATCCTGTAGAGGTAGAGATACCTGAAGATATAAAAGTTGCTTGTCCTTCAGCAACTGAAATCATAGTTAGTGGTATTGATAGACAAAAAGTAGGACAATTTGCTTCCAAAATCAAATATATTAGACCAGTTGAACCATATCATGGTTATGGAATAAGATATTCTGATCAGGTAGTTATAAGAAAAGTCGGAAAAACAGCCGGTAAGGGCAAGAAATAGGAGAAACTCAGATGATTAACAAGACAGACAAAAATACAGAAAGAAAGGTTCGTCATAAGAGAGTTAGAACTAAGGTTTCAGGCACAAGTGAGAGACCAAGACTTAGTGTTTATCGAAGTCTAAGTCAAATCTATGCTCAAGTCATTGACGACAAAAAAGGAGTTACTCTTGCCTCTGCTTCTACTCTTGATAAAGATGTTAAAGTACTTTGTCAAGGAAAGTCAAAATCAGAGCAAGCAAAAATCGTTGGACAAACTATTGCTAAACGTGCTCTTGAGAAAAATATAAGCGAAGTTGTTTTTGATAGAGGTGGATATATCTATATCGGACGTGTTCAGGCTTTGGCTGATGGTGCCAGAGAAGCTGGACTTAAGTTTTAGGAGGAAATTATGGCAGGAAACGAACAAATTGCAACTGAAAATGTTAAAACAACACAAAATTCTGTAGAAAATGCACCTAAATCAAGAAGAGGCAACTTCTCAGGCAAAAGAAAGGATGATAGAAGAGAACGAGCACCTAGACGTGAGGTCAGTGAGTTTGATAAACAAGTAGTACAGGTTAGACGTGTGCAAAAGGTAGTTAAAGGTGGACGTACTCTTCGTTTCTCTGCACTTGTAGTTGTTGGAGATAGAAAGGGAAGAGTTGGTATTGGTATTGGCAAAAGCAAAGAGGTTAGTGCTGCTATAGAGAAGGCAACTACCGTTGCTAAGAAAAATGTAGTAAACATTCCTATTGTCAACAATACAATTCCTCATGATACTATAGGCAAGTTCTCGGCAACAAGTATATTGTTGCTACCTGCTCCTGAAGGTACAGGAGTTATCGCTGGCGGTTCTGCTCGTGCGGTTATTGAACTTGCTGGCATTAAGAACATTGTTACAAAAAGACATGGTTCTTCAAATAGAATGAACTGCGTAAAAGCGACAATGGCTGGACTTCTTTCTTTAAAAACAAAGGAAGAAATAGCAAGACGTCGTGGCAAAGCAGTTGAAGAGATATAGGAGGGCACTATGGCAAAACAAGAAAAAATGCTCAAAGTTACTTGGGTTAGAAGTACGATTGGTTATAATGCAAAGCAAGCGCAAATCATTGAAGCACTCGGATTCAAAAAACTCAATCAGACCAGAATGCTCCCTGATAATGCTTCCATAAGAGGTAGTCTTCACCATGTGGCTCACCTTGTAAAAGTGGAAGAGGTTAAATAGGAGGAGTTATGGAACTTGAAAACTTAAAACCAGCCAAAGGTGCGACAACAAAAAAGACAAGGGTTGGTCGTGGAATTGGTAGTGGAATAGGCAAAACAAGCGGGAAAGGTCACAAAGGACAGAATGCTCGTAGTGGCGGTGGTGTTCGACCTGGATTTGAAGGCGGAAATATTCCTATGATTAGGAAAATCCCAATGAGAGGATTTAACAATAAAAACTTCTCTAAACGTTATGCTTGTGTAAATGTTGGAGATCTTGAAGCCTTTGAAGCAAATGCTGTTATTGACCAAGAACTTTTGTACCAAACAAGATTTATTGGAAAACGTAGCGAATATGGGCTTAAAATATTGGGAGACGGAGAACTTACAAAGCCTCTCACTATTAGAGCAAATAAAATTACCAAAAAGGCAAAAGAGAAAATAGAAAAAGTTGGCGGAAAAATTGAGGAGTTATAATGTTTAGAACAATTATAGATGCATTTAAGGTGAAAGAAATTAGGAATAAGATTTTAATCACACTCCTACTTCTTCTCGTTTATAGAATTGGTTGCTGGATACCATGTGTTGGGTTTAGTACTGATTTTACTCTTGGAGACATGAGTATAAGTGGAACATTTGGATTCTTCGAACTTATGAACATGGTTTCAGGTGGAGCACTTGCAAACTGTTCAGTGCTGGCATTAGGTGTCTCGCCTTACATTACGGCATCCATTGTAATTCAACTTTTAACTGTTGCTATACCTGCACTTGAGAGACTTGCAAAAAGCGGTGAAGATGGGAAAAGAAAACTTAGTCTTTACACCCGTATTGCTGCGTTGATTTTGGCAATTGCTCAGGCGGTCGGTATTGTTGTAGGTTATGCAGGCACAGCATTTGATGTAGAACTTACAAGGGCGATTCCAGAATGGCTTGTAGGTTGTGGTATGGTGATTATAATGGTGGCTGGTTCAATGTTTACCGTTTGGATTGGCGAGAGAATTACCGACCTTGGAATAGGAAATGGAACAAGTTTGCTTATCTTTGTAGGTATTCTTTCTTCCGCTGGAACATCAGTTGCTGCTATAATTACCGAGTGCTTTAATGATATAACATATCTATGGTACCTTGCATTGTTTATAGTTGCTATTATTCTTATCTTTGCTTTTATTGTCTTTATGGATAATTCAGAAGAAAGAGTAAAAGTGCAATATGCAAAACAAATTAAAGGCAACAAGATGTATGGCGGGCAAAGTCAACATATTCCAATTAAGTTGAACGCGACAGGTGTTATGCCTATAATTTTCGCGAGCGCGTTATTGACATTCCCACAACTAATAATTTCAATATTTTGGCCAGATGTCACTTGGTATAGTGATTGGCTAGGTACTGACTCATGGCTTTACATTGTATTGACGGCAGTTCTGATATTAGTATTCGCTTTCTTCTATTCGAAAATATCGTTCGACCCAGATGATATTTCAAAAAGATTGCAACAGCAAGGAGGATTTATTACAGGTATTAGAGCAGGAAAGCCAACTGCAGATTACCTTAGAAAGACCTCAAATAGACTTACTTTCTTTGGTGCACTGATGCTTGCTGTTATTGCACTTATTCCATCACTTGCGTTTAAAGCAATAGGAGATTATGCTGGAGCGGCAATACTAATTAATGCATTTAGTACAACTGGACTTATGATTGTTGTGTCCGTTGCTCTTGAACTTGAAAAACAACTTTCTGCACAAATGCTTGTAAGAAATCATAAAGGTTTTTTAAGTTAAACAACAATCTTTAATTTGGCTTAAACGATTAAATTCGTAAAGCATAGTGATAAAACTAAACTTTAAAGTTTTGTAATTTGTTATGTCTGTAACTAAAAATTAATTTATTTCCCTCAAGCATGTTACAGATAGCATCATTTACAAAATGGATAAAGTTTAGTTTGAAGAATCACAAAAAGGAGTATACATGAAAATTATTCTTCTAGGGGCACCAGGTAGTGGTAAAGGAACACTTGCAAAAAAAATCTCAAGAGATTTTGATATTCCACAGATTTCTACTGGAGACTTGTTTAGAGCAATTGTAAAAGAAGACAGTCCTCTCGCACATAAAGTTAAATACATTATGTCAAGTGGCGGACTTGTTCCAGATGAAATGACTGTTGAACTCGTTAAAGATAGACTATCAAAGTCGGATTGTAAAAAAGGTTTTATTTTGGATGGTTTTCCAAGAACAGTTGCTCAGGCAGAAGCGCTTGAAACAATCTCAAAGATCGACACAGTAATACTAGTTGAACTTGCAAATGAGATAATTATTGAGAGACTTTCCTCGAGAAGAACTTGTCCAAATTGTAGTGAAATTTACAGTACTGAAGATAATCCTGAAGAAGTTTGCAAAAAATGTAATACTCCATTGATTCAGCGTGATGACGATAAACCTGAAACTATAAAACATCGTCTGGAAGTTTATGAAACAAATACATCACCACTTATAAACTTCTACAGTGATAGGCTGTTTAAAGTCTCCTCGGCAGGTTCGCCTGATGAGACATATAGGCCGGTTAAAACTTTTCTTGAGAAGTTGGAGGCGAAGAATTGAACAATTTAACTCCTTCTGAACTTGTCCTAATGAAAAAGGCGTGTCAAATCACGAGAGATGCCTTAAATTATTGTGAAAAACTAATAAGACCAGGTATTTCTACAAAAGATCTTGACAAACTCGTAGAAAAGTATATAATTAATTGTGGTGGATATCCCGCATGTAAAGGATATGAAGGTTTTCCTGCTGCTATTTGTTCGTCTGTGAATGATATGGTTGTACACGGAATTCCAAATGAAAATGTTATCCTGAAAGAAGGAGACATCATCAGTATTGACCTTGTTGTAAACTACAAGGGATTAAATGGTGATGCCGCTAGAACTTTTCCTGTTGGGCATATTTCTCCCGAGAAAGCAAAGTTGATTGAAGTCACTAAACAATGTTTTTTTGAGGGAGTAAAAAATCTTAAGGTGGGGCATAGACTAGGCGAGGCCTCTCATGCAATACAAGAATACGCAGAGAAAAATGGTTTTTCAGTTGTGCGTGAACTTGTTGGGCATGGGATAGGCAAAAGTATGCATGAGCCACCAAATGTTCCAAACTATGGCAAGGTTACTGATGGACCAATAGTAACAGACAATGCCTGCCTTGCAATAGAACCTATGATTAACATGGGACGAAAAGAAGTTTGGCTCATAGAGGATGGATGGGGGGTTGTCACCAGAGACGGCAAACCTTCTGCACATTATGAAAACACCGTTCATATAACAAAGGATGGTGTTGAAATACTTACACTTTAAGAGGGAACAATGTTTCGAATAGGCAATTTAGTCATAGCAAAAGCGGGAAAAGAAAAAGGACAGTTATTTATAATTGTCAATCTAGATGATAAGTTTGCATATTTATCAGATGGAAAAAGGCTTAAAAAGGATAAGCCCAAAAAGAAAAGTTTCAAACATATAAAATTATATGACAATGAGACTTTGGACGAGCAAGTTTTGCTAGACAATAACGACCGAGTGAACTCGGCAATTAAAAATTTCATCAAATTAAAAGGAGAAAGTCATGTCAAAAGATGATGTAATCGAATTTGAGGGGGTAGTGGTTGAAGTATTGCCAAACACTACTTTCAGAGTCCGTCTATCTAATGGTCATGAAATCCTAACCTATCTTTCAGGAAAATTACGTAAAAATTACATTAAAATTCTTGAAGGAGACAAAGTAAAAGTCGAAATGAGCCCTTATGACCTTACAAAAGGGCGTATAACTTGGAGAGATAAGGGCTAAAAAGGAGACAAAAATGAAAGTTAGAGCATCTGTAAAGCCAATTTGTGATAAGTGTAGAGTTATCAAGAGAGATGGAAAGATTATGGTCATCTGCTCTAAAAGTGCGAAACACAAACAAGTGCAAGGCTAAAATTAAAAATGGAGGATTAGTTAAATGGCAAGAATTGCTGGTGTAGATTTACCCAGAGAAAAAAGATTAGAACTCGGTCTTACTTATATATATGGTATAGGCAGAGATACTTCTAACAAAATATGTGAGGCAACTGGTGTCAGTGCTGATATCAGAGTTAAAGATTTGACTGATGATCAAGTTGCTAAACTTCGTAATTATATTGAGCACAACCTCATTGTTGAGGGTGAACTTCGTAAAAAAGTCGACATGGACATTAAAAAACTTAGCGAAATAGGATGTTATCGAGGCATTCGTCATAGAAAGGGACTTCCAGTTCGTGGACAAAACACTAGAAATAATGCAAGAACTAGAAAGGGTCCTAAGAAAGTTATCGCTGGTAGTTCAAAGAAAGGTAAATAAGGAGTAAAATATGGCTACTAAAAATACACAAAACAAAAAAACTACAAAGAAGAGAGTTAGCAGAAATATCTCTGCAGGACAAGTTCATATCAAAACTTCCTTTAATAACACTATTGTAACTTTTACTGACTGTGACGGTAACGTTTTGTCTTGGTGCAGTTCGGGCAAACTTGGACTTAAAGGTTCTAAGAAAAGCACACCATTCGCTGCACAATCTTGCGTAGAAGATGCTGCAAAAGTCGCAAAAGAGCATGGTATTAAATCTGTTGAGGTGTTTGTGAAAGGACCAGGAAGTGGTAGAGAACTTGCAATTCGTTCTCTTGCAAACTGCGAACTTAATGTTACCATGATAAAGGATGTTTCTCCAATCGCTCATAACGGTTGCAGACCTCCTAAAGTAAGAAGAATTTAAAAGGAGATGGGCTAAATGGCAAGAACTATTGAACCTGATTGCCGTCAATGTAGACGTGAGGGATGTAAACTCTTTCTGAAGGGTGAAAGATGTACATCTAAAAAGTGTGCTATGGAAAGACGTCCTGTTATTCCTGGACAACATGGCAACTCTAAAAGAAGAGTGGCATTCTCAGAATACGGCACTCAACTTCGTGAAAAACAAAAGGTTAAAAGAATGTATGGTATTCTAGAAAATCAATTTAGAGAATACTATGAAAAAGCGAATAAAATGCAAGGTGTAACCGGTGAGGTTATGCTTACTCTCATCGAAAGACGACTTGACAATGTTGTCTATAGAATGGGAATTGGAGCAAGCAGAAAACAATGTCGCCAAATGGTTAACCATGGACTTATAACTGTCAATGGCAAACGTGTTGATATACCTTCTTATCAAGTTAAAGTTGGTGACGTAATTGCTGTTAAAGAAAACAAGCAAGAAAATGTCAATTTTAAGGAACTTAGGGGAGCAAAAATTGTTATGCCTAAGTGGCTTGAATTTGATACTAATTCACTCACTGGGAAAATCTTATCACTTCCTAGCAGAGAAGATATCGACTCTGATATCAAAGAACAACTTATCGTTGAATTTTATTCAAGATAATAGGGAGGTTTTAATATTATGGAAATGGAAAGACCAAGAATATCTTGTGAAGAAACAGATAATGGAATGTTTGCAAGGTTTATTGTTGAGCCTCTAGAAAAGGGCTATGGAATTACACTCGGAAACGCTTTAAGAAGAACTTTACTCTCTGCATTGCCAGGTTCTGCTGGAATTGCAGTAAGAATTGCTGGTGTTTCTCATGAATTTTCAACAATCAGGGGTGTAACAGAGGACGTTGTTGATATTATTTTAAATTTAAAAGAACTTGCTCTAAAATGTAGAGACCAGAGCAAAGATTATGTTACCTATCTCCACATTAGAAAGACAGGTGCAGGCGAGGTAACCGCCAGAGATTTTGAAGAAAATTCAGAGGTGGAAATTTTAAACCCTGATCTTCATATCTGTACAATGGACGAAGGTGCTGTACTTGACCTTGACCTCATGGTAGGAAATGGAAGGGGATATGTCCCAAATACAGAGAATAAAAACAAATTTAATGATATTGACTATATAGCAATTGATTCACTTTTCTCACCTGTTAAAAGAGTTAATTTCAATGTGGAAAGCACTCGTGTGGGACAAAGTGTAAATTATGATAAACTTACTCTTGAAGTTGAGACTAATGGTACAACTCCAGCCAGAGAGATTGTCGCACTTGCTGGTAAAATAGTTATGGAACATATCAATCTATTTGTTGACCTTTGCTCACAAATTGCAAACACTGATATTTTGGTTTCTCGTGAAGAAGATAAACAGGTTAAACTTCTTGAACTTCCTATTGAAGATATGGATCTTTCTGTTCGTTCATATAACTGCTTGAAAAGAGCAGGTATCAACACTGTTGAAGACCTTATCAAAAAATCTAGAAGTGATATGCTTAAGGTTAAGAACCTTGGAATCAAATCTATTGATGAGGTTATTGCTAAACTTGAAAGTTATGGACTTTCACTTCGTAAGGACGAAGATTAAACTAAAAGGAGAATTATAATGGCTAATGCAAAATTAGGTAGACCAAGTAAAGAAAAGAATTCTATGTTACGAGGACTTGTATCAGACCTTTTATGGTTTGGTAAAGTTGAAACCACTCTTGCTAAGGCTAAGGCAGTTAGAAGTAAGGCAGAAAAGATTTTAACTCTTGCAATAAACTCTTATGAAGATATCGTTAAAGTTACCAAAGAAGTTAAAGACGACAAGGGAATAAAGGTTAAGAAAACCGTTTCTAATGATGGACCAAAAAAGTTGCAAGCACGTAGAGCAATGATGGCTTATCTTATGGATAGACAAGAACAACGACAACCAAAAGAGTCTCTTTCTGCATTTGAAGCAAGAACACAAGGAATCAACCATCCACTTCTTGAGAAGATATTCAACCTTTATGCACCAAAGTATTCAGCAAGAATAAAGGAAGTTGGACAAGGCGGTGGATACACTAGAATTGTAAAACTTGGACAAAGAAGAGGCGACAGTGCCGAAATGGCAATTGTTGAATTGATTTAATTTATTAATATTATTTTAGTTGAATATTATAAAGTTAAAGATTTTAGAATACTTAAAAGAAAGAATCATTACAAAAATATCAAATAAATCCGATATAAATGTAATGATTTTTTATTTGCGTAGTTTTAATAAACTATGATTTCTATTTTTTTCTCCACACCCTCATGAATATTATAGAACAATTTTTCTTCGCACCCCACGGGTATTGAATTAAAGTTTATATACAGTCAATGTTCGTAAAATGTGAGAATTTACACTTTTAATAACTAATTTCAATTCTTGTTTGCTCTTGATAGAAGTGCAAAGTGAAATTTTTATAACATTATTAAGTAACTAAATGTGTAATTTTTAATTCTTATAAAATATTTGTATTTTGAGAGAATTTTGTGATATTATATTATTATGAGAAAGAAAATTATAAGTAAAACATATTTAAGAGATGTATGTGCATATCAATTTAGACTTTATTACGATGAAAGTAATGATTTTGTCGTTTGCGCTAAAAAGATTGAAAAAGTTAAAAGCCCTTTTATAACTTCAAATGGTACTGTTTTGATGGATAATAATTATTATATCATGGAGATAACTCCTCTAAACGAAAACTATAATATAAGAGTTTATTTCAATGACAAAAAAGAAATAATAGAATATTATCTTGATATTACAAATGGCAATGGCATAGACGAAGAAAGTAAAATACCATATTATGATGACCTTTATCTTGATGTAATAATTTTAAATGGGGAAGTTTTTATTGCTGACGAAAGCGAACTTGATAAGGCACTATGTGATGGAAAAATTACAAAAGCGAAGTATGATTTGGCACACAATACGGCGAATAAACTATTAAGTGAAATAAAATCAAAAACAAATAAATATATCAATTTAGATTATAGTATATATTTAAATTTTTAAAATTATAGCATATTTTAATTTTAAAATGAACCCTATATTTTTATAGATACAAACTTTCAGTATACACTTTATTATGATTTTTGATTAGTGAAGAGGTATAAGTAATGATAATTTTTAAGTGATAATGCCACAAATATTGTTTATGGAAACTAATGAAGAGCGAAAATAATGAGATAAAGAGGTAGGCAGAAATCAAAATGCCTACTTTTTTGTTACATTAGGTTTCTTTGGTTACTTACACAATTTTATCTATGAGATTATTGACAAACAATACCTTTTATGGTAAAATAATGTTAATAAGATTTTCATATCAAATTAGGAGGGAAAATGGAAGAATTAGAAAACTTATTGCTACATGAAATTGAAGATGAGAATGCAGAAAAATTGCAAAAACTGATTGAAGAGAATAAAGATAAAATTGATGATGAATTTGTGAAGAAATTCAAAGAATCTTCAGTCTCATATTTAGATACCATACAATATAGTTGGGAATATTATACTGGGAGAAATATAGAAATTTTTGATGTACTTATAAATAATAACTTAATTGGAAAGGATGAAATCAATAAAAGACTTCTTTTTGCGTTAAAGGAGAGACAAGAAAGTGGTGCAAAGTATTTTTTAAGTAAAGGTGCAGACCCAAATTATAATGAAAATGGTAAGACACCTCTTTTGTGTGCAATTGAAAACGCAAAAACGGAGTATCATGCAAATTATGATAATGATGTCGTAAAGATGCTATGCCAACATGGTGCAGACCCAAATTTGCAAAATCCTATTTTAAGCGCAATTAAAAAAGGGCGAACTGATATTGTTGAAACACTTATACAAAAAGGTGCTGACCATCCAAAGCAATTGGAAGAGGTATTAAAAGGTTGTTCAAGTGAGGTATACAAAAAATCACGAAAGTTACCTAGGGAATTTAGAAAGGCTTTTAGAATGGGAAGAAAAGAATATGGGTATGAAAGTGTTGCAAAGAAGATAAAAGAAAAAATTTCTTATATAGATGGAAGTGATGTTGCTATATTTACTTTATGTAGTGTTTTAGGGGCTGCTGGTGTTACTTTGTTAGGACTTGTAGGTCATGTTATAAATTGGGCAGTCATTGATAGTAATCTTAATAATGCAAATAACGATATTAGCAATAAAAGATTAGAGTTAGGACAGACTGTTGCAAATAAGGCAAACCTATCAAATTTTGATATTGCATCTATGGAACTTGCACAAGGCGAGAATGATTATATTTTAAAAGCCTTTGGAAGTACAAGCGTAGAGCAAGTTGCAGGACTTAAGGAGAACAATTATTTAAATGTTTTCTTCAATATATCAGAAATTCAGGCAAGAAATATATTAAATGCGGTAAATAGTGCCGAGCAAACAGAGAGGGCTGGTTCTTACAATTCGCCAGAGCACGATATAGGTATTGGGGATTTAAATATTTGGAACTATTCTGAAAGTGGCAGAATAAATACTACAAAAGAAGCAATGGTAGAGGTTTACAATCAACTCAACAATGCGGTAAACAATGCCTATGCTTGTGAAATCGAAAATATAGCCGAGGCTAGCACAATGAACAATTCTATTTCAAGAGAATATAGATATACAAGACCTGAGGTAGTAGGTGATGCCGATATGTATGGATTGTTCTCGCATGGTAGTACAACATTTATCAATTCAGGTGCTGTTACTACAAGTATTTCACAAGTTGTAAAGGACGAGACAAGAGGAGTAAGTTATTTCCTTGTTGACACACTTCAAGGCAGGGCAGTTGATGGTAATATAATTTTAGAGTCATGCAGAGCAAGAATAGAGGTTGAGGGCACTGATCTTACTCAGGAAGAGGTGTATGCTAAATTTATACGTGGAGAACATTCAAGTTTTACCGAAATTGTCAGAGAAAAAGTAGGTTCAAAAACAGGAGTTGTAAACAATCAATTGAAAGACAATGTAGATGAGATTGAATTATTATAAAAATGTACTATACACTATGTGATGATAAAATTTTACTATCATAAAATTTTATTAAATTCTTGAGAATTTGTATACTTTAACACACTCATTACATAGTATGTATGACCATCAGTCTTACTCAAATACAATTGAAGTTCTGCTTAGGTCGACTTATGATAGTATTAAATATGTAAGGCGATATAGCGAGAATAATAAGATAGAGTGATAAATCGAATACAAAATTTTACCTTTTTATTACGATTGATTATTTAGACGATTTTGAAAGATTGTGTAGACAAAAAGATAAATAATATTACAATAAATATAATTAAAAGGATAAATTATTATGGATAGATATTTAGATTATCAAGAAAAATTAAAAGATATCATAGGTAAATTTCAAAAAGCAGTAGATAATAAAAGTGATATAGGTGAGAATATCGAATGGGTTGATAATATTTCAATTTATAGATGTTATGATGATTTTTACTTTAGGCACTTAAAAAGTCTTATCAGAGAACTTTATCTCAAATTTTATTTTGTTGGTGACAAAGAATCTTATTGTGATAGGGCACCTATTTCAGAGAATGATTTAATTGAAAAAATAACCGAGATGGCTAAAGGTTATGACAAGCAAATACAAGAATTAAAGCACAACAATAGAACTGATTACAAGGTAAGTATCCTTAAGCAGATAAAGCAAATATGTGCAAAGGAAAGTACTGCAACGAATATAGATGATTTGTTAAATGAGATAGCAGATTTAGCAACAAACTACCAAAATAAAATAGATAAAGATTTATCACGCGAAATAAGAGCAGTTGGAAATAAATTCGTTGCCGAACTTGCAAAGTTTATTGATAAGAATTTGTCTAGACCGTACAAAAAATATTGTCTTGAACAAGAATTAAAAGAACTTGAAGAGTATAAAGAAAGAGAATAATATACTAAAACCACATATTTTGCCTAAAGGCATGATATGTGGTTTTTAAAGATTAACACAAGTAAAAAAAATAAAAGACAAGAGAGTTAGTTGAGTTTTGGTGTTTTTAATATGATGTTTGCTGTACACTTGTCAATTAAGCATACACTTTCTTTATAGTGAAGTTTTTAATTGCTTTTTAGAGACGTTAAAATGATTATTCTTTTAATATTACAGTGTATGGAAAATAAATGCTTTTTAAATGGCTTTTCTTTCATACAATCATTTTGCCATATTTTAATTGGTGGGTATTGACAATAGGAAGATATTGTGGTAGAATAACCCTGTATTTAGGAGAGAACATGAAAAGAAAAAGAGAGTTTGATTCTATTGATGCCATTCTCAAGGAAAGAAAAAAAGCATCTGTTATCAGCAAAGTTTCTATTGCTGGTATTGTAGTATCTGGAATTTGCGCGCTTGCATCACTAATTCATTTACTCGACTTAAGTGATGATGTAGGAAGAATTAGAAGAGATTTTGTAAATAGTGATGAATATAAAACTGCTGTTACAGAGTCTATTGAACAGGCAATTAAGAATGACGAGATTGATAAGATTGCAGATATTGTATCCGAAGAAAATGCTTTGAGTATCTTGAAAAATTCTTCAAGTGTATATCGCTATGAATATGAAAACGTTTCAAATCTACAAAATACTTTTGCATATATCAATATCTCATCCAATGTTGTTTTGGGTACAAGTGTAGTACTTGCAGGGTTATACTTAAAAGAGAAGAAAGATATTGATGAGTGTCTTGAAGATAGAAATGTGGAAGTGGCACTTGTTAGATAGATGTGTATCTCATGTCATGGATATTTAGCAAGAGATATAAAAATTCTTTAGGGAGTAAATATGGATATAATTATTAAAGAGAAAAATCTGGTATTTAATGTGCCAAATGATGTTGTGGTCTACAACAAAAAAGAGTTCTTCAAAGGGTTTAACATAGACAGCAAAAACATGGAGCCATGTGTTGCAATTATTGGGAATTCAAAAACGAATGATGTTATGTGGATTGACGAGATTGCTCAAGAGGCAAATAGTCACGACTTTGATAGTCTATCCGAATATGATTCGGAGCAACTTGCAAAGCAAAGAGGTTATAAAACCATAGAATCAAAATTGCTTGCTGAAAGTGAAGAGCATTTTATAAAATATTTTATATTTGAAAACCAAAATGAATATATGATTTTGCTGTACGAATTATACAATTCTAGCATATATCGCTCACATATGCAGACAAAAAATTACAAAGCGAATCTTTCTTTTGTGGTTAATATTATGAAAAGTATGACTTTTATAGATGCAAAAAATCTGTAAATAATAAAAAACTAGTATTGACAATTTAAAAAAAATGACTTATAATAAGTCTGTAAAAAAGGAGAATTTATGAAACTTAAGAAAATTGGTATAATCTTACTTGCACCACTTACAATGCTTACTGCAACTTCTTGTCTTGGAAACAGAAATTGCCTTGATGGATGTACAAACAGCACAAACACTCTTCATTATGTGGTAATTGACGAGGGCGGACATCATGTGTTGCATACTATTGAGTCTTGGAGTGATAGCGAGTCTGATTCTGCTGCATTTACAACTTCATGTTGTGGGAATTATATTTGGGTGACTGCGAATAATGCTTCATTATATCGCAATAAACCACCAACTTATGCTTATGATTTTGTTTGTGGTGAAGGCTCTGCACAAATAGATGAAGAAAATGTTGAATACGAAGAACCAGAGTTGAACTAAAGAATAAAATTGGAGCAAAAATATGAAAAATTCAAAAGAGAACAACAAAGTTTTAGTTAAAAGTAAAAAGAATGTAAAGTTAGCACAAAGTTGTGCTTTAAAGGCGCTTATTGCATCTGCTGTGACGGGATTAGTTTTTGTGGGATGCAGTATTCCGTTTTTCAAAATTGGAGATGAGGTGATGTTTAACTTTGCAAACAACGACTTTGAATATAGAGTGGCTGTTATTGATGAGGTTTATAAACTAATTGATCAATATCTTGATGGCAATATTGCCACCATAGACGAACTGCAGGAGAAGGTCAACGAAATTCAAACCTACGAGTTTGTAGAGGGAACATTTATGGATTCAGGGGTTCCAAATGCCTTAAAAGAAGTTTATTCGCAATATAAACTTGTAGGTAATATTGCACTAGGCATGGCTTCTGTTTGTGCAGCGAGCACTGTTTTGAGTGCTGGATATATTTTGAAAAAAGAATCAGAGAGAGACAAGGCTTACAAAAAGTCAAATGAAGTTCCAAAATACACTTGCAATGAGGAAATCAGTCTTGCCTATTCTATATAAAAACGTTAAAACCTAGCAAAAGAATGCTAGGTTTTTTAAAGAATATTTAAAAGGTTTTAAAATTAGAAAATATATTAAAGGTAAACATCTTGGTTGACAAATTCTAGTTATTTACACTATACTATAAAAGCAAGAACATAGTTATAAATGTTGATGATTAGTCTGTCAGTGATAAATTTAAGAAGAAAGACTTACAATACCAAGTTTTCAAGACAAGATATAGGTAGATAATCTTGGCAAAATAGATAAGTTTAATTTTTAAACATACATAACAAAAATGGAATGTTTTTTGATACCAAACTTATCAATATCAACAAATAGTAAGGAGAGATATGAGGGCAGTAGTTCAGAGAGTTTTATCTGCAAACTTAAAAGTTGACGGTAAATTAATATCAGAAATAGGAAGAGGTCTTGTTGTTTTCCTGGGAGTAGGTCAAGGAGATGATGAAAGTGATTTGATAAAGATAACTTCTAAGATTGCTAAACTTCGTATTTTTGAGGATGAGAACAAAAAAATGAATTTGTCGGTCAAGGATGTCAATAGAGAAATTTTGTTTGTAAGTCAATTTACACTGTATGCAGACTGTAGACATGGAAATCGTCCTAGTTTCATCGATGCTGAAAAACCTGAAAGGGCAAATGAACTTTATATGAAAGGGCAAATGCTTTTAGAAAAGGAAAATATTATGGTGAAAACAGGAATTTTTGGCGCAGACATGAAAATAGATGCGTTAAATGATGGACCTGTTACAATTATTTTAGATAGCAAAGAACTCTAAAAAGGTTGACTTATAGATAGAAATGATGTAACATAGGTCATAAGGGAGATTGTTTATGGGAATTAGTATTTATAAACGTACAACAACTGCAAGTGTGCTGGCTATATTTTGTATGATACTCAATTGTATATATTTTATTTATAGACTTGCTGACCATTACACAGCATCCAGTGCAACATCAGAAACTGATGTAGGATTTCTTATTTGTAGCATATTTATAATAGGATTAAGTATTTTGAGTGCTGTATTTTATGCCTTTGCTATAAAATATGCCGTGATAAACAATAAAAACGCAAAAACCTATGCATATTTTGCTATGGGTATAGATTTTGTCATTGCTATTATATTTACCATTTATATACTAAGATATATAGTTTCTCTTTTGCTTGTTGATGCAATAATTTATGTTTTGTACATGATTTTTCTTTTTGCAATAAGCGCAGTGATTTTACACGAATTAAATGGGGAAAGCGACGTTGATAAGAAAATAAAACTTTTTAATGACAAGATTGAAGAACTTAAGCAAATGAAGGGGAATGGCGTGATTGACGAAGAACAGGCAGAGCAACTTAAAAATAAATATTTTACTTCTCTATTTGGAGACGACAATAAGAAAAATCAATAATTTTTGAAAAACTTGTAAAAAGTCTTGACAAAGTAAGAAAAATGTGCTAATCTTTAAGAGCATTGATAAAATATGCATGGGGGATTAGCTCAGCTGGCTAGAGCGCTTGCCTTGCAAGCAAGAGGTCATCGGTTCGATTCCGATATTCTCCACCAGCAGTATTAAGAATAGGTATTATATCACAAGATATGGTGCCTATTTTTATTAGCGACTTAGTTTGTAACAAAAGTTAAGTCAAATTTTAGGATGCAAATCACCAAATAATAAAGGATGAACAGAGAATAACTTTTTTCATTAATTTTGTATCCTTTTGAATAAGAAAGAAATATATATAATTTTGTTGAAAATATTTTTCTATTTGTTTGATAAAATAAATTATAAGTGTTATACTAAATTATAAGATGTATTAAAGAAATTTATTTTGTCAAAATATTGGCAGTGATTGAAAACAAGACATCTTAGCGATAATTTGCCTTAAGTATGCAAAAATTATGTAAAATTACATAAGATATTTTAGATAAATTTAATTTTTTTTGATTTACCTATTGAAAAAGCAAAATAAATGTGATATAATGTGTCTAAACATGGAGGGATTTATGTCTAAGCATTTAATTAAAATCTTAACAATTTGTGCGCTTGTAGTGCTTTTGCCTTTAATAGTTGTTGGTGCAGCACTATGCGTAACAGAGGCAGTTCCTGTTGAACTTACAGTTTTTCAGGGCGGTGAAGTATACGAAGGAGACGAAGAGGATTACCCTTCGGTCGTAACTTTACAAATAGATAACGAGTCACCTGTTGTGGTTGAATTTGGTACTTCAATTACTGTAAAGAAAAATTCATTAATTACACTAAGTTATCCTGATACCAACTCGGTAGTTTATGATTTTGATGGGTGGTTTTTAGGAACTGACCAACAGGTTACTGATTCTTCAAAACCTAAAGAGACGGCTACTAAATATTCCTTCTCGATCAGGGCAAATACAAATGTCACAGCAATTAAAAATATTAAAAAATTTGACATTGTATATAGTGGAGAATATGATGATGGTAGCCCTATCGAGTATGAAACAGATTTAGTAAAATATGGAGATGCATTGTATGTTCCTACAAATAAAACTGAAGATGTATCATTCCTTGGATGGTATGTTGTAGGCGACGAGACGACTCTATATAACAATGCAACATTTACTCAAGCAAATAGGGATAGTGAAAACAACTATATCACTTTGACACTTGAGCCAATGTGGTCAAATCAAATGACAATAACCTATTATGACTCAGACAGAGGAACAGTTATTGAACAAAAGATTTTGTCAGAAAATGAATACAATACATCGTCTTATTCTTTGCTCGGGGCTGACGACATTGCAAGTTATTTAACACCAGGATATGAGTTTAACACTTGGCTTGATAGTGAAGGCGAGCCTGTAACTACATTGTCCCAAATTCAATTTGTAAAACAAGGTAGAGTTTCTCTCTATCTCGACGAAACAAAGATTGAAATTGCCCAAATCAACTATTATACAGAAGATGGCACACTTATCAAACAAGAAAGGGTAAGAAGAGAGGATTATTCAACATACACATTGCTCTCTGCTACTGACCCTGATGTGCTAGCAAACATTCCTGAACATTTTGAGTTTGATTCTTGGGAATATAATGATATAGCGGTCTCAACAATCAATGATATACCATTTGTTGATGGTGAGATAAGAATTGTTCTTGCCATTAAAGAAATGACAAATACTGTTATAAATTACTATACTAATGTTAGTGCTGAGACTCAGCAATTGATTGCAACTGTAAAATTATACCAAGAGGATATTGAGGAATACGAACTTCTTGAACAAGGAACAAACGAAATCCTTGACGAATACATTGCACTACTTGGTAGAATGGGTATGAGATTTATTGGTTGGACAGATTCTGGATTAGAAGAATTTACAAAACAAGATTTGGTATTTGGACAAAATTACAACTTGTATATGAATGTAGAGATTATTGATTACACAGTAAATGTTCAATATAACGCAATTGATACTGACCAAGTAACCACATTGCCTTACAATGCTTCAAACCTATTTGGTGCTGGTTATACAAAGACGAGAGACTATTATACTTTCGTAGGACTTGTTTATAACAATGTAACATACTATCCACGAAATGTAGAATCTATTGGTATTGATTATGTGACCGAAGATGGTTTCTCACTTGGCACAGAAATTGCTGCTGCGGCTGAACAGCCAATCACAGTTACTGCATTATGGCAAGCAAACGAGGAGTATGGAGAATACTCGTGGGTTGTAGGTTTTGGCTATGAAAATAGCGGTATGTGGAGTGTTTACACATCAAATGGTGATGGCAGTTACACATCCATTAGGAATAGCGAAAGTCAATATATAATCTTTGAGGATAACGATGCTGAAGGATTTGCTCAACTTGAAGATATTGTATTTGAAGATTTCTTCCAAAACATTGATGTTGATAACCTATACGTTCGAGAGAATGGGGTAGATGGCGATTATGTTAAAGCAACAATAACTGGAATAAATGTCTATATAGACAGCATGGCATTCCCAGTATCCTATAGCGACGACATTCAAACTGCAACCTATGCTGACTTAATTGATGTCGCAAGCACACTAGGTGTTTCTGATTTTGAATCAATCACAATAAGATTTATATGTGAAGTTGCATAAAATTATTATTTAGAATAATGCTCTTATAAAGAGCATTATTTTTTTTGTTATATGTTTGCTTTTTTGGTGAATATATGATAAAATCAAAACATGATAATAAAAAAGGCAGTTTATAAAACAAGTGCAGTAAATATACAAGATATATTGAGTGATGGTGTTCCTGAATTCGCTTTTGTAGGGCGAAGCAATGTTGGGAAATCATCACTTATTAATTATTTGACCGGAAACAAAGCACTTGCTAAAACATCTTCAACTCCTGGTAAAACTAAAATGATAAATTATTTTGATATTAATGACTCTTTTCGATTTGTAGACTTGCCAGGATATGGATATGCTAAAGTGGGTAAAGGGCAACTTGATGTTTGGTCTGGACTTCTAGGTGAGTATATTAAACAATCAAATTCCTTGCAATCTGTTTTTCTATTGTTGGACATTAGACACGACCCTACAATGCAGGACCAGCAGATGATTGAATTTTTGATATATAATAATATTCCGTTTATGATTATTGTTACGAAGGCAGACAAAGTTGCAAAAAGTAAGCAAAATAACCAAATAAACATGATTGCGAAAAGACTGAAGGTAAGACCTGATATTATGTTGTTAAGTAGCAGTCAACAAGGAATTGGTAGAGATAGAATTCTTCAATATATAGAAAGCAAAATATAACAAATAGGTAAAATA
Organism: uncultured Clostridia bacterium; assembly: GCA_944350275.1. Taxonomy (GTDB): domain Bacteria; phylum Bacillota; class Clostridia; order Christensenellales; family UBA1242; genus Caccovivens. The sequence continues at coordinate 11,111 of CALVOK010000045.1, read as the reverse complement.
TAGTATATGGAAACAATTATAGAAGATTATGGATATGACGGTGAGGGAGTAGGCAAGGTCAATGGAAAAATTTGTTTTATTCCTTATGTAATAAAGGGTGAAAAGGTAAGATTCAAAATTGTTAAGGATAAAAGCAAATTTTGCATAGGTGAACTCGTAGAGATTTTGACTAAAAGTCCAAAACGTATAGAGGCAAGATGTCCCTACTTCGCAAAATGTGGAGGATGCAGTTACCAACAAATATCTTACGAAGAAGAAATTCTTATAAAAGAACAACTTTATAAAAAACAACTTGCTAAGGTTGGATTTAAGGGAGAAATAAATGTATTTAAGTCTCCTAGTGCATACAGATACCGAAACAAATTAAAACTATTTGTAAATGGGGATAAAATAGGTTTTAAATATAGGGGTACTGACAAGATATGTACCATTGATGACTGCCTTATTTGTAAGGATATGATTGGGAAAGCAATTAAGCCTATTCAGGATTTTATTTCTGGAAACAATCTTTTTAATTGCATTGAGTTAATAGTTATGCGCCAAGAAGGCAATGAGTGTCTCATAAATTTTGTGCTTAACAAAGATAGAAAGATAAATTATCAAGGTTTGTTTTTGCTTTTAGGGCAAAATTATGGAATTTATCAAACTTATAATAACAAAAGTCTGCATATATATGGAATAAAGTACTTAAAAAAGTATGAATTTGGGTTAATGTGCAAGTTTTATCCTTCATCTTTTCATCAAGTTAATGAGGAGGTTTGTCAGAAACTCTACCAAGAAATACTTGATAGTATTGTAGGTTCTGTAATTAATTGTTACAGTGGAAATGGTGTATTAAGTGCGATTATATCTCAGCAAACAAGTGTAACAGGTGTAGAAATTGGCGAGATTGAACATCAAGAAGCAGAGGAATTAAAGAATGCAAATAAATTGATAAATATGATTAATATAAAGGGTGATTGTGCGAAAGTCTTGCCTACATTAAACGGAGATACGATAATAGTTGACCCTCCACGTGCTGGGCTTGATAAGAAAGTTTGCGAAGTAATAAGCAAAAAAAATTGCAAGAGATTGATTTATGTTTCTTGCAACAGTGCTACACTTGTGCGAGATGTAAAACTTTTAAATAATTATAGGATAGAAAAAGTATACTTATTTGATATGTTTGCACGTACAGGGGAGTATGAATGTATGATTATTTTTAATAATGACAAGAATATTTAATTTCAAAATTTATATAAAATGTTATTTAAACTGTTTAATTTTTATGAGTTTATGTTATAATACTTATAAATACTAGGAGGAAAACAGATGGAAAGAATACATAAAAGACCACCTTTTGTTGAATACCAAGAGTGTCTTGATAAATTTACAGAACTTAGGAAAGAACTGAATGGATATATTCAAGACTCGCCGTCAAAGTTTAAAGAGTTATTTAACAAACTTAAAGAGGATGCTGGCAAGGACGATGTGATTGCCATGGATGTAATTGCGTATTATTATAAAACGGGCGTTCCTAATCTATTGCCTGAAAATTATGAAACATATCTTAAGTGGGAGATAGTTGCGTCGGCAAAGGGAAATGAACTTGCCATTGAAAAATTGCAATTTTTATTAAGTTACGCTTATGCTGAAATAATGAATTGTGACGACTATGATACTATTGCCTATAAAAATGATATTGAAGATTACAATGCGATGTATAAAATAGGTAAGTCGATTTGTAAGATGTTAGCAAAAGAATTAAAGTTGTATCCTATAGATATGTGTAAAGAGGATAATGTAAGCAAACCATATACACAAGAGTCTTTTATTGTTTTCAGAAAAACAGTTGATGATATAATACCAAAAACAATTGACTTTATGAAGTCTTAATTGATAGGGAATATTTGTTCTAAGTTTGATATGCGGTCTTGGTAGATAGTTCTTATTTCTCGCTCAAAATTGCTTTTTTCACATAGCAATAAAAGGTTTTTAAGTATTCTTATTTCTAAGCCTACAAACGTTAAAAAACAAGTAGTTTTATCATGTTTGAGTCTAAATGTTTTTAAAGGTTTTTCGTAATCAAACATTATTCGCATTTTTTTTATCTGACGTTCGTTTAAAGAGTAGAATGATGAGGTGTTTAGAAAGCCACCCATAACAAAAAGACAGGCTTTGCTGTTTGCAAGTAAGTTAAAAGTCTCTTCTACCAACTGCTCAACTTCATAATTGTCTATTTGGACAAATATAAATCCTCTTTTTTTTAGGGATTTATTGTATTCTTTTGCCATAACTTCGTAATCTTGTAAAGACAAGATTGGTTCATCATTATACTCCATATTACAGTCCTCATAAGTATTTATTCTAAAAACTGTTGATTTGTGAGATAAAAGAGGATAAAATTCATTAAGGGAGATGTGTGGTAGTCAAATTAAGTTGACTTTTTTTGAATAATTTTGTATAATTGTTTTTGAAAATATCTTCAACAAACTAAAATTTTAATAAAAATATGCGTCTATGGTGAAGTGGATATCACAATGGTCTTCGGAACCATTATCGAGGGTTCGAGTCCTTCTAGACGCACCATATTATAAATAATTAGCGACTGTTTTGCAATTATATTTAATCAATGATAGAATGGTTTACATTGCAAGAACTTATTGATAAAAACAAAGTAAAAGATTAATTGAATGTTTAAAAAATCAAAGGAAGTACAATTATGAATATAGTTTATTGTCACCATGCACAAAGAGTTTATACAGGTAGTCAAAAAGATGATATAACTGATCTTGGGAAAAAGGACGCCGAACTTGTTGGACAATTTATAAAACAAATTCCTAATGTAAAAGCGATTTATACATCTCCTTATTTTAGATGTTTAGAAACAGCAAGAATAATAAACAAATCTCTTAATGTACCCATTATTGAAGAAGATAGGTTTAATGAATTTGTTAGCAAAGAAAACAAAGAAACATGGGTTGATTTGCAAAGGAGAGTTATTGCAGGTATTAAAGATATCGTTAATAAATATAATGATGAAGATAGTATTATTTGTGTGACATCTGGTGTTAATATTGCGGGTTTTCTTGATTGGAATTTAGGACTAGAACCAAGTGAAAATATGCAGTTTTTAGGAATTATTTCGTGTTCACCGATAATATTTAAATATAACAAAAAATCATAGTATCAAAGATAAATAATTTAAGCAGATGAATGAGGGAGAACAGTGATGAATATTAAATTACTACCTACTTTAAAGGACAAAATGTATGATAATGCCGCATGGTGTGTGGCTTTTGACCTTGCTTGGAAAGAGTTTTTTTGTAGTGTTTTAAAAGTGGATTTTAACAATTTAGACTCAGTCTATTTAGGAGATAAAGAGGTTGTCAAAAATCTTATAAAAGAATGTTCAGAAGATTTTGTTGTAGACGACAAAGAATATTATGTAATATCTGGCAAACAGACAATTTCGCTTAAAAAAGAAATTGAAAAGGTATTAAAAAATAAATTCAAAACAAAAAGTGATGTACTTGATAGTATAGAATTTTCCAAGGATGAAAATACAATGCTTTCTCTTGTTTATGCAATTCTAATGTTTGAGATAAAATTTAGAAAAAAGTTTAAAAATTTTCAAGAACAATTCCCTTTTGGCAAAGACGGAAAGATGGCTTCATTTTTTGGATTTAAAAATTCTAGGAGCGAAGAATTGCAAGAACAGGTCAGTCCTCTGTTTTATAATAATGACAATGATTTTGCACTTACAATAGAGAGCGAGGACAACAAAAGTATTATTTTATATAGAACAGACGAAAAGGGGAGTTTTGAAAGTATTTTAAACCAACTTCGTCAAAAGAGTGAAATAGGTGAAGAATGTGAAGTCAAGAGTATGATGGTGCCAGCACTAAAACTTGATTTAATAGAGGTGTTTAAAGACCTTGATAGGCAAAAATTTCACGCAAGAGACAACGAGATTGTCACAATTTCAACTGCTATGCAAAGTTTGAAATTTGCTCTTAACAATGAAGGTGCGAAGGTGAAAAGTGAGGCAGTTATCTCATGTGAGCGAATGGCATACTTCCCAGCAGAAGCAATAAAGAAAAGAGACTTTATTTTTAATAACACATTTTATCTTTTTATTTTTGAAGATAACACACCTCTTGTTGCACTAAGAGTTGAGGAGATAAGTTTGTTTCAGTAAAAATTGGGATAATTTTGTCCCTAATTCTGCAATATACAATTGTATGGCATAGAAATTTACAATAGTTACAAATTAATCAAGTAAGTATAATTACAATTATCATTACTGAACTGCAGATTTTAATTGCGTTAAATTTAATTTTGAGAGCATGAGTTTATATAAATGTAGGGAAATATTGGCAACAAAAAACTGATAGGCGAGTATCCTATCAGTTTTTTTATTTTGATTACATTGTTTTTTAAATGAAAATTTTATAATTGTAATGTTTATTGCGCTACATCATTTGTGCTGTCTATGTCCTCGATTGTCCTTGCATCCGTGTGAGGTATCTGTTTCCATTTAACTTTTTTGAATAAGCAAACTATAGAAATTGGTACATAGGTTGCTAAAAAGATTGGGAATGTTAAACTATACTTAATTTTTTGCCAGAAACTACACTTTACTCTTTTTCGCTCAGTAAACAAGATTAATAGTCCATACAGGAAGGCTCCCAAATAACTAAGAATAAGTGAGGTTACAAGCCCAATCACTGCGCCCATAAATATTGAATTTGCAAATCCTACACCTGTAAAGATATATTCAACTCCAAGGTAAATGTAATAAAAGATTGACCAGAAGAAAGTTATAGGAGTAAATGGGAATATCATAAGCATCATTTCGTATGAGGCAAACCAATGTTTTGTGAAGAAAGTAGAAAGTAGAAATAGAAAGTATTTTGAAAAACATTGATAAAACCCTTTTTGCCATCTCATTCGTTGGTTCCAACTTGCTTTAAAGGTTACAGGTTGTTCATCATAGAATATTGCATCATCACAATATGTAATTTTTCTTCCTTCTGCTATTTGACAAGATGAAAATTCAATATCTTCGGTGAGAGTAGTATATTTCCATCCTGTGTCAGTATTTAAAATTTTCGAACTAACAAGGAAACCTGTTCCAGAAATAAAGGTGCTTGAATTTAAAATTGCTCGAGGTGTGTGCAGAAAACGACATTCTTGCAGAAACATCATACCTGTGTTTGCGGATATTGTATTTGTATTGAAATTCTTAGAGTTACGATATGTGGTAACCACATCATAGCCATCATCAAATGCTTTATTTATTTCATAAAAATAATTTTTGTCTAGTAGGTTGTCCGCGTCAAATATTAAGAATGCTTCAAATTCATCTTTATGGAAATCTTTTCTTTCTTTTATTTTTTGTAGTAAGAAATCAAGCGCGTATCCTTTCCCGACTTGTTTGTCATTAAATCTTTCAAAAATCTCACCCTTTAAATTTGCGTCGGAAAGTGATTTTCTCGCGACTTCTGCAGTATTATCAGTGCAGTTGTCGGCAACTACAAAAACTGATATTAATTCTTTGTTATATGTTTGATTTGCGATACTTGCAATTAGTTGACCAATAACTTTCTCTTCGTTTCGCCCAGCAATAAGCACGGCATAAACGTGGTCTTTCTTCGCTTCTGGGAACTTTTTTCTTTTAAAAAGACCGATTATACCGATAACAAATTTATACGCAAATAAAATAGCTATCAAAGTCGATAAAATAAAATTTATTAAAGTTACTGCATCCATATTTCTTCCTTGGTCTATATTTCATGAATTATTATAACACATATATATGTAATTTGCAAGTAAAAACTAAAAGAAAGGTATATTATTTTTTATCTTTCATTTAGTGTGGCTTTTTTAAAGGCTTTTTATTCTTTTATTTGTTAAAAAAATGGTTTATGTAATTTTAAATAGACAACAATTTTAAAACAATTTTTTAATAGTTTTGCTATTTAATATCTAATACTTGATAGTTGGTTCTCCATTCAAAGTTTTTGCATAATAACTTATATGCTTCTATTGTACCAGGTTCATTTAATTTAAGATTTTTAAGTTTTTCATAATCTATCATATTGAGGATTTTCAAAGATGAATAGCAGGCTTCACTTATAGGGACACATAAGGCTGTTCTACAGGCAGGGCAAACAAGTTCCCCAAAATCTAGGTTAAAATATTTGTGTAGCAATTGACTTTTGCACGATGAACATTCAGAAGTTATAAAGTTATAACCCATACCTGCAAATATATCTATTAAAAATTTGCATATACAATAGTATTTTTTTACATCATCATAGCATAGTGTTTTAAGTGCCTTTATAATTTCTATGAAGAGTGGGGGATTAGGTTGCGACTCTACCTTATCAACAATATCAAGGATTGCACACCCCTCGTAATACTTATCAATATCCTTTGTTAAGTTGTAAAAATTATCAATAATATCAACACCTGTTACTATGTAATTTGTTTTGGTCTGCTCTAATATGAATTCGCCAAAGCAAAAAATCTCCTTTGCAGATTTAAGTTTTGCTTTTTCTCCTCTTACACCTTTCATTGAAACATAAATTTTGCCTAGTTCTAGACTATAAAGACATACCAATTTGTCTTTTTCTTTTAAACTCATATTTTTGAGCACAATTGCTCTAACTTTTACTGTACTCATGTCCTTATAAGTCCATTTCATTATCAAGTGTTTGCTGATACTCTTTAAGAAGGGCATCATATTTTATAGTATCATCTATTAACAGACTAAACATTTCTATGGAACCAATAGTTTGCAGAATTTCCCATGTGTCAAGCAACTCAACTAAAGCATCGTCAATTTTTTCTTTTAGTGTCTTTTCCATAATCCCTCCTTTTTAGTATTAGAAATTTTTCATTAGAATTTTCGTAAATAAAACAGGGTGATTTTTAAGTTTCATTTTTTTAATTTAGTTAAACAAAAAACTTTCTATAAAGTAAAGTAAAATAAAATATTAAATAAACATTGGCACTCGGCAAGTATCTTTTTCGATGCCTGCCATTTGCCTTTGTTAATTATAGTATATACCAATTTTTTAAAAAACTACAACAAAATTTGGTAAGATTATAAAATCTTTTGTCATTTTTTTATTCAAAAACAATTTTAGCAAAATTGATTTTGTGTTTTTATAAGAACTTTTTAATATTGTGCATAATAAAGATAATGCTATAATGTCATTTAAATAATTATATTATTTTTTGGATAGATATTGAACCATTGTTGATAATTTGAGTTAGATTGTTTGAATTTCTTATGGTTATTGCTCCTGTTGGTGCTGTTATTTCTACAAAAACCGAGCCAGAATGGTTTGAATTTTCGCCAGCGACACCAGATACTTGTGAAAGTGACGAAGGCAACAAAACTCCATCTAAATATATTCCATAGTTACTAACTCCATTTGATGCAATAATTCCGCCAAAATTATAGGAAATCATATATCTTCCTTTTATAAGTGTGAACGTTCCGTTATTATCATAAAAAATAGCACTACCTTGCGAAAATGTTGTGCTAGGGATAGCATTCCCTCCTGCAAGAATAGTTTGAGAGGAAGAAATTTCCGTAATAATGCTTGCACTTTCAATTACAGGATTAATAATAGTTGTGCCTGATTGATTTAGAAGAGAAAGAAAATTTTGATAGCAGTTGAATATGGGTCTAGGAAAGTTATTAAAACTGTTGCATTGATTAAAATTAAGATTACAAGGCATATTTTCTCCTTAAAAGCACAGCCTTATTACATTATATTTAATTAATAGATAGATTTCCTTAATTTTTTAGTTTTTAAAGACATTCTACGTTTTTTGAGATAAATAAAAATAAATTTAATAAATTTATAAAAAATAGTTGACAATATCAAATAAATTTGATATATTAATAAGGCAAACTTAAAATGCAATGTTGCATAAGGAAGTTTAGCTCAGCTGGGAGAGCATCTGCCTTACAAGCAGAGGGTCATAGGTTCGAGCCCTATAACTTCCACCAGTCGAATAAAGTAGGTATTATATCACTAGATATAGTACCTATTTTTGTTTATGTTAATGTTTTTATTGTCAATTTTCATAGTAAAAGTTATTGTATAACTTGAATTTTGATGATTGCGTATTTATGTTCGTTATTTCAACTTTATATGACTTTATATATGATAAAATTATTTTTGTAGTTTTATCAGTCTTGATTGCGAGATGCCTTTTAAAAATTATTTAATTTAATACTATTCTACCATATATAAAAAGTTGTTGATTTAAACCTTATTTACTGTAATATGTTATATTTCGACTATATTTGTTTGACAATAATGATAAAAAGTGTTATTTTATTTATATATATAAGTGGTACTTTGCTAACTTTCTATGACTTATGTGAATATTTTTTATGCAAAGTCACAATTTATATTAGGGGGAATGATGAAAGGTAAATTAAAACTTGGAATTATTTTTATGTTGGTTTTTGGTGCCATAGGATATTTCGCCGGGGTACTTATCAACTACTTCACGGGTGACGGCGTGGAATTTGTTGAGGCACTTACAAATTCACTTGCCTTTATTTTACTTGCGGTTGGAGCGGTTATTGGGCTGGGTATGGGACTATTTGCACCTAAGAAGAAGCAGGATATTCCTACAAATACCACAGGTGTTACAGGCGGGGGCGAGGTAACGGACATCAACTTTGACTCAAAGTTTATAACAGAGGAAGGACTGCGTACATCTCCAGATTTAATATATACCACATGGAACAATTTGCCAAATCTTAAAAAGACAGGCTTTGTATTTAGAAACAAAGAAGTCAATGGAAGATATGAAATCAATATGAAACCTGAAACTCATGCTTTGGTTCTTGGTACAACGGGAACAGGTAAAACACAAATTTTTGCAAATCCTACTATAAGAATATTAGCACATTCTGGTCAAAAACCAAGTTTGGTTATGACAGACCCAAAGGGCGAACTCTATGCGGACAATGCAAATGTTTTAAGAAAAGAGGGATATAACATCATTGTTCTAAACCTAGAGGACCCATATGCTTCATCTTTATGGAATCCAATGGAGATTGCCTATAAAAAATATCAAAGAGCGGGAAATTTAAACAAAGAAGTTAAGAAGATAAGCCATGCAAAACCTCAAGATATGGGTTATAAAACTTTTGACCCTTCAAAAGTCAATGGTGCGACATATGGCGACACTTGGTATGGGTTCGAAGGAAAGGCATTTCCTAATGAAGAGGTTTTAAAAGTAGAACTTGACGCAAAGCAAAGGCAACTTGAAAGTGAGGCATTTACAAACCTTAAAAATATTGCTTTAGCACTTATTCCAGATGATCCAAACTGCAAGGATAAGACATGGCCAGACGGATGTCGAGACCTTATTTTAGGTATAATGGAAGGAATGCTTGAAGATAGCAGAGACCCAAGACTTGGCATGACACTTGAAAAGTTTAATTTGTTTAATTTATATAAAATTTGTATGAAACGAGACCCAGCAGGTGATAGAGAAAGCGCTTTAAAAACATTAACTAAATACAGCGAGGGAAGAGACCCAGTTTTAAGTAATGTCCACGACCTTATGTCAAGCGTATGTCTTGCAAGTCCTGTGACTCAGAGGTCGTTTATATCTACATTAGGTTCATCAATAGGAAACATATTAGGAGACGACGGTGTGTTCTATATGACAAGCGGTACTGATATTGACTTTGAGGATATACCTGAGCGACCTACTGCATTCTTTATAAGAATACCAGACCACAAGACAGAACGTCACCCACTTGGTGTGTTATGTATTAGTCAACTTTATACCGTTTTAGTCGACGTTGCAAACAGGACAGTAGATCCAAAATCTGGGAAAACTGGTAAACTTAAAAGACCTGTTTACTTCATACTTGATGAATTTGGTAATATGCCAGCAGTGCCAAAATTTGGTACACTTGTTACCGTTTCACGTTCTAGAGGAATTTTCTTTGAGATTGTTTTGCAATCATATAAACAACTTGATATTAAATATGGCCCTGATGAAGCACAAAATATTAGAGGTAACTTCCAAATGGAAGTGTTCCTAGGCTCAGAGGATCCATCAACAATACAAGCATTTTCAGAGGCATGTGGTGAAACAACAGTTTACCATAAGGAAGAAAATATATCAAGAAACACTAAAGATACTGAAAGTGGATACAATGTGTCAGAATCAGTGCAAAGAACGAGAAAACCACTGCTTGATAAACAAGAGTTGAGACAACTTCCACAGTGGACAGTCGTTGCAAAAATATTCAGAAAAGAAATTATGAAAGATACTATGACACCTTTCTTTACTACAAAATGCATGGAAAAATCACCAGCAAAAGAACCAATTGCACTCTCAAGAAAACTTGATACACGAGCGGTATTCTATGATATAGAGAGACGAAATGAGATTGTTTTAAAGAATGGTGGAAGAAATTAAGAAGTATAAAATTTTGGAAAGATAGACAAATTTTGTCTATCTTTTTTAATAAGCCCTTATGGACGTGGGGGGGATGCTGTACAGGTCGGTAGCCCTTTTTGGTGACAAATTTTTACGAAGTACTGCAATTTGCTTGACAAAAAGGGCGGGGGGGGTAAAATAGGGTATCAAAAATTTTTTTGATACCCTATTTTAAAACCGTCTAGAAGTCAAATAAATGGCATATAAAGGGTAATTATGGATATTCTAAAACAAGGGGGTTAACCAAATGAAAACACTTAGATTAAAATTAATGTCAATGCTTGCGATGTTGTTTCTTATGTTTGGAGTGCTGACAGTAGGGATATTTGCAGTAAACCAACAGACAGTGACTCTATCAGGGAATATATCCTTTAGGGTTGAAGATAGAAGTCTATATGTAAAACAGGTAAGAATTAAACAAGATAATGGCAGTGAACCTCAAATAGTTGGTAGTTTCAAACCAGGATACATAAATGGTGAGTTTAATATGAATATAGGAGAATACTCAGGAGAGAATGCCAATAAAATAGGTTCATTTGCTCTATATTTTGATATTATCAATACAACAGACATACAATGGGCAATATCAAGTGTAACCCTAGCACCAGAGATAGAGAACAGTGTATCCGTCT
>CALVOK010000044.1 GCA_944350275.1 uncultured Clostridia bacterium | reverse complement strand
CATATGTATGTGATCTGGACACGCCTCTGCCTCTATTATCTCTACTCCTTTATATTGGCATAATTTTCTAATCATTACACCTATATCCTTTTTAATCTTTCCATATATTATTTGTCTCCTATATTTTGGAGCAAATACTATATGATACTTGCAATTATATTTTGTATGTGCTAAACTACTTGTGTCTAAGATCACAGACAAAAACCTCCTATGTTTTTAGTTAAAGTGGCAAAACTTCAACTATATTTTAACATAGGAGGTTTTTGATGTCCATAGCTGTAAGCCTTTTGGAACCACAAGCACTGCTTGTGGTTTTCTTGTCCAACAAAAAAGAGCAGACTTCCCGTCCGCTCCTCAATTCTGGTAGAGATGAGTGGACTCGAACCAGCCCACCTTATCAGGAAAAGTCTTTTAAAAGTGCGGGTGGAACATTGCTACTTTTTGACCTTTAATTATGGATACTTTAGCACAACAAAATTTCTTTTGCAACAAAACAAGAGCAATTTACTGTTGCAGTTTGTTGCAAATGTGCTTATTTTTGATATTTTCTTCGCTCTAAAACTGTCTGAAACCATACAAACATATTTAAAATTGTTTTTAGAAAACATTAAAATGAAATAAGATATGAGATTGGCAACTTGCAATAATTTAACAATTATGTTATAGTTAAAAACATAAAGGAGTTGATTATGGCAAGTTTTCATATTACAAAAAGTAAAATTAATAAATTAAGTTTACCAAATGGGTTTGATGTTGAAAAAATACAAATAGGATTACCTGCAGATGAATACAAACTAGAGCTTTTGGAGCTTAAAGATTTAGGGAATACTGTTTTACCTTCTGGTGGTTTTGGGAATGTCTGCTTTAAAAATGCTTATGGAGAAACGGTTATAGACAAAAAACAGCCAAAAGAAAGAAGATATGTATCTACAAATTGGATTTATCCATATGGTAATACGCATACCACAAAAGTTGCTTGTGATATTTATAAATATTGTTGGGTAAGAAAAGAGATACCACCAGCTGAAATAGAGTTATCTTTATCACTAGGGAATGATAACAAACAGTACATTACTGCAGTTTTAACCCCCGAAATAAGGAAAAGTGGAATTAAAGAAGCGATAAATATTTTTCTTGAAATATTTGGCGAGTGCTATATTTTCAACGAAAATATCTGTCTAGATAACATTAAGCGTCGTAAATGTAATTGGGTATTGTTGCCACCAGGCACAAAACCAAGTATTCATTTATCCAATCAGCTTAGACAATACAATCAAGATGTAGATACTTTTGATATAGCTAGATTACGTTTTTTGGATAAATACGATGTAAACGAAATAGTTGAGGGAACAAACGGGTTTAAAGGATATTATGCTTATATATTTGATAATCATTGTGTTTTAGAATCTGCGATTTATGGAAATGCTACGTATATAATACCAAAAGAGAACTGGGAAATATTAAGTCAAAAGACTAAAAAAGAGCTACTTGACGCAAACCAAGTAATTGAAAAAATAGTCCACACTGAAAGATGGTTTCATAATATAAAAAGTATAATTAAAAAATTAGAGAATAAATGAATTAAGTGTGTCAATATACATCTCAAATTTGTTGTTTAATATAGGCTCACAATATTTTAATTAAATAAAATATCAAGAACAGGTCAAATGACTGAAATTCACAAAAAGTTGTGAATAAATTTCGCAAAATCATTTGACTTATTTTTTTATTTGTTTTATAATGTTGATGTAACTAGGAGGTGTAATATGGTTACAAGTTATGGTAAAATTTTGAGAAAGATAAGAATAGATGAAGGAGAAATTTTAGGAGAAATGGCCCAAAAACTTGAAATCTCTTCTGCATACCTTTCATCAATTGAAAATGGAGATAGGAATTTGCCAGATGGTTTCACTGAAAAAATTTCGCAAATATACTCTTTGAAAAAAAATGTTATAAAACAGCTTAAAAGTGCTGAAAAAGAGTATATCCGTGAAGCTAGAATTTCATTAAAAAACACTTCTCCAATTAAAAGGGAAACGGCTTTAATATTTGCAAGAACATTTAACAACATAGATGATGAGGATATGAACGCGATTAAACAACTTTTAGCAAGGAAGGGGAAGAAAAATAGTGAAGTATAGAATGCCACCAATATCAAACGAGGAAATTATTCAACTTACTCAACAATTTCGCAAAATTCTTAACTATAAACCAGATGAACCTATTGACATTTTATGGGTGTTAGAGCACGCCATGAGAGTTATTTTTGAAAAAGATGGATTTGATTTTGAAGTTAAAGATGTAGATTCAATGTCTGAGCATGCTTATACTGACCCGAATACTGGGAAAATTATTATACGTGAAGATATCTACGATAGAGCATGTCGTGGGGAAGGTCGTGACAGATTTACAATAGCACATGAGATAGCCCATTATATATTGCATGCAAATCCTAGTATTGCGAGATACCCTAGAATTTATCCTGGCGACGATGTTAAACCATATGAGGACTCAGAGTGGCAAGCAGATGCTTTTGCTGGAGAGTTTCTGTGCCCTTGTCAAGTAATCCGAGGTATGACACCAGAGGAAGTTGCAGATAAATTTGGAGTATCTGTGCAAGCTGCTAAAACACAGCTTAAAAAATCACTTAGGTGTTTTCAGTAGAAATACTGTTAACATAAAAAAGAACAAGCGGCAACTTGTTCTTTGAAACGGTTTAAGGCACCGTCAAACCGATGGCTAGATAAATTTCGAGTTGCTTCTAACTATCATCGTAGTTATTATAACACATCTAGCCATAGGTTTGCAAGTCCTTTTCACTATTTTTTAGAAAAGGAGAACTAGCTTATGGAAAATAAGGAAAGATATATTTTCAGAACTTCCATTAAGACTAAAGATGGTAGAGTTATCTATGCATCTGACTATGGTCTTAAGGCGTTTAAGATATTTATCTAATAAAATTTAAGAGTTTAAAGAGTTGAATTTTCGAAATTATAGACTCTTTATTTTCTTTCCAATTAACTTATAGGAGATGTGTATGAAATTAAAAGTTTTTACCAGAATTGTTGAAATTTTACTTTTATTGCTAGCATTTTTGGGATTGGGTTATTGGTTAGGGTTTGATAATGCAATAACCACCTTCTTCATGAAAAAAGTTTTGCTATCACCATTTAATATTGTTGGAATTATTATGGTTGTGTGTTCGTTTTGTGGTATTTGGATTGGAAGAGCAAGAGGTCATAAATTATTGGTGATTTGCAAAATTATAAATATTTGTTTTTCAATAAATTTGGTTTTAAATATGGTTGGCATAAATATATTGTAAATTCAACAAATAAAAATCGTGTTATCGTAATAAGGTAACATGATTTTATTTTATAAAGTTTTATAAAATTATATGGAATTAAAAATGTTTTGTGGTATAATAAAACTATGGAAATTAAACAAAGTAGTTTAGAAAGAAAAGTAAGAAGGCACGAAGTTAGTTTTTCTCAGATTGAACAGAAAACTGGTCTAGATATTGAAAACGTTATCGCAAATCATGGGCACTACTCTGTTTCTGCTGAAGATGAATGGCAGAATAAAATCAACACTAAAGTTTTATATAGGAATATTTATAAATTGTCACAAGCAGATAGAGAAATTTTGCTTGACTATATGACTGGTGTTAAACAAAAAGATATTGCAGAGAAACTTGGAATAAGTCCTGCTGCTATCAATGGCAGACTTGATACAATTTTCTTAAATTATCGCACTTATCTTTGCAATGATAAAGAATTTAAAAACACTGAAGAATTTTATAATCTACAACTTGAAAGTGAAGAAGGCTTTAGAAAATATATTGAAGAAATACGAAGAACTGGTCAATTCAAAGTGAGTTTAAACGATGTGCAAGACTTAATTAAAGAGATTAAGAAAGCAATCTCACGCACAATAAAGACTGGTTCTAATCCAAGCATTAAAGAGCAATTAAGCAAACAAATTGACTACTCTAATCTTGATGATAATTGGATTAAAAATACAAATAAAACATTTGCAGAATATGGAATTGAGGCTCACTTTGAAAAACTTAAAACTTTTAAAGGAAATGTTATGCAAGTGTTAAAAATGGTTGATGATTTTATTGAAAAACTGAAAGAAAAGACCCTAAAATAAAAATTTTTTAAAAAATTTAGCATAAAACTCAAAAAATGCCTTAATTTTTTGCCTATTTTTGTCCTATATAATGAGGGGCTATAAATATAAAACGAATTAGAGAACTGTTATCCACCGACAGTTCTTTTTTTGTTGTAAATTAAAAGGAGGTGAAAATTATTGCCCCTTTAATTTGAAATAGAAAGATAAGAAATACTTTAAAATTATTGGGAGGTTTTATGGCAAGAATAAAAACAAAAGATTTAAAGAATAGTTATTTGTTTCGGGTGTATGATGAAGAAGAAAACAAAGTTTTTGAAAGAGCAATTAAAATGTTTGCGAATAAGTTTGACAGCAAAAGCGAGATGATAAAATATTTTGCTTTGGTTGGTGCGGATAAACTGCTTGGAGATAATGTTATAAATCAAAATATAAACTTTTCTGAGATTAAAAAATATCTGCAAAGCATAGATGAAAAAC
>CALVOK010000043.1 GCA_944350275.1 uncultured Clostridia bacterium | reverse complement strand
TCCGCTCTCAAGCCTGACGCTTGGCGATTGTCCGATGTAGTTTATATAGAATAAGAGTTTTACTGTCCGCTCTCTTTAAAAAGGCGGATAATCCGCCCGCTCTCTTAAAAGAGGATAATTTGTTTCGCTCCGCTCCACCGCCGAAAGACCTTGCGACCTTTCGGCAGTTCCGCTTTCGGCTGTATCTCTTCGAAAGAGGATATTTTTATAAATAAATTACACTTCTTCGTTTTAGTTTTTCACAAGGTAGAAACAAATGTGTTTATTTAAAAATACTACAACTGACAAAAAAACGTTAAATTAATTGTGTTTTTCTTTAAAAAGTCCAATAATAAAGCAAAATACACTTAAATGCTTGACAAATATTTAAAAAGCGGTTAAAATATATGCGTATTTAAAATATGTACATAAAAACGTTGATGAAAGACAAGGTCTATTTGCTAGGTTCATTTCAGAGAGTTGTCGGCAGGTGAAAGGCAACAAGAAGGCATTTAGATTATCACTTTCGGAGTTGCGATGGCGAAAAGATATTCTTAGTAGTCAAAGTCGGGTATTCCCGTTATAGATGAGGTGGGTGTTTGCCTGCAGAAGTTTACAAGTGGTTGAATTGCCGTACTAGGTTCTTGTAACTTAGTGCGGTTTTTTTGAAAAATGCTCACTATAGCCGATAAAAATATCTAAAAGTTATAAAATTTTGCAATTTTACCATGTTTTTATGTCATAGCCATTAATAAAGGAGAAGTTTATGTATAAAAAGGTTGAATCTAAACTCGATTTCGTTGCAAATGAGAACAAAATTTTAAAATTTTGGGAAGAGAACGACATTATCAAAAAAGGACTTATGCTTAACAAGAACAGTGACAAGTATTTTGTTTTGCACGATGGTCCACCAACTGCAAATGGTAAGCCACATATTGGACATGTGCTTACCAGGGCAATGAAGGATGTTATCCCTAGATTTAAGGCAATGAAGGGTTACTATATTTACCGCAAAGCAGGCTGGGACACTCATGGTCTGCCTGTTGAAGTTGAGGTTGAAAAGTCGCTTGGTTTCAACGGCAAAAAGGACATTGAGAACTATGGCATTGACAAGTTTATAGACCTATGCAAAAAATCTGTTTGGCAGTATAAATCTATGTGGGAGGACCTTACTAAGAAAATAGGTTATTGGGTGGATATGGACAATCCATATATTACCTATGACAACTCCTACATTGAGAGTGTCTTTTGGGCACTCAAAGAGATGGATAAAAAAGGACTTATCTATCAAGGTCACAAGGTGGTTCCTTATTGTCCACGTTGTGGAACATCTCTTTCAAAAGCCGAACTTGAAAATGGCGATAACTACAAAATTTTAAAGGAAAATTCGGTTTATGTCAAGGTGAAAAGTGCAGAAGAAGAGAATACCTATTTTCTTGTTTGGACAACGACACCTTGGACATTGCCGTCAAACATTGCCCTTTGTATGAACCCTAATGAAGATTACACCAAATTTATCTTTGAGGGCAAAAACTATATCATGCTTGATAAACTTATTGGCACACTGTTTGAAGAAGATAAGATTGAAAAGGTCTACACAAAGAAGGGTAGGGAGTTTGAATACCATAAATACCAGCCACTGTTTGATTATGTGAAAAATGAGGTGCAAAAGGGATATTTTGTGACGGTGGATGACTATGTTACCACTGAGGACGGAACAGGTATTGTCCATATAGCCTGTGCTTTTGGCGAGGATGACTATAAAGTTGGGATAAAATATGGGCTCACCTTTGTGCAACTTGTTGATGATAGCGGAAAGATGAGTGATAAGACCGACTTTGGTGGTATGTTTGTCAAAGATGCAGATAAACTCATCATTGAGAAACTTAAAAATGAGGATAAATTGTTCAAAGTGCAACCAATTGAACACTCATATCCTCACTGCTGGAGATGTAAAAGTCCGCTCTTGTACTATGCTCAAGATGCATGGTTTGTAAAGACGACTGCAATTCGAGACCAACTTGTCGAGAACAATCAGAAAATAAATTGGATACCTGACTATATCAAAAATGGTCGCATGGGCAACTTCCTTGCAAACAATATTGATTGGAATATCTCGCGAAATCGTTATTGGGGAACACCTCTTCCTTTCTGGAAATGTGAGAACGGACACATTCACGTCGTGGGAAGTGTCGAGGAGTTAAGACAACTATCAGGTGTTACAGGTGAACTTGACCTTCATAAACCAACCCTTGATAAGATAACTTTTAACTGCAAAAAATGTGGCAAGATAATGCATAGGACACCTGAGGTAATGGACTGCTGGTTTGATAGCGGTTCAATGCCGTTTGCTCAATATCACTATCCATTTGAGAACAAGGAGACTTTTGAAAAGGCTTTCTGTGCTGACTATATAAGTGAGGCAATTGACCAGACACGAGGTTGGTTTAACACGCTCCTCTCGGTCAACACCGCAGTATTTGACAAGGCACCATTCAAAGCCTGCAACGTGCTTGGACTTATACTTGATAAACACGGACTTAAAATGTCGAAGAGCCTTAAAAATGGTGTCGACCCTTGGGATGTGCTAGGTACGTATGGCGCCGATGGTGTGAGGTGGTATTTCTTCTCTAGTTGCTCACCAGCACAGGCACTTCCATTTATTGAAGAGAACCTTGTCGACCTGCAAAGAAAATTTATGGGCACACTTTGGAATGTGTATTATTTTTACACCCTCTATGCCGAAATTGATAAGATAGACCCTTGCAAATATAACCTTAAAGATTGCAAACTGTCTTTCCTTGATAGGTGGCTACTCTCCGATTATAACTCGCTTATTAAATACGTGGATGCCTGCCTTGAAAAATATGATATGCAGTCATCCGCAAAGGCAATAACTGATTTTGTAGATAGACTTTCAAATTGGTATATAAGACGTTCAAGAGAGAGATTTTGGGGGAGCGATGAGAGTGACGATAAGATTTCCGCATACAAGACCCTTTACGAAGTGCTTGTATCATTAAGCAAGTTGATAGCACCTTTTGTTCCTTTCATGGCTGAAGAGATTTATCAAAATCTTGTGCGAAGCCTTGATAAAACCGCACCAGAGAGTGTACATTTTTGTGCCTATCCTACCGCTGATGAGAGCATGATTGATACTCGCTTAAATGAAGGCATGGACAAAGTGCTTGAAATAGTGAATTTAGGTAGAGCATGCCGAAGTGCAAGCAATGTTAAAAACCGTCAACCTCTTGCGAAAGTAATTGTATGTACAAGCAGTGAACTTAGCCTTGACGACGAACTAAAAGACTTGATACTTGACGAACTTAATGTTGAAAAGATTGAGGTTCTTCACAATGCAGATGAGTACGTCTCATACCAGTTAAAACCACAACTTCGCTCTGTTGGTCCAAAGTATAACAAATTGCTCGGTGGAATAAAAGATTTTCTTTTAGGTGCAGGCAGTGCTGAAAATGTAAACAAGGTTCGCAGTGGTGGTGTGCTAGAATTTTATGTAAATGGCGAAAAAGTAGAACTTACTGAAAGCGACCTCTTGATAGGTCTTAAAAACAAAGAGGGATTTTCAAGTGAGACAAACGGTGAGATGACCGTCGTACTTGATACCGCTCTTACTGATGATTTGATAGAAAAGGGCATGGTAAAGGAGTTTGTTTCAAAAGTTCAAAATTTAAGAAAGGAGAGCGGTTTTGAAGTTGTAAATCACATTGAGATTCAACTCGATGGCGACAAAGAACTTGTTGATACTCTCATTAAATTAAATGACACAATCAAAAAAGGCACTCTTTGTGATAGTGTAAAACTTGGAAATAGTGGTGAAAGTGAAATGAAGTTTGAGTTTAACGGCAAGAGTGTCCAGGTAAAAATATCAAGAATTTAGACAAATTTAATTAAAAATATATAAAATTAATTAAATGAAAAAATAATTAAAATTAATTTAAATTATAAATTAAGATTACAAAAATAGAAAAATAAAAATAATTAAAAAAATAAAAAAATATCAACTTAATTGATAAAAAACACGAAAAAATCAGTAAAAAATATGATTTTAACTTAAAAAACAACAAATTTTAAGATAATTTTCAATTTTCACTGATTTTTTTTGAAATTATTTTATTAAAATAATTTTTATTTTTTACAATTTATTTTTCGCTATCCAATTTCTTATATACATCAAACCTGTACGACAAATCTTCTTTTTCTAAACTTTTCTGATATATTTGCATTATTTTTTTGTCGTCTTTTGTCATTGATGAGAGGCACTTTATATTTTTATCTATAAAAGATTTATATTTTAAAAGTGAGTTTTTATCAAGTTTTTCAAAAAGCACTTTGTCCTCTGCAATTTGCTCGTAGGTGTAAGGTGAGAGCAGGGATTTTGTCAAATTTAGATATATCTCGTTGTCAATTTCGCTGTCGAGGTCAATCACCGAACCAAGATAGATATAAGAGCCACCCCTCTCTTTCATAAAGAAAACTTTTCTTGCATTTTCGCTGTATTTATCTTCAATGAAATGAAGATTTATCTCTTTTTTGCCGACTTCCTGCTCAAAACTTATTTTTGGAGTGAGAAAGGTAGATATATCACCAACTTCCTTAAAAATATTTAGGTTGTTTGCAAGTAGCCCCGACCTTTTGTTTGCAAAGTTAACTTCATGACATATTGTGTCAAGTTTGTCAATAAAGTATTCAGCGACCTCTTGTTTTATCTGTCCACTTTCAGCCTTATGATACAATTCCATAATGGCAATATTAATATTTTTTATATTTTTCATGCTGTTCTCCTATAACAATTTTATAACATATCCTGTCCTTTGTCAAATAAAAAATTATAAAAATAAAAGGCGATGGTAAATATTGTAAAATATATTAATAAAGAAAAACATATAAATTTCAATAAATTTTACAAAAAACAAAAATTAATAAAAATATTAAAAAATATAATTAGCAATAGAACTAATTATATTTTTAAAGGTTTATACTTTTTCTTCTTCAAGAAGCAACTCAGTTGCCTTATCATAAGCATTGAGACGATAGTCAAGTTTGTTTCTTGACATATTCTCTCGCCAAGAATTATATAATTTTTTGACCATATCTTCTTTATTTTTGAGGTTGTTTCTTGTAAGCAGTATGGCATAACAATCTATATTTTCATCAATAAATTTTTTATATTTTAGCAATTCGTTTTCGCTAAGTTTTGAGAACTTGTCAATATCAAGCATACGTTGCGAGTAATCATAATGGAGATTATGAGGTGAGAGCAGGGCGTTCTTGAAGTAGTGTTCTAGTTTTTCTTTAACATCCTCACTTAAATTGATAAGTGAGCCTAGATAGACAAAACTTCCATTGCTATCATCTTTAAAAAATGTGTCACGAATCAACTTTCCCTTTTCATTTTCTTTTAGAAAAGATTTCTTTTCCGAAGAGTAACCAAGGAAAATCTCATTAAAGTTATCCATAAATATATCAGAGATGTTTTGAATAGGAGTTCTAAATTGAGATGCGACCTCACTATTATGATTTATATCATCAAGTTTTAAAATGAAATAGTCAGTATAAACCGAATATTTTAAACTACTTTTGCCTATAGAATAAAGTTCCATCATTGCCATTGTTATATTATCAAAAATGTACATATCATACCTCCAAATCTAAGGAAATTATAACATGAAAAGCATGCTTTGTCAACACCAAAATCAAAAATGTTCTTTAATTTTATTGATAAAATTGTAATATTTTGTTATACTTTATATAAAGAAAAGTTTGTAAAAGGAACATTTATGAAAACAGCAAATGGTTGGAAAGATTTTGAGGTTATAGCGACAGGCGACGGTGAAAAACTTGAGAGATGGGGGAAGTACTATCTTCTGCGACCCGACCCACAGGTTATATGGCACGCGAGAGGTGATTTGTCAAAATTTGATAAACTTGACGGTCACTATTTGCGTTCATCATCAGGCGGTGGAAGTTGGAAGTTTTTAAATAGTATCCCAGAGCAGTGGCAGATTTCCTGGAAAGGTTTAAAATTTATAATAAAACCGATGGGGTTCAAACATACAGGACTCTTTCCTGAGCAGGCGGTAAATTGGGAGGATATGACAAACCTTATAAGCGAGGCAAAGAGACCGATTAAAGTGCTAAACCTTTTCGCCTATACAGGTGGTGCCTCTGTTGTTTGTGCAAAGGCTGGGGCAGGTGTAACTCATGTTGACGCAAGCAAAGGAATGGTGGAGCGGGCAAAGGAGAACGCACATTTAAATAACATAACAAATATAAGATACATTGTAGATGATTGTCAAAAGTTTATTGAAAGGGAGTTGCGACGAGGCAATTTCTATGATGCAATTATAATGGACCCGCCAAGTTATGGACGAGGAACAAATGGACAGATGTGGAAACTCGAAGATAACCTATTTGACTTTGTCTCTCTTACAAAAAAGGTACTTTCAGATAAACCCTTGTTTGTATTAATTTCATCCTATACGACAGGACTTCAAGCAAGTGTGCTTAAAAATATTTTGACGCTTGTCTTTGGCGAGGGGAACATTGATGCCGACGAGATAGGGCTTCCGACAGATGAAAAAATAGTCCTTCCATGCGGAGCGAGGGGTATAAAAATATGGAAATAAATAAGGATATAGGAAGAGATAAAAATATGGAAAATAATGTAAAAACAATAAAAAATCAAGAAAATATAGAAAAAAACAGTGAAAAAACGTTAAAAAATCACGAAAAAACGTTAAAAAATGAAAATTTTGATAAAAATGTTGAATTATCACAAAACGAAAAACCATTATCACAAAATAAAAATTCAAATGAAAAACAATTACCACAAAGTGAAAACCTTACTGTGCTATATGAGGACAATCATTTAATAGTGGTAGTAAAGCCACAGAATGTTCCCTCTCAAAGTGATATAACAGGTGACGATGATATGCTGTCAAAGGTGAAGAGGTATATTAAAGAAAAATACAATAAGGTAGGTGAGGCATTCGTCGGGCTTGTGCATAGACTTGACAGGTCAACGGGTGGAATTATGGTCTTTGCTAAGAATTCTAAAACAGCAAGCAGACTGTCTCAGCAGATAAGGGATGGGGAGATGAAAAAGACCTACTATGCGGTCACCACAAAAATTCCTCAGTTAAGAAAAGGCAAACTTATTAACTATTTAAAAAAGGATGAAAGAAATAATATTGTCAAGATTGTTCCGCAGGGTGAAAAGTTTGTCAAAAGAGCAGAACTTTCCTACGAAGTTTTGCAGACACATGACGACCTTGCCTTAGTAGAGGTAAAACTTATCACAGGCAGGTCACATCAAATCAGGGTGCAGTTTGCAGGTATCAACTGTGCACTTTACGGTGATAATAAATATGGAAAAGACAAGACTAAACCCACAAAAAATCTCGGACTTTGGGCAGGGCGACTTGAGTTTATTCATCCAACCACCAAACAAAAAATGACCTTTGCCTGTCCTCCGCTTGAGAGTGACAAACCATGGAACTATTTTTATCTAGACAAATATTTTCTAAAATAAAAACTCTTTATAATTAGGTTTGGTGTATGATTAAATGGGTTTGGTGTTTAATTAATGCAAGGTGAAAGTATTTCGAAAAAATTTAATAAGTTAAAAATATTATAAAAAATAGACAGTTTAAACAGGAGATTTAACATGAAAAATAGAGATGAGATTGAAGAAAAATATAAATGGGATTTAAGTGTTTTATGCAAGAATGACCAGGAATTTTATGAAAAAATTGAAAAAATCAATGATTTTTTACCACAAATTAAGAGTTTTGAAGGAAAATTAAATAACAAGGAAAATATTTTAAATTATTTAAAACTTGACGAAAAATTTTCAAAGTATGTTGAACCGCTTATGTTATATGCACATCTTAAGTCAAATGAAATTCTTTCTGATAATGACAGGCAGGAGATGAGCGAAAAGATTTCTCATATTTTAAACAACATTTCTGTGGAAACAAGTTTTGCCACGAGCGAACTTAACAAACTTCCTCTTGCCATGCTTGATGATATAACTAAAGACGAAAACTTCAAAGATTATAATAGACTCTTTGAAAACATCAAGAGAAATAAAAAACACTCGCTATCAAAAAGCGAAGAGAAGTTGCTCTCTGGCATGAACTTTTTGTCAGGTTTTTCTTCCAATATGGATATGCTAAGTGATGTAGATATTAAATTTGGAGAGGTGCGAGACTCAAACGGAAATAAGCACGAACTCAATCATTCTTCTTATTCGTCATTAGTGCGAAGTAGCGACAGAAAACTGCGAAAACTTGCAATGGAAAGGATGAACGGCATATATGGAAAGTTTATCAATACCTTTGCAAATAACTATATAAATGAGGTAAAGGCAAACTGTTACTTTGCAAAAGTGCGAAAATATAAATCTGCTCTTGAAAGGGAACTTAACAGCGAGGAGATAGACAAAAAGGTCTACGATACCTTAATTTCACAGGTTGGAAAGAATCTTAATTTGCTATTTTCATACTTTTCTGTAAAGCAAAAACTGCTTGGCGAAGATAAAATGTATCTTTATGATACCATGGCAGACGTTGGTAAATTTGGCGACAAAAAATATACTTACAATGAGGCTATAGAGATTATCAAAAAGGCGGTTGCACCTCTTGGCGAGGAGTATGTTAGCCTTATCCAAAGGGCAAAGGATGAGAGATGGATAGATGTCTATCCAAATAAAGACAAAAGTTCGGGTGCGTTTGAAACTGCAATTTATGAAACCCACCCTTATGTTATGACAAACTTTGAGGGCGACCTTGAATCTATTTTCACTCTAGCCCATGAACTTGGTCATGCAATGCACTCATACTATTCAAATAGGTCGCAACCATACTCAAAGGCATACTATCCAATTTTCTTAGCCGAGATTGCAAGCACCACAAATGAAATGTTGCTTATAAATTATCTTTTGCAAACAACTCACAAAAAGGATGAAAAGATAGCACTTTACAACAAACTCTTTGATGAAGTTAAAGGTACAATTTACAGACAGACCATGTTTGCCGAATTTGAGGAAAAAGTGCATAGCCTCTACGAAAAAGGCGAGCCTTTGACAAAAGACAGACTTTGCGGAATATATTATGTTTTAAACAAGAAATATTTTGGACCTGTAAAACTTATTGACCAAATACGTTACGAGTGGGCGAGAATACCACACTTTTACAATGCCTTTTATGTGTTTAAGTATGCAACAGGCATGATAAGTGCCATAACATTTGCAAACAAAATACTATCTCATGACAAAGACGCACTAAAAGATTATATCAAGTTTTTGTCGACAGGTGAGAGTGATAATCCTGTCAAAATTCTTCAAAATTCTGGTGTAGATTTAATGGATGAGAACACATTTACCTCTTGCTTTAACTATCTTGAAAGAATGCTTGACGACTGGAAAAAACTGATAAAATATTGATATATGATAAATTAAAATAAATTAACAACATACAAAATATTTTTTTGACATAATAATTAAAAAATGTAATAAAAAGTGCTTATGTTTTTAAGCACTTTTTGTATTAATAATGTTTTTTTTATAATAAATAAAACAACAATTAAAAGTAGATTATCTGCCCCTCGCTTGTTTCATTAAGTCCAAAGTCTTTTACTAATTTTTTTGTGGCATCTGAAATGTGAACAGGATAGAAAGTTGTGTTTTTATATTCTCTTGACAAATTCAGCACCTCATTTACCGACAAATGATTTAGGTTTTCATCTATTTTTGAGGCGTCTATAAAGATAGCGTTAGATTTTTTGATAATTTTTAAAAGGCTATTGCACATACAGGTGTCACCTGAAAAGCCCACTTTAACTCTTCCGTCATCAATTATGTAGCCATAGGCATCTAAACTGCCGTGAATCATCTTGTAGGTCTTGATTTTGTATTTGCCGAGCGAGTAGGATTTGCCATTTTCACACTCTAAAAACTCAAATTTTTCTTCCACTGGTTTTTTAAGGTGAGGGACATCAAAAGCATGGAAAATGGAAAAAAGTCTCTCTTTGCAACCTTTTGGTGCTAAAATAACATATTTTCCTTTTCTCCTAGAGAGAATATCAATCACTAAGTGCAAATCTGCAAAGTGGTCGCTATGAAAATGTGTGATTAAAATGTATTTAATATTGTCAAGCCCATAATCTCTATATAGCGACTTAAAACTTCCCTGTGGAACATCTACAATAAGTTCATCATTAATTAAAAAACTTGTTGATAGTGCTCTTGTCCAAGTGCAGTGATTTCCAACTATTGTAACCTTCATGTTTTCTCCTTAAATTATATTAAAACTAATAAAAATCTAAAAAATTAACCATTTTTTTATGTTTTTTACTGTTTTTTCATATTTTTTTGTGAATTTTTCTTGTTTTTATCTTATTTACGTGTGATAATTTATCTGTATTGATTTTATATTTATCTTTTTTTGACACAATTTAAACTTAATTTGTTTTTTAATTAGATGAAAATGTTTTTTGTTAAAGTAGGTAAGATAGAAAAACATATATATGCCAAGTGCCATAGTGATAAGTCCTATAAACATACCAAATAGGGTGTTGTAGAGAATGGTATTTGTAGAGGTGGAATTTACAGAAAGCAGGGCAATTTGAGTTAAAACAAGAGAAGAAAGGGCGGAGGAGATGTTGATAAGTTTAAGTCCAATAAGCAATAGGTCTTTTGATGCCCAAGATTTAATAAGTCCTCGCACCGAGAAAAATATTTCGCAAAATGCAATTAGTGCAAAGGTAATGGAAATTATAAGTCCATAAGATTGCTCATGTGTGTAAATAAAAATTTCTAAGATATAGAGAAGATAAATAAGTCCTGCAATCATCATCATAAAGGCAATCTGTTTATAATATTTTTCCTCTTTAAAGAGATTTTTCGCATTTCTTCTTCCGTCAAAATAGGAACATTTTGCAAGTGCAAGACACATTGTGTAAAATCCGCTCAGAGTCAAAAAGAAAGAGGAAATTACACCAGCAAGCACAAGTTTTAACAAACTCCACGCAAAATTTGCCCCCATTGAAATTTTATTGTGGAGGCTTGTCTTTTGTTTATAAGGCATATTTTTATAGTTATTTAACCAATTTTTCATTATTTGACTCGTTTTTTTGCTTTTGAATTTTTTTATTATATTTTTCTAAAAGACATTATTTGACTGAAAATTTTAGCATTTTAAGTGTTTTTTACCATATTTTTTAAATATTTTTGTTATTTTACTCTATTTTTGAGTACATCATTGAACATTTCTTCCATTTTATCCATGCATTCTTCTTGATTGAATTTTTCTCCAAATTGTATGTACTTATTTTTATAGATTTGTTTTTCTTCAGGATGCTCAAACCAATAGTCAATTTTACTTGCAAGGTCATTATAGTCATCACAGTTAAATATGTTATAGTCAGAGATTGCAAAATCTTTTGTGGCACTTTTTTTAGAGTTTGACACAATAGGCACAAGTCCACAAACGACTGCCTCAAGACAGGCAATACCCTCAAGTTCTGCTTTTGCAGGGTGGACATAGAGGTCGGAGTAGTTTACAAGGTCGATCATCTCTTCGCGTGAGAAATATTTTATGATAGGTTTATTCGCGATATTCTCATCAGCATATTTTTCAAGTTTGCATTTAAGTGGCCCCTGTCCTGCAATAATGATTTGAATTTCGCTGTTATGTTTTGAGCAGGCAACCGCTTTAAATAGAGTCATATGAGATTTTTCTTTGCACAGCCTGCCAGTGCTTAGAATTATAAATTTATCTTTTAGTGACTGAGGCTTATTGCAAACCTTGCTTGTCATATATTTGTTTACACCATTACTTATTATATAGTGGTTAGTCTCTCCCACTATATTTTCAAACACGTCGCATATAAACTGTGTTGGATAGTGTATGGCATCACAAAATTGATAGAGACGACTGTAAAACCGTTTGTAAATTTGAGTGTTAACAGGCTGGCAGTTCATAAGTCCAAGGTGTGAGGAGATAAGTTCAGCCTGGCAGTGAAAGCCAGCGGTCACAGGTTTGCCCAACTTTTTTGCCATTCGGCAGGCAGTTATTCCCAGAGGAAAGGGTAGCATAACATGGACTAGGTCACATCCCTTTATGGCATTTATTATTGCCTTTTTATCTTTTAATGGTAGAGACACACCATTTCTCTCCACAATTTTATTTAGTGGTCCAAGATTGAGTTTGTTAAGAATAATAAAACCCTCTTTATCTTCGCTATCGTCGAGGTCGCAACATATAACTTTCACATCATGTCCCTTTGACTTTAGCGAGTTTATAAGATTATAAGAGGCAATGCTTGTCCCATTGTTTTTCTTACCTAATATATCACAAACAATTACAATTTTCATAATTTCTCTCTGTTTTAGTCTGTGCTAAATTTAGCATTTTTTGTATTATAACATAAAAAATATAAAAATAAAATAGAAAATTTAAAAATTGTTATAAGTAGTTAACTAAAAAAATATTTAAAATTGTCCTCTAAGTTATTGCAAAAGATATTTTATTGTGGTAAAATGTAAAAAAGGACAAAAATTATGAACACCTATCATTCTCACAGCAGAGATAAACTCAATAGACCTAAGAAACCTCAATCGCACAAAAGACAAACTATTTCGCAACTTGATAGAGAGGTTGAGGCATATATTATGTCAAATGATGAGGAGTATTCCTTGCTAAAACTTGCAAGCACTTTAAAGTCACTATCATTGCCACCGCAAAAGGCAAAGCAGGCGGTAAAAGAGGCAATAAAGGAGAACATCAAACAGTATGACGACCACGCCGATCAGTACGACCTTTACACTACAAATGGGTTAGAGGAGGAACTTCAAAGTTTCGACGTCTCTGACTTTATGGAGAGAAGTTGGCAACATAGACCAATTATTTTGTCAAACAATGACTATATGCTTTTGCAGGAATGCGAGAAGTATCCAATATATATTGACAGGTACGACTACTCTTTGCCACTACATAAGTTTGGGAACAATATAAATTTCCACAATGAAAGCGATTTTAAGAGACGAAAGATAATAAACTCAAACGACGTGCAGTTTTACACCACAAAAGATGAGAATATGCTTTTTGCAAAGGTAACAAATTTGAAGTTTGAACCAATAAATTATCATCATATCAAAGAGGCAGGAAGCGGACTTGAAGGGGAAGAGAAAGAGAAACTTAGGTTTAACCCAAGGCTATACAATAGGACATTTTCAATTTCGCTTTACTCACTTCTCGAGGGTGACCCTAAAAAGAGCCATCCATTTGTGAGATATGATAGTGCCAGCATGACGCACACCAACACCTTTTTGGAGGGTGACAAACGGATAGAGGTATTTGGAATTGAGTCGGACAACCCACATTTCCATTTTCAAAATGAGGATGATTTGCTTTTATGTATAAGAAAATACCGAGACGGCGACAGAAGAATTAGGTGGAAAACAGGCAAGTGTAACTCAATTGACTGCAAACACCTTGTCAGATACCTTTTAAGTCTTGACAATAAAAGTCACGAGGAACTTGAGAAACTAGACAGGCAAAATCTCAATTATGGTATGCCGTTTTTGAATATAAAGGTTAAAGGAAAGAAGATAAACACCATATCTGTTGATAAAATCTTAGAAAACTATCCTTGTCAAAATGAAAAAGAGAGACAATATTTAGAAGAACTTAAATGCAGTTTCAAGATGCTCTACTCGGTAAAAAGCGTCGGGGGAGGAGAAAAGAGTTTTAAAAAACTCATCTCTTCATTGCAGTTTTTACAATTTGTAAGTGATGAGCGGTCGAACACACAGGACAACGGCAAACTCGAACTTCTGTCTAATCTAGAGGTTGAGTGCGCGACTGGAGTGGTAAACTCAATCACAAATTGCAGTGAAAAGATAATTGAAAAAGACTATAAACCAAAGTATGTCATTGATAACAAGTTAATAAAGCATAATGACGAGGAGGAAGTAGAAAGACTAAAATTGTAAAAAATCATTTGTTTTTTATGATAAATATGGTATAATAATAACTACTAAAAGGGCGAATAAAATTGCAGAAATGCTAGAGAAAAAACATGAAAAGATGTTACTCATAAAATTAAGCAATAAATAGACCAATTTTAAAGTAATTTTTATCATAAAAACTAAAAAATGAATAAAAAATAAAAGGAGACGAAGAGCCATGGAAGAAAATATAATTGTTGTTGACAAATTGACGCAAGACTACGGACATGGTAGAGGAGTTTTTGACGTCTCTTTTTCTGTTAAAAAGGGCGAGGTGTTCGGTTTTTTAGGTCCAAACGGAGCAGGCAAGTCAACAACTATCCGTCATATAATGGGTTTTTCAAAGGCACAAAGTGGTAAGATTACCGTCTTTGGCATGGAGGCTTTTGCAAATTATCATAAAATTCTCGACAAGGTAGGATATCTGCCTGGCGAGATTGCTCTTCCAGATGGACTGACAGGTTGGGAATTTATAAGAATGATGTGGTCGCTACGCAAAGTTGAAAACAAAGAGAGACTTGAGTACCTATTAAATATGTTTAAACTTGACCCATCAGGCGAGACAAAGAAAATGAGCCTTGGCGACAAACGAAAACTTGCAATAGTCACCGCGTTTATGCATGACCCAGAACTGCTTGTTCTTGACGAGCCGACGAGTGCCCTTGACCCTGTTATGCAACAGACCTTTATTGATTTTGTAAAAGAGGAAAAGAAACGAGGCAAAACGGTATTACTTTCATCACATATGTTCAATGAAGTTGAGGCGACCTGCGACCGCATTGCAATTATTAAAGATGGTCACAAAGTCTCTGAGTTTAATACCAGCGAAATCACTCGTAATGAGAATAAGACATTTAATGTTACCTTTAAAAATGCCAAAGAGATGGAAGAGGTAATAGCAAAACTTCCAGTCCTTCGCAAAAATGCCATTTTAATTAAGAAAATTTCACTTAAAGAGGTTGACAGAGATAATAAGACACTCACAATTGCCGTCAATGATAAGGATATAAACTTGCTAATTGATATGCTGAGTGAGTATAAGATAGAGTCATACCAACAGGTTAAATTTACTCTTGAAGATTACTTTATGAAGTTCTACAAAGAGGACAAAAAATTTGGGATTGAGGTGTAATATGGAGTACGTGATTGAAGCAAAACACCTTACAAAAGATTATGGTGATAAGAGGGGAATTTTTGACCTAAACTTTTCTATTGCAAAGGGTGAAGTCTTTGGCTTTGTCGGAACGAATGGAAGCGGTAAGACCACTACAATTCGTCATATCATGGGCTTTTTAAAGGCGCAAGAGGGCAGTGTAACTGTCATGGGACTTGACTCATGGAAAAACTCCTGCGAGATAAAAAAGTATGTCGAGTATGTTCCTGGCGAGATAGCATTTCCTGACCTAAACGATGGGAATAGTTTTTTAAAGGCGCAGGCAGAACTTTTGGGCCTGCAAAATATGGACTATGCAAATTATCTTGTCGATAGACTTCAACTTGACCCATCTGCAAACCTAAAACGTATGAGCAAGGGCATGAAACAAAAGACTGCCATAGTTGCCGCCTTTATGGCAGATAAGGATATTCTAATTCTTGACGAGGCGAACACAGGACTTGACCCTCTAATGCGAGAAACTTTCACCGAACTTCTGCTCGAAGAGAAGAAAAAAGGTAAAACTATCCTTATGAGCAGTCAGAGTTTTGATGAACTTGAACAGGTTTGTGACCGAGTTGCTCTTATCTTCAATGGACATATTATAGATATAGCAAAACTGAGTGATATTAAAAATAGCGAATATAAGGACTACAAAATTGAGTTTACAACGAGAGAGGAGTATCTTAAGTTTAAAAGACTCAAATATGAGATTGTTAGAGACCAAGAGAAATACAATCAAGTTACAATAAAGATAAAAAACAGTGATATAAACCGCCTTTTCAATGTGCTAAAAAATTACCACCTCAAATTTATGAGCGAGGTCAAATATAACCTTGAAAAGTACTTCAAAAAGGTGCTTGCCGAGGAGTATTTAAGACAGGAAGAGGAGTTAAAGCAGTCGAAAGAGAAGGACATCTCTGAAAAGACCAAAGAAGAGATAAAATTCGAAAAACATGAAAACAAGAGACAGGTTAAAAAGGCAAACGAAGAGGAAAAAAGTGAAAAATTCTTCAATAAACCTAAGGTAAAGGCTGAGAAGAAAGAAAATAAACGTCAAATAAAAGAGATAAAGACGATTAAAAAAGATATTTTAAAATCAGATAAAAAATATAAAAAGAAGATGAAAAAGGATAGCAAAAAAGGAGGCAAAAATGTTCAGTAAAGCACTTTTTAAACAGTCCATGAAAGCCAATTGGGTAAAATGGGTTATGGCGACCGCCTCAACCTGCATTATGCTTGCAATTGTCATCATAGTGCTAGGCAATCTCGGTATAAACAATATCCGAGACCAACTCAAAGAGGTGTTTACTCAGGCAGACCAACAGACTTATTTAAAGACCAACGCTATTGACAGTTATGATTTATATCTCAATGCTGTCGACTTTGAAAATGGGGTGATTATGCTTAGCGACTCAGGCATGGCGACGGTGCTTTGGGGATTTGTAACATCAAACTATGACAGTGCCGAACAGACATTCAAGCGGGAAAACCCAGATATAACAGAACTTAGCGAGTCCGACTATGAAATCATAAGAAACAATGCAGTTGATAGCACTTATACGCAGATTGTAGGACTTATCGAAATGTTCCCGCAGTATGCTGAGAACTTCAATTTTGAAGAAGATGAACTTAAACAACTTCTTTACTTTTTAATGCTTACCTATGAGGATAATAAAGACCTCACAGGCGATACGGCAACAAGCGAAAATATTATCTCGGCATTAAAGGAAAGATTTGGTAACTATGTTTATGATAATGCCTATGCAACAGCACTCACACAAGAGGATGCAACAGAAGAGACCGCTCATGCCTCAGCCATGTCAGCGAGAGAACTTGCAAGTGATGCGTTTGCCTGCTACGACCAGCAGAAATCTCAGGCAGAAGTGGATGGCGGAACATTCGTCTATGATAACGACAACTTTAAAACACTTGCAAATGACTATGTAAATGATATGTTCTATCAGCAGGCTTTGCTCTCTTTTGGCACAGATGGAGAACTTAGCGAGGAAGAACAGACTGAGGCAGAACAGATGGCACTTGCTGCAAAGGTTATGTCAAATACTGCAATAACCACATATGAATTTTGGATACAAGAACTTACTACCGATGAAGAGGGCTTGCCACTTGAATTGACAGATGAGGAATATTCAGATGCACTTTCAAAGGCAAGAGAGGAGGCAACTAAGAGCATAACAGGACAGATAGATGCAGAGGTTTCCAATGCTCTTGAAGAACTTGGCAACATGGACATATACAGTCTTATCATAGGTTCAATCTTCTATAGAATAGCAGGTCTTTTAATGCCAATGGTGTTTGTTATAATGACTGCAAATGGACTTTTAGCAGGACAGGTGGACTCAGGCTCCATGGCATATGTACTTTCAACTCCGACAAAGAGGAGAACGGTGACTCTTACACAGATGACCTACCTAATTGTATCACTCTTTGCAATGTTTGCACTTCTTACGGTGACCTCGGTGATAGCAGTTTGGATTTCAGGCGGAAATGCTTTTGCAATAAACTATTCACAAATTCTGCTTTTCAACCTAGGTGCATTCTTAACAATGTTCGCAATAGCAGGTTTCTGCTTTATGTGCTCGGCGATATTTAATAGAACAAAATATTCTCTCGGAATAGGTGGCGGTGTAACAATATTTTCTCTAGTTTGCACAATACTTGGATTGTTTGGCTCATCAGTCGTACCATCAGCAATGAGGATTGGTGCAATGGATTTCTTTAACTATCTATCAATTGTTTCTCTCTATGATACCGTTTCCATTATGGCAGGCTCGCTTGCATATCTGTGGAAATTTGCAATACTTCTCGGTATAGGAATAGTATGTTTTATAGTAGGAATTTTCCGATTTGATAAAAAAGACCTACCGCTGTAAAGGAGAGAAAATAAAAAAGAAAAATTAAGAACGAAAAAATAAAAGTTCGTAATGAAGTAAAAAAAAGAAAAGTGAAAAAGCAATAAAAACAATAAAAAACATATAAAAAGTGCTTAGAAAATATGAAAAGTTTGTGTAAATGGGTGGCAATTCAAATACACAAACTTTTTTTATATACTTACTATACATACTCACTACTTATTTTTTATAGAAAATTTCAACCTTTTTCGACATTTATTTTCTTGATTAAATTCTCTAAATTTTGTGCAGAACGCGAGGCAATATTTTTAGATTTATGTTCGCACATAATACGAATTTTATTTTCTGTTCCGCTTGCTCTTACAAGCACGCGACCGTCACTTCCAAACAGTTGTTGAAGTGATAAAATCTCGCTAGAGAGTTTGTCGGAGTTTAATATTCGGTATTTATCAAACACTTCCACATTGATGTTAATTTGAGGAAATTTTTTATAGCAGACAAGTTTAGAAAGTTTTTTACCGCTCTTTTTCAAGATATTTGCAAGAGTCAAACCAACCAAAAGACCGTCTCCTGTCGTGCTAGTTTTACCTATTATGATGTGCCCTGATGGCTCACCACCCAAAGAGATATTTTTGTTTTTCATAATTTCAATAACATACTTGTCGCCGACGTCTGCACGTATGAGGCTGGCATTTTTCTTTACAAGTGCATTTTCAAGTCCCTTATTTGTCATTGTGGTACCGACGACATCTTTGCAATTATAAAAATTTGAAAGGATAAAAAGGATATCATCACCGTCAATCAAATTTCCACTTTCGTCGCAGGCAATAATTCTATCACCGTCACCGTCAAAACTTATTCCAATGTCCGCACCTTTTTGGCAAACCACTTTAGCCATAGAGGAGGGGTATAGCGCGCCACAATCTTCGTTTATGCTCAGCCCGTCAGTCTTGTCATTGATGATATAGACTTTAGCCCTCTTATCCTTAAATATCTTTTTAGCAAGTTGGCTACAAGCACCATTTCCGCAGTCAATCACCACTTTCAAACCATCAAGATTGTCTGATAACAAATAGCAATAGTTTAGATATTTTTTAATAAGGTCAGGGCAAAAATAGTATCTGCCTATTTTATTAAATGGGACACTTGATTGAAACATAAACTTTCTCTCAATATTGTTTTCAAGTTGCTCTGAAATTTTATAACCATCACTGCCAAAAATCTTTATCCCATTATAACAGGGTGGGTTATGACTTGCCGAAATCATAACTCCAAAATCGCATCCTTCCTTTTTGGTTAGGTAGGCAACTGCAGGGGTGGAGACCAAACCAACATCAATGCAGTTAACACCATTTTGCATAAGACCATTTATTAGTGAGAGTGCGAGAATATCACCAGTAACTCTTGTATCTTTGCCAATAAGCACTTTTTTATTCTCACAAAAACGACTTAGACTATTTCCGCATTTAAATGCAATGCTTGGAGTAATTTCCTCACCATAAATACCTCTAAGTCCATCAGTACCAAAATAAATTCCCATTTTTTCTCCTTAAATTAATAAAATAATGTATTTTTATTTGAAAATATTGTCGAAAAAATTTAATTATTATTTTTTATCATATTTTTGAATAATTTTTATTTTTTAAATATTTTTTATATTTTTAATAATTTTTTCAACAATTTTTTAATTTTTTGTTATTTTTTATATATTTTTACCAATACTTGCCTGCCTTATTAGGTTTGTTTTCCTGCCTTGCTCGCCCAATAACAAAGTCATCCTTTTTTACATCCTGTGTAACCGTCGTACCAGCACAGATAAAACTATCATCTTCTATATTTACAGGTGCGATTATGTTGCAATTAGAGCCAATAAAGACGTGCCTGCCGACCTTGCATTTATTTTTGCATTTGCCATTATAGTTTGCAAAGATAACCCCACAGCCAATATTGCAGTCATCTCCTATCTCGCTATCACCTACATATGCAAGATGACTTATTTTGGTGTTTTTCCCTATGCTACTGTTTTTTATCTCGACAAAATTGCCTATTTTGCAGTTGTTAAAAATTTTAGTTTGAGGGCGAACTCTTGCAAAAGGCCCAATTGACACATTGTCAAAAACTGTGCTTTTTTCAATAACACTTGACACTATTGTGCAGTTTTTACCAATTTGGCTATCTGAGATAAAGTTACCAGGCAAAAGAACACAACCATCTCCAATATAGCACTGTCCATCAATGTGGTTATTTTCGTAGATTGTGACATTCTTGCCAAACTTGACATTTTTGCCAATAAAACAACTCTTTTTATTTAAAAATCTTGTCATGTTCTCCTCATATATTTTTTTATGAATAAGAATTTCTTTTGTTTCTTTTTTTAGCAAAATTTAATGCAACAATTCAACTAAATTAATCTTTCCTCATAAGATATCTTATAAAAATATTTTTAAGGAGTTTTTTATGTGCGGAATTATAGGTTATATTGGCAAGAACCCTGAGCGAATTTTACTTGAGGGACTTAAAAAAGTTGAGTATCGCGGATACGACTCGGCAGGTATGACGGTATGCAGGGGAGGCGAGTTTATTACATATAAAGAGATTGGCGAGGTGTCAAGCCTTGCAAGCAAGGTGAAGTTAAATGAGCAGTTCGGTCTAGGAATTGCTCACACTCGTTGGGCGACCCATGGTAAGATTTCACTTGAGAACACCCATCCACATTTTTCAAACAACTGTGATATTGCACTTGTTCATAATGGCATAATTGAAAATTTTGAGCAGTTAAGGGAGCAGTTAAATTTACGTAAAATAGAGTGCTGTGGGCAAACGGACAGTGAAGTTGTGGCAAAAATGTTTGATAACTTGTCTATATCATCACTAAGAAGAGTTTTAAAAAATCTTGTTGGCTCTTATGCTTTTGTGATGTTATCAAAGAGTGGCGACTATCTCTATTTTGCAAAAAATAAAAGTCCACTTTATCTGTCAAAAGGTGATGACTGCGTGATTATAGCAAGTGACCCATCATGTTTTGTTGGCTATAGCAAAAGTTATATTGAACTTGATGATGGTGATTATGGCAAAATTTCGCTAAAAAACACTGTTATTTTTAACAAAAATGATGAAAAAATCAATAAAGAAGAAAAATTGCTTGATTTTGACTTTTTAAGCGAGGATAAATCAGGTTATGAACACTATATGATAAAGGAGATATATCAAAGCCGAATTGTTCTTGAAAACCTAATAAAAAAATATCAGTCGGTGGGCTTAAAAAGTAAACTTGAAGAGATAAAAAACTTCGAGTTTGACAGAGTGTATTTGGTAGGTTGTGGGACCGCCTACCATGCAGGACTTATGGGGGAGAGTTTTTTAAGAAAGTCTTTCAATATTGACATATTTTGCGAGGTTGCAAGTGAGTTTAAAAATAAAAATTACAGCATTGACGAAAAAAGTCTGTGTATTTTTATCTCGCAGAGTGGCGAGACGGCAGATACCATTTCCGCACTTGAATACTGCAAAGAGAAAGGAGGAAAAATTGTGGCAATCACAAATGTCGAGTACTCCACTATAGCGAAAAAAGCGGAGATTGTTCTCCCAATCTTTGCAGGGCAGGAGAGAGCGGTGGCGTCCACCAAGGCATATTTTGCACAGTGCACCTTGCTGTTTATATTGACAAATTATCTAAAAGGCGAAAGTTACGAAAAACCTTTAAAGTCGCTTAGTCATAATATAGATTTTGGTGATGACAATATCCTAAAAAAGATAGCAAAACAGATATGTAATTATAAAAATGTCTTTTTTATAGGCAGAGGAAATGACTTTATAACCGCAAAGGAGGCGTCACTAAAACTCAAAGAGATAACATATATTTTTAGTTCAGCACTTCCAAGTGGCGAACTTAAACATGGCACTCTTGCCCTTGTTGATGAGAATGTGCTAGTCATAGTAGTTGCAACAGATGAAAAACTCTTTGCAAAGACAATAAACAATGTCTGCGAGATAAGGTCGCGAGGTGGGCACCTAGTCCTAGTCACCAGCCTATTTGTAGATAGTGATGTTGAGAAAAATTTTGATAGCATAATAAGAATAACAAACCTGCCAAACACACTTATGCCAATGCAAACTATCTTAAGCCTGCAAAAACTGGCTTACTTCACTGCACTTGAAAAGGGCAATAATCCAGATAAGCCTCGAAATCTCGCCAAAAGTGTAACAGTGGAGTAAGAAAAATTGTTTTGACTAAACTTTTGAC
Organism: uncultured Clostridia bacterium; assembly: GCA_944350275.1. GTDB lineage: Bacteria > Bacillota > Clostridia > Christensenellales > UBA1242 > Caccovivens. The sequence goes on along the minus strand of CALVOK010000043.1, from coordinate 66,508 downwards.
TAAACTTTTTTCAAAAAATAGAAAATAAAGCAAAAATTTTAAAAATAAAAATACTAGATAAAGTAAAATATCTAGTATTAAAAAAATATATGGAGCAGGTAGCGGGAATCGGACCCGCGAATTGTGCTTGGGAAGCACACATTTTACCACTAAATTATACCTGCGTATATCCCTCGGTTTTTCTCCGAGCAATATTATTTTAGCACACAATCAAAAATTACCAAAATGATTTAACATTTTTTTCTAAAGTTGCTATATTTTTAAATGTATTATCCTCAAGAATATGTGTGTTTTTGGAGATAAAAATAGCATTATTTTCAAGATTTGTGTATCTAAAAAGATAAAAATAACAATATTTTTTAAATAATCTAAAAAGATAAAAAACTATTTTTAAAATTTATGTGTTTTAAGGGATAAAATATTATTATTAAAATTTATCCCTTTTCAATAATTTGAAAGAGTGTCACAAAACTCTCTATTATAATTATTGTACCGTCTCTTCAAGAGGTTTTCTTATTGCGTGAAGGGGGTTGCCTTTGTAATTTTCATCCGCATAACCAAGAGGGATAATGCAAATAGGCTCTACTGTCTCTGGCAGTTCAAAAACTCTTTTTACCTCTTCGGCATTAAAATTTCGTACCCATACAGAGTCAACGCCTAGGTTTGTTGCCTCTAAAATCATATGAGTTGCAACAATGCAGGCATCCATTTCATAGGTAGAGTAGTTGCCTTTTGACCAAGTAAGATTTTTATCAGAACAAACAAGCAAACAAACGGGTGCGTTGTATCTGCAAGGTGTTACCTCATCAATCTTCTGAAGAGAGTCCTTTGACAGACAAACATAGATTTTTTGGGGTTGTTGATTTTTAGCAGTTGGTGCAAGTCTGCCAGCCTCTAAAATCTTTTGTAAAAACTCTTTTGAAACTTCTTTGTCACTAAATTTTCTAGTTGCAGTCCGTTTTTTAATAAAATTTTACCTTTTTTAATGAAATTTTCCGTTTTTTAGTTAAATTTTCAAGTTTTATCTTAATTTTAGCGTTTTATAATAAAAGTCAATTTTTTATAGAACTTGGAAAGTTAAATAGGTAGAAAGGCATTTTTTTTCTTGGTCGAAATGGTGGGACTCGAACCCACGACCTCATGGTCCCGAACCATGCGCACTACCACCTGTGCTACATCTCGGTTAGTCTATTATATCACAATTTAACTTAAATTGCTAAAAATATTACTACTTTTCCGAGTTTTTTTATAATTAAAAGGTGATAAGTTTAAATTGCAATTTTTATTCCATTTCAATTTTTTATGTTATTTTTTATTTAAACTTGCAAAAATGATATAAATCTATTAAAATATTGATATGCAGGAAAATAAAGTTTATTTTGTTATAGATATGAAAACTTTTTTTGCCTCTGTGGAGTGTGCCGAAAGAGGACTTGACCCTTTTGAGACTAATCTTGTCGTAGCCGACTCGTCACGTGGAGAGGGTGCCATTTGTCTTGCGGTTACACCGAAATTAAAGGCACAGGGGGTGCATAATCGTTGCAGACTTTTTGAGATTCCAAAAGATATACAATACATTGTTGCAAAACCGCAAATGAAGAAATATATTGAATATGCAAGCGAAATCTACGGAATTTATCTTAAATTTATTGACAAAAACGACATACACGTCTATTCAATTGACGAGTGCTTTATTGATGCGACCGACTACTTAAAACTTTACAAGTTAGGTGCGAAAGAGTTTGCCCAAAAACTGATGGGCGAGATTAGGGAGAAACTCCACATACCAAGCACTGCTGGGATAGGAACGAATATGTACCTAGCAAAAATTGCCCTAGACATAACCGCAAAACACAGTCCTGACTTTATAGGACTTCTTGACGAGAACACCTACAAAGAGAAACTTTGGCATCATAGACCTATAACAGACTTTTGGCAGATTTCAAAGGGGACTGAAGAGAGACTGAAGAGACATGGCATATATGATATGTATGGCATCGCGCACGCAAATGAGGATATGCTCTATAGAGAATTTGGAATAAATGCCGAACTTTTGATTGATCACGCATGGGGAAAAGAGAGTTGCACGATAGCGGATATAAAAAACTATAAGACCAAGAAGAAGTCAATGTCAAATATGCAGATTTTACCAAAGAACTACAACTTCAAAGACGGACTGACGGTAATCAAAGAGATGCTCCAAAACGGATGTTATCATCTATATAAATATGGGTATGTAACAAATCTATTACATATCTATATAGGTTATGGTGACGGCGAGAGGGAGATTGTAAAGGGAAGCGAGAGGATAAACAATACGACAAATCTCTATTCTTTTATGGAAGAGGCAGTTGAAAAACTCTTTTCAAAGATTGTTGATAGGTCGAGACCGATACGAAAAATTGGAATAGATTTTTGTGAACTTCAAGACCTAACCCATGAGCAGTACGACTTATTTACCGATATGGAAAAGGTTAAAAAGGAGAAGAGGCTTGTTGAAAGTGTGCTTGCAATTAAGGAGAAATTTGGCAAGAATTCCATGCTAAAGGGTATAGATTTTAGAGAAAATGCGACGCAGATTGAGCGAAACAAACTTATAGGAGGACATAACAGTGGCGAGAGTTAAAATGCCAAGAGGCGACCGAGCAAAACAATTCATGCCCTTTGACGCACTCAAAGGACTTTCGCAGGCACTAAGACTTAAAGAGTATCAGCACGAACGAGTGGAAAAAGGTGACTTAGACGAGGAAAAAATTGAAAAAATAACCAAAATTTTATTAAATTTGACAAAAAACGACAAAATTCGACTAAATTATTATGACGATGGGCATTATAAAGAGGTGGAGGGCAGGTGCAAAATTCTCTTTGAAGAAAGAACACTTGAAATAGACAATAAAAAGATTGACTTTGACGATATTTTTGATATTGATATAATTTAAAATGTAAAAGTAAGTCCACAAATTGAAAAATAAAACAATGCTATAGGTTAGGACAAAATTTTCCTGTTAAAATACTTGTAAACTTAAAATATTTTGTTTTTTATAGGAGATTTGATATAATTTTTCTGATAAGAGGAAGTTATGGTAAAACAGACAGCAGGACGAAAAAATCTTGGCAAACTTGCACCAAAATTCGCAGAACTAAATGATATGCAGGTGATGACGATATTGAAAACAATGAGGCAGACTCTGTTTTTGGATTAGGTGAAGAGAACACCGCCTTTGCAAAATACTTTATAGGGAAAAATTATCTTAAAATGTTGAACACAAAAGGAGTGCCTGTTGCGAATGTGACGTTCCAGCCAGGTTGTCGAAACAATTGGCACATTCATCACAAAGGTGGACAGATATTTCTCTGCACAGACGGCGAGGGCTGGTATCAGGAAGAGGGCAAAGAGGCTCGCTCACTTAAAAAGGGTGATGTGGTTTATATAGCGCCAGAAGTCAAGCATTGGCATGGAGCGAAAAAGGATAGTTGCTTCACTCACATTGCAATAGAAATTCCTGCCGAGAACTCTTCAAACGAATGGCTTGAAGAGGTGAGCGATGAGCAGTATGACAAACTCATATAAACTAAAAAAATCTAAAAATTTGACAAAAAATGATTGATATTCATAAAATAATGTTGTATAATAAAATTAGGAGGGCATTATGGCAAAAATAGGTAAAGATTATTTTGGCTTAGGAAGAGTCGTAAGTATCATCCTTGCAATCATCCCTGTTACCGCTTGGATTTGTGGTATTATCACAAGAATTGCCGAGGGTAAAATAGTAGCAGGAATCCTTAGAATATTCTTAGGTTTCTGGATTGTATGGCTTATTGACCTTGTTCTTATGATTGTAAATGGCCGAATAATGAGAATATTAAACGTTTAAAAGTTTAATATAGAAAATGCTCTCTGTACAGCCTTATAGTTCTTCCATAATAAAGGCAGTACGCGGAGAGTATTTTTCTTTCAACATATTTTTGCTAATAATATTGGTCAATAGGTTTTAAAGTTTAAATTGGTCACAGAGTTTTTGTGGAACCTAAGAGTTTACACTCTGAAAATAAAAAATTGCTAAATTTTTGACAGAACTTCTCTAGTCGCAAACCTTTTTGTTTTTATAAAAAGCAGTTACACACAACAAAATATCTTCTTTTTTGCAAATTCCTAATAAAAAATCAACGTAAATGATTGACTAAAATTAAAAAATGTTTATAATAGTATAGTAAGTATGCTTTGTATGTGAAAATTTAAGTGCACGAGTGACGTAGAGGAGAGTTATGAACAGTTTACTATGCAGTTTTTTAGATGACTGGGGACGGTCAATAGGCGAAGGTCTAGGTCGCACAGGTGTGATAATATTTGTTGTCGCTTTTGTTGCAATAATGTTATTCATGCTCTACAATATCTTTCTTGCACAAATCTTCAAACCAAGAGCGGACAGAAAATTTAAAATAAAATGGGTTCAAATTATATTTGTTGTAATTTTGGCACTCTTCACCACATGGTTCTGTTTGATTTTGTCAAATATGTAACAGATAAATTTTCATACTAAAATGATAAATTTCATACTTAACAGATACTTCATACTTAAATGATAAAATTTTAAAAAGACAAAAGTTTCAACTAGCAACTAAAAGGAGATTTTTTTCAATGACTGAGGGTACACTAAGTTATTTTTGGCAGGATGCTTTGCCTATTATTAGATATGTTTTATTTGGACTTATTATTGCCTGTGCAATAGTGATGATTGTCACCACACTTATGCAGGCGAATGATTCATCAAAGAGTCTAGATGCCTTTACTGGTGCAAGTCAGGAGAGTTATTATTCTAAAAACAAGGGCGCCTCGCGTGATAGTGTGCTAAAACGCATAACAATTGCAATGGCTATTATAATCTTTATATGCTTGATTTTGTTCTTCGTTACCGAAATATTTTTAAGTACAGGGGCAAGCGAATAGGATGCAGGTAAAAGACAAAATCTTAGAATTTTTAGAAAGAGATAGTTTGTCACTAAAAAAGACAGACAATCTTTTTTATTTTTTAGCAAATACCTATAGCCTTGATATCAATGAGGTAAAAAAGGCATTTAAGAAACTGGAACAGGAAGGCAAGATTTTTGAAGTCAAAAAGGGAAAGTATGTAACCGTTCCTAATGACGAATACAAAAGAGGAGTTTTTATAGGAAACACGCGTGGCTATGGCTTTGTGGAGATTGAAAACTCGCAAGAGGAGGATATCTTTATTGCTGGGAACTGCCAAATGGGAGCAATAGATGGAGACAAAGTTATTGTCAAGGTGCTCTCGCAGACAGATGAGGGCAGTGATGGTCAGATTGTCAAGATTGTAAAACCTGTCACCAAACTTGCAGGTGTGGTGGAAAAGGTGGGCGGAAACCTCTTCGTCACTCCTGATAACAACCACATTCCATATAAAATTAGGTTGATTAGAGGCGGACTGAGTGCAAAAGAGGATGAGCGAGTTGTTGTGCGTCTTTCTCGTCATAGTACCACCTTGTGCGGTGTGGTTGATGAGGTTCTTGGCAAGAGCGACGATGTCAAAGCCTGCGAACTTGCCATTATCCGCGACCATGGACTTTATGAGACCTTTCCTCAGGAGGTGCTTGACGAGGCAAGGAAGATTTCTCAAGAGGTTAAGCCTGCACAGAAAAAAGGCAGACTTGACCTGACGGGTGAGATAACTTTCACCATTGACGGAGAGGATGCAAAGGACCTTGATGACGCGGTATCCATTGAAAAGACGGAAAATGGCTATATTTTAGGTGTACATATTGCCGATGTTGGCGAGTATGTTAAATATGATACCTTGCTTGACGAGGAGGCTTTCAATCGTGGCACAAGTGTTTATTTTCCAACCTCAGTTTTGCCAATGCTTCCGAAAGAACTCTCAAATGGTATTTGCTCGCTCAATGAGAATGTGGAGAGACTAACTCTTTCCTGCATAATGACACTTGACAAAGACGCAAGGGTAATCTCTCACAAGATTTGTGAAAGTGTAATAAAAAGCAGGGCAAGACTCAATTATACTAATGTCTACAAGGTACTTTGCGGAGAAAAGGCGGACGAGAAAACGGAGAGTGTAAAAGAACAACTCCTGCTTATGCATGAGGTGTCAAAGAAAATTCAAGAAAGGAAGAAAAACGAGGGTAGCCTTGACTTTGAGATACCCGAGGTGCAGTTTATTTTTGACCAAGATGGCATGGCGGTAGACTTTGCTAAACGTGAACGAAATGACGCACATAGATTGATTGAGGATTTTATGGTGCTAGCAAATCAGACGGTAGCAAAGGAGTATTGTGATAATGATATACCATTTTTATACCGCGTGCATGAAAGTCCACGAAAAGAGAAACTTGAAAGTGTGCTTGAATATATGAAAGGGCTTGGGATAAAAACTCCATCTCTGCCAGAGGAGATAACACCTGAGTACTACCAAAATCTAATCAAACTCTGCGACGGACAAGCCTATACCGAGACGGTTAACAAGGTGATTTTGCGTTCTATGCAAAAGGCGAGATATACCAATCAGTGTCTTGGACACTTTGGTCTTGCACTGAAATATTATTGCCATTTTACCTCACCAATAAGACGTTATCCCGACCTGACAATTCATAGAATTATCAAGGAGAATCTCCACAAAGGCATAAAAGGGGAAAGACGCGAGGAACTTGAAAACTTCACCTTTGAAGCAGGCGAGCAGTCAAGTCTAACCGAGAAAAATGCTGACAAGTGTGAGAGGGATGTCGACGACCTCTGGAAAGCCTACCTCATGCGAGATAAGATAGGACAGCAGTTTGAGGGTGTTATCTCATCAGTGACAAACTTTGGCATTTTTGTCGAACTTGAAAACACCGTCGAGGGTATGATAAAGGTTGAGGATTTAAATGACAGCGGATTCTTGCTCTTTGAAAAACAACTTAAACTCAAAGGTCAAAGACTGACATTTGCTGTCGGCGAAAAAGTGCTTGTAAAACTAACCGCCTCAAACATCTACACACGAAAAATTGACTTTGAATTTATAAGATTTATTAAATAATTTTTTGGTTACTAAAATACATTTGCAAGATTATAAATTTTTATCACAATAATAAAACAATAGCATATTTATAAGATTTCAAAAATTAGTATATTAATATAACTATTACTATAATAATCAACTTGTAAAACGATTAGGTTTTATTTTCATAAATAATTATGTTTTTAAATACTTTTGTGGGAATTTAAGCAGAGCAAAACTAGTTTTGGCACGAAAAAAATAATAATCTGTATTGACAGAATGTGGATTATGTTATATAATAGGCATAGAGAGGAGAAAATATGGATAAAGAAGAGAAAAAGAGGCACAAAGAAAAGGTAAAGAAGGTAAGAGAACACACCTTTGAGATGAAGGATATTTTCGTTGTAAGAGATAAAGATAACAGGTCTCATATTCTATTTAGAACGAATAACGGTTCTGTATATTCTTTTAGCGATTTAGAAAAATATGATGTTAAACTTTCATCTATGGACAGTATTGCTAATCAGTTTATAGGTTATAAGGACTGGGCAGGTGATTTAAAATTAAATGTCACAAGACTTGAGTATGATGGTTCTTTAATATATAGGCTCTATCACACACATAAATTGAAGGGCAGACAATTTATGTCAATGCAGAGGAAAGAAGATAGATACAGAGATAAAATTCAGGCAAAAATAAAGAGAAGATCTAGAGCATACGACTTGGCACAGGCAAGAGAGCAAAAGAGATTTGAAAAACAGCAGGAAGAGGACACTAAACTTGCTGAATTCTTGGAGAGATAACATTTTTTAAGATAACAAGGCTATTACAAACATCTTGAATTCTTGAAAAGATAACATTTTTTTAAGATAAAAACATTGACGAAAGAGTACTTAAATTCGTCAATGTTTATTTTTTGACAAAATTTGCTGAAAGATTATCATTTATTAGCAAAATATTTTTAAATTTAGTATGATTTTATTTACAAAATAGTATATAATAAATATGTATAACAATTAAAATTTGCTTAAAATATGCAAAAAAACGTGTTTTTTGACTAAAATTTATAAAAAAATGCAAATTTTTTGAAATTTTCTCAACTTTTTTTAAATAGGGTATTGAAAAAGTTGAAAATCAGTGTTATAATAGGAGGCGAGATGAGGATAATAACTAATAACAAAAAGGCTTATCATAATTTCTTCGTTTCTGACTTGCTTGAAGCGGGCATTGAACTTAAAGGCGGTGAGATAAAATCAGTCGCAAACGGCAAAATTAGTCTTAGTGATAGTTTTGTTACAATCAAAAATGGCGAGGCTTTCCTAAGAAACTGTTACATAGCGCCGACTGAAAACTCGACGGCAGGTGAAAGTGAATGCAAGCGTACAAGAAAGTTACTTTTGCATAAAGAAGAAATACTGAAACTGGAACGTAAAGTTCTTGAAAAAGGCTACTCAATTGTGCCGACAAAAGTCTATCTGTCGAAAGGCAGGGCAAAAGTTGAGATTGGTCTTGCAAAAGGTAAAAAACTTTATGACAAAAGGCAGGTTCTCAAGGATAGGGCAGTCCAAAGAGGACTCGACCGAGTGCTTAAAAACTATTAAACCCTCTTTAAATGGGGGCGTCATGGTTTCGACGGGGAGCATTGGTCAAAATGTAAAGCACGTGGTGTGCCTAGCACCTAAAAGTAGGCAACAAAAATAAACGCAAAAAATAATGTAGTTCGTCTTGACAATGCAAGCCTTGCTTGTGCTGCCTAAGTGAACAAATCTTAAGTCTGAACAATCTTTCGGATGACTCTTATTCAATCTCACCAAATTGAATACAAGGGTTTAAATTAGGTGCTCTGTAAGTTACTCTGTCTAAGGTTACTTATAAAAAATAGACTAGGCTGATAAAAATTTTGTTTATGTTAGGTTTATCAGCGAGAAAATAACATAAACTAAACGTGTAGAAAAGTTTTGAACAAGTTTTTCGGAAGCGGGTTCAACTCCCGCCGTCTCCACCAAAAGCAATCAAATTGCTAGATAAAAGTGCAGTAAATGCCCAAAAAAATTAGAAAAAGGAAGTGAAAATTATGAGTTCAGTAATTATTACCGTGGTTGTTGTTCTTGGAATTATTGTAGCGGGAGGTTTCCTCTTATATTTCATGGGCGACCTATTTATGAGCATTTCTCATAAAAAGAAAGATGAAAAGACTATTTCTGACAGACAGTCAGAGCAAAACAAGGCACTTGAGGAACGTATCAATGCTCTTGAGAAGAAAGAAAAACTCAAAGAGGAATTAAAAAACGACCCAGAAGTTGCAACTATCCTCTACAATGGTGCAGTAGTTGAGGACTACAACCCAGACGCTACAAAGGTTGAGGAAGTGGAAGAAGAGGAAGAGGAAGAAGAACTTCCAACAGTTGAAGAACAACCACAAGAAACAGAGGAGCAAGAAGAACAAGAGTCTGAGGATGCTCCATCAGACGACGCAACTGAGTTTATTCGTCAACGTCGACAAGAACTTATGGAAAGACTTGCAAGAATGCAGGCTCAGGAACAAGAAGAGGAAGAACAAACAGAGGAAGAAGAGGCTGTTGATTTAACTGAGGAAGAAAATGAAGAGCCTGAGACTCAAGAGGAACAAGAGAGCGAAGAAACCGAAGAGGTTACAGAGCCTTCAGATGATGAGACTACAACAACATATGAAGAGAATAAGGGTGATGTAAACGCACTCACATCTAACATGAGCCTTGAAGAACTTGAGAGAAAACTTGCTGAGGAGCAAGAGAGACTTAAAGAGAACGAGAAAGAACTTCGTAAGTGCAAGAAAGAGTATATTCCACTTAGACGTGTGAAGAGAACTCTCGAGAGTGATGAGAAGAAACTTCGCAGAAAAGAGGCACTTGTTGCAAAACAAAAGGTTGTACTCTATGGTGTAAACAACTATGCTGATATTGACGAAGAGAAGGCAAAGAAACTTGAAGAGGACCTTGACTTGCTTGAGGGACTTAAACTATCTGTTCAACACTGCGAAGAAGTTATGCAGAAGAACTCTGAGAGATACCCTCTGCTTGAAAAGATATTCAACTTGCTTACCTCTCAAAATGCCGAAATCAAAGAGGATATCAAGAATCTTCAAGAGGCTATTGACAGTTTGAAGAATTCTGACGACGACACGACAGCAGATGCTGAGTAATGCCTTAGTGTGAATATGCAAATAAAATGCATAAAAATCTATAAATAAAATGTTTGATAATTGAATAGGTTATAGATAATTCTAAGAAATCAAACTAAAAATTTTCACTAAAAATATAAAGCAGACTGAAATATGTCTGCTTTTTTGTGTTTTTATCAACCTTTCAACCGTTTTATAGGTTATGTTTTTGTTTGTTTTTTGTACTTTTGTTAACTTTTTAACCGTTTAAAAGGTGAAATTTCTATCTTTTTTATGTCTTTGTTAACTAATAAAACGATGATTTTTCATCATGTTTTTGCGCTTTTCACAGTTTTTTATTATAGAATAGGCTAATTTCTATAATGTATTTTCAAAAATTATCTCCAATCAATAGGCTCTTCATTATGAGAACGCAAAAATTCATTGCATTTTGAGAAGTGTTTGCAACCAAAGAACCCACGGTATGCCGAGAGAGGACTTGGATGAGGTGCCTTTAAAACTAGGTGCTGAGGTGCAATTAGCGGAGCAAAACTCTGTGCATAAGACCCCCAAAGCATAAACACTGCAGGTTTTTGTCTTTGACCTACAAGTTGGATAATTTTTCTTGTCAGAGTCTCCCAACCTTTATCCTTGTGTGAGTTTGCCTGACCTCGCCTAACTGTTAAAACTGTGTTGAGAAGAAGTATGCCTTGATTTGCCCAACGTTCCAGATTGCCATTTTTTAGACACTTTACATTGAGGTCATCCTCAATTTCTTTAAAAATATTGACTAGTGATGGCGGAATTTGCACATTTTCAGGTACAGAAAAGGCAAGACCTTGTGCCTGTCCAGGCTCATGATAGGGGTCCTGACCAATTATAACCACCTTAATTTTATCAAAAGGCAGATGATTGAGTGCATTAAAAATATTTTGCTGGCTAGGGTAAACCTGATAATTTTTATACTCATCATCTAAAAATAACTGTAATTTTTTGAAGTAATCTTTGTCAAATTCATCTTTTAGTAACTCGTACCAACTTCTTCGCAATTGAATCATAGGTACATTATAATATTTTTTAAATGAAAGGTCAATTTATTTAGTCAGGTATTGACAAAAAAGATTTTGCGAATTATAATTAGAATATGGAGAAAAGTATGAAGATAAATTTGACTTATGAGGAACTTTTAAATATTGTTCGTATGGTTCTTGACAACGATTACAAGGTGATAACATATACCAATGAGAATACCGACGACATAAATTTTACCCGTCTAACCCTGTTTAATCCAGAGACTCATGACAAAGTGCTAATAAGTTTCAACAATAATCATATTGAGGTGCTAAATAACAATAACAGAATTATCCAGGCACTGCAAAAATACTACCTAGACTACATCAGCATGAAGTACTCTGAAATTGGCAGACAAAAAGATGAGATTTACAATACAGCGGTAAAACTCTCTAAGAAATTAAAATTTACAATTATAAATGCCATGTATAACGAGGGAATTGAGGGCATACAAGATTTTCTTAAAATTGACTCTAAATTCACGCTTGCAAGTGCCTTAAACTATGTCCGATGTGGTAATCATACCATGTTTAGAAAGGTTGACAACCCATACTACCGCCCTGAGCGAGAGATTAAGATAGGGGACGTCTTTTCTGCAGACCTGAACCCTGTGGTTGATGCCGAGTATGGCGGAAAACGTAGTGTTGTCGTGATAGGATATGACAATGACAAGTCAAACTATGTCTGCGTTCCTTGCACAACTAATGCCGACGGCGGATTTGATATTCACTTTAAGACTGACCGCGACCTCTATGCCGTCACAAGCAAGGTTAAAATCATTTCGCCAATGAGAATATTTGAGTACAGAGGACATATTGATGAAAATATGCTCCAAAAATTGAAAGAAAAAGTCAATTCATCCTATGCATTTTTTGAGGAAAAGGCAACGAGCGGTGGCTTTAAGACAAGCATATCCTATGAAAACGCAATAGAAAACACAAGAACACTTGACGGACTCGCACTAATTTATCCAGAGAAAAAGCCGTCAGAGAGAGAACTTGTTCAAATATTAAATGAGTACTTCAAAGAGTTAGAGGCAAAAGACGGCAAGAAGAGAGAGCAGTTGAAGTACGGCGACTATTATTCCAACTCGAAGTCAAAAAAGAACACAATCATAACCTTAAAGCAAGGTCAAAGGAATGACAAGGGTGAGTATGTTCAGGATAAATACGACTTTTCTCTCTTTACCGTAAAGACTAGAAATAAAGACGGAATATTAAAATACGACAAAGATTTGACAAATTTTTATCAAAATTATATGTTAAAAAATCATCCAAATTACTATATCCACCTTTTAAAATATATTTGTAACAGTGAGAATGCCTATTTTAGAAAGCAAAATATCACTGACAAAAAGACAAAAGAGGAGTATCTCGACAAGTTCAGCAAACTTATAGAGTACCACTTTAACGAGTTAGGTTTTTCATATGAGGGCAACTTTAAAAAGATAATTCTCTATGGTTCAAAGGGCTTTTTGATGGCAAAATTCAAAAATAACAACATTGAACAGCAAGATACCATTGAAGATGACATTGACCTTGAAAAAACCGATATGTACGACGACACTGACCTTGAAAAAACAGATATCTACGACGACTATGAGGACGAGAACGAATAAAATCTTTATAAAACACATAAAAATCAAAAAAATATACAAAATAATATCTTAAAATTCAAATACAAAAAATAAAAGCATATTGAAATATACTAAAATCAATATGCTTTTTTAAAATTAATGTTTTTAATTATCTTTTTCTTGTTTCAACTGCGACGGAGAGGGCAACTGTTGCGCCAACTATTGGATTATTTCCCATGCCAATAAAGCCCATCATTTCAACGTGAGCAGGCACTGAAGATGAGCCTGCAAACTGAGCGTCACAGTGCATTCGTCCCATAGTGTCAGTTAGTCCATAACTTGCAGGACCACATCCCATATTATCAGGGTGGAGTGTTCTACCTGTGCCACCGCCAGAGGCAACCGAGAAATATTTTCTACCATTTTCGTAGCACCATTTTTTGTAGATGCCAGCGACTGGATGCTGGAAACGCATAGGGTTTGTGGAGTTGCCTGTTATTGACACGTCAACTTTTTCGTGTTGCATAATAGCCACGCCCTCAGGCACGTCATAAGCGCCGTAGACTTTCACCTTTGCTCTTTCGCCATTTGAAAAAGGTTTTTCTGAGAGTATTTTAAGTTCGCCTGTCTTGTGGTCGTAACTTGTAGAGACAAATGTGAAACCATTTATACGCGAGATAATATAGGCTGCGTCTTTACCAAGACCATTCAAAATGACGTTGAGGGGAGTTTTTCTCACCTTATTTGCTGAGGTAACAATACCAATAGCACCCTCAGCAGCGGCAAAACTCTCATGTCCTGCAAGAAAACAAAAACTCTTTGTGTTCTCGCTTAGGAGCATACTTCCAAGTCTGCCATGTCCAAGTCCGATTTTACGTTCATCAGCGACAGAGCCTTTTTTGCAGTAAGCCTGCAATCCCTCGCCCAGTTTAAGTGCGACCTCACTTGCACTGTTAGTGTTTGTGACGAGTGCGATTGCAACACCAAGTTCATATGCTTTTACCGCGTTATCAAAGCAAATAGGTTGAATTCCTTTGACAATTTCCTCGACATTTATGCCACCGTCAAGACAAATTTTCTTTGCCTCGTCAAGACTTTTAATGTTATATTTTTGTAAGGTCTCTTCAATACCTGTCTGTTTTAAAGTTAAATCCATCAGTCTATCCTCCTTGGGTCAATAACAGTTTTTGCCTCGGCAAATCTACCATAGGTCTTAGTTGCCTTTTTGATAGCCTCTTTTGAGTCCACTCCTTCACGTAGCGACTTCATAAGCGAGCCGATTGCAACATATTCATAGCCGATAATCTCACCATTTTCGTCAAGACCCTCTTTGGTTATGTAACCCTCAGCCAAATTAAGATAGCGAGTGCCAATTCCCTCTTGCGAGTAGACGGTACCCACATTGCTAGAGAGAGTTTTGCCCAGGTCCTCAATAGCCGAGCCCACAGCGAGACCGTTTTCTGAGAACGCCGACTGACTTCTGCCATATACAAGTTGCAGGAAGATATTTTTCATTGCGTCATTGATAGCGTCACACACGAGGTCGGTATTGAGTGCCTCAAGCAGTGTTTTGCCAGGGAGAATTTCCGCTGCCATAGCCGCCGAATGCGTCATACCCGAGCAACCAATTGTCTCAACAAGAGCCTCTTTGATAATGCCATTTTTAACATTTAAAGTAAGTTTGCAGGTGCCCTGTTGTGGCGCACATTTTCCGCAACCATGTGAAAATCCAGATATTTGTTTGATGTCTTTTAATTGAACCCACTCAGCCTCTTCTGGAATAGGTGATGGTCCAAATCCTTTCATATTAATAGGACAACTCATAAATTTTTCCTCCACTTTTTATTATAGAGACAGCGAAAAAATAAGTCAAACGAAATGTGAAATAATTTAAAAAGTTACCATTAAAAAATTAAATAAATTATTTATGATAAATTAAATAACTTTTATTTACAGATAATATTAAATTTTAATTAAACAACTAACCAAAATAGATATAAATATGTGAATATTATATAAAAAAATAATAATATTATTAAAAAAACAAAAAAAATGTCGAAAATAGATTGTTTTTCACACAAAAATATGTTATTGTATATATATAACAGGAGGGAAATATGAAAAAGTTTATTGACAAATCAAAAGACATCATGGGCAAACAATTCGTCATGATAATTCTACTCGTGCTTGCACTCTTCTTCACCGCTCTTTACATAGGTGTACTTGCAAGACCTGTAAGTTATGGCATGGCCTACTCAATGACCATTGAGGACACTGACGGAACAACCGTTGACGTATCAACCAAATTTATCAGTGACGAAATTATGGAGGTTACAGGTTTTGACGGCGGAACTTCAGTTGCTATGCAAATGTGGTGTGTCATCAATGGAAACAAAGTTCTTCCAACAGGTAAACTAGTTGATGAAACAGGCACAAGTGGTATGACTCGTGAAGAATATGAGGCGGAAGTTGAGAGCATGAAAGCCGACCCTGAGACATGGAATGCTCTTTGGGAGAGCGACCAAGTTGGAACAATAAATGCCTTTTCTCTTGATAGTGCAGGAGAGGTTGCAACTTGCAATGGAGCAATTGCCTTTGCGGTAGTTATGGGAGTTGTTACTATTGTCTCAATTGTTATGGCAGGATTTTCACTTAAATTCTACCTTGCAGGAAGAAAGACAGAGGGCAGTCAAGAAACAACAACTGAGCAGGAATAATTTTAAATTTTAAAGTTATTTTTCAAAAAATATATAAAAATTTAACCAAAAATATGTAAAAATATATAAATTAACTAAAAAATTATGTATAGGTTGCATATATGCGTTGTTTCGCGACTGAAAAAAATTGAAAAATAAACAACTTAAAAAATTAATTCAAATAAGTCAATTTAATTCAAATTAAGTTGACTTTTTTTTCTATAAATGTTACATTTATAAATAAGAATTTTAAGAGAGAAAATAACAATTTTAGGAGAGAAAAAATGAAAGTCAATACAAATTTATATAGGCAGTTAAAGGAGCGAGGACTTCTCTATCAGTGTACGGATGAGCAGGCACTGCAAAAGTTGCTTGAAAGCGGAAAACCTATTGCTCTTTATGAGGGCACAGACCCAACCGCCGACAGTTTGCATATAGGACACTGCGTGCCTTATGTTATCATGCGAAGATTTCAACAGGCAGGGCATAAGGTATATCTGCTTATGGGCGGAGCGACTGCCTGCATAGGTGACCCATCTGGTAAAAGCGAGATAAGAAAGATTATGTCAAAGGAGCAAATTCAATCAAATATTGACAAAATCAAGGACACATTGAAGGTATTTTTGGACTTTGAGGGCGAGAACAAGGCAGAGATTGTCAACAATTATGATTGGTTTAAAGATTTAACCTATATTGATTTTATGCGAGAGATAGGTCAGTTTTTTAATGTAAATGAAATGCTCTCAAGCGAAATCTATGATAACCGTCTTGAAGAGGGCGGTCTTACTTTCTTCGAAATGGGTTATATGCCAATGCAAGCATACGACTTTGTCCACTTAAATGAAAAATATGGTTGTACTCTCGAGTGGGGCGGTGCTGACCAGTGGGGGAACATTACAGCAGGAGTCAAACTTGCAAGAAAAATGAGTTTCCAAGATGGAAAAACACGAAACATGGTCGGAGCGACAAACCCACTTCTTCTCACTCCTGAGGGCAAGAAAATGGGCAAGACTGAGAAAGGTGCAATTTGGATTAACAAAGACAAAATATCCGCATACGACTTCTATCAAGGAATCTATCAGACACCTGATGCCTGTGTTGAGATGATGTTTGCTCTCTTTACAGATGAACCTATGGATAAGGTTAGGTCGCTCGTCAAGGAGGACATTGTCAAAGCCAAAAAACTTCTCTGCTTTGAAGTAACAAAGTTTATCCGCGGAGAAGAGGATGCAGTTAAGGCAAGGGATATGAGTGAGAACCTATTTACAGAGGGTGGAGATGACGCACCAATTTTCGAGATTGACAGAGGAGAACTTCAAAATGGCAAATCAATCTGCGACCTCTTGTTTGAGACTGGACTTGCACCATCAAAGAGCGAGGCAAGACGACTTATCCAAGGCGGAGCAATTTCTGTAAAAGGTCAAAAGGTGAGTGATTTTACTCTAAAATTATCCGAAAAAGATTTTGATAACAACTCAATTTTGCTCAAAAAAGGCAAAAAGAATTTCATCAAAGTTGTGATAAAATAAGAAATAAAAAATAAAAGAGTATAAGGAAGAAAAAAGGAAAAATCATAATAACAAAAATATATAAGTTAAAATAAAAACACCATAAATATTAGAAATATAATGAGGTTATATAGTGGCAGGAAACAAGATATTGAAAAGGTTGAGAGAGGAGAAAACGTCGCAATTAAAAGGCGGAATTTATCAGTTTACACAGATATCATTTGCCTATAACTCCAATCATATTGAGGGTAGCAAACTGACAGAAGAGCAAACTCGTTATATTTACGAGACTAACACAATAGGAGCGAGCGAACCTATCAATGTAGACGATATCACCGAAACAATAAATCATTTTAAGTGCTTTGACTATTGCATTGATAATGCTGAGAAACCGCTCAGCACTAATATGATAAAAAATCTTCATAAATTGCTTAAAAGCAATACCAGCGACGAGAAAAAAGAGTGGTTCAACGTCGGAGAATATAAAAAAATACCAAACACAATTGGCGGTAAGGAGACAGTAGCACCTGAAAATGTAAGTGACGAAATGATAAAATTATTGAATGAATACAACGAAAAGACACACAAAAATTTTGAAGATATTGTTGCATTTCATCAAAAATTTGAGTGCATACATCCATTTCAAGATGGGAATGGCAGAGTGGGTAGACTTATAATGTTTAAAGAGTGCCTTAAAAATAGCATTGTTCCTTTTATAATAGATGATGATTTGAAATATTACTATTACCGAGGTCTAGAAATGTGGGAGGAAGAGCGGGGGAATCTTCTTGACACCTGCCTTA
This sequence comes from uncultured Clostridia bacterium, assembly GCA_944350275.1. GTDB lineage: Bacteria > Bacillota > Clostridia > Christensenellales > UBA1242 > Caccovivens. The sequence goes on along the minus strand of CALVOK010000043.1, from coordinate 48,711 downwards.
CCGCACAAGACCAGTACAAGAAAAAACTTGATTATTTTAAGATAACATATTAGTTTTCGCGTAAATAAACTATAAAAATTAAATTTCTACAAACCGACATAAATCGACATATGAACTTTAAAAATCAAATTGAAATTATTGAGAAAAAGTCAAAATTTTATGGATATCTATTTGAGTGCCAAAGTGAACAGGAAATAAAAGAGGCGCTGTCTTTTTTGCAGAGAGAACACAAAAAGGCTACACATATTTGCTGGGCTTGCCGACTTAAAACTCCATTTTTTGAAAAGGCGGTTGACGACGGAGAACCCTCAGGTACAGCAGGTAGACCCATCCTCTCAGTTTTGCAGAAGAAAAATGTCGAAAATGTTTGCGTAATAATAGTCCGCTACTTTGGCGGAATAAAACTCGGTGCAGGCGGACTTGTGAGAGTCTATGCAAAGGTGACTTCACAATTATTTAACTAAAACTATATCTTTAAATTATTAAAATTAAATATTTTTAAATTATTATTTATTTTTTATTAAATTTAAATTCATCAAAAATCTTTATATAAATTATCTTATTATAATACTTTCAACTGAAAGAGTGCCCTCAAGAACAGTAATTTTTACATTATGGGAACAATTTTGCAAAAGACTTGAAAAATATGCAAGTTCTTTTTTATTATTATTTTCAAGTGTAATTTCATCTTTTTGTCCGTCAATTTCTATTTCAATGACACAATTTTCTTTTTGCCTCACATAGAAACCAAACTGAGTGCCAGTGAAATTGTAGGTTAAATAGCCATTGCCTTCCACCAAATGCCCATAGGTTGAGAGGGTGTAGTTTTTCTCAAAATTGTAATAGGTCATCTCATCAGGGGTGTATTCTTCTCCGCCTGCGAAGTCGTAGGACATATTTATCTCGGCGAGTGCAACATAGCGGTTGGTATCTGTCGCCTTGACAACAATCTTATAATACCTAATATTTGCCTCATCAAAGGAGACATTTATTGTTCGGTTAGAGTAGGAGACATTTTGATAACCTCGCCAGCAGGGGCATAGAGCCCTGTAATGTAGTTGCCAAGCGGTCTTGGCGAAACCGAAATTCTTTTAATAACCGCGACTTCGTCATCATCAACATTACCGTAGTACATTCCGACCGAGGCGGTATGCTTGTATAACTTCTCTCCTGTCGCCTGTCCATTAAGATAGAGGTTACCCTCACTGTCCATAGAATCATAGGTGGATGACGACGCGCGAAGAGAGGCATCCTCGTCAAGCAGAGCCTGTTTCTCTTCGGTCGTCATGTTTGTAAGAGTTGTCGCATAGACAGGATAGCGACTTAGTCCGCCGTTCGAGGTCTGCTCAGGAATTTTTCGAGAGACCGTTCCAAGCACCTCCATACTCTGTCCAACTTTGGAGTTGACGACATAGTCATTTTTCATCAATTGATAGTTTGTGGGAAGGGTTAAAAGCACAGCCGTCACTACAACAGCCACCAAAATTATAAAAATAACACCAATTGTCAAAACTTTTTTCTTCATAATTCATCCTTAACTATTTAATATTTTAGCATATAAAATGTATTTTTTCAATAGTAACAGAAAAAATATGTTTTATCTTATGTAGTATTATGTTATAACTATAATTTTATCTAAAAGGTGATAAATTTAAAAAATTCTTATTTTAATTTGTTTTTTATTTAGAAAAATAGTTATTATTATGATATAATACTCTTATGAAAGAGATAACCGAGATAAAAAAGATAGGCAAGGGGTTACGATATAGTCTCTATTTGGACGGCGAGTTTTTTGGTGTCTATGAGGCGGAAATACTAGCAAGACATTGTCTCAAAAGCGGTCAAAAATTTGATGAAAAGTTTTTCGAGCAGTTAAAGGTTGAAAATGGTGACTATGCCTGTTTTAATAGGGGACTTTCTCTTCTTGAAAAGAGCATGAAAAGTGAGAAAATACTAAGGGACTTTTTGCAGGGCAAGGGTTATCCAAAAGAGAGCATTACAAAAGCAATTGACAAACTCAAAGAATATGGCTACATTGACGACGAAAATTTTTGTGAGAGTTATATAAATTCATACCGATTTAGCAAAAGCAAGAAAAAACTCAAGTTTGACCTCTTATCAAAGGGGATAGGGCAGGAGTTGATAGATAAAAAGATTGAAGAGTTGTTTGACGAGGGTGATGAGCGAGAAAATCTGTTAAATTTAGCGCAAAAATACATGAAAAACAAGGAATTTGACCTAAAAAATAAGCAAAAGTTTTACAATCACTTTGCGAGTAAGGGCTATGACTACAGTCTGATTTTAAATGTTTGGGAGGAGTTAGAAAATGATAGGAATTGATATGACGGATATTGACCAGGTGGACACAAGCGAGCAGTTTTTAAAAGAACTTGCAAGTGATGAGGAGATAAAATATATACAAAAGTCTTTTTGTGAGAGCCTCCGTCATCAGAGGATAGGTGCCTTGCAGTGCGTAAAAGGTGCGGTCAATAAGGCACTCGGAATAGGTAGAGGCGAGGGGAACAATCTGGATATAGAACTCTCGCACGACTCAAGCGGAAAACCTTTTGTTATTCTGCATGGTAAGGCACTTGAAAAGTTTGAAAAAGATTTCCAGGGCAAAAAAATTGAAGTTTCCATCTCTCACACACCAAAAATGGCAGTAGCGGTTGCGGTTATTGAGTAAATAAATTTAAATATTCCCGCCTTAACTTGAGAAAAAGGGCAATAGGTCGTTTTTAGGTAGTTGACAAATTTATAAGTTAAAAAACTTGATTAAGAAAAAAAATATGCACTAACAGTGCATATTTTTTGTTATTTTTAACAACATTTTAGGATAATTTGTGTTTTTTATAAATAAAACTTCAATTTTTAAACAAAATAATAAAGAATGTTTAAATTTTTATTGAAAAGGGGATAATTATGTTTGATAAATTTAGGCTTAAGCGAGAGTTAAAAAAGAAACAAAAATTGACAAAAGATGACTTTGTTTCTGCCACCATATATGCAAATTTTGGTGACAAGTTGCATAATATGAAAGTAGATAAGCAAAATGTGTTTGATGAGGTCTACCAAGAGACCAAAGAGGAACTTTTGCCACTCGAAAAAGCCGACTTGATAGACTTTTGGAATAAGGAAGGACATGGAAGGACAGATAAAAAGAGGTGAAATTTACTACGCAGACCTTAGCCCTGTTGTTGGTAGTGAACAGGGTGGCGTTCGTCCTGTGCTTATAATTCAAAATGATGTTGGAAACAAGTATTCGCCGACGGTGATAGTCTCTGCAATAACAAGTCAACTTGGCAAGGCGAAACTGCCCACGCATATAGAACTGCCTGCTGAAAAATATAATCTTCCCAAGAACTCTGTTGCTCTGCTTGAGCAGATAAGAACACTCGACAAAAGACGTCTGCAAGAGAAAGTTACAACTCTTTCGCCAGAGAAAATGAGAGAGGTCAATAAGGCATTGTTGATTTCATTAGGCTTTTAAATATTGGGGGGACCAAACTTAGTTTGGTCGAACATTTGGTTCGAGAGCGGGCGGATTATCCGCTTTCACTTTCTTATTTGGGAGAGCGGAAACCACAATAATATCTTAAATACACTACATCGGACAGTCGTCGAACATTTGGTTCGAGAGCGGTCAGTGTAATCTATATTTTAAATACACTACATCGGACAGTCGTCGAACGTAAGGTTTGTTGGGTGTCCCTAAAGATATTATTTACATATTTTACAAACTATGCGTCATGGAAATATAGTCGGTAAGACTCCAAATTACGCAGAAATTTACAGAGTAAATTTCAAGGGGGTCGGAAAGGGGTCTGGGAGGGAAACCGAAAGCATTTCGAGAGGGACTCGAAGAAATGCGTCTTTTAGCGGTTAGGCTTGCCCTTGCAAGTCGTGCCCGCGTTAAGAAAGTTGGGTGTCCCCCCAATTAAATCTTTCCACCCATTTATTAAGATTTTATTTTTACCTTTGCAGAATTTATTTGCTGGGTTTTTAAAGATTATGACAGGGACAATCTTTGATAGGTTTTCAATGTTTTTAGGGCTATCCTCAAGCATAACATCCACTTTTTCCTCGCGGATAACCTTTGCTTTGTCATAACAAAAATATATTTTGTCATAGTAAATTTTATTTTTCGCAAGCCACTTTTTGACCGCCTCACGCATTTTTTCGCCTTTCTCATTTTCAAGATAGGAGAAAGTCCTTGAGGTGATAATAATAAGTTTGTGCCCAGCCTTATGCAGTTTGTTCATATAAAAACTTGCATGATTGCTCATCCGCACTTTTTTCGCATAGTCAAAAGCATACCTTTCCCAAAATTCATCTTCAATCTCAGGTGTAACATTGAATTGCTGATAAAACTTTACCTTTGACTTGTTAAATTTAAAAGGAATTTTTTTCTCCTTTAAGAATTTTTTAAAATATTTCCATGTATACCTATTAAGATTACACAGCACTCCGTCAATATCTACACCAATAACCATAAAAATCTCCTATAACAAAAAATAAATCTGGCAGGGGTGGCAGGAATCGAACCCACCTCATGAGTTTTGGAGACTCTTATTCTACCGATGAACTACACCCCTATAACAGATTTCCTAAATATGATACAATAAAAAACAAAAATAGTCAATTAAAAATAAGAAAAAACATTAAAAATCATGATAAAAGTGGTTATATCATAAAAATATAACTAAATTGCAACCAAAAAGCATTTTGCAATTTACCAATAGGTTTATTTGATAAATTAACAAAACACAAGTAAAAAAACATGACTTTATCAAAATAAAAAACAAATTACAAAAACAGTGCAATAATATCCTTTACACAGTCAACAACCGACCTTAATTTTCTGTTATCCTCGATAAGACGTTCATTGAAACATATTTGCATTTTGAAACACTTGTTTTTGATTTGGTTTATTGTTCTTGCCTTTTTAAAGGAATCAAACACCGAATTGATAGAGAAATATTGTAGTCCGTAACTATTAAGCACATTGATAATTTGATAGAGTTTGTCCTTGTCGTACTCCTCAGGCAGAAATAGGGTGACATCCTGGACACGCGTCTTGCTTAAAATATGCAGTTCCAAAAACAGTCTTGTACTAGGAGACAGAACATTTTTAAATAGGGCATTTTTGTAGGCATTTACTTTAGAATTAAAATAGTCCTCCTCATTATCTCGACTTTTGTAGATGACTGAGAACCCGAATTCCTTGTACAAAATTTTACATATGCTACCACTCATGCTCTCGCTTTCTTTTGGTTTATTTTCAAAAACACCAGCCTTAGCATGAGGAGCGGAAAGGACTATTTCAGGCAGTCCGTTGACATATTCAAAGTCGTTCAAACTGTCTTTTGATGAGAAGTTTTCATCTATTTTTCTCAATTTTTTTATGTCAATATGCCTTGAGCGAACCACATCACGTTGCCTCAAAGTTTGACATAAAAAGTGGATAGCATTGACAAGTTTGACAATATTTTTGTTCGACAAAGAAAAATACTGCTTGTTTAACTCAATTTGCACCGCCTTTTGCTTATAATTTTCAGCAAGCCACTCGGCAAAAAATGATTGATTTTGGCAAGGACTGTCAATATTAATTTTGTTTATTCGGTAGTTTTTAAATGAAGATATAACCTCTTCCAGCATTTCGGTGTCGTCATGCAAGGTTCTGCCCAAATTTGTGCATAAATTGATAGCATAGTCACCACTATCCTTACCATTTACCAGACTTGTAAGGTCAATAACAATAATAGGCTTATCCTTTTCGCACAGTTCTGCCATTTTTTCTTTAAATGACGTATCCTCATTGTTTTTAGAAATATTGCACAAAATTGAATATCCATAATACTTATTTAAAAGCCTGCTTGCAAGGTGAGCAAGATTATTTTTCTCTTGCAGGGCAGAGGACACACTGATAATAATGTCAGTTTTGTTTCCCTCATTGTACACAAAAGGTTTTGTTCGTTTAACTTTGTAGAAAAAGTCCATTTCATTTTCTATTTGCTTATTTGTCAGTTCCTTTAACATAGACCCATCCTTTTAAATTAAAGAGAAGATTTTTGTTAGCATTAAAAAACATTTTTATTCTTCAACTTTATTATAACAAAATTGGCGAAAAAGTCAAAAATATTATCAAAAATAATGTTGAAATAATATAAAAAATATGTTAAAATATTGCAAGGAGAAAAAAATGGCAGAGAAAAAAGCAGTTGAGATTAAAGCGGACGAGACAAACAGCGCACAGGAAGAGCCAAAGAGTGCAAAGAATGACAGACTAGAGGTAGGTTTTAGAGGCTATTATCTGTCAAGACCGATTGATACAAGCAAGATAGAGGCTCAGCACAAGGAGATTGAGAGGTACAGAACGGGAAAACTTGCCTGCTTTATTGAGCCGTTTATGAAGGCATTTAACAATCTTGTCAATCTTGACTATGTGATAAAAAGCGACAAACTTGAAGAGGTGGACTATGGCGAGATAGACGAGCAGTTAAAGGATATAAAATACGGACTTATCACCAATGGCGGAATTCTTGCCTTCCAATACAAGAAGGGCAAGGTCAAGGATAATGGTGAGGGTGTGTTCGGTTTTAGGAATAACTCAGATTTTGGTCTTGCTATAAATACAATTCTCAAAAAGAAAGACAGCAAATTTAAAATCATTTCACTTGAGAACCTCAAGAATTTTTATAAGAAAAGCAAGATAACAGGCAAGTGTCGAACCTGCCAACTTCAAGACAGTTTTGTCAAGAACACTCACCTTATATATGTAAACCCAATGAAACGAGAGTTTAAAGTTCTTCCTAACAAAAATCATATGTTGGCACTGCAACAGATACTTCAAATGGCTAGCGACAGCAGGGAAAACGGCGACAAACTTGACGCTCACGCACTTGAGGTGATAAATGGACTATTATTTAAAGGAACGGAGCGAGACGGCGAGAGGGGACTAGGCAAATTTAGAGATACCAACGTGCTTGTAAATGCATGGGATGTTGTGGTAATTCGTGAGGTTTTAGAGCGAGATTATCTTGGCAATCCAACAAAATACAACAATAGACCGCTTGTCAAAGAGGTTCAGGAACTTATAAACTGGTACAACACAAGCGATATGCCACCAATTGTGAAAGCCTGCTTGCTTAACCTAGAGATTTCAAGGATACAACCATTTAGAGATGGAAACAAAAGGACAGCGAGACTTTTTACCAACTATGAACTTGCAAAAAACGGATATCCAATTATTGCATTTAGAACGGACACAAAGGGCAATTTTGATGAACGTCTTGCACGAGGGATAAACACCAAGGATGTAAGCGAGTTTGCCGAGTATGTGGTAAAGATGATAGAGATGCAACAACAGGCATATCTAAACGAGTTTGAGACACTTTCCCTTTATCTTGAAGATGACATGGAGAAGGAGCATAGCCGAGAGGGCGAGGCAAATAAGGACAACTACGAGGAAAAATCCTAATTTTGCCAATTTTGTTTTGATATTTTCTAAAATGTGGTACAATATATGACAAGGTGAAAATATGGAAATAAAAAAACTTATAGGTCAATATTTGGATGCAAATGTCTATATTGTAAGTAAAAATGGTAAATGCCTAATAGTTGATGGTGGTGCCTTCTTGTATGATTTGATAAAGGCAGTGGGAAACAATAGAGTCGTCGGCATACTTCTAACTCATGGACATTACGACCACTCCTGCCACGTGCTAGACTATGCAAACTTTTACAAATGCAAAATCTATGCAAGCGAAAAGATAAAAGACACCTTGACCGACCCTGTCGCAATCTATTCAAAGCATGGCGAGACAATTGACGACTTTTCAAGGTTTGAGTTTATAGGCGAAGATAAGACCATCCAGATTGACGAGTTTAAGGTTGACTGCTACTATTGTCCAGGGCATAGCAAGTGCTGTGAGTGCTATTTAATAGACGGAAAACTCTTTTCAGGTGACGTGTTGTTTAAAAAGGGGATAGGGCGAACTGACCTTAAAAACTCCAGCAAGGATGAAATGTTTGAGAGCCTTTGCAAACTTGAAAAACTTACCTTTGAGGAGGCTTATAGCGGTCATGGCGAGAAAAGCACCTATCAAACACAAATGAAAAACATTGCCGTGTTTAAGAGGTTTTTAACAAGATAACATTAAAAAACGCATGAGTAAAATCATGCATTTTTTATTGTGTTTTATAGATAATGATAATATAAAGACATTTTGTAAGAAAATTGTTCTTTGAATGTGCGACTTGCGGTTGCTTACAAAAGCAACCATCACGTTTTTTAAAAAACGTGATATAAGTCGAAAAGGATTTTCGACTTATGCAAGTCGCACCCAGTTCATCCGCACAAAAACTCTCGCACCCAGTTCATCCGCACAAAAATGTTTGCAGACTATTTTATTTTGAAAAATCTCACTTTACAAGTCTCAAATCTTTGCCTTTGACAAATATACAGATTGATGATGCCTTATCAATAATTCGACTTGAAATTCTCTCGTCGTAATAGTCCTTGAGTTCATATAGGTCAAGATTTGAGGTTATAATTGTCGGCAGTCTATTCATCTTCCTTTCGTTTATCACCTGATAGAGATAATTTATTGTGATGTTAGGTTGCCTCAGTTCTGTTCCCAAATCGTCTATAAAAAGCACCTCAGAGTTAAGATATCTGTCAAGCAAACTACTCTTCTCGTCAAGGTCACGCGTCGAGTAACTCTTAACAAAATCTTGATGCATAGCAAACGAGGAGGTGAGCAAAACGACATGATTTAGATTGATAAGTTCGTTTGCCATACACTTGATAAGGTGAGTTTTACCCACTCCAGTATTGCCAGCAATAAAAATCAAATTCTTATCAAATTTAGAGTGACACCATGCCTTCATTTTTTCATATAACTTCTTCATCTCATCAGCATTTTCAAATATGGAGAAATCAGTTTTATCAAACTCTTCAAGCCTGTCAAACCCGCTCTCCTTTTTCAAGATGTTGTTAATTTCTTTAATAAGACAGGAGCAGTACTTGCCCTCGACATAACCGCTATCATTACATTTTTTGCAGTAATAGTCAGGGTCAATGGAGGCAATACCAATCTCTTTTAACCGCTTTTGATATCTCTTTTTGATATTTTGGACCTTGCTTGAAAGAGCCTCGCCCTCTCTGCAAGATTCAATCATCTTTGTGGTGTAGTCTTGATATAACTCTTTAAATGTTTTGTCCTCAAATGCTTTTACCTTGTTTTTAAGCGCTTCATTTTCGGCATCAAATCTTCGGTTATCAATAATTTTTTTTGCCTTTTCAATAACAGACGTTTTCATAATTTTCTCCCTTAAAATGCTGTTTTTTATTTAATAATATTTTAATTGCCTTTAATAATATTTTAAGTGTATTTTAAGTAAAAATCAATATAAAATGACATAAATTTAATAAAAATATATAAAAATTACTAAAAAACTTGAAAAATATGACAAATAAAGACATTTTTTATTAAATTTTTATTAAAAAATAGGTTAATATTAAAATTTATTTACAATTATTTAATTAATTAAAATTATTTAATAAAACAAATTAAATTTATTTATAATCAAACTTATTTTTAAATAATATTTTTTTATTTGAAATTAATTTTTAATTTATTAATGAATTTTTATATATATTTTTATCAAATTAAATATCAATTTCATCAATGGACTGAAATAGGGCATTGATTTCTTCTTTTGAGTAACTTCGCCCAGAGAAGTTATTTTTTGATGAGACTTTTTCTTCAATAGGTGAGTTATTTTTTGCCTCGTCGACCGTCTTTATTCCCTTTTCGTGATAGTCGGCAAGCACTTTTGAGAGGTATTTTATAGGGTTATTCTTGCCTTTTGAAATGCTGACAGCATAGTCAATGACATCACCAGGAAGGTTCCACTCCTCAGTCCAAATCTTGTAGTTTGTTCTGTCAAAAGTGCTAACTCCACGTTCAATTTTAAGCGAGAAAAGTATATTTTTTATCTTGTCATCATCAGCGAGAATTTGTCCCATATATTCGTTAAAGGCGGACAGTGATAAAAGTCCAAGTTTATAAAACTTTGCCACAGTCCTATCCATGCCCTCAAGTGTGCGGATAGAATTCTTAAAGCAGTATGAGGCAATCTCCACAAGAAGAGCCCGCTCAAAACCCATATTTATCCATTTTAATATGTATGTCTCAACAACGGTTTCCAGATTTTCATAGTACACACCAATTGCCTTGTTGACATCTTTGGCAAGAGAGTAAAGCGACTGTTTTTCGCTTTCAAAGTCGTCAATTTCTTTTGCCGACATAAGTTTCATTTCGTAGTATTTTGTCAAAATTCCGTCAAGTCTTTCAAAATTTAGCCTTGCCTTCTTGTTATAGGACTTGCACACGTGAAGTATAACCTCAAGACCAAAACCATAGTCGCTCAGCCACTTATTGAGAAGCGCTCTCTCCTCGACGTAAGGTGAACGTTTAATTCCCAGCACCTTAAAAATTTCAAGGAGATTTGGGTCTTTTTCTTCAAAGGCACGCAGTCTTTCTTCCACCTGCAAGGCGGTAGTTATACCCTCATATGCCCAATTTTTTGCGACGGTGAGGATGTAGTTATATCCCACAGCCTGCTTTTTTGTGTTGACGCAGTACTGCATAATCATAAGAAGCGCCTCTTGCTCGACGTGATAACGTTCCAAAAAATCATAGTACTCCTCATACTCATGCTTGGTGATTGACCGTTTTCCTTGGAAAATATCCTGAGCCTGCTGATTAAACGTGGTATACTTGTCAGGCTTATACAGTTTATTTGCGGTTAGAACATTTTTAAGCGGAACAAATACCACTTGGACAGGGTTAGTCTTTAAAACCTGAACAAGTCCCTGTTCCTCCCAAAACTCGAATGCGCCAACGACATCCTCCTCACTCATATTAAGAGTCTTTGCGAAGTTTTCCAGCGAGTTATCAAAAGAGGTGCTGTTGCAAAGATAAAGTCCATAGATATATACAACCACAAACTGAGGTTGAGCAAAAGGCAGATAGTCATTAATAAAAATATTGTCGATTTCTGTCTTAGAACTTGCTATAAATTCAGTAGAATATTTACAAAAAGCCATAATTCCTCCAAAAATAATTCTATCATACTCGCCTCGTTTTTACAAGCAATTTTAAATAGGTTGAAAAATTAGATTAAGTTAGTTTAAAAATTTTGCCTGTTAAATTTGTAACTTTAAACTCTATTAATTCTATAGTATTTTACCAAGTTTTACATAGACTTTTTTAAACAAACCCATATTGCAAGTTATCAAAAGGACAAAGTCTTAGTATATTATAACATGAAAAAGACAACTTCAAATATGAAAAAGATAACCATAAATAAGAAATTTAAAATTATATCCCTTATAGTTTTGTTTGTTGCGGTCATTTTGATAGTGACAATTTTATGTGTTAACGGTTTGAGGGAGGACAACACTCCTGTCTCAAGTTACAAAATGCAACTCTCCTATGACCAGACCTCTCACTCGCTAACGGGAAGAGAGGAGGTGACGTTTGTCAATAATTATGATAATATGTTCACATATCTGTATCTTCACCTCTATCCAAATGCCTTTCGAGAGGGTGCGAAAAACCCTATTGTCAGCATAGCGGACGAGGATGAGGTGTATGTTGACGGCGAAAGTTACGGCGGTATTGAAGTGTTAAGTGTGACAGGTGGCGGAGAAAATCTTGAGTATAGCATTGAGGGCGAGGACAGTAACATACTGAAAGTGAACCTGCCTTGCGAGGTCTATCCTGACGAGCAGGTTACCTTTACAATAGAATTTGTCACAACTCTTGCAAATGTAAATCATAGACTAGGTTATGGCAATAACACCACAAACTTTGGCAATTTTTATCCTATTCTCTGCGTCTATGAGGAGGGCGAGGGATTTAAAACCGACCTTTATCACTCAAATGGTGACCCATTTTACAGTGAGCAGGCAAACTATGAGGTAGAGATTTGCTATCCATCTTCTTTTAGCCTTGCAACTTCAGGTGTAGTTTTGTCAGAGACCAATATCTCACCAGCAGACAAAAACACAACCTCTGCTCAAGATAACTCAAATTCCAATAACACAACTTCCGCTCAAGATAACACAAATTCCAATAACACGACTTCCGCTCAAGACATGACAATGGCAAAAGTTAGCGGAGACAATATTCGAGATTTCTGTTTTGTTTTAAGCGAGATTTTTGCGAGCAAATCACAACAGGTGGGCTTAGTTAAGGTGACCTATTACGGTTACACAGGCGACAATAACCTAAACACCTGCCTTGAAATTGCAGTCGATGCCCTTAATACCTATAATGATTTATTCGGAGAGTATCCATATTCAACTCTAAATGTTGTAAAAACAAACTTTATCCACGGCGGAATGGAGTATCCAAACCTTGTTATGATAAGCGACGACCTTTCGCAAGAGGACATTGCCTATGTGATAGCACACGAGATTGCTCATCAATGGTGGTATGGAGTTGTGGGCAATGATGAATATAACCATGCCTGGATGGATGAGGGACTTACCGAGTATAGCACTCTGCTCTTTTTTGAGAGGAATGAAAAATACAATGTTGACAGCAAGGCGATGATTGATAGTGCCACCGAGAGTTACAAAACTTTTGTGAGGGTGTACTCTCAGGTCAATGGAAGTGTAGACACCTCAATGGATAGACCGCTTAACAAATTCGACACCCAGCCAGAGTATGTGCAGTGTACCTATACAAAAGGACTGCTAATGTTTGATTCTATTCGAAAGTCCTTAGGTGATAGAAAATTTTTCAAGGCACTAGAGGACTATTACACTGACTTTGCCTTCAAAAACGCAACTCCTGCCGACATGATAGCCTCGTTTAACAAGTCGTCTCACTGTGACCTTGAGGGCTTTTTCAACAGTTGGCTCAACGGTGAGGTGGTAATTCAGTAGTAATTTTGAAGAGAAACACAAAAACTGGGAAAAACGAGGGAATTTGGAAACAATAAAATATGTAAAAATAAATCTTGGGAAAAGTAAAAAACACGAAAAAAGATAAAAGATAATTATTTATCTTTTTTATCTCCAATTATCTCCAATTATCTTGCAATTATCTTCAAAAAAATGCGAATTATCTCTCGAATTATCTTTTTTATGGCTAAAAAAGGACTTAAAAATAAACTTTAAAAGAATCAATAATTTGTGGCATATAACCTTGAAAAATTAAAAATTGCTAGACTATAATATAGCCAAGCAAAAGAAATCAAGGAGGGAAGAAATGAAAGACAGAAATAAAGTTTATCAAAGAGAGTGTTTCGTGTTTTTTACCAATTGGTCAAATACAATAAATTCACTGCCAGAGGAGTATCAACTTGAGACATACAAAGCGGTTATATCCTTTATGTCAAGCGGGATAGAGCCTACAGGACTATCACAAATTTCGCAGGCAATTATCACAAGTTTTCTGCCTAGCATTGAGAAAAGTATAAGGATGGACAAGCGTCTTAAAGGTCACAAAAAAGGCAATCCAAACTTCAAAAAAGGGGAGCGAAATCCCTATTATCCTAGCCCTGACGAGAAAGAAAATGACCTATTAGACCACGAGGAAGAAACCACTCTTGCAACAGAAGAAAAGGCAAAAACTGACAATAAAAAAAACAAAAAGATAATTGAAGATAAAAAAGAGATATTTCAAGATAATTGCCAGATAATTGGAGTTAATTATCCCTATAATAATAAAGAAATAGAAAAAGAAGAAGAAAAAGAAATTAATTTTTGTCTGTCGAAAAATAAAATAAATAATCTATCACCCGCACCCGCGCCCGCACACGTACATACGCACGCACACGCACATACGCATACATCCTCTCTCACACACGACGCGAGGGAAATGAAAGATAACCTGCTTAAGAAAACTCAGCAGTACTACTCTTACTGGGGTTACGACGAAAAAGGCAAGCAGTACTTCAGCGAAGTAGTTAAAACCATAGTAAAAGCACTTTCTCAAGCAAAGCAGGGTGATTTTAAGTACCGCTTTACAAGTTACAGCGAGATAGAACTGCTTGAGAAATTTGACTACATTGAGGCACAGGACCTGCGAGATATAGTTTGGCAGGTGATGAACAATGACGAGATAAAAGACTTGTACATTTACATATTAGGTGCTCTTCTTAACCGCGCAGAAGAAAACTATGCCTACATAAACTCTAAAACAGCGGAGACTTCAGCGGACAACTCACACTCTGACGTCGAAAATAACCTAAACCTAGACAAAACTAACTTAGACACTGCCAGCGAAGAGACCTCGAATTTAGAAGATAATACAAATTTGACTCAAGAAAAATCAAACTTCAATGAAGAAAAAATAAATTTCAAAGAAGAAAACTTAAATTTTAGTGAAGAAAACCAAAATTCTATTGAAGAAAGCACAAACTTAGATGATGCAAAACAGTCATTTTATCAATGTGGAGAGATAATTAAAGAACTTTAAACCAAGGAGGGAAAAATGTGCATTAAAAACTTAAATTCAATCAAAAACAAACAAAAAACGTCAAAATCTGTCAACAACCGTCGACCAAAGTCAAGAAACGTCAATAACTGTCGACCAACGTCTAAACACGTCGAGAAAAGTCTAGTAACGTCGAAAAGGGTGTTTTTTATAAAACTGCTTAAATTTTTACTCAGGTCTTTTATTTCAACCATTTATCATTTGATAGTAAATATCAAGCACTGTGGTGTAGTGGTATTTTAGCATTGATGAAAGTGTCTGAGAGGTAGATGAAAAGGTTTGAGTTTGAGAAAGGGCAGTTGCTAATGTCTGAGTAGAGGTGCTCTCGTCGCAAAGGCTTTGGCTCACACTCAGTGCCTTGTCAAGACTAAGACTGAGCAGTTCAATCTCGCCACTAGGAGATGGAAACACCGTTTTAAAGTCACGCACGGTGTTACTTAGGTTGCTATGAGCGGTATTGAGGGCAAGTTTTGCAGATATCTCGTTATATACTAGGGTGTCAAGACTTATTGCAATGTCGTAGAGAGCAAGGTAAAAGTCGTAGAATGAGGCAAGCGACTTTGTTAACACCTTTTTCTCATCTGCCGAGAAATTGCCGTTTAGCGAGAAAGACTTAAAGTTAACCTCAACAATCTCGCTATCAAGACCCTGATTTGCCTTGACACTGTTTTGCACGAGAGTTGCGTCGTTTTTGTTCGCATAGACTGATGAGATGACGTGATAGTAATTGTCAATTTTCCAGATATAACCGCCCGCACCAATTTTTTGGTAGTCACCAGCAAGAGAGTTTGCCTCGCTCTCCACCTGCGACTTTGCAAGAGAGAGCATATAAAGAGAAAACGAGTTGTAACTTACGCTCTCTGAGGTGCTACTTGATGGAACAATCATCAGAGATAGGCAGTTTGCTATCAAACTAGCGCACACCAAAAAGAGAGCCAAGGCAATCAAAAACACATTTTTTTTAGACTTTAACAGATTTTTTATGGTAAATTTTGACATATAAGGTTGATTTTCACTCCTTTGCTATGATAAATTAGTTTATGACAAAAAGTGGCACAATATGAGCGGTAAAAGCAAAAAAACGTTTGCAAAAGACAGGGCAGAAGTATTATAATTACTTTTGAAAGTTGCTTTTAAGGGGGGAAAATCTTTTACAACTAGAGATTTTAACCATTCAGGCGAGGCGAAGATTTTAAAGCCACTTTAAAGGCAAAATGGTATCCTCTGAAGGCAAAAAATTGCATTTCGAAAAGAGGAAAACCAAAAATAAAATTCGTATAAAAATATGCAGGAGGAAAAAATGAAAATTAGACCATTATTTGATAGAGTGGTACTCAAACCACTTGAAAATGAAAGTGAAACAAAAAGCGGTATTTTACTTCCAACCGCCACACAAGAAAAATCTCAACTTGCCAGTGTCGTTGCAGTTGGCAGTGGCAAAAATGCTGAGGGCAAAGATGTTGGAATGAATGTAAAAGTTGGTGACAAAGTGCTTTATGGAAAGTACACAGGCACAGAAATCACAATGGATGAGCAGAAGTATGTTGTTGTTAGACAACCTGATATACTTGCTGTTATTGAGGACTAAGGAGGGAAGATATGTCGAAAAAGATACTTGAAGGACTTGAGGCAAGAAAGGCACTTGAGAGCGGTGTCAATAAACTTGCAAATGTTGTTAAAATCACTCTCGGACCAAAGGGACGAAATGTGGTGCTAGGCAAGAAGTTCTCTTCGCCACTTATCACAAATGATGGTGTCACTATTGCCAAGGAGATTGAACTTGACGACCCATTTGAGAACATGGGCGCAGAACTTATCAAAGAGGTCTCAGTCAAGACCAATGACGTTGCAGGTGACGGAACAACCACCGCTTGCGTACTTGCACAGGCTATGGTGCGAGAGGGCATGAAGAACTTTGTCGCAGGTGCAAACCCAATTATTTTGAAGAAAGGTATATTCAAGGCGGTTGACGTGGTAGTTGACGAACTTAAAAAACTCTCCAAACCTGTCACAAGTTCGGTGGATATAAAACAGGTTGCATCCATCTCGGCAGGCGACGAAGAAGTGGGCGAACTTATTGCAACCGCTATGGAAAAGGTGGGCGCTGACGGTGTTATCACTGTTGAGGAGTCTCAGACCATGAAAACCGAACTCTCAGTCGTTGAGGGTATGCAGTTTGACAGAGGCTACCTATCACCATATATGTGCACAAATTCTGAGAAGATGACGGCAGAACTTGACAACCCATACATACTTATCACCGACAAGAAAATCTCAAACATACAGGAGATTTTGCCACTTCTTGAACAAATTGTTAAAATGGGTGCAAAACTCTTGATAATTGCCGATGACGTTGAGGGCGAGGCACTTACAACTCTTATTCTCAACAAACTTCGTGGAACTTTCAATTGCGTGGCAGTTAAGGCTCCAAGTTTTGGCGAGAAGAGAAAGGCAATGCTTGAGGATATAGCAATCTTGACAGGCGGTCAGGTTATCTCAGAGGAACTCGGACTTGAACTTAAAAATGTTGATATTGATATGCTAGGCAGAGCAAAACTTGTTAAGGTCGACAAGGATAACACCACAATTGTCGAGGGCGCAGGTGACAGCGAAAAGATTAAAGCAAGGGTTAACTCTATTAGGGCTCAAATCAAAAACCAAACAAGTGATTACGAGATTGAAAAACTCAACGAACGTCTTGCAAAACTTGCTGGCGGTGTGGCAGTAATCAAGGTAGGCTCGGCAACCGAGGTGGAAATGAAAGAGAAGAAACTGCGTATTGAAGATGCTCTCTCTGCAACCAAAGCGGCAAGCGAGGAGGGTGTCGTTGCAGGCGGTGGAGTCGCTCTCTTAAAGACCACTCCAAAGGTAAAACAACTTGTTGAGTCACTCTCAGGCGACGAAAAGACAGGCGCTATGATTGTCCTTAACGCAATTGAAGAACCGATTAGACAGATTGCTAAGAATTCAGGTGTTGACGGCGGAGTTGTTGTCAATAAGATTTATGAGAACCTTGACAAAAATGCCTACGGATTTGACGCACTCAACAATACCTATTGTGACCTAATTGAAAAAGGTATAATTGACCCAACTAAAGTCACACGTTCAGCGCTTCAAAATGCGGCAAGTGTTTCGGCAACTATGCTGACAACTGAGGCGCTCGTAGTTGAAGTTGAGGATAAAAAAGATACCAAAGAGGCAGAGGTTTATTAAAAAGGCTGAGAGAAATATAGACATTTTTCGACGAACCTCGACGGTATACGAAAATTCTCGACAGTTTGTGAGAATTTACGACGATATTCAAAGAACTTTGACGATTTTATACAAATTCTCGGCGACTTGCGAAAAAAACTTGACGATTTGATACAAATTCCGACTATTTTATACAAATTTTGACACTT
The DNA here is from genome assembly GCA_944350275.1 of uncultured Clostridia bacterium. GTDB lineage: Bacteria > Bacillota > Clostridia > Christensenellales > UBA1242 > Caccovivens. The sequence continues at coordinate 30,791 of CALVOK010000043.1, read as the reverse complement.
TATATTTAAAATTCGACAATTTGCGAAAAATCTCAACAATTTGCAACAAAATTCGACGTAAATATACAAATTCAAACGTTTATAAACAAAAACCGACGTAAACATACAAAACTCGATGATTTAAAACAAATTGCGACGTTTATAAACAAAAACCGACAACAAAAAGCGAACTTTGATTTTCATCATTGCTCGCTTTTTTGATAGATTTTCAAAATAGGGGTGGAATAAGAGCAAGAATTGATTGGAAGATTGATTGGTTAAATAGTTGGTGGGCTCGAAAAACATATATAAAAGTGAGATTAGGTTGAATGTTGTATAAATAAAAAGTGAGGTTGACATGAGAGTTATATATAAATAAAAGCGAGGTTGACATGAAAGTTATGTATAAATAAAACTGAGGTTGACATGAGAGTTATATATAAATAAAAGCGAGGTTGACATGAAAATTATAAAAGTGATGTGGGTTTGAGAGTTTTGTATAAATAAAAGTGAGGTTGGGCTCGAAAGTCGCTCGCTCCTGCGAGCAGTTTTGCAAACGAGTTTGCAAAACAAAATTTTAAATGAAATTTAAAATTTGACTTTCGAGCCCATGCACTCACTCGTTCGCACTCGCTCGTACATACTCACTCGTACACGTACACTCGTACTCGTTCGCACTCGTTCGCACTCGCTCGTACATACTCACTCGTACACGTACACTCGTACTCGTTCGCACTCGTTCACTCACTCGTACACGTACACTCGTACTCGTTCGCACTCGTTCACTCGCTCGTACATACTCACTCGTACACGTACACTCGTACTCGTTCGCACTCGTTCACTCGCTCGTACATACTCACTCGTACACGTACACTCGTACTCGTTCTCACTCGTTCTCACTCGTTCTCACTCGTTCTCACTCGTTCTCACTCGTTCTCACTCGTTCTCGCTCGTTCCCTTTAAAAATTATATTTGTTGTCCGCACTTATCTATCCACATAGAAGAGTTTTGTCATAACTTTTAGCACCAGTGACTTTGGGAAAAATTTTTGCACTTGATAGAGAAATTTATTCCTCATGCCCATAACATATTGAGGTTTGAAGTGCTTTTTGTTTATGATTTTCGTCATGATTTTGGTGGCTTTTTCAATGCTCATCCTCTTATCTTCGCGACTGTCAATTCGCTCGGCAGAGAGCCTGATAGCCTCGCCATATCGCTCATTCGTTTTAAAATCTTTTTGCCTATTTTTAGTGAAGTTAGTCTTAATATCACAAGGGCAGATTGCGGTGACCTGGATGGAGGTCTTACTTAGTTCCATTCGCAAACAGTCGCTAAGCATACTTACCGCCGACTTGCTTGAGCAGTAGAATGCACGGAAGGGCAGAGGGAAGAGGGCACAAGCCGAACTGATATTGACAATCTTGCCATTTTTGCTGAGAAGAGGCAGGACGAGTTGAATAGGATAGACCGAACCAAGCACGTTGACCTCATATTCCTTTTGAATTTGTTTTTCATCTATAAGTTCGATTGCACCTGACAGACCAAAGCCCGCGCAGTTTATCAGGATATCAATTGACGGCACTTTTGTTTTTATATCCTCAAAGACCTTGACAAGAGCCTCTTTATCTGAGACGTCGGCATTGTAGTCGTCACCGCTCAAACTTATTCCAAGCACTTTGTTGCCACAACTTTCATAGTAGGAGCGAAGTGCCTGACCAATCCCGCTTGACGAGCCTGTGATAACAATGTTTAAATTTTTGACTTTTTTCATCATTTCTCCTTAAAAAATAAAGTAATAATAGTATGAATTTAGTATATAATAAAATAGGAAATTATCAAAATGATTTGACATAATTTATGATAAATGTTATCATAATAGATATTGCAAACAACAAAAAATGTATTTTTGTGAAATGTGTTATAGTAAGTATAAAACAAACGTCTTTTGTTTGCAATAAGACTTTTTGATATAAGGAGAGATATGAACAAGACAAAAAAATGGCTTATAATAGTCGCAATAATCTTCAATCTGATAGAGACCGCCTACAGCATATATACGGTAGTGCAGTGGTTTATGATGGACCCTGACTATAGATTGCCTGTTTTTTATGTGGTGTTTGAGTTTATAGCAATTGCCTGCTCAATACTTATTGACGTTCTTCTTGTCATGTCGATTTGGAACAACGGAAAACTTTTCAGGCAGAGATATGGCTATTATATGACTGCCGTCGTGCTTTCAATAATTGTAAATTTGCCGTCAGTGTCATGCGTGCTTTTGATAGTAACAATGTTTATATCCGACTGGGTATGGATAAACCCAAAGGATGACAAGACCATACCGCTTGACGATAAAACCGAGGTGATAAAGGAGAGCAAAGAGGATAAGATTGCACGTCTTAGAAAACTCAGAAATGAGGGAAAAATCAGCGAGGAAGAGTTTGAGAGACAACTTATGGACCTTTTGTAAAATATATTTATAGGCTGTAAAGATGTTGCGACCGAATTCTAAAATTTTTATAAAAAATATTTAATTATTTTTATAAAAAATATTTAATTTAAAAATATAATTTTTATAAAATAAATTTAATTAAAATAATAATAAAACAAATTCAATTTTAATAAAATAGAACTTGCTTTTAATCAGTTAAAAATATTTAATTTCTTAGATTAATAAAAAGCAAAATTTAATAAAATAATGCGGTTTTAATTTCCGCATTTTTTGTATTTTTTAATGTATTTTTAATTAATAAAAAAATACCGACAAAATTCAACGAAAATCAACGAAAACCGACAAAAATCTAAAATTATCAACGAAAATAAACAAAAATCTAAAATTATCAACAAAAACCGACGAAAAAATACAAAAATCAACGAAAATAAACAAAAATCTAAAATTATCAACGAAAACCGACGAAAAAATACAAAAATCAACGAAAAATAAGAATTATCAACAAAAATCAACATTTTATTTAAGTTAATTTAAAATATTCTTGTTTTTACGTTTACTTTTAAAATATTCACTCAGCATATTTTGGCACTGGACCTCGTGGGTGTTATCAAAGATTATTTCAACCTTATGATTGAGACGGTTACTTGATAAAATTTTCTCACATAAATTATCCTGTGAGGTGGTCTCTTTGCAGGCAAATATTAGTCGAGAAATTCTCGCGTTTGCAATTGCTCCACAGCACATTGGACAGGGCTCAAGGGTGACGTAGATATCACAGCCATCAAGTCGCCAGGAAGAGAGTTTTTTGCAGGCACGATTTAATGCTATCATTTCGGCATGGTCGAGTGCGTTTTGGCTGTGTTCTCGTCTGTTATAACCTTTTGCTATTATCTTGCCATCCTTGACGATGACGGCACCGATTGGAACCTCGTCTTTTTTTAATGCCTTTTTTGCCTCTTTAATTGCCTCGGAAATAAAATCTATCATAGTTAAATTTTAATAAAAAAATGTTAGAAAGTAAAGCACTTTTGTTGTCTTTTGTAGAAAATTATTGTATAATAAGTGAATGGAAAAGACAGAAATAGACAGCAAGACGTTTGATAGACGTAATTTTTATAATGATGATGACAGTGGAAAGATTTATCTCTTCGCACTTATTTTGCCGATTGTTCTAGCAATTTTGTTCACACTTATTGCAAATATAATTGTAGGTGCAAGCGGGCAGGAGAGCGAGGCTGTAACAGGTAATATTTGGTACTCGACCGCCTTGCAGATTGTCAGTGCCTGTGCCTTGGTGGTGCTTTTTATTGTCTACAATAAAACAAATAAGATTAGTTTTTCGGCGGTAAAACTTGAGTTTAAGATGTCCTATAAAAATTATCTTATTGTAATTTTGGTGGGCATTGTCGCACTCTTTGGCATTCAATATTTTATAGGCGCGGTGGATGATTTACTTGGACTTATTGGCTATCCGCTTGAGGTCTCTTCGCCTGACATGGCAGAGAGCCTGACCAATCCAAAGAGTTTTGGAGTTTTTATTTTGTCGGTCTTTGTGACATGTATACTTCCATGCATAACAGAGGAACTTCTCTTCCGAGGAGTGATTTTGCAGGGGTTACGCAGGCGGTTTGGTGACATCTCGGCAATCTTCCTCTCGGCGATAATGTTTGCCCTTATGCATCAAAACTTGCAACAACTTGTCTATCCATTTTTGCTGGGCTCGGTCATGGCATGGGTGGTGGTAAGAACAGGCTCGCTGGTCTCTTCAATGATAGTTCATTTTATAAACAACTTCTTGGTGATACTCTTTACATATTTACAAAATGTCACATCCTTCTCGCTTGACCTTGGCTCGCAGTGGTGGTTCTATCTGCTTGCGGTAGCACTCTTAGCAGTGACGGCAGGGATATTTTTCCTTATTGATAGGTTCTTTTTCAAGCATAAAAGCAAAGAGGAGATTCAAGAAAAAAGTCAAAAAACATCAAAATTTATCTATATTTCTCTTGCCGTGTCGTGTGCGTTATTTTTGGTGATAACAATATTCAATTTTGCCTTATAAAATGACGTCAGGAAAAAGTCAATTCGACAAAATGTAACAAAATAATTTATAAAACGACAAAATTGATACAAATTCGGCTAAATTAGACAAAAAATTTTTTTGGGAAATAATAAAATAACTCTTTACACCATAAAAATATTGTATTATTATATTGTTAGTCATTTTAAAAATGTGTTTTATAAAATAATATTATGTTTGATATTTTTATGATATTATTTTTGAAAAATAATTTGATAGGTGACAAAATATATTATTTTTATTTGACAATATAAAAAACAATTCGTCAAGATAAATTAAAAGGAGCATTATGAAAACAAAAAACAGAACTACAACAAATACTCTTATTTGTTACTCAATCATTGTGGTAATTTTCGTCACATTGAAAATCTTACTTTCAGACGAGGTCAATCTCTTCGGACAGATAAGCGACGTGGCTAAGTACATTATAAATGTATCCATCCAAGTTATGCTGTTTGTGGTATCAATCTTCTTGTTTAAGGCTTTGCAAAAGGCTAAGACCAAACAGGTGTTTAAATTCTACGGCTATAAAAAAATATCATGGAAGGGAGTGCTATATGCCTTCTTGCTTGGAATTATTGTATACATTGTCAACGTCTTTGTAGCCTCATTTTTCAGCCTAGCACTTGAAAACCTTGGCTATAACCCAGACCGCTCCACGATGGACTCATATCCTTGGTGGCTTTTCCTTGTAAACATTGTGACAACTGCAATCTTTCCTGCCGTATGTGAGGAGACTGCTCATAGGGGAATGTTACTCAAAGGTCTTTCAAGTTATGGTATGAAAAAGGCGATAATAATTTCCTCACTGCTCTTTGGACTGTTGCATATGAATATTGAACAGTTTTTCTACACAACCTTGATAGGACTTCTCCTAGGGTATTTGACAATGCGTGCCGACTGCATATATCCTGCAATTATCATCCACTTTATGAACAATTTTTTAAGCACATTCATGTCTTTTTCAAGGATGAACAACCTAAGGTTCGACGGATTTTTTACCTTCGTTGGTGCATCCTTTGAAAATAACCCTATAATTGCCTTTTTGTTTATGGTAACACTCTTCGCTCTGCTTTTTATCCTTGCAAGAATGCTGATAAAAGGTATCATCAAGGAAAGTGTGCTAAAACAGATGAATTCTCTTCAAGATGCAATAATGACAAAGGTTCTTCGAGATAGTTACTTCGAAGAGGTGGCTCAACTTACAAACAACGAGGTTAGACTTGGAAGTGAAAGTCAAGACCTACAAAAACTCGTTCATGAGACCTCGCTAAGTCAGGGTGTGGCTGATGAGATAAGCGACTCAATGTACAGCGATGACGAACTAAACCCGCCAAGCAACCTCTCAAGAGTGCTTTTGGTATGTTGTTTCGTGCTTATGGGACTGATTACATTTATGACGTTTATCTGGGGAATCTTCCTATGAATATAAACTTAGTCTGCGTCGGACAGTTAAAGGAGGAGTTCTGGAAAGAGGCGGTCGCAGAATACCAAAAACGACTGCAAAGGTTTTGCAAGATAAACATCAAAGAGTTAAGCGAACAAAACAAATACCAGGATAAAAATAGGATACTTTTCGAGGAAGGCAGGGAGATACTAGAAAATTTGCAGGGCTATTCAATTCTGCTCGACATTGACGGAAAGGAACTCTCAAGTCAGCAACTAGCGGACAAGTTAAAGAATATAGCCCAACAACAAAGCACCATAAACTTTATAATAGGTGGCTCATATGGTGTCAGCGACGAGGTAAAAAACAGGGCAGACGAACGGCTGTCGCTTGGCAAAATAACCCTGCCTCATAACCTTGCAAGAGTGGTGGTTATTGAACAGATTTATAGGGCATTTATGATAAACAGTGGCAGTAAATATCACAAATAATCATATCAGAGCATAAAAAACAAATTGATATGATAAACAGAGCATAAAACGCAAATTGATATGATAAACAGAGAATAAAACAACAGGCAATTTGTAGAGCAAACATAAATAAATGTGCTAAGTGGCAGTGGATGTCAAAATAGTTGTTCATATGTGCATTTTTAGCAGTGGTAACAATAAACTCTCCATTAATCTTAATTTTTAAAATATAATCTTTTAAATCATATTTTAACTAAAATTAGACGAGGTTAAAGAAGAGCATAGAAAATATGCCCGCTAGAAAGAGAGTAAGTAAGATAAATATTGATAAATTTCTCTGCATAGTCACCTCAATAGGATAATTTTATAACAATTCTAATAAAAAATGATTATATTTTTAAACTGACAGATTAATTGACATATAAAATTTCATTTTTAACTGACAGATTAAGTTTAATTTTAAATTGACAGACTGCTTTAAATATTAAACTTAATTTTAAATTGACAGATTGCCTGACAAATTAAGTCTCATTTCTAACTGAAAGAACTGACATATTAAATTTCATTTTATAAAGAATTTGAAATATTAAAAGTCATCTCTGTCGCCGAAGTGTTCGTTGAATAGACCTTGGTGGCGGGAAGAACTTGGGTCAATATGCTCTCTGTTTTTAAACGAGGTGGTTTCATCATATTCTCGCTCATCAGAGTAGTCGCCATCATCTTCAAGGCTTTTGCTTGCCTCAACATTGACATTTGAGGTCGAAAGAGCAGTATCAACATCTTTTTTCTCATCCTTTTTGCCTATTTTTTTAATGTTTTGTGCTAGGTCCTGTTTATTTCTAGACGAGAAAACGGCAATTGTGCCCTTGCCTTTGATTAGTTTAAAGACTAAGAATAAACTCGCTACACCGACAATAATATATACAATACGCGAGAGAATGCTTGACTGATAACCAAAAATGCCTGCGACAAAATCATATTGAAGCAGTCCGACCATAAGCCAATTTATACAACCTAGAATGGTTAGAATAAAGGAAATAATTGTTAGCATAATGTCCTCCTTAAGATATTTTTTGCAAAAAACTTAAAAACATACACAAAAGACAAAAGTTTTAAAAATAAGTGCAAAAGAACATTCTTTACAATTTAAAAGTTAAGAGGTAAAAAATCTTACACAAAAATTTTCAAAAAAAGTTGACATAAAAATAAAAATTATGTATAATCTATCTTCGAAAACTAAAAGGAGTTACAATCAATGGTACATTTTTTGACATTAGAAGGAAAGAAACAACTCGAGGAAAAACTTAACTATTATAAGACAGTTAGACGAGTTGAGGTAAGTAAAAAAATAGGTATAGCAAGAGAGTTCGGCGACCTTTCAGAGAACTCTGAGTATGACGCAGCGAAAGAGGAACAGGCTCAAATTGAGGCTGAGATAAGAGAGATGGAGGACATCCTCTTGACCTGCAAGATAATAGAAAAACAAGAGGGGAAAAGTGACACTGTTCAAATAGGCTCACAGGTTAAACTCTATGATGAGGAGTTTGATGAGGAACTTGTCTACAAAATTCTTGGCTCGACAGAAAGTGACCCAGCAAATGGAATAATCTCCAACATTTCACCTGTCGGCTCGGCACTTTTAGGCAAGAAAAAAGGTGACGAAATCAAGATTAGGACTGAAGGTGGGGAGATTGTTTATAAGATACTTGCTATAAACTAATAGTCTAAAAATTCAATCAAACTTAATAAAAGTTGAAAAATAGGTGATAATTTCTATGCACTTTTGAAAAATAGGTGAAATTTCCCTATTTTTTTCATATTTATATAGACTTTTTCTTGCAAATTTCTAATAAATATATTATAATATAATCAAATAAAGTTTGGAATTAAAGAAAATGATGTTTAAAAACTCACTAAAATTATTGTGCGCTAATTTTGACAAGGTGTGGAAACTTTTAGTTTACCATATTTTATCTATTGCCGTATGCTTTGGACTGCTATGCGTTTTTTATGACTATATTGTCAGTGCTGGCGGTGTTGCTTTTTCCGATTCTGGACTTGATAATGCCTTCCAGACGGGCACGCTCTACGGTTCAAATATTTCAAGTGGACTTATCGCAGTTGCCGACTTTGTTATCATTTTCTTCAAAGAAATCTTTGCAAATGTGGGAATAGGAATATATTTTGTTATAGTAACCTTTGTGCTTTTGCCAATTCTGCTTAACACTGGCAAGTTTGTTATGTGCGAGATGATGTATGGATATATGTCCTCATGTCAGAGACAGTCTTTCACAGGTACCTATCTCAAAACACTTAAATCTTCGCTTGTCTATTCACTTTTGAAAACCTTTTATTCTATGCCTTTCAATGCTCTGATTGTACTTAGTATGTGGTCGCTCACGAGAATAGATAACCGAATTTTTGACTATATCATGCCGTTTGCCTTTGTAATAGTTCCATCTTTATTTATGGCATTTAAAGAGACTTTCACAGCAGGATGGGCACCTGCAAAAGTGGTCTACAATCAAAACATATTCAAATCATTTATGATAGGAATGAGAGCGGTCTTGCGTAGGGGAGCGAGGGTCTTTTCTACCGCTTTTATAATCTACTTGCTTGCCATTGTGCTTTCAATGGTACTCGGTCTTTATGCGATAATAATTATTTTGCCTGTGCTCTCTCCGCTCATCCATATATTTGAAATGGTCATGTTCTTCTCAAGCCAGGGCATGAGGTTCTATGTAGATAGCGATACCATCTTATCACCAAAGAAACTTGAAGAGGTTGATAAAATAGAGGACGCAAAGTATATTCTGTAATAGAGTATATCCTTTAAGCAAAAACCATATATTAATGGTAAAGATAAATTTAAATTACACAAAAGATAAAACTATCTTAATGCTTTTATGTTGTCAAAACTCGACATATGTAGATAAAATTCGACAAAATACAACAAAGAACTACGAAAATAGACGAAAATCTACGAAAGTAGATAAAAATAGACTTAAATCTACAAAAACCGACGTAAGTCTACATAAACAAACAAAACTTGACGAGAATAGACAAATTTCGACAAATGTAGATTAATATAGACGTAAACCGTAAAAATATGACAAAATTCGACAAAAGACTACAAAAAAATACAAAATCTCGACAAATATAGAGAGAAATAGACAAAAACAGACAAATATAGACAAAATCAAACAGAATACAACGAAATTCGACAAAGGTATTAAAGATAAAATAATTTTTTAAAAAATAAGTTAAAAACCAAAAATATTAAATTTAATTAAACACAAAAATTAGGCAATAACTCGACAAATAAAAATATGTCGATAGAAATAAAAAGGAGAATAAAATGAACAACAAATTAAAAGTTACTTTCTTAGGCGGAGTGGGCGAGATTGGTAAAAATATGACCGCTCTTGAGTACAACGACGAGATTATTATAGTGGATGCAGGACTTACATTTCCTGATGATGACCTGCCAGGAGTTGATATTGTTATACCTGATATGACATATCTTATTGAGAACAAAAACAAGATAAAAGCACTTTTGCTCACTCATGGACATGAGGACCACATTGGAGCGGTACCTTTTTTGCTTCAACAGTTAAATGTTACAATTTACGGCACAAGACTTACCCTTGCACTTGTTGAAAACAAGATGAAAGAACATCCGAAAATCAAATACAAGGCAGTTTCTGTTAAACCTAAAAATGTGCTGAAAATAGGTTCTTTTTCAATTGAGTTTATCAAGGTGAGCCATTCAATTGCAGGGTCGCTCGCTCTTGCAATAACCACACCTGTTGGAACGGTTGTCCACACTGGCGACTTCAAAATTGACTATGAGCCAATTGATAATGTTATGACGGATATTTCACGACTTGGCGAGATAGGGCGAAAGGGTGTGACACTTTTGTTATGCGAAAGCACTAACGTTTGCCGAAAGGGTTACTCTATGAGCGAGAAATCAGTAGGTCGAACACTTGAAGAGATAATCAAAAATCATGCAGAAAACAGAATTATTGTTGCAACGTTTGCCTCAAACATTCACAGAATGCAACAGATTATGGATATTGCCGAGAGGTACAAGCGAAAGATTGCCTTTACTGGCAGAAGTATGATAAATGTCAGTGAGGTTGCCATGAAAATTGGCGAACTTCACTACAATAAAGATAACATCATTGACATTGAAAAGGTGGACAAACTTGACGACAAAGAGGTGCTTATTATGACCACGGGCAGTCAGGGCGAACCGATGAGTGCTCTCACACGTATGGCTGCTGGCGAATTTAAGAGTGTCAAGATTAGACCAAACGACCTCGTTATTCTGTCGGCGTCACCAATTCCTGGGAATGAGAAAAATGTTTACAATGTTATCAATGCTCTTTACAAACTAGGCGCGGATGTAATTTATGACGAACTTGCCGAGGTTCACACTTCAGGTCATGCCTGCCAGGAGGAACTAAAACTCATGCACAGCCTTGTTAAACCTAAATTTTTCATCCCAATCCATGGCGAGTATCGTCACCTAAAGACGCATAAGGAACTTGCTATGACCTTAGGCATGGACAGCCGAAATATCCTGCTCACAAGCATAGGTATGCAGGTGGAAATAGGTCAAAACTCAATGAAAGAGGTGGGTTTTGTCAAGGCAGGACAACGACTTGTTGACGGAATGGGCATAGGTGATATGGACAGCAATGTTCTTCGCGAGCGAAAACAACTTGCCGAGGATGGTATCTGCGTGGTATGCGTAAATATCAATAATGTTGCAGGCGAGGTTACAAACGAGCCTTTCATCATCACACGTGGTGTGGTCTATGCTGACGAACAGGAGAGTTTTGTCCAAGACGCAAAGGCATCAATAATTGCCTCGCTAAAGGAGACAGATTTGCGTGGTGTGGAACCTGCAGTCATACGTGCATCACTTAGACGAAATATTTCAAACTTTATCTTCAGACGAACTAAACGTAGACCAATGATTCTCACAATTGTCTCACTTGACTAAGGATAGGTATGAACGAGAGAGAACCTAAAAATGATATCAAACTTGACGATAATTGTCGAAATTCTGATGAGAATAGTGTTATAATTCAAGACCACAAAATCAAACTTGACGAAAATTGTCGAGTTTTTGATATGAAGAATGACGAAAAATGTCGAAATCTTGATGTGAATAGTGTTATAATTCATGACAATTTATTCAACAATGACGAGATTTGTCGAAATAATAACATGAAAGACGATAACTGTCGAAATAATAAAATAAGATTTGACGAAAAACGTCGAAAATATGATAAAAAATGTTTGGAAGAGCAAAAAGATAATCTTTTGCAGGGAATAAAAGATTATGCAAAGGAGAATTTTATACCAATTGTGCGAGAGGATACCGCAAAGAGACTTGCTGTTGTTTGCAGAGATTATAGTCCAAACAAGATTTTGGAGATAGGCACAGCAATAGGTTATTCAGGGATAATCATGTTAAAAAATTGCTCTGCCCACCTTTTTACAATTGAAAAAGAGGGTGAGAGGGCAAGTTTAGCAGAAGAAAATTTCAAAAGTTACAATTTTTCAGATAGGGTAACTCAGTTTGTAGATGATGCTCAAATTGTGATTGAAAAAATGTGTAACAGTGGGGAGAAGTTTGATTTAATTTTTCTTGATGGACCAAAGGGGCAATATGTCAAATACTATCCATATCTTAAAAAGTTGCTTGCAAAAGGTGGTGTTCTCTTTTGCGACAATATAAACCTGCTTGGTTATGTCAAACAGGAGGGGAAAATTCCGCACAAACATCGCTCCATGGTCAACAACTTGAGAAAATTCATTGAAATTCTACAAAATGACAGTGATTTTGAGACAGAATTCTATGATATTGATGATGGCTACAGTATAAGCAAAAAAGTTTTTTAACATTTATGCAAATACAACAAAAAGAGATTTCATATCAAAATATAATGTTTGAATGAAATTGAAAATTTGTTGTATTTTTTGTCACAATATGTTACAATATAAAGGTATGAACGAGGCAGATATAATTATATTTTTACAATCAAATGCGTCAGTTGGCTGGATAACTTTTTTTAAATTTGTCACACTTTTTGGGAGTTATCTTGGGTTTGTGATTGTCTTTGCTATCCTATTTATAAGACAAAGACGGCTTAGCCTAGTGTTTGCCGTGACCTTCGTTATAGCCTCAATTGTAAACCATATTTTGAAATTGCTTATCATGCGAGAACGGCCTTTTGTGGAAAACTCACAGATAATAAATTACGGAAATGAGGATGGCTATAGTATGCCGTCAGGGCATAGTCTGTGCGGTGGACTTTTTGCAACCTTTCTCTTTTACCACATTTTGACGTCGTCGAAATTGAAAAGCACTCAGGTTTTGGGCGGAATATTTTGCGTTATCTTCCCATTTGTAATAGCATACTCGCGGATGGTTTTGGGCGCGCACTATCTTAGTGACACACTTGTTGGCATTGCTGTAGGTGTTATTTTTGCCCTTGTAGGAATATTTTTCTATCATAAATATTTACGAAAAATTAAGTTTAAAATAACTTTCAAAAATGAATAACATCTTTAATTAAACATAACTAAAAGGGAAAAATAAATCAAAATAAAATACAAAATATTTAAAATAATACTATAAAAATATAGGTTAATTTTAAAATTACAAGTAAAAAACAATAAAAAATCATGCAAAAAAATAAAATTATAAGAAAAAACAATAAAATTTACATAAAAAAGAGGTTTTTTAATAAATTTACAGTAAATTTATAGATAATCTTATTAATTTTATAATATTAAATTAGCACAAAAAATAAGGCAATTAAAATAAAGCAACTAAATTAACATAAAAAATAAAGCAATTTAAATAATACAATTTGTTAGGAGAGTTATGGAAGAGATTTTTTCAGTTGTAACCAAAAATGAAAATGAGACCATGCTTATGGCAGAGAAACTTGCTCATACCGTCGGCAAAGGTGTGGTGTTCACACTTGTTGGCGACCTCGGAGCAGGGAAAACTCACTTTGTCAAGGGCTTTGTCAAGGGTATGGGCAGTAATGCGCTAGTCACAAGTCCTACTTTTACCCTGCTAAATGTCTACGAGGGCGGGAAAGTGCCTATATATCACTTTGATATGTATAGATTATCCTCAAAAGAGGAGGCGGAGGAGTTGGGATTCAATGAGTATTTTGACCTGAATTCCCTCGATGGTGTGGTGCTTGTCGAATGGCCTCAGCAGGTGGATGGACTTATAAATTGTCCGCATATTGAAATAAAAATTGAAAAACTTGACGGTAATAATAGAAAAATTATTGTTGGCAGTCAAAAATAGCATTTTCACGTCGTCGCTAAACGTCGAGAAATGTAGACAATTGTCGAGAAAGGTTGATAAAAGTCGAAGTAAAAATAAATTAACGTCGACAAAGGTAGATAAAAGTCGAGAGATAAAAGTCGATAAATATAGATAAATGACGAAAAATGTTGATAAAAAACGACAACATACGTCGAGAAAGGTAGATAAAAGTCGAAATTTATCAGTCGAAATACAACAAATGTCGACAAATGTAGATAAAAGTCGAAAAAAGCAAAAAAACGTCGAAAAAAAATAAACAAATGTTTGCAAATATAAATTATTGTAGACAAATGTAGATAAACGTCGAGAGATTAAGTCTAACAAATCAAAAAAAATTAACGACAAATATAAATAATTGTCGACAAATGTAGATAAACGTCGAGAGATTAAGTCCAACAAATCAAAAAAATTAACGACAAATATAAATAATTGTCGATAAACGTAGATAAAAGTCGAGAAGTTAAAGTCGACAAATGTAGATAAAAATCGAAAAAAGCAAAAAAACGTCGAAAAGGTTAAGAGGTGGGCAAAACATGATAGCAATTTCATCATCATTCAAGCAGGCATTGTTGGCAGTGGAGGTTCAAGGTAGGCAGGAGTTTATCACTCTTGATGCAAACTGCAAGCATTCTGAAAATATCATGTATAATATTGATAAAATGCTTGATAATATAGGATGTGGGGTAGCGGACAATGATAGTTTTTCTGTTGTTGTCGGACCTGGCTCATTTACTGGGATTAGGATAGGCATTGCACTTATAAAGGGGCTTGCTTGTGCAAACGGAGGCAAGGTTATACCGCTTACCACTTTTGACCTAATTGCCTACAGTTATGTCAAGAATTTCAAGCCGAAAGGAGATTTTTATTGTGTGATTGACGCGCTCAGCGGACTTGTTTATATTGAAAAACATGACCGAAAAGGTGGCAAAGTTGGGCAGGCGGAGGTTATCTCGCGAGAGGAACTTGCCTCGCTCGAGGGTATCAAGGTTGGGCTCAGCGAAGAGAATGTGGCAGACGAAAGGGTGTCACCTTCGCCACAGGAACTGCTTGAACTTGCCAAGATGTTCGAGGGCGATAGTGCGGTGACTGAAAAGGACCTTGTTCCGCTATATTTAAGGAAGAGTCAAGCGGAGGTCAGTTTAGAGAAAAGGCGAGCGGATAACAAAAGCGAGTAAAGTTAAAATTTAGCAAAAAAATTTAAAAAATTTATAAAAACATTAGACATTTTTACAATATATATGTATAATGTGTTAAGCATAAAAAACAAATGTTATAAGGAGATTATTATGAAAAAACCTGTGTATATTAGATGTCCTAGGTGTGAAATTAACTATATTCAAAAGAAAGATAAATTCTGCCCTGTTTGCAAGGCGGAAATGGAGGCTAAAAAGGACTATGTTGATGATATTGACCTAGAACTTTGTCCTATTTGTAAGACGAACTATATTCAGCCAGACGAGATTATGTGTGCTAGTTGTCTCAAAGAACATCAAAATGAGGATGGCGAACTTAATTCTGATTGGGAGGATTATATGGTTCGTGATGATGAGGATGATGTTATGACTATAGATGATGAGACAGGTGATATGGCATCCGTCAATGATATAACTAAATCTTCTCTTCTTGATGATGACGACGATTTGCCATCCGATTTATCATTTGATGACGGTGATTCTGATATTGCCTTTGATGATGAGGACTTTGCCGACGATGATGACGACGAACAGGATGACGATGACGACACAGATATAGACGATGACATAGATGACATAGACGATGACGACTATGACTATGATGACGACGACGAGGACTAACAAGCCTGACGCTTGGCGATTGTCCGCGAACCAAATGTTCGACGACTGTCCGTTTAATTGAGTGTAGAGTACAAACTTCATCTCCGCTCTCGAACCAAATGTTCGACGACTGTCCGCGAACCAAATGTTCGACGACTGTCCGTTTAATTGAGTGTAGAGTACAAACTTCATCTCCGCTCTCGAACCAAATGTTCGACGGTTGTCCGATGTGGTGTATTTAAGATATTATTGTGGTTTCCGCTCTCCCAAATAAGAAAGTGAAAGCGGATAATCCGCCCGCTCTCGAACCAGATGTTCGACGACTGTCCGATGCAGTGTATTTAAAATATAGATTATGTCTCCGCTCTCAAGCCTGACGCTTGACGACTGTCCGATGTATTGTGTTTAAAGTATAGATTGTATCTCCGCTCTCAAGCCTGACGCTTGACGGCAACCAAATGTTGCACGATTTTCCGCGAGCCATTGGACCAAATTTTATTTGATTTTTGTATTTTCAAGTCAAATTTACTAAACTATTTATGTATAAGTTTATAAACAAAAATCTCCTATGTTTTTTTGAAGTAGTAAAATTTCAACTATATTTAACATGGGATTTTTTGATGTTTGCTTTGTAACTATAAGTACTTTGGACCACAATTGTTTATTTACCAAATGAAAAAACCGCAAGACTTTATCTTGCGATTTTTTGTTGCCAATTTTTCTTTGACTTAAGAGGAAATGTTTTTAATTATTCCTTATCTTTTTTAGTTTGGTCATCATTTTGAGAATTATCTTGAGATTTATTGTCTTTTTGAGACTGTTTTTCAATATTTTTTATTTCTTTGAGTTGTCTCTTATATTCTCTCTTGTCATTCTTGAGTTGGGTGTCCTCTTCGGCTACAATACGTCTTTCTATAGTTAGTAGGTAGTCAGCGGACATACATGAGTCAATTTTCTCTGAGATAATATTGATTTTTTCGTCAATTCTGATGATTTCGCTGTTATATTTTTTGATTTCTCTCTCTGTCTCTTTTGAGATTTTGCCTTTGCTGTTAAGTCTGCTTTCTCGCATAAATGCTTTGTGTTGTTCCTCAAGTTGTGCCTTATCTTCTTCTAGCATTTTCTTAGCATTTTGCAATTCTCTAACTTCGTTATCTCTGCGTTTTTGTGCTTCAACGAGGATGACGTCATGATTTTTGGAGAGTTTTCTGTCATAACTTTCCTTTCTAATTCTCTCAATCTTCTTAATCTTCACATGTCGTAGTGCAAAACCAATTATTGCGACTATTATAGCAAGTGCGAAAATAATTGACGAGACTAAAAGCCATGGGGAAGTTGGTTCTGCTGTGGTGTCATTGTCGGTATCCGTGTCAGTATCAGTATCATCATCTGGTACCTCGTCACTTGCTGTGTCTTGAGCGGATGAGAATATGGTTTTTCCAAATTCGTTTGACAAAAGGGCATTGTCATACTCGCTCTTTGTTACCGAGGTAAAATCAAGATGTGTGATAAGTGCAGTGCCTAAAGTCTCATGGCAATCACTTACCAAAGTAAATGAGATTGTAGGTGTAACTGCCTTGTTAGGTTGCAGATAGATTGAGAAGTTTCTAAGTTGACCGCCTGTAACTATTTGAGTTATTGGTTCAAAACCATCAATTGTCACAGTGACGCCATATTCGCATTCATGCTCGTCAGTGCTAGCATTTAACGCACTATCTCCAAAGATAGTTGCAAGGTCAAAGGTGAGTTTATAATAATTTGCATTTCCCTCATCATTTTCAGTTTCCATGCTAACCGTGTAGACAGAGGTTAGTGTTGCTCTGCTTGCAAGTTTGGTCGTCAGTGCAAGATAATTTGTATCATTTAAAATATATTGTTGACCATAGTCGTTGTTGCTACCGCTAACAATTCCGCCCTCAGCGAAGGCAAATTCTTCCTCGTCTGCCAAATCGTAGATAGGCTCAACCGAGAAGTCATAGGCAGAAGATGAGGTTATAACATTTGAAACCTGTCCATTTTCGGTGAGATTTAGGTAGTAATCAGATAGGTCTGCTCTGTAAAGGGTGTTAGGTGAGTTAAAATCACTTTCTGTCGCATCGCTGACTACGAAGTTATCAAGGTAAACAATTCCGCCCACCTTATCATCTTCCTCGCCAAAGTGGATAACGACCTGAATGTTGTGAGAGACTAGTTCTGCAGTATGGAAGTAGATATCCATCTCACTCCAGTGATTTTCGCTTGAAATGTTATCTTGCGAGAAGAGAACAATTCCATTCTCGTCAACAACTTCAACTTTGATTTTTGAATTATTTAGATTGTATCTGTTTTCATTATAATAGTTAAATGACAATTTATAATAAGAATTGCTTGCAAGTGTGTAACTTGATGAGGTAATTGACTGATAAGAATTTGCCGAATTAAACATCATGTAGACGTTGTTTGGTAGGTCTATACTCGGTCTGTCGCTAGGATATCCAGGATAAATTCCTGCCCACTCGTAGTTGCCAAGATAGGTGCTATTGTAATGCTCAAGATTGTAAAGATAGATAACACCTGATTGATTGTACTGCTCATTTTCCACCTCGCTTGTCCAATCAACAGCGGTGAGAGGGTAGGTGGCACTTTCGCTGAACTCGGTATCATTAAAGTAGGAATTTGGAATTGTGGAAGGGGTGGAGGAGAAAGATTCAAATTCCATTGAGTTTCCCGCAGATGCGAATTCCTCTTCACCTGCATATTCAACTTTGATATTGTCAATAACAACCGCACCATTTGCCGAAGTCTCGCTGTCACCCAGCCACAACTGGAAGTTTACCGATGTGTCGTAAAGAGAGTGACCTTTGACATACATTTCCACGGTTTGATAGTCATTCATAAAAGGTGTGTCAGTGTTGGAAGAATATCCGCTTGTTTGCCCATTTTGAAGAGCAAGATAGTTTCTCGAGGTGTCCTCCTCATCATCTGTGATAACATCAGCATAAGTTGAATAGATTGTATCATTTTCCTGCACTTTGAAGTAGAAAGAGCCACTCTCCATACCTGCAACTTTTATGTTAAATGATATTTTGTAGATGGTGTGCGCTTTAATCTCAAAACTGCTAGACTCAACACCCACATATCCAAGTTCGCCTTTAGTAGTTAAAATCAAAGCATTGCTGTTGTTGTAGGTTAGGTCGTCTCCAATATAGTCATAACCATATTGCTGTTTGAAAGCACTTGGCGAAATATTACGTATATCTATAATGTAGGCATGACCGTCAAAATCATCATCTCTGCCCGCAATACTCCAAAACTCGCCCAGGGTGTTTGGCGAACTTGCGTCATCCTCATCATCTTTAAACTCGAAGTCAAAGTTATAACCCTTGCTCGTGTCAATTAAGGCGGAGGTATTTTTGAGTGCGTCAACAACAAAGCACCTGTTATCATCTTCTATAATATAGGAATTATTTGTATCATTACCGCTGTCCTGTCCAAAGTAGTTTCCAGTCAGATAACAGTTATTAATGAAAGCATTTTCAGAGTATCTTGTAACGTTAACACTGTCAAAGAACACCGCACCCGAACTTGTCATTCCGTCGTCACCGCCTAGGTACAGGGCAATAGTAACAGTTTGGCTTGTATCTCCTGTCGCAACATAGAAGAAATATTCTTTCCACTCTTGAGAGGTAATGTTTTCAATGCCGACATCAATCTCTTCGCCCTCGCTATTTGTAAGACCATTCAGATAGATGGATGCGTTTACATACTTTGTGTCACCGTTTGGCAAAACTTTAGCGTTAACCTTAAAAACATAGTATGAGTTTGCCTCCAAGGTTATGCTCTCTGATTGGTAACCCTTTGATGCACTGACATTTGAAGAAGTTTGACTTGACTTTGAGTTAATCATCAAAATTCGCGTGTCACCGCTGTTATTCATAGTGCCAGGGTTAGCAATCAGCATATATCTATCCTGATTTTCCGAGAAGGTAGGGTTAGACTCATCCTCGGCAGTGCTACTACCTGAGCCAACGTCGACAAACATACCTTTTGCATTAGAAGACTCTGTCTCGCTGGTAACATTCCAGCCAGAGAGCGAATTGCTTGACGACATGATAGAACCTGAGGTGAAGTCACCATTTGTTACAGCAACGTTTTCTTGGTATTCGTAGGAATAATTCTCACTTTCGCCGTGAGAAACCTGCGTGGTCATTATTCCGCCAAAGAGTGCAAATGGAAATAGGAATGCCACAGATAACTTTAGTAAATTTGATTTAGATTTTCTAGTCTTATTTTTTAACATATTCCACCTTTTTAATTCAGTTTGATTTTTAAGTTGTCTAACTTTGCCTTGGCTTTATCATTTTTGCCATTAATTTACATCGAATTTCTAACTCGGGCTTAATAAAAGCAAAGCAAGTCTCAAGGCAAGAAAAGAGCAAAGCAAGTTTAAAAGTTTGTAAAATAGGTTTGTAAAAAGATGTAAAACACAATATTACCCTAGTATTATACAACATTTATGAATTTTAATCAAATATTTTTAACATATTTATTCATAATAAGTATATGAAAAGAGAAAATATCATCATAAAAAAATGTTGTACAAACTTAAAATGCGTAAAAAGCGATAAAATTATGTTGAAAACTCAAGGAAAGTTCTTGCAAACTATGGCGAAAAAGAGCGAAAGTGACAGGTCAGGCAAAAATTCGACAGAGAACGACAAGAAGAGCAAAAAAAAGAGTGAAATCAAACATAAATTTTTACTCTTGCTATGCGGTGGAATAATAGGTTTTTTGAATGGTTTTTTCGGTGGCGGTGGGGGTATGATATGCGTTCCACTTCTTCAAAAATCTCTTAAACTTGATGCAAAATGCTCTCATGCGACAGCAATAGCGGTCATCTTTCCGCTCAGCCTAATCTCCGCCTCAATCTATGTCTTTAATGGCTACATTGACTCCTTTCCGCTTATTTCAATAGGTCTCGGAGTGGTAGTGGGCGGAATTATTGGTGCCTTTGCCTTAAAATTCTTGCCACCAAAGGCGGTGAGGATAATCTTTGCACTCATCATGTTTATAGGAGGGATAAAACTTATAATATGAATATCTATCTAACCATATTTTTATATATTCTCTTTGGCTTTCTTGCTGGAATTTTTGGCGGACTTGGTATGGGTGGCGGAACAATTCTCATACCTCTTCTTACCATTTTTTTAGGGCTTGACCAGAAACTAAGTCAGGGAATAAACCTCGTTTCTTTCTTAGTTATGGCACTCTTTGCACTGATTGTGCATTACAAAAACGGTTATATCAAGACAAAGGGTATAATTTATATAGTCTTAAGCGGTGTAGTTTTTTCAGCGCTAGGCTCATTTTTGGCTGGCATTTTGCCCACAGAGATATTAAGAACGGCATTTGGAGTGTTTTTATGCCTGCTTTCCATCATTCAACTTATAAAAGTAATAAAAAAATAGTTTACAAACTTTAAAAAATATGCTAAAATTAGTTGATAGTGGAGGATTGTACTATGGTAGATAAAACAAAATGTATAGGGTGCGGGACTTGCGTGGCTATATGTCCTGTTGGCGCTATAAGTTTTGACGATGACGGAAAAGCAAGAATTGACAGAACAAAGTGCATAAGATGTGGCTCATGTGAGGCAAGTTGTCCTGTCGAGGCAATAGATTTAAGTAGGAGAGAAGATGGAAAAGATAGCAATAATTGAACTTAATGAGAAAGCATTGAAATTATCAATATACAAGGTGAGCAATGGAAAGAGTGCTATTGCCCTTGTAAAAAATCAAAACTACGCACTTGGTGAGGAACTTGAAAAAAGCGAACTTTTAAGTCCTGCAACAAAGAATGAAATGCTGGAAGTACTGAAAGTATATAGAAAGTTGATAGAGGACTACGGAATAAGCAAAATAATTTCTGCGACTACAAGTGTTCTTCTTAAGGCGAGAAATTATAGGGGTTTCTTAGATGAGGTATACAACAACACAGGTCTCAACTTTGTGGTACTTAACGATGATGATTACATCAAATATCTTTTCAATGCAGTGGTGAACAGTATTGACAGTGCAAAGGGTGTGTTTATCTATGTAGGCTCTTATTCGACCTATGTTGTTAAATACAATAGACGTGCAATACTTGGCAGTATAACCTATAAGATAGGAACCTATAGCGTAGATGTAAAAAACGGCAATCTTGACAGTGTTGTTAAAAATATCAGGGCACAACTTGTCAAAGAGGGCTTTATAAACGACCTCGAAGATGATGTAAAAGTGGTGGGCATGGGTGATGCCTTTATTTCCATAGGCAGAATAGCAAAGAAGATACAGAAATACTCTCTCAACGTTGACAACAACTTCATTCTTACAAGAGAGAACATGGACAAGACCTACCAATTTATCAAAGGACTTGAACTTGACAAAATCAGAAAGATAAAGGGCATTGATTATGATGATGCCGAGAAAATATCAGCAGGGTTTGCACTTATTAAGGCGATTTTTGAGGAGTTAAGTTTGAAAGAGGTGACCATCTCAACCGCAAACCTTAGAGGCGGACTTCTTCAGGTCAATGTGCTTTCAGCAAGCCAGGAGAAGTTCAACGACCTACTTTCAAATTCGCTGGAGAGTTATCTAGAGTTTAATAGCGACGAGTTTTCAATCAATCAAAGTGTATACAATATGGCAACAATTCTCTTTAAACAATTAAAGGTTATGCACAAACTTCCAAGATTTTACGTTAAACCTCTTAGAATAGCCTCCTTTATGTACGACTGCGGAAGATGTATCAATAGAGAGAACTATGAAAAATATGGTTTTGATAAGATTGTATTTTCAGAACTTGCAGGGGTGACACATAGAGAACTTCTGATTGCAGGGTTTATCTGTGTCTGCCAAAACCTTGACGACTTTTCGCTAAATGATTGGATAAAATATAAGGATATCTTGACTGATGAGGACTTGGATGCGGTAAGAAAATTAGGTATAATTGTCAAACTCGCAGTTGCCTTGAATGCCTCAAGAAAACCTATCATCCAGGATATAGTCTGTGACATCTTAGGCGACTCAATCATCATGAAAACAGTTTCAGAAACAAATGCATCCTTTGAAGTTCTTGAAGGAATGAAAGTCGCTCAAGATTATAAAAAGGTTTACAAAAAGAGTTTGCAGATAATTTAAATTAAATTCTTTATAAAATACAGTAAAATAAAAAAATAAGTTTATTAATAATTAAAAAATAAATATATTAATAAAAAATAGACAAAAAATATCAAAAATTCTGTTTTTTAATAAAAAAATGCCAAAATTCAACAAAAAATACTAAAAATATATAATTTTGTATTAAATTATTAAAAAAATAATTAAAATTAAATTAAAATAAAAATTTTACTAAACATTAAAAGTAATTTTGAAATTAAATTTTTAAAAAATTGATAGTAAAATAAATTATTAAATAAAATTAAAAATAATACAAATTGAAATAGGATAGTTTTAATTCAAAAAAAGTGTATAATTAAGGTTTTTTAATATTAAGTTTAAGATTTTTTAATATTAAGTTTACAATTTTCAAGAAAGGGTGGTGATAAATAGTGCTAAATAAATATAAGTATGCCATTGAGATAGGCGGTTCCTACACAAAGATATATGTGCGAGATGAAGGCTATGCACTTTGCGAGCCAACTCTTGTTTCTGCCGAGCCATCACCACAGGGATACCAAATCATAGGACTTGGACTTGAGGCAAAAAAGATGATGGGCAAGACTAACGATAGTGTGGAAGTTTTTAGCCCTGTTTCTAATGGACAGATAAAAAATTATGAATACACCAAGGCACTGCTCAACTATTTTCTTGATAAACTTGAATTTAAACGTAACAGAGATTCGGCGGTAGTGCTTGTAAATTGTGGTATTACCAGCAAGGACAGAGAGACCATGCTTTCACTTATGTACGAGGTAGGTTTTAAAGAGGTAGTTTTAATTCCAACCGTTTTCTGCTCATGTATAGGTGCGGGCAAAAATATAAGTTCCACAAAAACCAACATGATTGTCAACATTGGTGGAGCGAACACTGACATAGCAGTTATCAACATGAACTCTATCATAAAAGGTGCGACACTTGGACTTGGTGGCAGGGCAGTGGATGTTGCAATAGCAAACCAAATTGCCTACAATCATGGACTTGTTTTAGGACTTGGGACCAGCGAGACACTTAAAAGAGAGGTGGGCAGTCTCTATCCGAACGACACTCTCAACATGGAGGTAACTGGTGTTGATATTGAAAGTAAGGTGCCTCGCTCTTACATAATTTCCTCAAATGACCTCTTGACCGTTCTCGAACCATTCTTTGACGAGATTATAAGAAGTATAGATGTTACAATTACCTCACTTCCTCCAGAGATAACAACTGATATAATTAACAATGGTGTTCTTTTTGTAGGCAGGATGAGCAAGATTGCGGGACTGTCTAACTATCTCAAAAATAATTTCCGTTATCCATTTAAGATAGTTGAGGACGGTGAGAACGTTTCTATTCTAGGGGCTGGCAAACTTCTCGACGATGTTGACCTCTTGCAAAAAATTTACGAAAATTGCTAACTTTTTTAATAAAAACCATGTACTATAGCCTGCTGAAGATTTACACAACTAATATATATTTTAATATAAAATGTTTATAAAAAGTTTGTCTGCTTTTGATAAATATTATGTTATGTCAAAAACTCGACAGAATTCAAAGATGTTAGTCAAAAGTAATGAAAACAAATTTCAACAAAATACGACAAAGTTTGACAAATTTCTACATAATAACACCAAAAAAATGCAACTTATAACAAATTTCAACAAAAAATAAGACAAAATTCGCTCATACAGTGTGGGCGATTTTTTATTTGCAACCGCCAAGACTATTTCGCCTAGAAAAGACAATAAAGGTTAAATTGTGACAATTCTTCATTTCTCATAAGCCAAAGAGTTTGGTAAAATAATTGAGAAAGGGGAGTGTTATGGCGAGGAAAATTGTTTTAACGAGTGGAAAGGGTGGAGTTGGCAAGACGACTGTTTGTGCAAACCTTGGTATCAACCTAGCAAAACTTGGGTTTAGGGTGGTACTGCTTGATGTGGACATAGGGCTGAACAATCTTGACGTAGTTATGAACATTGAAGATAGAATTGTCTTTGATATAACTGATGTTATAATGGGCAGGTGTAGACCTAG
Source organism: uncultured Clostridia bacterium (assembly GCA_944350275.1). Classification (GTDB taxonomy): domain Bacteria; phylum Bacillota; class Clostridia; order Christensenellales; family UBA1242; genus Caccovivens. The sequence continues at coordinate 6,076 of CALVOK010000043.1, read as the reverse complement.
ACAGGCACTTGTCCAGGATAAGAACATATCTTCGCTTTACATTTTGCCATCATCTCATGTTTACAATAAGACGACAATACTTGGTGAGCATATAAAAAATGTTGTTGACCAACTTGATTCGAGTTTTGATTACATCCTAATTGACTGTCCTGCGGGAGTGGATGACGGTTTTAGGCGGGCGGTATTGCCAGCAAATGAGGCTATTGTAGTAGTAACACCACATCTATCCTCCATTCGTGACGCAGACAAGGTAATAGGACTGCTTGATGACTACAATATTGACTACAAAGGACTTGTAATCAATCGTGTAAGAGGTGACCTTTTGCTTAATGGTGAGATGATGACCGTTGAGAATATAGTCAGGGCATTGAATTTGTCACTTTTGGGCGTAATTCCAGAAGATGATGCGATAGGTGCCTCAAATTCGCTGGGCTATAGGGTTCAGTCAATTGAGAGTGCAAGAGCATTTACCCTGCTTAGCGAAAATATCCACAATGGTTCGAAAAAGATTTTTGATTGCACCTACAAATACCGCGGACTTATGGGCTACATTAAGAGAAACATCAAAAAGCACGTTTAGAAGAACATCAAACTCACGTCTAATTTAATAAAATTGTTTGCATTGAGAAGATTATAACCTAATTTTTTTGTCATAATAATCTACTTAATTTTGGCAGTGCAATTTGTTTAAATCTACTTAATTTTGGCAATGCAATTTATTTAAATCTATTTAATTTTGGCAATGTAATTTATTTAAATATTAGACATTTTTGACATTTTAAATAACAGATTTTATAAACTTGGAGGCGACATGAACTACAAAATAGCAAAACGACTTGAAAATATCTTGTCACAAGATAAAATTGGCGACCCACAGCACGTATGCGAGGTGTTAAAGGAAGAAATTAAACCGCTTATTGAGAGTTATATAGAACTTGACAGTGACATCCGCGTGCGTTTCAAAAAGGAGGGTGATAAAAACATTTTTTGGATAGAGTTTTTGGCAGAGAGGGTAAAGCCGTTTGGGTATATATCTTAATATTTTTTAAACAAATTTGGCTTTCAAAAAAAACATTGTCGCAATTATGTAAAGTCAATAAAATCACGTTAAAATGACGGTTTTTGTAAATATTTTTGCTAACAATACACTTTTGTCTTGTTATCAGCCTAGTTTTTTTATATTCCTCTCTTTAAAGTCGTCTATATTTAGAATCTACAAAAAAACACTGAAATTTTATGTTTTTCAGTGTTTTTTTAGTTAAATAATAGTTAAATTTCAATATCGGAAGTCAAAGCCAAGCACAACAAAATTGTATTTGAGTGAGACTGATAGGTATTTTTGCTATGTCATGTCAATGGTGTTTTGATTATTGAGGTGTTCCTGACAGTAGATATTCGGTGGTGACTGCCTCTGTGTATTTTGCATAGAGAGTTATATCTGAATTTCCTACATTTCCATTAAATTTATTGTAGAACTTGTCATCAGTGTACCAACCTTCGAATGTGTATCTTGTAACTACAAATTCATATTTCCATTCACTCCAACTCCATCCATTTTCAATGTAGGTTAAAGGTTTTGTTGGCTGATAACTTGAAAGGTCAAGGGAGGAATTTTCAGGTACAATGACACTCTCATAGGTTGTTCCGCCGTTTGAGACGAATGTGACTTGTATGCTCTTTTCTGATTTCACATAATTCCACTTTGCGTATAGGGTAATATCACCACGAGTCATAGTTGTTTGAGTGAAAGGTTGAGTAAATTGCTCATCCTCGAACCAGCCAGCGAAACTATAGAAGTAACTTGTTCTGCTTGCACTGTCAGAAACAATATAGTACTCATCCATAGTTGGAAGATTTATCTCTTCTTTATAGTGATAATTTTGACTTTCAATTGTTTTATCAGAGTTTGTAACAAAGTTGATTGAATATACAATTTCACTTGCTAACTTCCAGTCGCCATTGCTTGCCTCCCATTCGGTCTCGTTTGCATATTGATAGTTATTAACATACTCGTATAGAGGTGACATATCAATTTCTTTGCCATAGTCAACCATTCTTAAGTTGCTTGTTGATAAACTCATATAGAAGGCATCAGCAAGAGGTAGTTCAAGATTTATTCCATATTGTCCAATATAATTTCGTCCGTTTGCATCTTGTTGCAATCCAAGAGTTACAGCCATATTGCCGAGGTCAGAGTTGTTAGTAAGTTCGTACATATTGAGATTTACAGTATAACCCATCTTGCTATCATCCACTTCAAATGAACTGATAATATTGCCCATATCCATAGGTTCAGTGCGAGGATTATCCATTGCCTCAATGATGACTTCCATAATGGTATCAGTCAAGCCAATACCATACTGGAGATAATAGAGTGGCTTAGCAAGCAGGGTGTCGAGAGGTATCTTGGTACATTTTTCATATTGTCGTTTGCTTGCACCAAACATTATATCCACATATTCTGTCCTGTAAAGATAAACATAACCATTTTGGTAATAGAAGTATAGATATCTATCCGAGCCACTCTCAGTGTCACCAACCTCAGGAGGAACGTCGTTATTAAGTCCAATAACAGCAGGGATTTCACCAATCACACCATAGAGTTCAACATCTCCCTTGCCAACAACGTTGATATAGACATCAATAGGAACACTGATATTTATTGGCAGTTTGCTTACAATATCTATTGTTGCGACGATATCAAAAGCACCTGAAACATGGAATTGTTTGTCATTCGACATATTGACAATAGCCTTTACAAGTTCGTTTGCACCAGAGATATCAATATAATTTTTGCTTGTGTCTACATTGCCAAAACTGCTAAGTTGGTTAAAGTAAATTGTTCCTTCCAAAAGATTTGTAAAGTTGCTGTCAAGATAACAATTTTCAAGACTCAGACTTGACAGTTTTCCGCTTTCGGTTGCAAGGGTAATCACAATATCCTCAGCATTTTCCTTGCCATAGACAACTTTTCCGTCAAGGGTGATGATAAGAGAACCGTCTGTATTTTTTATCTCTTTTATCATCTTAAGCATACCCAAAATCTCGTCAATTGAAATATCCATGCTTGCGATATCAGTGTCAATCATAGAGAAATCAAGGTCAAGGTCGAGGTCTGAGAGGAATGGTATAGAATTTGCATCAACTCCCAAAACTTCAAGGACAATGTAGAGAAGTTCATTGAAACCGTTATTGTCCATCTTGAGAAGAAGTCCGTTATAATCAAAATAGAGCATACCATCTTCAATATTGACATTGACTTTAGTACCATCTGCGAGCATGCTCGCACTCAACATAAGTTGGTCGGTAATATCTATTTGAGCATTTCCGCTAATGCTTGTGTTGCCTATTGCTAGGTCAAGTCCAAGTTCAAATTTCTTGTCAGCAAAATAGTCAATCACAACTTCAGCATAGTCAAGAAGTTCAGCCACATTGATGTACTTGCCAGCAGGGAAGAACACACTTGCCTTGCCCTCAACTGTAAGTTCAGCCGAGATGTTTTGTCCGTCAAGCATATAACCAAATGTAGCACCTGAAATCATGTTTTGCTCAAGGTTAACACTGACCTTTATACCATTATAGGCAAGAGAAATCTCATTTTGTGTTAGTTTAAGGGTAAGTGTTTTCAAAATCTCGTTAATATTAACACCACTTTCACCGCCCTTTTGTGAAGATATCAAACTGCTTAAGTCAAGCCCTGTCAGTATGCTTGAAAGGTCGCTATCAAGCACAACCTCATGCCCAAGCAGGTCGCTTAGGAGTTTGTCGACGTTGATGTCAAGATAGTCATTTAAGAAACTCTTTACAAGACCTATGTCGTCAAGGTCGAACACCAGTCTGATATTTTCAGCGACAATATATATGTTGCCATTATATATCATAACAGATGCGGTCAAATCTTTGTAGGTGAGCAAGAGAGAAACTTCAAGTTTTTCGCCTGCATAGTTCAAAGCGCCCTCAAGTGAGATATCTCCATAACTTGCAGAAAGAGTAAGGTAGAACTCCTTTGCAAGAATGTAGTCGTACACGTTTATAACTGTATTGGCAAGACTTTCAATATTTACATAATCACTGTCATCTATTAAAGGAAGTTTAATTTCAGTTTGACTTCCAGATAAAGACAAACTAACATTTATATTGTCATATTTTGCATTAACATCAAGTTTGTTTTCGCCATTTGCTACAGTTAAAACAAACTTGTCAAGCACTTCAATTTCAAAGCCGTCACCATTTTTAACAAAAGAGGTGAAGAGGAGTGAGTTGCCTGCATTTTCAAGTGCAGAGGTAATCTCATCTGTAATATCGCCAGCCGACTCAATAAGGGCTGTAATCTCACTTCCAAGTGAGGAGTTTTTGAGTGTGTTAACAAGATTTTCGATGTTGTTTAAATCAATGACAATCTTGTTATTCATTATCTCAATGTAAGCCTTGCCATTTAAAATTGTAATATCCAAGGTCTGCCCATAGAGTGTGGTTGACAGTACAATGTAAGGATTTTCGCTGTAGAAGAGTGTGTAGTTTGCCTTAACTTCAAATCCGTTAGCATTTACAAATATTTCGCCACTGAACGTGTTGTTTTGCAATATTCCAAGCAGGTTTTCGACCGTTGGAATTAGGTCACCAATTTCAATATAATTTCCCTCGTCAGTGCCTAGGTTAATCTCTTTAAAGTCGATAACATTGAGCATTCCATTAACACCAAAGGCATTTACAGTAACACCTGAGAAAGTGCCATTATTTAATAGGATAGCAAACTCGCCAATGTCTCTAATAACAATACTTGCCTTGCCATTTTCATACTCGAATTTTTCAATTATGCTAAGGTCAATAGAGTTTATATCCAAAGAATTTAAGTCAAATGAAGTTAAAGCAGGAGAGAGGTTAGAAGTCTGAGTGCCCTCGTTTTCATCTAAAACTCCCTCATTTTCGTTGGAATTTTGCTCATCCTCGTTTATATTCGAGTTTTGCTCGCCATTTAATGTTCCGACTTGCTCAAAAACTTGAGAGAAGTCGCCACTTTCCAAAGCAGAGACAAGAGAGGTGAGGAGGTCTTTAGGTAAAGTTATACCAAAATAATTCTCAGCAAGTGAGCAAACCTCGTCAATGTTTGCTAGGTCAAATTTGAGGTAAATATTGCCAACTTCAAGATACAAATCACCATTTTTTAGGATGACGTTTGCCGAAATTTTGTCATAATTAAATGTAACTAAACCGCTTCTTTCGTTGATATCTACAAAGATATTGCCGTTAAAGTTAAGATTGTCATAGTCTATAGCATATGTGAAAGCAAGTTTACCCTCGCAGTTTGAAGCATAGTCGATTACACCAAGTGCGACATCAATTACATCATTGATAGCGATGAAATCATCAGAGTTTACATCTTCAATTTGACTTGTCTCAGGGTAGCCAATAGTTGCCTCAGCGCCAATGCTCATTCCGCTCATCTCGAATGCAGGCAACTCAAAACCTGTCAAATGATAGTCGCTTGTGCAGTTGAGTGCAATGCTAAGTCCCTCGACCATAGGAATGGAAATATCAAGCACCTTGCTACCATCGTCATTTTCGCTCTCGGTAAAGTTTGACAGCAGTCCAAGAATAGAGTTGACATCAAGTCCGCCAAGAATACCACTCAAATCAGGAAGTTCCACACCAAGCAGTGAGGTAACTTGCCCAATTGACGACATAAGATTGTCGGTTGCAAGCATAAATTTGCCGTTTAAAAGTTTAAAATAGAGCGCACCATTTTGGTAGTTAAGTCCAACATCAAAGGCACTTTGACCAATATCAAGAGTAAGCATTGCATCAAGTGCGATGTTCTCAAGCCCTTGAGATAGGTCTACTTGACCAGAGATAGTTATGTTATAATAACTTCCCTCGCTACCCAAATTTGCGTCTAGGTTAATGTCAATCACCTCAGAACTTGCCAAATTTGTGACGATAGTGTTAATTTCTTCAGCGACCACGACCTGTCCTGTTCCACCACCGCCAGTACCTGAATTTGAGTTTCCACCAGAAATTCCATTCATGGAAAAGGTGATGACACCATAGGCGGATGCCAACGAAACGACCAAATATA
>CALVOK010000042.1 GCA_944350275.1 uncultured Clostridia bacterium | reverse complement strand
ATATTGTTTTTATAAATGTCTAAAAGAAAACTGCAAAAACTGAAATAATTTTAGACAAATTTATAAGTTAAGGGATAAACTTGAATAACACGATTTTGGTAGAGAAAATAAGGGGTTAAAGGGGATTTACTGGAATAAAAAGACATAAAAAAAGAAGTTCCAAAGGCACCTCTTAATCAGGGGGTCGGGGGTTCGAGCCCCCGCAGTCCACCACGCGTTAGTCCCTTATAAAATAAGGGATTTTTTAATGTCAATATATTAAAAAATTAACTCAAAACTGTCTAAAATTTCTGTAAAAAGTGTCTAAAATTTCAATATATACAACAAAAATATTTATCAACTTGAAAACTAGTTTATTACTCAAAAGCAATCAAAAATAGCCACTGTCTAAAAAATTGTCTAAAAATTTTAGAAAAAAGCTCAAAAAAGTTGATTATATAAACTTTTCTTTTGTATTGCATCCTGTATTGCCTTATATTCAGCATGCTTATACAATTCGTTAGTATCAAAATTATCACTTCTTCCAATTATTTTATCATCTTTAACAATTATCGCTCCATAAGGCATTTTACTCCTTTTAGAAATTTCTATTGCAATCTGCATATACTCTTTATCTGTCATATTTACTCCTTTTACTCTTGGTCAAACTATACAGAATTATTATAGCATACTTTTTTTATATTTGCGTAAGATTTATAAAATACAGTTCTCAATCTATTATTTTACAATCTTTATTTTATTACAATCTTACCTCTGTAAAAATTGCCTTCATTTTCTTCGACCTTTTGTCTTTCTTCTTCAATGGTTTCATAGTTTAATGATAATACATTTGTTAAGTTGAGAATATTTTCATAAATTAAAAGCAAACCATTTTTCCTATTTCATTTTAGATTTGATATAGCATTTCATAAACAATTAAATTTCTTCCTTTTTTGTGACTTGCCAAGTTAGGAATTAATTTTGATATTTTTCAAATTGAGTATTAGCCATCTCTTCATATCTTTGTGTAAACTCCAACTTAATCTCTGTTTTATTCTCTTGTATGTAATCATTTACGAAAATAAATTCTTCACCAAAAGTTTGTAAATAAATTTTGTAAAGCCTATCATAATCTTCATTAATTTTGTTTACAATTTGAAGAATTTTGAAATCTTTTGGAATGATTATGCTTTTATTTAAATATTTTTCAAGTAATTCGTCGTTTTGAAAATATAGATTTTTAAGGTCTGTCATCTCTTTAAAACTTATATATCTCGCATCAAATTCAATTGGAAATATGTAATTTTCTCTTGTGTAGTCAAATTCTATATTTGCTTTCCTTAATTTTTCATATAATGTGTTAAAAAGGGTGGTAAAGATAAGCACTTTACTTTGTGTATCACTTGGGAATTCTTTTTTATCAAGAAATTTTTTGTAATCATCTTGAATAATATGTTCGCATTCGTGATAAATAGTTTCGAGAATTTCATATTTTATAGTTTTATAACTGCCAACCATATTTAAATAGCGTTCTGCACCTGCTTCTTTGTACTTTTTGATAAAATCATACAAAATATCTTCATATTCAGTGTGAACGGTCTTAATAGGATAGTTTTTATAAAAGAGTTCTATTTTAACCAAATGATTTTCATCTAAATCATCAATTTTCAATTTTGATAACATTTCAATTCGTGTTTTATTGAAAGAAATGTTTTTCTCTGAAACACTGCCGGACTTTCCAAAAAGTTTACTCTCATCAAAAGACACAGTCATTACTTTATTGATTTTATGCTTTGAAAAGATAATTTTCATTATTTCTTGTAGTTTTTCTTTCAAAATATCAAAATCAAGGGTAAAATTATCTAAAAACTCCTTAGACTTTAAATAAAGAATGTTCATAATTTCTCCAATAAAAAATTTATCAAAAAAACTTTTAAAAGCGATTTGATAATTAAAAATTTAATTACTCAACTATATAAGGGTTAAAAACATAACAACTATTGTCACTAAGTTTTTCAATGTTGTCTAAGATTACGACCGCCTTGATATAATCAAGTTTTTCCACCCAATATGCTTTAATAATTTTGTCAGTTGAATATTCACCACAAACAAGATTTGTTTCTTCGCCAGTTTGAAGATATTTTACAACAGCATCAAAATATTCATTTTTCATATTGTAAACAATAGGGGCATAGATAGAAATGTCTGAGTGAGAAGTAAGATTTTTACTATATTTCATAAACATACTATTAAAATCAATAAACTTCATTCTATCCTTGTTTTCTTTAATTTTCATAATTTTTCTCCTTTTTAACTTTATTATACCTTACAATCTTTAAAAACACAAGCAAATCATTATTTTTCTCTTAAAAACAAACTACTCAATAGAAAAAATGCCTAATAAAATTAGGCAAAAAAGATAGGTAAAAAGATGCAATTTAAACTCTAATCTGTCTTATTATTTTGACTTGGAGATAAAAATAGTTGTGTATTAAAGTTATCTACCAAAATTATAAAGTGATATGGAATCATTGCTGTGAGTAGGGGATGAAATTTCGTAGGCAACTTTTTTATCAAGCAAATTAATAAAAAATTGATTAAAAAGTAGAAGTTCAAATTCTTTTAAATTCTCATTTTTAGTATTTGGATTAATGACAATTATCTTTTTGTTTGCAAACTTTTTCAAATAACTCATAAGCAGTATTTCATATTTATTTTTCTCGTTGTAGTCATAATAAATAACAAGATTTGGTCTATTATTTTCAAAAGTGGTGTATCTGCCATGACTAAAATTCTTTTTATTGTGTAGTGTTACTCTTCCAAATGAAGATTCAACCATTTTGCTTTCCATATCTTTTGCAATTGTCTCAGTTTTACCATTATAAAAAATATCTACAACATGAGGTTTTCTTTTAAAAATATTAGCCTTTATATCAAAATTTTTAAAATCTAAAATGCAATCAACTAAAAATTTATCAATATTTTCATTTTTTAAGAAGATTTTTGTCATAAAAAATGCTGGAATTATAATTGATGCAACCGCAATAAAACCTTTTTCTTTATTAAGTTTATTTGTAGCATAAGAAAGGATAGCAACATTTTCAGGCATGTTTTGGAATTGAGATATGTCTTTGCCTGTAATTATTCCAACTTTTTTACCTAGACTCAATGCTTTTTTCATGCAATCTAAAATTTCTGGAGTAGTTCCCCAGTAAGAGCATAGTACAACTGTATCAAAAATTTGTAGGTTTATATCACAAATATCGCAGGGGGTGATGACTTGAGCAAATTTTCCGATTTTTCCAAGAATATCTTTTAAATAATTTGCTGTGGTGTATGAAGCGCCAGCACCAATCAAAAGTAAATTTTTAGATTTACTTAAAAACTCTTCAAGTTTTTCCTCAAATCCTGTCTTATATGCGTCATCAATTCTGTCTATTAAGGTATCTAAATTTGTTTGCAGTTTTGTTTTCTTTGTTATAACATTATAGCCACAATATTGACACATATCATCATCGAAATTAAATTGAAGCCCGTTGCTTCCGTATCTTGCTCCATAAACACTCAAAGCATTAAAAACAAGAGGCTTAGTATTTAAAGTTAATTGTTTTTGATATACATTAAAGTTTTCGCCATTCTGAATATAGGTAAAGATTGTTCCTGCAAGAAAGGCATCGCCGGCACCAATGCTATCAGCGACATTTTCAATTTTGTAAGATATATATTGACAAATAATGTTCTCATTTTTACGCCAAAAAATTTCAGTGCCCTTGTTGCCGTGCGTTATTGACATGAATTTGCAATTTAGAAGTGTAAAAAGGTCGCTATTGCAAGTTAAATTTAACCTTCCTTTTAAATAGACTGATACTCTTTCATTAAGTTGAACAAAATCAAATGTAAAGTTTTTTAATGTTTTTAGTAGGTTTTTATTAGATAAATGTTTAAAGTATGAGTTATATCCAAGGTCAAGAAAGCAAATTGTTCCACTAGCACTTAAATAATTTGCAATTTTCAAGCGGTCTTTGTTTGGTTTGTCAAAAACTGCAATGTCAAATTGATGGTTTTGAAGAATTTTTTTATTAAACCTTATTGGTTTGGTTTTCCTAAAATAATTTTTCCCGCACTCAAAACAACTACTAGAATAATATTCGTTTTGTGTCTTTTCATTAAGAGTTATAATTTTGTTGTGTAATATCCTTGCATTTTTATATGTTTTATTTAAAAATTCTATATTAGTGCCTTGTTTTTCAAATAGTCTTGCACATTCAATGCCTAGATTATCATCACTCATGTTTCCGTAGGCAAAAGTTTCGAAACCGTAATAGTAGTGTAGATTATATAGAACATTAAATGCTGTTTGACCACCATCAAATTTGATAAATTCATTATTTCTATAAATGGCATCCACCGTAAAATCAGCAACACCTAAAATCTTCATAAACACCTCCATGTGATATTGTAATTATATCACATTATAGCGGAAGTATTTATGTCACATTAAAAATTTTCATCCAACAATTCAAAACTCAGGATATTTTTAAATTCAAAACTTCGTATATTTTGTCGTAACTGGCAAAACGCAACAACAAACCAATCTCTAAATAAAAGCATATCAAGAGGGTGGATAATTCGCTCGGTTTCTTGACTATGAGAGTTATAAACAATTTTTACTTTTTGTTTGTTCTTTATTGCCTTTTGAAAACAAATAAATTTTTTGCTAGACACATCAACATCATTTTGATTATACTCATTAGCAATAATTTTCAATTTATTCAGTAGAGGTTGAATATTTTTATCATCCAACTGTTCTAAAAGCATAATATCATTTTGAGTGATTTTTACACTAGGCATCATAAATTTATTTTCCAATATATAACCGCCATACTGTCCTCTGACGGTTGTAATAAAAATGCCAGCCATCTCTAACTCTTCTTTATATTGCCTTATCATTCTTTCAGAAACTTCAAGTTCTTGAGAGAGTTGTTTGATAGATAATTTTCTCCCAGTATTAAGCAGTTGAAGCATTCGCAAAACATTTGAAACTTTACTCATAACTTAATTATAGCATAAAATTTAAATGATAACAATAATTTATGCGATTAACTATTCCGTTAAAAGTACTTTCACTTAATCCAAAATTATCAGTTTCAATTATTATCAGTATTTTACTCCTATATTTTTTATAATTCATGTTCTTCTATTATTTCTTGTTCATCATAACGATTGTTTGGTCGCCTGCTCATTTCTTCAATTCTCTCTGGCGAGAAATAATATATTCTTCCGTGATTACCATAAAATTCATCGGCCTGTTCTTCGGTAAGTGGAGTGGTGTCAATTTCCCAAAAGTCATGGTCAAAATAACACTCCACAGGATAGGCTCCCCATTTTGAATATACCTTTTCTCCATCGTGTCCTTTCATAACATTCCAAGCCATCACAGAGTAGCCTTGTTTATATTTTACCATTTGCTTGCAAAATTCAATAAACAAGTGGCTACCCAAACCCATTTTTTCAAGACCATTTATTGTTCGAAAGTCAGTAAATTGCACAATTGGTAAATTCCCTTTTATTTCCTCAAATACTATGTCACCAATTTGCATTCCAGCAATTTTTAATAGAATTGAACTTGAGTATTCATCTGCCGACATCTTTTCAATTGGCGTTCCACCATATTCAAAAACGACATCTTCTGGATGTTCAA
>CALVOK010000041.1 GCA_944350275.1 uncultured Clostridia bacterium | reverse complement strand
ACAATTTCAAGGGAACCCGAGGGAGAGGAACCGAAAGTAAACCAATTATTTTTGAGAGCGGTCGGTGCAACCTGTATTTTAAGTACATCACATCGGACAGTCGTCAAACATTTGGTTTGGTTGGGTGCCTCCCCAATTTTTTGATACCCTATTTTACCCCCCCCCGCCCTTTTTGTCAAGCAAATTGCGGTACTTCGTAAAAATTTTTCACCAAAAAGGGCTACCGACCTGTACAGCATCCCCCAACGTCCATAAGGTCTTATTTAAAAAAATGGGCACTTGTGCCCATTTGATGCTGATGAAGATGTTAATTGTCCACCTTTTGTTTTAAAAAAATACAAAATATTTTGAGTACTTTTTGCTATTAAAAGTTTGTTTTAAAAACTTATCTATTTTAATACTGACAATCAAAATTAGATTGTAAATATCTACATCAATAAATTCCCATTATCTGTTTGTATTACTTTAAGCACATTTTCAAGTTTGCCATTTTCAACATTATAATAGAAATAGAATGTATTGTCCTGCTCCTTTGCCTCAACTTCTACACAGACGACCTCTCTGTTAAAATCGAGTGGTGAAAGCACATATCTTGCATTTTGAATTGTGAACTTTGAAGGGACTTTGGCTTTTGCATCATCTATAGACAGCGAACCTTTACTTAAAGTTCTATCCACGTGATTTGTAAAATATGAAGTGGCATCGTAACCTATTATATCACCACGAACGAGATTTATTTTCACTTTGACAAGGTCAGGATAAAGCACAATGTTTTGTGAAGTTGGCGCTATATTTAAATAAACATCATTTTCTATAGAACCTGACCAAACAACCTGAGGGTTTTCTATACCATTTTGCGAGGCAAAATCGGTCGCTATCTTTTTAGCAGATTCTATGTCAATAGTTGCCTGTCCGTTGTTTCCTGCTCCGCTTATTGTTAAAACGTGTCCTCCTACCTTTGTCACCTGAACAAACAGATTTTCATCACTTGAATTTTTTACATTGAAATTGTATGTTTTAAATTTGCCATTTGTTTCGCCCACATAGGTGGCACTTGCACCGCTTTTAAAGTATTTTTCAATATTTGTCTTAGCCTCCGACTTTGTGACATTGTCTCCGCTTAGTCCTTTTACTGTTGTATTTGTTACCGAATCTGAGAAAGGTCCATCGTATATCATTGTAGGATACTCAACATCATTGTCTTTTAAAGATGCTATACTTCTTGAAAAACTATTAGTTTCTGTGTCAATATCCATACTTGCCTCGACTATGGAATAACCACCATTAATTTTATTTGCAAAGCCTGTAAGTTGATTTTTCAAACTTAAAACACTTTGTTCTATATCTTCAAGAGTGCTTATATCATCATTGTTTAAACTTTCTCCCTCAGCGAGTTTCTCAGCAAGCGTGGATGTATAACCAGAAATTTGATTAACCATTTTGACGGTTTCTTGAATATCATTTTGAGAAAAAGGTAGAGAGGCAACTGCTATTTCTGCCTCGCTTGCATTTTTTGAAGCCTCAAGCAAAGTTTTTCGTTGATAATCGGATGTTGTTGAGTTTATTGTCTTAGAAATCTTTGTTTCCAAGTTATTTACACTGTCAACGAGGCTATAAAAATTGCTCTGATAGGAATTTTCGAGTTCTGTTTTGTATCTCATTGCTTGACTATCACTTACTGCAAAGCCTACACCTAATCCAATTGTAGAAACTGCAAGCAGTGCTGTCGCAATAGAAAGTCCAGTTATAATTTTATTTTTTTTGCTGATTTTCTTATCTTTTTGCCTATTTTTTTCATTTTCAGACATTAAGATACTATCCTGCATCTCTTGACTGCGAATTTTTTTGCTCGTCTTTTTTGTCTCTAAAATATCATTCATAAATCCTCCTATAAACAGAACACATGGTTACCAATAGTAACAACTACCTGTCTTGACCAAATCCAAGAACTTGTCGCTGTTGCTGGGTTGTAATAATAAATACATCCATAAGTTGGGTCCCATCCATTCAAAGCATCCTGTGCCGCCTTATATGCAGTGCTGTTTGGTGTGAGGTTTATCTGTCCATCAGTCACGGCAGTGAAAGCACCTTTTTGATAAATTACTCCTGAGATTGTGTTTGGAAAGGATGCATTTTCAACCCTGTTTAAGATAACCGCAGCAACTGCGACCTGTCCTGTATATGGTTCACCTCTCGCCTCTGCATAGACGCACTTAGCAAGAAGATACAAATCATTTGATGACTGCGATGAACTTGAGCCTGAAAGGGTCATACCCAGAGCCGCTGCAGTTTTAGGGCCGACTATACCATCAACAGCAAGTCCATTTTTACTTTGGAAATATCTCACCGCTGCCCTTGTTTGAGAACCATAGATACCATCTATCGCACCATTATAGTATCCCCACCTTTTTAGTTTTGTTTGAATAGTTCTATTCTCTGCAGTTGTAGTTGCAGCCTGCGCTGACATCTCCTTATATGTATTTACATTTGGTTTTATTGTCATGTTGAGTCCTGTGAAAGTTATAGCAAATACAAATATTAATGAGAGCAATATAAATAATTTCTTTTTCATTCTTCCTCCTAGATTACACTATTTATTATCTCCCATATTTTCGAAATATATACAATATTGTCGGAATTTTCCGTTTTTGTAAAACAAAATGCAGGAAAAACTATGCACCACCAATTATTACCCTCACCACTTCCGAGTTCTAAAATTAAAGCATCATAGTTGCCTTCTTCAAGTGTGACAGAGTCATAGGTTCTAGTAGGAAAATACTCATTATCAATTTTCGCGTGGCAGGTGTAAGAAAAATTATTTTCATTAAGCACCTCATTGGCACACTTCTCAATAAGGTCAAAATTTTGACTTATAACCTCTTTTGCTTCCTCAAAACTCTCTATTTCACTGACAAGAGGAATAAGTGTTTCAACCACTGCATCTTTAACCTTATACTTCACACTCTGGTCAGCATAGGAATTTGAGTTTGCCCTAATATGTATCCTTAAATATTCAACCTCGCTTGAAACATTTAGCGGACAAAACAACAAAACAATTACAATCGCTATGGCAGACAAAACTCCTATTATATATTTCATAGTCACCTCTCGCATGAAATGATTGACTAAAAATCACAAAAATTACATAATATATAAAAAAAATAGGTCAAAAACGACCTATTTTTGTCTAATTTTCATAAATTAACTGATTCTTTGATAAAAAAGTATAAGAGAAGTGTCCTCGGCTAGTGGGAAAATCACATCTGAATTTTGTGATAAAACTTGTTCTTCTTTTACTTTGGAATGCTTGGCAATGTCCCATAGTTCGTCACCAGAGCGGGCAAACACCACCTCCATCGCATAATCTTTTGCTGGATAATCTTCCCCTGCGGTTGCGTCAGAAATTATACCGCTGACTCTGTCATAACAATAACTAACATTGATTTTAACTTTGGCATCATAGAAAAGTTCTCTGCCCTTTCTGACTGAAACATCAACATCGTCTACAACCGCCTCCGCTGTTAAAATTCCGCCTTCCTGATAGTTAAACTTGTCAGATAGAGTGAAAGGCACATCAATTTGCACACTATAAAGAGCATTATCTTCGTCGTTTAAATAGACAACCGTTGTTTTTGCAATTCCCTCAATAAAGACCTCGCCATCAGAAATATAACTATTTGTTATAGTGACTGAATTGCCTCCACTGAAAATTATCTTATCCACTCTTGGTTTGTCGTCCTCGAGTATAAGCGAGCCTTCAATTTTCCCCTCAATCATCTCCATTGGGCAAAGATAGGTCATATCAAAAGACTCGGTTGTTACCTTTGTCTCACACTTTGTGCTGTAAAGGTCCTTGATAACTGATATCGTATCTTCTCCAAACGCAAAGACATTAAGAGAGACTGGAACATTTATAGATATCTTGCTTCCCTTTTCGTCCTCAACTATATCACATTTGACACCCTCTTGTTTAACTGTCGCACTTCCACAAACAAGGCTTTCTCTAGTAACTCCGTCAAGTTCTATCTCCTCTTTAAAGGTGTCATATACATAGCCACTTTCAAATTTATCGTTATCATTGAGATAAACAACTCTTGTCGCAACCTCGCCACTTATAACAACAAATCCTGAGCCTCCCTCAACTGATTTAACTACCGCACTGCTCTCTGAAAGCAATATTCTATTAATTTTGTCACGAACGGTAAAGTCACTTGTAATTTCAATATCCTCGCTCGCTGAGCCAATGTATTTGATAATCGACATATCCTCATTTTTTAGGCAAACATCTTCGTCGTTGCATCTTATAGTTTTAACTTCTTTGCTTGCAAGGATAAAACATGACTGCTCTAAATTTACTAGCAACTTAACACTCTCTCCGCCAATGCTTTCAATGTTGTAGTCAATAATTTTTACAGATACAATCGCACTTTGCCCATTCTCAATTTGTTCATTCTCAAATTTAGAGGAAAAAGGACAAGTTGAACAAACCGTATTTATCTGTCCACCCTCTGTTAAATAAACAAGTTTGACATCTATGCTTCCAGAAAAATTAACCACTCCATTTAATGTCTCACTGCTTATCTTGCCTGTTCCTAGTGATACTGATAAAACCTTTACAACACTCTCTCCTGCCCCAACATTGCACTCTACAGAAAACTCACTCTTTGGCAACCCCACCTTCTTCGCAACATAAAAATTATTTGATTCAAATGCCATTTTCACCCTCCAAACATTTTACAAGATATAACTACGTCGCATATAAAAAAAATATTACAAAAAAGTTTAAAAATCTAAAATTTGGATAATAATCTTTAAAAATAATACCCAAAGGAGTTGCCAATGCGAAAAGTTACATCAAGTATTGAAGACGTCAAATCAAAAATCCTCTCATTAAAAGGTGAACAGGTTGAAATGAAATATAATAGAGGTAGAAAAAAATTTGATACAATAAATGGAACAATTCAGGACGTCTATCCAAGTGTTTTCACTGTCTCCATAAAACATGGTCAACTTCAAACTTTTTCCTATTATGATGTCCTCTGTGGAAATGTAATAATCTTGTAAAAGACAATTAAATTACGAAAACAAGACAAAAATTCAAAGAAAATCAAACAATATAATGATTATTAAATAAAACAACTAAAAAATAATGAACAAGTGCTATAATTCACAATAAAAATGAGCCCAATTAAGAGCCCATTTTTATTTATACTCTATTTTTGTAAAATATTTTAAAATAATTTAAAAAATATCAAAAATTTGAGTGGTACACACAATCATATTTAAAATATATATTTATTTTATATATACATATTATATATAGATAAATTGTTCAACTTATAATTATAAATTCAATCAAACAATTTCTTTGTGTGGTCTAATTCTTTACATAAACATAATATCCGTCAACCGCAGTATCACTCTGAGGAGTAAACGACGAGTTGAGATAAGCATTTGTATGACCTAATCTATTTATAATCTCCTCAGGTACATATACTGTACCCTCTCCAGATTTTAAATAGGCAAGAAGATATCCGCAAGATGGTGACAAAGATGTAACATTGCTGAACACATACTCGTTGATTACAACTGAGTTAAGGTTTGTACAGTTGTAGAAAACAGCACTGCCTATAGTATCCATATTTGTGCAATTGCTTAAGTCTATAGTAGTCAAAGATGTGCAATAAGCAAATGCATAATTACCTATACTTGTAATACTCTCTGACAAGGTTATAATTGTAATTCCATTGCAATTATAAAATGCATCATTACCTATTGTTTGTAAGGTATCTGATAGTGTTACACTTTTGAGTTTGCTGTATCCTGCAAATGCATAAGCACCTATGCTTGTAACCTCTTCTGGTAATATAAAGTTTTCTGGTACTTCCTCTCCATCTA
>CALVOK010000040.1 GCA_944350275.1 uncultured Clostridia bacterium | reverse complement strand
TAGTCACAATCTGTCAGCGCGAAAAAATTGTCTACTTACAATAATATTTATTAAATTCCCCATAAAGACAACCTAACTTTTTACGTCACTTATTTTATCTATTCTTCGCTTTGATATTTAATTTTTTTAGCATATCGGCAACATCAAGCACCCTTTCAACATTTTCGCCTATTGGAAGATTTTTATTGTAATTTGTTGTCATAAGAAAGCAATGTTTATCCTTCTTCTCACAGAAATATTCCGCCACACGCTGTGTGATTTTTATGTCATCGTCGATAAACACGTCAGCGTTTTCTTCTTCACAAATCTTCTCTTTGTCTATTCTGCCGATATAGATTTTGTCATATTTTAGCCCTACTTTCTTAAGCCACTCCAAAGTTATCTCTTCGGGCTTTGTGTGCCAATCGGTTGCACGCGCCGTGGCAATCACAATCCTATGACCACTGTCATGAAGAGAATTGATACACCTAACTGCATTCTTTTTGCAAGGAAATTCCAGCATCATCTCATCGCCATAGGTCTTATACCACTTAAGCGCCTCATCCACACTCCAATCAAACTTGCTTTCAGCAAAGCGCACATCAGTCGCAATCTGCTTATACGGCAAATTATGCTCCACAAAAAACTTTTTGATATAGAACTCGCTATACCCATCCGTCTCACAAATCGTATCATCCAAATCAAAAACAAAAACCATAGCAATTCCTTATAAAAATATTGTAACGTAAAATTAAATAATAACAAAAATGATAACACTCGCAAAATTTAAAATTTTATAATTTTGTGATAATCATAATATTGCCCACATATTCATTTCTAAAAAAAGTAAACATCGATTTATTTTATATAATTATAAATTTCATGTTTAAAATTTTGTAAAAACATATTTAATGTCTTTTTGTCTAACATTGACAAACTTAAGTTAGGATTTGAGTCAGCAAATTCCAAAATTATCATATCATTATCATTTAATTTTAAAAAGTCAACTCTATTAAAACTACAACTTGCACCATTTATATTGATAATTTCAATAGCCTGATTGATATATTTTTTGCTTGGCAAGAAACTATGGGGTGTTGGATAATTTGGCCATTTAGAAGGCGTATATTCCAACGCATATTGAAATTTATCATTTATAAAATATAATTGAACTTCAGAAATAAAATCTAGTTTAGGTTGTAAAATCTCATTATTCAAATTTAAATTTTTCAAATTATTGCGTTTTATTTCCTGCATATCAAAGCCATCATAAGAAACATATGGCTTCTTTATATAGATTTTTGCTTCTGGTAATTTTGCAATATCTATTATATTATCAATTGTTGGCACAACATTATAACCTGCATTAAATAAATCAACAAGATACTTTTTACCATATTTTTCAAAATCCATTTTCCCATCTAACGAACTGACAATTTTGCACTGAGTTTGTTTGAGTTTCGCTTTCATTTTGTCTAGTTCTGTTAAATAATTTTTATAAGTGTTTTCATTTAAGTCCCATGCATTTTTTAATATAAGTAAATCATAAACATTTTGCAAATCTAAATTGATTGGAAAATCTAACAAGTCAACCTTGTGTCCATCTTCTGCAAAAGATTTAGCAATTATAAAATCTTCTTCTGTGCAACCATTGTTAAAATTCGTCAAAATCCCTATTCTCATCAAAACCTCTCAAGTTTGCATATTTTGTCTCAATCAGCAATCATATGACATTTTAATATAACATGTTAATTATATCATAATTTTTTAAAAATCACAAAATAAATTTAACTTTCGCAAATTATATACTGCTTAAATTGACACAGTTTTTGACACAGTTTTTTTACGATTTTTTTAATTTTATTGTGTCAAATTGCTTAAAATATTATAAGTTTATTAGTTATAAAAAAATTGCTAAATACACGTGTTTTACGCATGTTTAGCAATCTGGTGCGACCAAGAGGACTTGAACCTCCACTCTTTCGAACTGGAACCTAAATCCAGCGCGTCTGCCAAGGCGTCACAAACCGCACTTCATTTCGACTTTTGTCTTTCGCCAAAAGCCTTACCATTCGTTTGTTTGCTACTTTTTCCCAAAAATGTTGCATTCTTGGGAACCCTATCTAGTATGGTGGAAAAAAGATATTACTTATGTGCAATCATAAGTATTGCATAAATTTTATCCGAAAGCAAGCGTTTTTGTTTTATAATTTAACAAAAACACTTTAAAAACATTAATGTAGAAGAAAATAATTAGATTTGCGAGATTTATTTATAGAAAATTTTTATGGTTGCATAATCGAAAGCCACCGCCACGCGTGACAAAGTTACATTTGAGCGAAACTGATGTTTATTCAAACTGTGATGACACAATTTGTTGTGCATTTTGCGCCAACAAAATATAAAAATTTGACATTATTAAATTTTAACATCGCTTAGTCGATTTTTTTAAAAACTCAACTTGCATAAATTTTGACATCACACTATGTCTTAGTCAAAATCTTTAAATATCTCTTCGTTTTTGTAGAGTTTTAGAGTGTAATATTCAGCGAGCAGTCCGATTATCTCTCCACAAGTTGGTTTGTCGTCCAAAGTGTATAACTCCATCTTGAACATATTGTTTAACTCTAAGAAACTGCCAGTCTCATAGGTCTCTTCAATCACATTGCGTATCGAACTATGCACCGTCATCCTGTTGCCGACATGGAACTCGTCTGAAATTTTTTGATAGACCTCTTTTAACAAACTATGTATCGCTTTCGGATTTAAAATAACAAGTTCCACGGCATAGCACAAATATTGAAAGCCCAAATGATTTATTTTACAACCAATTTTTACAAGTGCAAATCTAATTATTTTTACCATTTTCTCA
>CALVOK010000039.1 GCA_944350275.1 uncultured Clostridia bacterium | reverse complement strand
AAATTGTCAAATTTCAAGGGTGACAGTCCTCCTCCGACCCCCTTGAAATTTACTCTGTAAATTTCTGCGTAATAAGGACCCCAAGGGGTGAATTTCAGAGGGTTATCACAAAGGACGATTTTTTCTTGAAACTTGAAAATTATGACGGCAAAATACTAAAATTTTTTTCTACTACACTTGGGGTTGTGAAAAAGTTTTGTAATACTTTTCAAAAAATTACAAATAATAATAAAAAGGAGTAAAAACTATGACACTAAAGATGAAACTAATTTCAATGATATCAGCATTTATGCTGGTGCTAGGACTTATGCTTATAGGCATATACGCAGTAAATCAAATCTCAGTCGACTTTGGCGGTAATATATCATTTACCGCAACTGATGTTTATGCAAGAGTAACAGGACAGATATCAAATGCAGGTGTGGGCAGTCAGACTCTGCCAACACTCAATTTTGATGCAGGTATGACAGATGAAGAGGTAGAGACCGAACAAGCCAGGTGGTCAGGACTAAACCTTGCCTTTGACGAGGACGCAACTCCAATCACAATAGAGGTGACTGTTGAAAACCTCTCAATTTCTCATACATTGAGGGTAAACCTGACAGATAACACAACCTCAAATGAAAACCTGGAAATAGCATATCAGCAGGACGGAGAAGAATACATAAACGGAGATGATATAACACTTCCAAAAAGTACAGGAGATGGCACATCAAAGACCACCTATCTTATAACATTCTCCATTCCAAACCCTAACTTCTCACTTCCAAGCACAGATTTTTCTATAGATATAAACCTCTATGACGAGAGTTATGTTCCACCAGCAGCCGCAGAAGTGACAAGTGTTCAAATCAATGATAGCACTCCAACAACTACAAATGAATATAATGGTGGAAAAGATTTTGATGAAGTTATTGACCTCTCAAATATACAATTTGAGACAGGAGAGACAGAGGTTGTCATCTCTATGACATCACTAAATGCAAACTATATCAAAAATATAGTAAGTTATGACTCAGGAGCAGTTGACTATAACGCCATAGGCACAAGCGGAACACTGTTTGTTCACTCAACAAGCCTATACTTGCCACAAAACACAGGTGGAGAGCTTACAAGCGGAGAAAGTAAAGACTTAACAATATATGTAAACAATAATACAGGCTCACCAACCACAATCTCAGGCTTACAAGTATCATTTGAAGAGAAGACAAGTTTGATTCAAGCAGATACTGAAAATGAGTATTGGTATGTAGAAATGGGCACAGTGATGGGAGAAACTGAGAGCGAATACATCCGCTGGAAATACATAGCATCAGTAGATGATAGCAGCGGTAGTGATGTAGCAACAAAATATGCAACTTTTGATGCAAACACAGCACCAATAGGAGAAGGTTATTTCTATCTAGAAACAAACGTTCTCACAGCAATAGGCAGAGATGGCACAAACAATATGATAGAAGTATCATTTAATAATGAATATATTTATAATAGTTCGCATTCACCAACAGATTATCATCAACAGCATGGCTGGACAAATGTCCAAACAAACGACTATGCAACAAGCAATGTAAGACAATATATTAATGGAAATGATTCGTATGATTCATATTCAGGAAACAGTAGTTCAGGTTATATACCAAGTGGTAGATTATCAAATATGTATGATGACTTAAATATAGACACAGCAAATGATATAATATACAATCAAATAATTACAAGGTCACTAGGAGAGTTATATCAAGATAATACAAACTCAAAAACAAATCCAAGTGATGTACCCTTCCCAGACTTAAGTGGAGCAGATGCAGGATATCAATATCAAGAAACAGACGAAGATGCATTCTGGCTCTTATCATACTATGAAGTATATCAACTAACAGGTGGAAGCAGCACAACAGATAGGGATAGTGGAAGAGTATGGCCTACAGGTTCACCTGACCGCTATTGGCTCCGTTCGCCTTATTCGTCTTATAGTTATATTGCATGTGATGTTAGTACGTCAGGCAATCTCAGTATTAATGGTGTCGACGTCAACACTAATGCGGCGCGAGCAGCTTTCAAATTTTCTGTTGATAATATAGCATAATCTGTTAGTTTTATCCAAAAAAATAAAAAATTTCAAATTTTCATTAAAAATCATCTGTTTTTAAAGCAGGTGATTTTTTTGAATTGGTCGATTTTTGTTATGGAAAAGTATAAATTTTAGGTCAAAATGGCTATATTTTCATTTTTAAACCTCATTTTTTTAAAAAAATTTAAAAAATTTTTAAAAATCTATTGTAAAACTTTATAATATATTTTACAAAAGTAATTTTTTGTGCTATTATATATACATCTTTTAATAAACGGAGGAGAAAATGGACTTAAGAAAATACATTGCGAAAAATCTAGTTTATCTAGGTATTTCGCCAAAGATGAAAGGGTATGATTATTTGAAAGAGGCTGTATGTCTATGTTACATGGACGAGACTATGAGCAGGAATCTAACCAAGAAACTTTATCCAACGATTGCCGAGAAGTTTAACACTAAGAGTTGTGATGTTGAGAGAAACATTCGTTCGGCAATTGAGTCGGCTTATAGAAATGGTGGACTTCTAAACCTAAATACCTATTTCAATGTAATTATCTACACGCAAGACCGAAGGTTAACGAATGGCGAATTTATAGGAATAGTCCTTGAGAAAGTTAAACTAGAATTAAATGAAGATACTTTTAAAACTCACGAAAAGAGAATTTAAAAGTATTTTTTTTTATAAAATCATTGATAAAAATAAAAAAATGTGCTAAAATAATCATTAGTTAAATAATAAAAGGAGATAAATATGGCAAATGTAATTAGAAATATGAATTTTAAACCTATTATTGAAAAAATAGACTATCAAAGATTGAGTGAACCTCAACCAAGTGCGACTATTAATATGCGAGTTTGGGATGAACTTAAGGTCGAGAGACTTCGCTCTGATGCGGTAAAGGTTTTACTTACAAGATTTGTTAAACCAGAACCATCCTGTATATTTTCAATTGAGGCGACAATAGGAGTTGAGGTTTTGATTAACACTGCCGAATATGACAACATAGAGGAACCTGTTGAATATTTTAAAACTAGTCCAGTGGGACGAGTGCTTGCAAGTCATATTGCCTGTGTGCTTTCTGAGATTACAGTTCAATCACAAATAGGACCTATGATAACAGCACCTGTTGTACAACTTCCACAATAAAGTTTAATTTTTAAGTAAAAGGAAAAATATGAGCGAAGGATTATTGATTGCGTTTATAGTTGTATTGGCATTTTTTGCAATATTTGTTATTGTAACATATTTTATGCTGAGAAAGACCTTTAAGTTTAAAATTGGAGACAATGATATTTTAATAAGAAATGCTGGTGCATATATAAAGATATTTGTTGATAAAAAGTTAATCAAAAGTTTTTATATGCCAAACTTAATCAAGGGCGAAATGTATAACTTTGATATTGGAGGCAATGAGTATATTTTAAAATGTCAAAGCAATGCATTTGGTTACAAACTAAAAATGCAGGTTTTTAAACAAGACACTCTCATTGCTGATAATGGTGTAAAATTATAAATAAAAATAAAAATCGACTTATATGCCGATTTTTTGTTTGTAAAATTCGTTTTATAATTGTATAATATATTTTAAAGGAGTAATGATGGAACATCTAGCACTTTACCGAAAATACCGACCAAAAACATTTGATGAGGTTATAGGGCAGGAACATATCACAAAAGCATTGCAAAATCAAATTGTTAGTGATAAGTTGAACCATGCCTATTTGTTTACAGGCTCTAGAGGTGTTGGTAAGACTACGGTTGCTCGTATATTTGCAAAAGCGGTAAATTGTCAACATAACAATAATGGCTCGCCTTGTGGAGAGTGTGAGATTTGCAGGCGTCTTGAAAATGAAAATGACATGAATGTTATTGAGATAGATGCTGCATCTAATAACAGAGTTGACGATGTACGAGAAATTCGAGAAAAGGTCAAATTTTTGCCTGTCGGCGCAAAATATAAAGTTTACATTATAGACGAAGTGCATATGCTTACAGATAGTGCATTTAATGCGTTATTAAAAACCTTGGAAGAACCGCCATCTCACGTTATATTTATTCTAGCGACCACCGAGGCACACAAACTTCCACCGACAATTCTCTCAAGATGTGTAAGATTTGATTTTAGACTTGTTTCAATAAACGACCTCATAAAACTTTTGCAAAATATCTTTGATAAAGAGGAAATAGAATATGACAATGACGCGTTAAGATTAATAGCAAACGCAGGAGAGGGAAGTGTAAGAGATACGCTCTCAATTGCTGATTGTATAGTTGCATATTCGGATAAAAAAATTACAAAGGATGATGTAATAAAAGTTTTGGGAACAACAGACTATGACCTACTAATAAATTTTTACAATTTACTATATAATAAGGATATAGGTGGAATACTTGATTTTGTCAACAATATAGATAGTGCAGGGAAAAACCTTTCCATGTTTGTTAAAGAAATATCAAAGCATGCTAGAAATTTACTTATATGTAAATCATGCAATATGCCAAATGATATTTTAAATCTTCCTCAGGATACCTTTGAAAAGTTTGTTGAACAATCAAAAACTTTTGATGAAAAGACGTTAATTTCTTATATGCAGACATTTGGTGGGGCTGAAAATGAGTTAAGATATACTCTTTCACCTAGATTGCTTTTAGAAACTCTTGCACTTTGCACAATGGAAGGTTTGTCAGCAGAAGATGTAAAAAAAAACTGAAATTGCAGGCTTACAATAGTA
The DNA here is from genome assembly GCA_944350275.1 of uncultured Clostridia bacterium. GTDB lineage: Bacteria > Bacillota > Clostridia > Christensenellales > UBA1242 > Caccovivens. Next base: position 4,400 of record CALVOK010000039.1, on the reverse strand, counting down.
AACTCAGTGCAAAAAACGTATGGGGGAAGGTGGTCCTATATTTAAGAGAACAAAGACAGGTAGCGCTTCATGTTGCTTGTGGCGATATAACAGATATTCAAATTGATGGTGATAAACTGATTATCAATATAGACGACGGCATGATTTATAACCTACTAGTTGATGGTAAACGGCAAATTGAAAATGCTTTGAGATGGCAAGGACTTGAAATGAATGTTTTCGTAAACATTCGAAAAATAGAACTTTCTTCAGTAGAGAAAGATATTAAAAAATTAAAGGAAATTTTTGGTGATAACCTAATAGTTAAAGGAGGTAATAATGGGTTACAATAATTTTGGAGGCTTCGGAGGAGCAAACATTAACAATCTAATGAGACAGGCTCAAAAAATGCAAGAGGAAATGGCAAGAGCAAAAAAGGAGTTAGAAGAAAGCGAATTTTCCTCTTCTGTTGGTGGCGGAATGGTCGAGGTAAAAATGATGGGTGATAGAACAGTTAAATCCATACTTATAAAAAAAGAAGTGGTTGACCCAGATGATGTAGAAATGCTTGAGGACCTTATTGTTTCGGCAGTAAATGATGTACTTGGACAAATCTCTAGAAAGGAGAGGGAAAATATGCCAAATGTTCCTGGCATGATGTAAAATAACTTACGAGGGTAAAATGCAAGAAGATATAATAGAAAATTTAATAGAACAATTTCGCACACTTCCAAGTGTTGGTTATAAAACTGCCCAGCGCTATGCTTTTTCTATAATAGAAGGCAAAGAAGAGAGGGCTAAACGTTTCGCAGAGGCAATAATAGAAGCAAAAGAGAAGATAGGGTTTTGCAAAGTTTGCGGAAATTTTACTGATAAGGAAGTTTGTTCTATCTGCCAAAATAGAAATAGAAAGGTAATATGTGTAGTAGCAGAACCAAAAGATGTGCTATCCATGGAAAAAGTGAAGAGTTATGATGGAGTATATCATGTGCTTTTTGGTACAATAAGCCCGCTTGAACATCGTGGCCCTAATGATATAAAGATTAAGGAATTATTGAAAAGAGTCCAAGAGGAAAATGTAGAGGAAGTTATAATGGCAACAAATCCAGATGTAGAAGGTGATGCAACGGCAATGTATATTGCTAAACTTCTAAAGCCATTAGGAGTAAAAGTTACCAGACTTGCACAGGGAGTTTCAATGGGAAGCGACCTTGAATATGCTGACGAGGTAACCTTATCAAAGGCACTTGAAGATAGACGACAATTATAGTTAGGACAAGTATAACAATAGGAGAAATTATGATTTTTGATGAAATAGGGCAGTATTTAACTCAAACAGCAAGACTTGCAGGATATGACGAGACAATGAATGTCACTTTCTCAAATATGCCTAAGATATGCGACTTTCAGTGTAATGATTGTTTTTCGCTTGCAAAAAAATATGGCGAAAACCCATTCGAAATTGCTCAAAATATTGTGAATAGTATTAAAAATAAAGAAGATTTTGTTTTTGAGGCAGTTAGACCTGGTTTTATAAATATTAAAATGACAGACAAAAAGATGTCAGAAATAGGCAATGAATACTTAAAGGATGAACGAGGCGGTGTTCCAATGCACGAGCACAGTCAGAGAGTTATCATGGACTATGGTGGAGCAAATGTCGCAAAGGCGCTTCATGTTGGTCATCTTCGCTCGCCAATTATTGGTGAAAGTTTGAAAAGGTTATATAAGTTTTTGGGTGATAAAGTGATTGCCGATGCTCATTTAGGAGATTGGGGACTTCAAATGGGATTGACGGAACTTCAACTTTATTTAGACGGTTATCTTGATTATTATTTTAAGGGGGATAAGAAAGAGCCTAATATCACACTTGAGATGTTAAACGAGGCATATCCAAAGGCAAGTGCAAGAAAAAATGAAGATGAATATTTTAAAGCCCAGGCTGATGAGTGGACACTTAAAATACAAAGCAAGGAAGAGCCGTATTATACAATTTATAAAAAGATAAGAGAAGTATCTGTCAAAGAGATAAAAAAGCATTATAGTGAACTAGGTGCAGAGTTTGATTTGTGGTATGGCGAAAGTGATGCACAAGAATATATTGATAAAGCAATAAAAATTATAGAGGATAAGGGACTTGCAAGAGTTAGCGATGGAGCCTTAGTTGTCGACGTGGCAGTTGAGGGCGAAAACGTACCTATTCCTAAAACTAGAGATGATGAGGTGCAAAGGTATAAGAATCCCATGCCTCCTGCTATTATAAAAAAGTATAATGGCGGTGTTTTGTATGCGACAACAGATATTGCAACTATACTAATGCGAAATGAAATGTTCAATAATCCTGATAGGATAGAATACATTGTCGACCTCAGACAAAAGAATCACTTTGTTCAGGTGTTTAGAGTTTGCAAAATGTCAGGTATATCTCCAGAAAACCAAATACTTTTACATATAGGCAATGGGACGATGAATGGGAAAGATGGTAAACCATTCAAAACGCGTTCTGGAGAGACTATAAAACTTGAAGATATAATAGAAATGCTTGTTGAAAAAGCGGGCGAGAAACTTAAATCAAACGGAGTTGAATACTCAAGAGACCTCGCTCTAAAAATAGGTGTTGGTGCAATGAAGTTCGGCGACCTTATAAATAATGTGGATAAAGACTATGTGTTTGACCTTGATAAATTTATGTCGTTTGAAGGTAAAACAGGACCCTATCTTCAATATACAGCGGTACGAATAAACTCTATACTCGCAAAAACAGGTATGGCAAAAGGTGAATTCTTTGTTAGCAACGAGGAAGAGAGAGAAATAATAAGAAATATTCTAAAAGTCAACTCGGCTTATGAGTTATGTTATAGAAATAAAACCTTATCTCCTCTCTGTCTTGCTATTTATAATCTTGCAAGTGCATTTTCAACATTCTATAACAATTATAATGTTGTAAATGAAAAAGATGAGAAGTTGAAGCAAAGTTATATTGCTTTGCTTATGCTTGTAAAAAACAAACTTGCTCAAGCACTGAATGTTCTTGCAATAGAAATTCCACAAAAAATGTAAAAAATTTGCAAAAAGGTATTTACAAAAGCAAAAAAATATGTTATTATAAAGTCAAGTTAATAAGCGGAGGAATATAAATATGAACGAAAATGAATACACACTTCCTGAAGATGTTCTAAAAAATACAATTATGGCAAACCTGCCTAAAAGTGTAAAAATAAAAAGTATTAGTGTAAAATTCAAAATAAAACCAAAGACTAAGAACAACGAGTCGACACAAGAGGAACGAGAATTGAACTAAGTTCCAAATGGTAATTTAAAATATAAAAGGACTTTATCTAAAATTGATAAAGTCCTTTTTGTTTAGTTGTCTAATGATGTTTAATAATGCAAAATGTGTCTTAAGTTCACACTATACCTTTTCTTCTACCTTTTCCTCAACGGCTTGAACATCTTCATTTGCTTTGTCATTTTGATTTTGTAATCTGTTATATTGTAATTTGAGTGCTTTATACAATATCTCATCATTTTGTATATCTGCATTTGTAAACAAATCTTCGAGCACTGCCTTCATATCAACATTTGGATGGTCTATCATAAACTGAACAATTATTGAATTTAGTTTTTCGTCAATTTGTGATAGGGTTTGCTCCTCGTCGATATCTTTATTGAGTCTCTTTAGATAATTTGATATAAATACATTTGTGTGGTGACGAAGTTGCTTTATATATCTTCCTTTTTCAGATAAAGTTAAAATAGGACTGCTTAACTTTTCAAAACATACTCTCATACCAATATCAGTCTTTTTGACTGTTCCTTGTAGGGTGTTTCTGTCAGGGTTTTCAAGTTTAATATATTCGTCAACGCCTTTCTTGTCTATTACTCTTTTCCCATTCTCATCAAAGTACTCATACACGTTATAGGTTTTTCCGAATTCAGTAGCGCGATACATAGCAATCAGTTCTCTTCTTTTATTTTTCTCCATCTTCATTCTCCTTTTTTACATAGATTAATCTTAATACAAAAAGAACCTTTTGTCAAGATATAATCAAAAATAAACGGTAAAAAATTTAAATATTCTTTTAGAGCAAAGACGGAAAAGTCCACCTTTTTTAATAAGACCTTATGGGCGTTGGGGGATGCTGTACAGGTCGGTAGCCCTTTTTGGTGAAAAAATTATACGAAGTACTGTAATTTGCTTGACAAAAAGGGCGGGGGGGGGTAAAATAGGGTATCAAAAAAATTTTTGATACCCTATTTTTAAACCGTCTAGAACGTAGAAAAATTGGGGAGACACCCAACCAAACCAAATGTTTGACGACTGTCCGATGTGATGTACTTAAAATACAGGTTGCACCGACCGCTCTCAAAAATAATTGGTTTACTTTCGGTTCCTCTCCCTCGGGTTCCCTTGAAATTGT
>CALVOK010000038.1 GCA_944350275.1 uncultured Clostridia bacterium | reverse complement strand
ACCGCATTTTTATAAATTTCCTTATAATTTTTCTTCTCCAATACTTTTCTCCTTATAAAAATTTTTTTATCTACCGGCAAATTGCTTTGCTTGTTGGTAGAAATAATCAATTGCCTCTTTGCTATTTATAATTTGGTTATCATCATTAAGTTGTATTGTTTTAATCTCACTTTTAGGCATTAAAATGTCGCACGCCAACTCGCAAGCCTTTTGCCAAGTAATACCATCAGCAAGTTTATTATCAAGTTCTTCCACACTCTCAATGCCATACTTTTCGAGTATGTCTTCGAGTTTGCCGAGTTTTTGATATATTCGTGCTTGTTCGCTTGTCCTAAGTTCTTGTTCCGTTTTTTCGTTAGGTGTTGCTGTATATTCATATTTTTCGGTTTTATTAACACCTTCATTTACCCTTTCACAACACTCTTTTGGCACAAACAAAATTTTATCTAAAAAATTAACACAATAGCCTTTTTCAAAACTGTTATTATCTATAAATGCTTCGTATACATTACCTATATATTCCCTAATGTCATTATATATACTGTTTTTTATTATTTTTACTTTAACCATATTATTCTCCTTTTAACTCTCTTATTTGATAATCAATACTTTCACAAACATCTAGTTCAAGTCCTTTAACTTCTGCTTTGACGCCATAGTATTCATCACTATGTATGTTACAAAAATGTTTTAGAGTATCTTTAACCTTTTCAAGTTCTTGTATTGCGAGTTGGGTTTGTGGTTCTTTAACTTTATCAACCAATTCATTTTCATCAAATACATTAAAAAACTGCAACAATTCATTAACTACTTGTGTATCATCTTCTGCTTGAAATGCACGACTTTGCAAATCTTCAAGAATTTCACTATCATCATAATTCGTGTAACCATAATTATCTTTAAAATTATCAAATACTGACAATCTTTCTTTTAGTCTTTCAATCTCTTTGTCTTTTTCTTCTAGTTGCTGTTTGAGTTGCTGTATCTCGTTTTGTTGGTTATCTTTACCGAAAGTTTCTTGGTAGCATTTTGCACAAAATTTCATACCATTTACAATAGAACAACCATTTACCTCTCTACCGCATACATCGCAAGTAAAACCAAACCTATCAATATCTTTATATGAGCATATTTGTTTATTATCGAAATCATTCATTCCCTTGTATCTCCTTTAATTTTTCTTGGGTTTCTTGTTCGGTAGCAAATAAATAATCTTCATCCATCCCAAATTTAAGTGCACTCAATTCATACTGAAATAAATCATTTCGAACAATAATATCCTTTATAGGTTTTCCAGTTATAAAATGCCACACTTCTTGACCCACCTTAAACTTTGGAATAATCGCCTTTTCTTTAAGTTCGTTTAATTTATTTTTTGTGTTTAAATAGTCCACACGATTTTCAAGTCTTTCTTTGTTGCACTCTTCATATTTTGTTTTAAGTTCTGCAAGTTCTTGTTCTAGTTCGGCAATGCGTTTTTGTTGTGTTTCAATAACTTTCTTATGTTCTTCTAAATCTACATCATATACATAGGTTATTTCTCCCATATTTTTTGTATAATGTTTCGCCATACTACTCTCCTACAACTCGAATTTCTATTTTAACTGGTTTACAATTCTTTAATTGCATTTGTTTTATTTCTTTTAATGCGTTTTTTATTGTGAACACTTGTTTGTTTATAATAACTTTTTCTAAAACATTAGTAAAATATTCTTTTGTTTCCCAATTCTTATCAAAATTACAACCTGCATAAAACTTCCCATCATCCCTTTGAATAACCCAACATTGTGCGACTTTATTCATCTTCCACCTCTAACTTAACTTTATATGTAATAAGATTTTTAATTATATCACAAATTTCAGTTACTCTTTGAATATCTCCCTTTCCAATAAGTTGATTTAGTTCATCACAAAGTTTATGTAGTCTGTCATTTAAAGCACAAGCAACTTCATACTGACCATTTATTGAGTCTTTTACGTAAACAACTATTTTCTTATTCATCTTTCTCTCCTTTTGTATTTGTTTCTTTCATAACTGCTCCTTTATAACTCTGCAATCTCCTTTTGTATTTGTTCAATAATTTTATCAAGTATAAAATACCCTGCACAATTTTGATAATCTTTTAGTAAATCATACTTTGTTATTAAAGATTTAATTCTCTCCAACACTTTCGCCACCAACTCTTTGTCGTGGTCGTGGGTTTTAATTATAGGACAACTATTATGCCTATATCTTTCACACTTCATAAGAGTTTCATCATCGACATACACTTTTGTTTCTTTCATAACTTCTCCTTTATAACTCTGCAATTTTAATCATAATTTCATTCATTTGCTGTTGAAGTTTTATAACTTCGTTTTTCAATATTTCTTTTTCTTTCTCTCTTTTAAATTTTTCGTCTTCAAATATTTTTCCCACACATTCTTTCTTAAAGTCATTTGTTGTATGACTATAAATATTCATAGTTGTTCCAATATTGCTATGACCAAGCAAGTCACTTATTGCTTTGACTGGAATATTTTTCTCCATCATTCTTGTAGCATAAGAGTGTCTAAATGCATGAAATCCTTGCCAATTAACCCCAGCTTTTGCAAATAATATTTCTGCACTTTTTGATACACTTCTACCATCGTGTGGTTGACTATTTCCACTGCAAACATAAGTTTCCCAATCTTCATCATTTTTTGGTTGGAATGGTTTAAGAATTTCAATGAGTTGTTGTGGTATTGCAATAGTTCTGTTTGAAGAAAGTGTCTTTGGCGTTTGAATAATCCTTTTTCTTTTCCCATCTTCGTTTATTTCTTGCGCATTTTTTGATACATCTATCAATCCTCTGTCTAAATCGATGTCAAGCCATTGTAAACCCAATATTTCGCCTTTGCGCATTCCAGTATAAAGAGCAATGAATATCGGTAAATGATGAACTTTAATCTTTTCTTTATGGTTTGAATAGTATTGTTCAATTTTCTCAATATCTTCTGCACTATAAAGCCTTAATTTCTTTGCTTTATCATTCTTTACATTGATTTTTTCAAGTGTAATTCCGTTTTGTTTAAGAACCTGTTTAATAATTATAAGATACCCATTTATTGTTGCCACAGAATATATCTTTTGCCAATCGTCAACATAATCTTGCACTTCTTCTGTTGTTATATCTTCAAGTTTTAAATCCGCAAAAATATCTTTCAATCTTTTTATTCTTTCAGAATATCCAGATTTTGTGTATGGTTTTAGCTCGTTTTTCTTTAACTCCAAAAATTCATCAAGTGCTCTATGAAATGTTTTCATACTTCCTCCTTAAACAGCCTTACGCACTCATCGTATGCTTTGTAAAAGTTTTCTTCGGTTAAGTCCCAAGTCTTACTAACCATAAAGAAAACTTTTAGTTTTATTTTGTTATCTGTTATGCACAAAACAAAATCTATACCTTTATTGTCTATAAAATGTATTGCTTTCTTTTCCAAAAACTCTTCCCAATTAACAAACGGCAACTGCTCGGTGCGTGTAACATTTGCGTGGTGCAAGTAGTGTTCGGCTTCGGCTTTGGTTTTGTATAGGTCTTTTATTCCATAAAATTCAGTATGCCAACCATTTTCATCTTCAATCATAATGTCTATTTGATAACCATTAAAAATTGGATGAGTATTTTTTAAATCTATTTGTTTAATAGTTCTGTTTTTTGGATACCACACATTCTCGCCGTTCTCAATCGCTTTTTTGATTTCTTGTTTTGTCATAAATTTTCCTTTTTAAGTTTTTTTATTTTTTAACTTTTTATTTAAGTTGATTTTTAATTTTGTTAAAACTAATCCACTTTCTGTTAATTCTTTATTTTTTA
>CALVOK010000037.1 GCA_944350275.1 uncultured Clostridia bacterium | reverse complement strand
CAAATTAAGCCCCTTTTAGTATAAAAAGGGGCTTTTTTATGTCAGCACAAATTAAATCAAAATCAAGGGTTCGAGATAAAGGTGAAGTTTTCACCAACCCACGAGAAGTCAATGCAATGCTCGACCTGGTTAAACAAGAAACAGAAAGAATTGATAGCAGATTTTTGGAACCTGCTTGTGGCAATGGTAACTTTTTGATTGAAATTCTTCGCCAAAAACTTGAAGTTGTCAAGGCAAGATACAAGAAAAGTCAATGGGAATATGAGAAAAATGCTCTTATTGCGGTTATGTCAATTTATGGTGTTGATATTATGCAAGACAATGTAAACGAATGCATTGAAAGACTTTTAACCCTGTTTACTGATTACTACAAAAACCTATACAAAAAGAATATTAAAGAAGATTATTTGGAAATTGTTCACTTTGTCTTAACAAAAAACATTTTGTGTGGTGATGCACTTTCAATGAAAGCGAATAGTGGAAAACCTCTTGTGTTTGCCGAATGGAGTTTTGTTAAAGGTTCGCTCGTTCAAAGGCGTGATTTTAAATATGAGCAACTTCTTGTTCAAAATGACAAAAACACACTACTTGGTGATTTTATTGAAAAGCCAATAAAGACCTATCCTCTCACACATTATCTAAATTTAAAGGAGAACACAAATGATTAAACCACAGCACAACCCAGATGTTTTAAATTGTCTTGCAAATCTTTCATCAGACGAAGTTTTCACTTCGCCTAAAATTGTAAATCAAATGCTTGATATGTTGCCACAAGAATTGTTCTCAAGTCCCGAAACAACATTCCTTGATCCTTGCACAAAGTCTGGTGTATTTCTTCGCGAAATTGCAAAAAGACTTATTGTTGGACTTGAAGACAAAATCCCTGACTTACAAGAGAGAATAAATCACATTCTCACAAAACAACTTTATGGCATAGCAATAACAAGGCTCACTGCCCTTCTCTCTCGCCGAAGCCTTTATTGCAGTAAGTTTGCAAGTGGCAAATATTCAATTTGTACAGATTTTAAAAACGATGATGGAAATATTAAGTTTGACAATTTAAAACACACATTTGTAAATCATAAATGCAAATATTGTGGAGTAAGTGATAATGTTGACACCTACACCCGTGACGACAGCCTAGAAAGTTATGCTTATGAATTTATTCACACAGACAATCCAAAGGAGTTATTTAATATGAAATTTGATGTTATAATTGGCAATCCACCTTATCAACTATCAACAGGTGGAGCTCAAGCGCAAGCCATCCCTTTGTATAATAAATTTATTCAACAATCAAAAAAATTAAACCCTCGTTATATTAGTATGATTGTTCCTTCAAGATGGATGACTGGTGGTTTTGGTCTTGATGATTTTCGAGACGAAATGTTACATGATGACAGATTGCGTGTTATTCATGATTTCATAGATGCTTCAGATTGTTTTACAGGAGTCGAAATCAAGGGTGGTGTTTGTTATTTTCTATGGGATAGAGATAATCGTGGTTTGTGTAAAATTTATACACATCAGAATAATGTAGTTGATTTTGCAGAAAGAAAATTGTTAGAAGATAATTTAGATGTTTTCATTAGACAAAATAAAGCTATTTCAATTTTAAATAAAATTATTGATAAAAAAGAGAAATCTTTTAGTTCAATCGTCAGTTCTCAAAGGCCTTTTGGTTTACCAACGAATTTTAAAGATTATATTTTAAATGGTGATGACTCTTTTATAAAAATATATGGTAATAAATTCATTGGCTACCTACCAAAAAATTATGAAATACCTAAGGGAAATAATTTAATAAATAAATGGAAAATTTTAACACCAAAAGCTGTAGGAAGTGGTAATAGTAATGTAGATTGGATAAAACCCATAATTGCAGAAACTCATTCCATTTGCACTGAAACATATGTCGTAACAGGACCATTTGATTCAAAAGAAATTTGCCAAAATGTTTGCACATATATTAACACTAAATTTTTCCATTTCTTACTATCATTGAAAAAACACACTCAAGATTGTCTTCAAAAATCTTTTATGTTTATTCCACTACAAGACTTCTCAAAAAGTTGGACAGATAAAGAATTATATGCTAAATATAAATTAACAGACGAAGAAATTGCTTTCATAGAAAGCATGGTCCGCCCAGAAATAGGAGGGAAATAAAATATGAAAAAAATTGATTACAATTATGTTATTGAAAATATTGAAGATGTGATTGAACTTATAAATGGAAAATATGAAGAAGATGAAACAAGTGTTTTTAAATCTTATTATCGTGGGCAATCAAATGCAGAATGGTTATTAACACCAAAAATAGCTAGACAAAATTCAACTCTAGAACCTAGCATTTCAACAGATGAAGATATTTTTACAATTTTAGCCCAAAAACAACATTATGGTGAAAATACTAGATTATTAGACTTCACAAGAGATGTCAAGGTTGCTCTATATTTTGCTTGTTCAGAAAAAAATAATATAGAAAAAGATGCAAAAATTTTTGTATATAAATATGATAATATAACAGAAAATAGCAAATACACAAAAATAGCATGCGAGTTTTCACAACTAACCCAAGCAACAAATGTTGATAATTTTTCAGCTTTAATCTCAAATAAATATGATATAGCATTGGATGATGTCAAGGGCATTATATTTAGTATTCTTGACTGTGGATTTATGGTAACTCCAACTAATGCTTTTTATGAAAAAATGTTTGGTTTTAATGATAGAATAAGAGAACAAAAAGGCTGTTTTTATATTCCTGCAAATCAAAGCAATTTTACAGAGATAAAAAGACTTCCCCGATTACTATCAGATTCTTATAAACATGTCATAATTCAGCCAAAATGTATATCACCCATAATTTATGATATTTCCAATAATCCGACAATATTAATACCATATAGGCTAAAGTCTCAAATTCTTAAATTGCTTCTTAAAGATTATAATATTAGTGCAAAAACACTTGGATTGGAGAGTTAACTAATGAACAATGAATTTTTTCCAAAACTTATAAAACCACAGATTTATGCGTATGAAGATAGCAATCCGATTTATAAAGGATTGCTTAAAATTGGCTACACCGAACATAGTGTTGAAGAGCGTGTCGCTGAGCAATACCCTACCCGCCGACCTGGCGAGCTTCCATACAAAATTGTTTTTTCAAAAAGTTCCATGCGAGAAGATGGAACATATTTTACTGACCATGATATGCACAAACTACTACGAAAACTTGGTTTTGACAACCCAGATGGCGAATGGTTTAAATGTTCTGTGAAAGATGTTGAAAGTGCATGGTTTACCCTTTTCAATAAGACTGAAAACAATGAAAGGCGAACTCAAAACTTTAAACTTCGCCCTGAACAACAAGACGCAATAGATAAAACTGAAAAATATTTCAAATCGGTTAAAGCAGAAAATCCACACTATATTCCACACTTTTTGTGGAATGCAAAAATGCGTTTTGGAAAGA
>CALVOK010000036.1 GCA_944350275.1 uncultured Clostridia bacterium | reverse complement strand
TTTATAAAGGTATAGGGATTTATGATGTAATACTTGCAGTCATAGCCCTTGCCTTTATAGCCCTTGTGGCTACAAGTAATCTTCCAAATAAATATGTGATAGCCATAGCAATTTTGGTTGTGGTAGCGCCTATGTATATATCCATTGGAGATATTAAACTTTATCAAGCACTTGGCTATGCAGTGAAGTTTGGAATTGCAAAAAAGACCTTTGATAAAACTAAAAAAGGAAACTCGCACATAAGCGTAGTTGTTCCATATTCGAGTATTAAAGATGACTTGATTTATCAAAAGGATAACACAATAACAGGTGTTATTGAAATTATGCCAATAGAATTTAATTTGTTAAGTGAACAAAAACAAAATTATTTAATCAATGTGCTATCTAATACTTTAAAGAATGTTGGACCTTTCCAAGAGTATGACATAATCAAGTTAGATAAACCAATTATTTTTGATGACTATCTAAACAATGAACTTGCCAGAATTCAAAGTTTAATTGCAGAAAATGAAAACAACAATTTGACAGAAGAAGAATTTAGGTCAAGAGTAGAAGTTGTTGAAGATAGATTTAATTTAATTGAGAGCTTAAACTCTAATGAAAAAATATATGCAAGTAGTTATTATATTGCACTGCACGATATAGATAAAAACAGTTTGATTTCATCTTTGGAAATTATAGAAAACTCTATAAAAAACAATAATTTGGAAGCAAAAAGACTAACAAATAAAGAACTTGCAATATTTTTAAAATACACTTACGACAAAGACTTTGATGAAAGAATGTTTAACAACATTGCAGAAAAGGATTATATAAAAAACATATATCCTACTCTTGTTAAATTTGGAGCACTTTCAACAAGGCAAGATGACAAAACTTTAACTCAGTTTGTAATAACTGATTATCCACTTAAAGTAGAAAACGCTTGGGCACAAGAACTCTTTGATATTCCAAACACAAAAGTTGTGATGAAAAACAAACCAGTTGAAAAATATAAGGCAATTAAAAGAATTGACAATGCAATAAATGAACTTTTATCTCAAAATACACTTGGCAAAGCAAGTTCACAAATTGATAAACAAACACATTTGGAAAGTTTACAAGTGTTACTTGAAGGCCTACAAAATGACAATGAAGTCTTTTTTGATACGACTTTAATGATTACAACTTATGATAAAGGTAAAGACACAACAAACAAAAAATATGTTAGAAGAAAACTCAAAGAAATGGGATTTAAGTTTAGTGAGATGTTCGGCAGACAAATTGAAACCTACTTTTCAAATGGTATAAACACATTTAATAAAACCGGCATTTCTCGTGGGCTTAATTCATCGGTTATTGCTTCATCATTTCCTTTTGTGAGCAATGCAATTTTGGATAAGAATGGACTTTTGATTGGTGAGAACAAACTACCAACTTTTGTGGACTTTTTTAAACGAGATGATGAAAGAGTTAATTCAAACACAGTCATTATTGGCAAATCTGGCTCTGGTAAATCTTATGCAACCAAAATGTTACTAGCTGGACTTGCAAGTGATAACGCAAGAGTTTTTATCCTTGACCCAGAAAATGAATATAGGAATTTAACAACCAACTTAAAAGGTAGAATTTTAGATGTTTCATCGTCAAAAGATGGGCGAATAAATCCTTTCCATATAATCACAAGTATTGATGATGAAAACCAAGACGGTAGCAACAACTCTTTTTATTCTCACTTACAGTTTTTAGAAGAATTTTTTAGAATGATTTTACAAGGAATAAATGCTGATAGTTTGGAGCTTTTAAACAAAGTCATTGCAGATGTTTATAACAAAAAAGGAATTACACCAAAAACCGATTTAACCATGCTTAAAGCAAAAGATTATCCAATATTTCAAGATATTGCAGAAGAAATTGACAGACGACTTGAAAACGAAGAAGACGAATACAATTTGTCTTGTTATAAAGTATTGTCAAACTACATTAGCAAATTTAGGCGAGGAGGAAGAAACTCTGCTCTTTGGAATGGATTTACAACTTTTAATCCAACAGAAAATTTTGTTTGTTTTGATTTTCAAAAACTACTTGCAAATAAAAATAATGTTATTGCAAATGCTCAAATGCTATTAGTTTTGAAGTGGCTTGATAATGAAGTTGTGAAAAATAGAGATTATAACCTAATGAACGGAACAGATAGAAAGATTGTTATTGCAATAGATGAAGCACACGTGTTCATTGATGAGAAATTTCCTATTGCACTCGACTTTATGTATAACCTTGCAAAGCGTATTAGAAAGTATAACGGAATGCAAATAGTAATCACTCAAAACATCAAAGACTTTGTAGGAAGCCCAGAAATAGCACGAAAATCATCGGCAATTATAAATGTTAGTCAATATTCGTTTATCTTTTCTCTTAGTCCAAATGATATGTCGGACCTTTGCATTTTGTATGAAAAAGCAGGTCAAATAAATGAAAATGAGATTGAAAACATTGTAAATTTGCCAAGAGGCTCAGCATTTTTCATTTCTGGACCAGCAAATAGAACCAATATAAGAATTGTGGCAACCCCACACGTTAAACAAATTTTTGAAAATTAGGAGAATTTATGGAAAAAGAAAAAATTTTATCTTCACTTGAAGAGCTTACAAGTAATGCTAACGAAACTTACAAGAAAATGATTAAAGAAAATAAAATCAAAGATATTATTAAAGCAATTGGATTGTTTCCAGACCAAACAATCACGAATGATGTTTTAATTCTTTCTCAAAAGCCAGATGCAACTTGCGTAAAGAGAATGAAAGAATGGAATTTTTATCATAGAAGCGTTAATAAAAGCGAAAAAGGTATAAAAGTTATTTCACACTATTTGGAAAAATATGAAGTTGACCATACTGACGAAAATGGCAAGATTATAACCAAAGGTGTTGAAAAACTTAAAACCGATGTTGGCTATGTCTTTGATATTTCTCAAACGCACGGTGAAGAATATGCTTATCTTAATAGCAATAAAGAAAACATTGCAAAACATTTTGAGGCTGC
>CALVOK010000035.1 GCA_944350275.1 uncultured Clostridia bacterium | reverse complement strand
AATGATATATTTGATAAATCTAGTGGTTTGTTAAATCCTTTTATTCCGTTGTACTCACTTGTAGAATCTGGTGTACTATCATTTATTTGCACATTTGTAACCTGCACTGCAGGGTCTACATACTCATTAATTGTGATTGTAATATCACTTAAATCTATTGATGGTAGGCTTGGTGCAGTGACTATTAGAATAAGTGTACCATTGATGGCTGTATTTACTGGGTCAATCACTTTGTCTCCATTCTCGTCTACCTCCGTGAGTGTTGTCTCATAGACTACACCACTGTATGAAACTGATACACTGTCCTCTATCTCTGGTGCTAGGGTTACACTTGAGATTGCCCATTGTATGTCTGTTGTATTGATAATATCAAAATATAGAGCAAATGAACCTATTTTATTGGCATTCTCTCCTGAATAGTCTCCTATATTCATATTAAACTCACCATTGATATACCCTGGCATAAAGGCAGTGACAGGTTGTGGCTCTGAGTTGTTATCCTGCTTTATCCTAACCTGTTTAACATAAAGACTTCTATCCTCTACCCTAAAGGATATATTCCCTGATAGAGTCACTGTCTGTTGGGTTGCTGCAAATATCCCTACAGTCAGCACTCCAAACATAAGAAACAACATTGCAAGCATTGAAATTAATTTTAATCTAAGTGTTTTCATAAATACTCCTTTATCTTTTATTTTGTTTATTTGTTTTATTTATTTTGTTTATTTTTTAGTAAAATATTTATGTAAAGTCGGTTTTTATTATTTTTACAATTTTTTGACTTCCAAAACACTGAATGTGTATAACTTTATCTTCGTCGAAAATTGAAAAATAAAATATATGTTCAAGTGTAGTTTACTACCCCCCCCCGACTTTTTGTCAACTAATTTAACAAAATTTTGACTTTTTTGGACAAAAAGTCGACAAAAACACTGAAATATGTGTCTCCACGTCTGAGTTTTTGCTCCGTTTTTTCTTTATTTCCTATCCATTTCTTTCCCTCTCCTATGTGGATAACTTAGTTTGTATAAAAATTTCAACCTAGTTTTATCATTTTTTTAGGTCGAAATTTTTCTTGTTTTATCTTGTTTTTTAATTTAAAAATTTATATTTTTTTCTAAATATATTTGTTTATAATGATTTATCCTTATTATTTTAATTTATTATTTATGAAATTTAAGAAAATTTACATTTTATGATATAAGATACTAAAAATATCTCAAATATTTTTAACCATTGTATCGAAATTTAAAATTATTTTATCTCTGCCTTTTTATTTTTGCGAAAAAATCTCACTTTTTTGAAAATCTGTTCATTTTCGCCCTTGCTTTGTCTAAGCACGTTCAGGCAGATTCCTATTCCTGCCATAAAGACGGAGACTGATGTCCCACCACTTGAGATAAAGGGAAGAGGCAGTCCAGTCGGTGGAATTGAACCTGTCACCACTGCAATATTGAGAAGTGTTTGCACTGCAATAATAAATGTGACACCGCTTACCAGCATAGCGCCAAATCTATCCTTTGCAGACAGTGCGACTTTTATAAGGCGGTAGACAAGCACAAAAAACACAAGCATTAGTAAAGTCGTACCCACAAAACCTATCTCCTCACCTATTATTGATAGGATAAAGTCGGACTCGGCAAATGGAAGAAAGAGATATTTTTGTCTTGAATTGAAAAGACCTACACCAAACCAACCACCGTCACCGAGGGAGTAGAGAGATTGAATTAGTTGAAATCCCTCGCCTTGTGGAGATGCCCAAGGGTCAATAAAGGCGAGCAGTCTGCGAAGTCTATAGGGTTCCACCAATATAAGCAAAGGCACAACGGCACCTGCAGGAATTGAAAACATAAGGGTATGTTTTTTGCTCATTCCACCAATTATCAGCATAAAAAGGGTAACAAAGGCAATGCACATGGTCACGCTCATGGATGGTTCAAGCATGATAAGGACACACATTGCTCCGCCCACAACCAAGACAGGCAAAAGACCTTTGAGAGTTTTAACTTTGTCAGAATTATCTGACATATACCCTGCAATAAAAATTACTAGGGCAAACTTGGCAATCTCTGATGGTTGAATTGAAATGCCAAACAAAGACACCCAACGTTTTGCACCATAACTTTCCATGCCAATTCCTGAAACGAATACAAGTGAAAGCAAGATAAAGGTTACCCCAACAATCCACCACTTATATTTTTTAAGCAGGTGATAATCAAAAAATGCAAAGAAAACCATTGCAAATATGCCCAGTATGACACCCAAAATCTGCTTGAAAAGAAAGAAATATTTATTCCCATAGTGATAATTCGCACTGTAATATGAGGCACTATAGACCATTATGCACCCAAAAATCACAAGTGCAAAGACCAGAATACAAATTATTAGTATATCACTACGACATTTCGATTTTTTCAAAATTGTCAAACATTATCTCCTTAAATACCTCTCCTCGTGCCGAATAAGAGGCAAACTCGTCAAAACTTGCACAGGCAGGTGCCAAAAGTATCTTTTGTCCCTCGCAGGCATGGGCTCGTGCATAATAAGTTGCCGACTTCATGCTCTCAAAAACCTGTGGACTGTAACCATATTTTATTGCACAACTTGCAATCTCCTCTCCTGCCTGCCCAAAGCACAAAACACTTTCATAGTCATTGCCACCACTGAATATCTCGTCAAAAGTACTATCCTTATTCTGTCCGCCAAGGAGCAAGACAAGACCTCGCTCGCCAAGCGAGTTGATTGCAGACATAGTCGCGGAAACATTTGTCGCCTTTGAGTCGTCAAAGACATCAGCACCATTCACCTGCCCAAGATATTCAAGTCTATGCGGTGGTGCTTTGAATGCCATGATTGCCTGTCTGATAACACTAGGCTTTATTCTAAACTTTACCGCAATAGCAACTGAGGCAAGCACATTTTCAAGGTTCTTTTGTCCAAAAAGATTGATATCATTGAGTGAAATTATCTTTGTTCTGTTGTGATAAATGGCATTATTATTGATAAAAACACCTTTATTTAGCGTTTTTTTTGAAAAATAGGTCACTTTTTTATTAATTATCAAATTTTTAGTCTCGTCATCGTCAAAATTTAGCACTACCTTTTGTCTGCCACCTGTCAAAATTTTTTGTTTGACTCGCTTGTATTCTTGATAACTTCCGTGCCTATCTATATGGTCAGGTGCAAGGTTTAATATGCAGGCAAGGTTGGGACTAAAATACCTCGACAGTTCAAGTTGAAAATTGCTGACCTCCACCACCTCAAATGACTGTTTGTCGGTTTTTAGCGCGACACTTGATAGAGGCAGTCCAATATTTCCACAAACAAAAGTCCTCTTTCCTGCCTTTTTAAAAATCTCGCCAACAAGCGAAGTGACCGTGGTCTTGCCATTTGTCCCTGTTATGCCAATAATCTTACCTTTTGAAAAAAAATAGCCGAGGTCAAGTTCGCTTATTATAGGAGTTTTATTCATAATAAAATGTGAAATTATTTGATTGCCAATCACCTTTATGCCAGGACTGACTACCACTAAATCATAGTTTTTGAGGAGCGGTTCCTTTTCATAACTATACACATTTGAAAAACGGTTCTCATCGTCATATATGCTCACACAAGCACCCTTTTCATGTAAAAGTTTGCTCGCCGACTGTCCGCTTATCCCCATTCCATAGACTAAAACTTTTTTGCCCTTTAATCTTATCATAACACCCCTGTGACAAACATATAACCTATCAGCGAACCAAGTCCGCAAATTAAGGTTATTATTATATATACTGTCACAATTCGGTTTTCATGCACACCACTTCTCTCAAAATGATGATGAAGAGGTGCCATTTTGAATATCCTCTTATGTGTTTTTTTGAAATATAACACTTGAATAACATCGGAAAGTGCTGACAAAACAAACATTATCCCTATTATTGCCATGATAAGTTCAAGTCTTGAAAAGACCGCAAGAGACGCAATCGCTCCGCCTATTGCAAGTGAGCCTGTGTCTCCCATAAATATCTTTGCAGGATAACAATTAAATGCCAAAAAGCCAAGCAAACTGCCTGCAAGCGCAAAGGAAATTATTGAATAGTTAAACTCACCTAATATTGCCACAATCACACCAAAACAGATAAGATAGGTCATACTAACACCGCCCGCAAGTCCGTCAAGTCCGTCAGTCAGGTTGACTGCATTTGTCACCGCCACATAGAAAAATACTATAAATGGTATGATAAAAAGTCCAAGTTCAATCTCAACTCCAAAGAGATTGAGCGAACTTCCTATATTGAAATAGGCAAAGATTGCAAGAATCAATGCAAGCGAAACTTGTCCAATTATCTTTTGATAGGGTTTCAACCCCTCATTTTTGTGGAATTTTATCTTGATAAAGTCGTCAAGAAAGCCAAGTACGCCATAACCTAATATTGTCAGCAAAATCAACACCGGCAGATAAAACTCACCTCGAATAAATATCAAACTTGCAACAATGCCTGCAAAAATGAATATCACTCCACCCATTGTGGGTGTTCCACTTTTGCCTGCATGATTGTCCACATAGTGCAAAATAGTCTGTTGCAGATGAAACTTTTTTGAAATCTTCACAACAGGCACTCCAACAACAATCGCCAGCACAAGTCCCACCAAAAACACTAAAAAAAATTCAAGCATAACCTACTCCTAAATATATCTATTTTTTAGTTTGTACAATTATGCTTGAAAATATAGTATAAAATTTTAATTTTTGTTGGGTATATTTTAAAAATTCAACCTTTTTCTACCCTTCAACCACAACCTTTCGCCAATAGCGATGTCTATGTGTTGTAGTTAACAAATCAGCCGCAGTGGAAGGATTTTTCAATTCATATTGTGCAAGTTCTTCATAAATTGATGTAAACCAACTAGTATTTGAAATCTGCCATACCTCATTCTCCGCCATTTCAAAAACTACATTGTTTAAATTATAATAACAATACGCAAATGCATAAGCACCTATACTCGTCACACTTGATGGGATGGTTATTGAAGTTAAGGATGTACACCTGTAAAATACATAACTTCCTATGCGAGTTAAAGTATTAGGCAGCGTAACATTAGTAATTTTATCACAACCATAGAACGCATTACTTATTATTGAAGTTATACCAGTTGGAATAACCAATTCCGTTATCTCTTCCCCATTTATAATCAATGAATGTGACTCATCATCTATCTCACCAAATCTACTTATAGACAAGTATCCTTCTAGAGAGCCTTGATATTCTAGAGTTTCCATATCACAACCTTTAAGTGAATTTTGTCCTAATGTTGTCAAACTACTTGGTAATGTTAAAGTTTTTAGTGAACAACCTTCAAATGCAGGATCCACATTTGATGCACCATCTACACTTATAACACCTTCGGGAATTGCAATATTTATTAAAGATGAGCAATAACGAAACATCCCATAAGGTATAGTTGTCAATTGACTATTCTCACCAAATACTATGCTTTCTAAAGATGAACAAGATTCAAATACGTTGTACCCTATACTTGCTACACTTGCTGGTATTTCTATTTCTATTAAAGAATCATTATTATAAAATGCTTCATATTCTATGTTTGTCACACTTTCTGGTATGGCTATTTCTGTTAAAGAACTACAATTATAAAATGTCCCATAACTTATAGTAGATAAGTTGAGGTCTCCCAAATTTATTGTGGCAAGATTACTGCAGTTCCTAAATGCATAAGGTCCAATGCTTGTAACACTTTCTGGTATCGATACACTAGTAATTGCATCACAGCCATAAAATGCACTATTAGGTATTGCTGTTGTATTGTTTGGAATATCTAATTGACCTGTAATTTCCTTTCCATTTATTATCAATTTGTGAGATGAATTACCTTCGCCAATCCAACCTTCGCCCATATTTATTGCTAAATATTGTTCCAGTGTTCCCTTATATTCTAGTGTTTTTACACTATCTCCGTGGAATACATAGGATCCAAAAGTAACCACACTCTCATGTATAATTACATTTGTTAAAAGAGTACACCAAAAGAATGCAGTGGTTCCTATGGTTGTCAAATTCTCAAGGTCACCAAGATTTATTGTAGAAAGATTGCCACATCGACTGAATGCATTACTTCCTATTATCTGCAAGGTGTCTGGGAGGACTACGTTGGTTATGGTTGTGTTATTATAGAATGCTCGATATCCTATACTTGTCACTGTATATTGAGAACCCTCGTAGTATTTTATTCCGTCAGTGGTCTCTACTACCGAGATTGAGGATGGGATGGTTACTGTTGAGTCACTGCCTGTATATCCTGTCACTGAGGCGGTGTGATTTGTTTAATCAACAGAAAAAGTAAATTCTGTGATTTCTGGTATCATCGTAATTGTTAGTGTGATTTTACTAAGGTCAACCTCAACTCCTTGTGGTGAGGTTATTGTAAGTATTACTGTTGCAGTTGGCGAAGTGGTGCTTGTTATCTCACTTGGGGTTATTGTGCCTGGTGGTATGTGGTTATCTTCATTGTCGACCACAACCTGAACCTCTACACCATCGGCAGTTTGTCCTGTCGAGGCAGTCACATCATACACATAGGAATTTCCACTTTCGTCTACTGTGTTTATTATATCAATATACAAACTAAACCCACCAAAGTCGTTGGTAAATGAGCCGAGGTTCATGTTAAACTCGCCATTGATATATCCTGGAATAAAATTCCCTTGTTCTTTCAAACTATATGGGTTTGAAAAATTATCCTCTTGCATTCTCACATCTTGTACATATAGAGACTTGTCATCGACACTAAATGTTATGTTGCCACCTAAGTTTATATACTGAATTTCAGCAGCATAAATGCCTACAACTACAAGTCCTAGCACTAGACATACCATTGCAACTAGTGAAATTAACTTAAGTTTTAATGTTTTCATTTTCTTACCTCACTTTTTTTATTTTGTTTATTTTCTAATAAATATTTATGTAAAGTTGTTTTTTATTTGTTTTTCTCGACTGTCCATTATTGTTTTTCTACCCTATTTTAGCATTTTTAAATTCTTAAGTATTTGATGCGCCGTCACTTTGACGGCATAATCTTTAGATTTTTATAAAAAATTTGGAAAATTTATAAATTTTTGATAAAAATCTAGGTTTTTTGTAAGAACCCCTTTAAAATTCACCCCTTGGGGTCCTTATTACGCAGAAATTTACAGAGTAAATTTCAAGGGGTCGGAGGAGAATTGTCACCTTTGAAATTTGACAATTTCAAGGGGACCCGAGGGAAAGGAACCGTTTGCCTGTCTCTATTTAGAGAGCGGTCGGTACAACTTGTATTTTAAGTACATTATGTCGGACAGTCGTCAAACATTTGGTTTGGTTGGCGCCTCACCAATTTTTTCTACGTTTTAGACGGTTTAAAAATAGGGTATCAAAAATTTTTTTGATACCCTATTTTACCCCCCCCCGCCCTTTTTGTCAAGCAAATTGTAGTACTTCGAAAAACTTTTTCACCAAAAAGGGCTACCGACCTGTACAGCATCCCCCAACGTTCATAAGGTCTTATTAAAAAAAAGCGGAATATTCCGCCTTTTGCTTTAAAAAATTATAAAATGTTATTTACAATATTTTTTAAAAGTTTGTCTTTAAAGACTTGCCCATTTTGGTCTTATCCTTCCCATTGTTTTATTTATTACATATCTTTATTCCCTTTCGCTAAAATCTTCAATATTTTCTTCCTGCTTACTATCATTTTCTTTCTCCTCCTCAATGTCTGCATTTTTGAGTGGTGCATTTTCTTTTAAGTACAACTTTTCTCTGAAATATTCATACACCACATCAAAGTCATTGTAGGGATATTTTTTACCATTTATCTCCTGATATTTTTCTGCGCCTTTGCCAGCAATAACAATTGTCTGTCCGTCTTTATATTTGTCAAGAGCAAACCTGATTGCCTCTTTTCTGTTTTCAATTACCTTGCAATTTTTAACCACTCCGTCGACAATATCACTTATTATATCATAAGGATTTTCATAGCGAGGGTTATCACTTGTCAAAATCACCTCATCGGCAAGTTTTGTCGCAATAGTACCCATGATAGAACGTTTTTGCCTGTCACGGTTTCCACCACATCCAAAAATTACAACAAGTTTGTTATCTGATAAGTCTCGAGCAGTTTTCAAAATCTTTTCAAGTCCGTCAGGAGTATGGGCATAGTCAATGACAATATTGCTTTTGCCCATATTAATAACATTAAATCTCCCCTCTACCTGATTTATACAACTCATTCCAAGTCTTATAAGTTCTTTAGGCACACCAAAACTACGACACACTGCAATGGAGGCAAGGGCATTTTGGATGTTATATTCACCGACCAAATTAGTTTTTATATCAAACTTTTCGCCTAGGCACTCACAATCAAAAGATGAGCCACTAAAAGACTTTTTAATATTTTTTGCATTCACATCACAAAAGTCGCTCATTCCATATGAAATTACAGGCACTTTTGGTCTAAGCAATACACCTCGTCCATAGTGGTCATCACCGCAAATCACTCCAAGTTTGACCCGGTTTTTGTCAAAAAGGTTGATTTTAGCATTTGCATAGTTTTCCATATTACCAAAAAAGTCAAGGTGGTCCTCAGTAATATTTGTCAGTACTCCCATATCAAAATTGACACCGTCAACCTTGTTCAGCGCAAGGGCATGAGCCGAGACTTCCATAACGACATATTCACAATCTTTATCTTTCATTTCTTTAAAAAGTTTATGAAGCATATAAGGGTCAGGCGTTGTTAATCCTGTGTCAATCACTTTGTCATCTATCTTCGCACCAAGCGTTCCAATAAGTCCCACTCTTGCACCAGCATAACGCAAAAGTTCTGCCGTGGTGAATGCTGTTGTGGTTTTTCCATTTGTTCCTGTTATACCAACAATTTTCAATTTGTCACAGGCTCTACCGAAAAAATTTTTGCAGGCAATAGCATAGGCACTTCTTGCATTTTCAACCCTTACCACCCTATCATCAAAGACATCATTTTCTGAAAAAACAACACTTGCGCCATTTTCAAATGCCTCGTTTATAAAGTCGTTACCATCAAAATTGCCACCCTTGATTGCAATAAAAAGGTCACCATCCTTGACGTCTTTGTGAGAAATTTTGATATCCTTTATATCAATATTATCAAGTGACGGTTGATAATATTTTATTCTTATATCTTGTAAAATTTGAGATAATTTCATAAATGCCCCCATGAATATAAGTATATTCATTTATTTCAAAATTGAGTTACCTATGACAAAACAAATTCAAAATCAATAAAAAACATTAAAATTACTTCATTTTATACATTTTTTAACAAGATTAGCACATTTTGTATTTTAAATGGTCGGTCATCTCTATATATTTTTTAATTGCATCGCTACTAAACGTATAGACGAGTTTACCTTTTTTATTATGGAAATCTATAGCCTCATCTATCACTCCATTTAGCAGATCAGTAAAAGGGATTTCGAACAAATTGAACGCAAGCGAGCCAGGTATGGTG
Source organism: uncultured Clostridia bacterium (assembly GCA_944350275.1). GTDB lineage: Bacteria > Bacillota > Clostridia > Christensenellales > UBA1242 > Caccovivens. The sequence continues at coordinate 3,649 of CALVOK010000035.1, read as the reverse complement.
TTAAGTTCATTTACATACAAAACATCTTTTTTCTCGTCGTATAGAAAATCTATTCTTACAATTCCGTCACATAAGAGAGCCTTATAGGTCTTAGTTACAAGTTTTTTAATTCTCGACTCAAGAGATAAATTTATTTTCTTTTCGTTTATCTCTTTTGATGATAAATATTTTTCAGTAAAGGTATAAATTTTGCCTTTTTTAACTTCGCTTACCTTGCTTAAAATGATATTATTTGATATTTTTACCGCTCCACAACAAAATTCACGTGCATTTTCTATATATTTTTCGACAATTATTTTATCATCGTATAGAAAAGCCTCGTCAATGCATTTTTCTATTAATTGTATATCTTCACATATGCTAATACCTACACTACTGCCTCCAGACGCTGGTTTTATAATGCATGGAAGTTTTATTTTATCTTTAATTTTCTTTAAAATCTCAATCTTATTTGTTTTATATTCACATTTGTCAAAGTGCACATATGCTGGACTTTTGATTTTATTTTCCTTTAACATCATTTTTGTCAATGTTTTATCCATACACAAGGCACTTGAGGAGATTTTGCAGGAGGTGTAAGGAATGTCACATTGCTCAAGGAGTCCTTGCAGAGCGCCGTCTTCCACACCATGACCGTGCGTGCAAAGTAGGGCACAATCTATTTTGACTCTATGCAAAATTTTGCTGTTTTTTATAATAATTATCTGAGAAGAACCTAAAATGAATGAAACTTCTCGCTCTTTTTTGACATTTTTTGCATAATTGAGAAATGTATTTGGTTTATATAAATTTTTTGCGGTAACATAATGTCCATCGGTTTTGATATAAATAGGAATTACCTTATATCTAGACAAACCTTTTAGAGACTGCATGGCTGTTATAACAGAAATATCATGTTCAACACTTTTTCCGCCAAAAATAACTGCAATAGTTTTCATATTTACTCCTTTTACTTATAATTATCTGGTAAGTCATTTTCAAACAATATAACACAACCTTTAATCATTAAAAGTTGCAAAATTTCTTTTTGCCTTTTTCGAGTGGAGGCAAAATATATTTTGTTTTTATCAAAGTTGTGTGAAATTGCACCTGAAAAAAGGTAGTTTTTATTAACATCATTCATAATTATGATATAATCTGCCACATCCGCAATTAAACCACCCAGTTTAAAATTGACATTTGATTGCTCCTGTCCCATTTCTACAAGCCCTGGAGTTACCACAATCTTTGTGCCTTTAAATTTAGATAAAACTTCAAGTGCCTCTTGACTTCCTACCACATTTGAATTGTATGAATCATCTATGATAGTCGCATAGTTATTTTTTATAACCTCAAGTCTATGAGAGGGTGGTGATAATTTTTTGATTGCAGAGACAATGTCATCTTTGCTGATTCCCAAAATATATCCCATAGCAGAAGATGTGACTATATTGTTTATATTGCATTGTCCTAATAGTTTTGTTGAAATGCTAAGTCTGTTTCCGTCAAGAACAAGGTCAAACCTGCTCCCATTCTCATCTATGCATATGTTTTCTGCATAGGCAAAACTGTTAGGTTGGTTGGTTAAATATTTATTCCCTTTGAAAGCCTTATATAATTTCAATGTTGACTTGCTGTCACCATTAAATACAACTGTTCCACCTTTTTCAATATTTAGGGGCAGTTCATTTTTGGTTTCTTCTATATTCTTCAAGGTTTTAAAAGTCTCTATATGCTGATTCCCAATTGTAGTTATAATCGCGTACCTTGGTTTGACAAGTTTTGCAAGAGTTTCAATGTCACCGACGTGTTTTGCTCCCATCTCTGCAATAAATACATCATGGTCATCAAGGTTTTCAAGAATCGCTCGCGTGACACCCATTTCAGTATTGAAATTTTTTGGGGTAGTGCAGACCTTATACTCTTTTTCAAGAATGCTTGCGAGAATATTTTTTGTGGACGTTTTACCAAAACTTCCTGTAATACCTATTTTTATAATGTCAAGTTTCCCTAGTTTTCTCTTCGCCTTTTTTATATAATACTTTTTTATCAACTGCTCGAATGGCATGAGAATGTAGTTTGTCACTGCAATAAGAACAGGACAAAAGAGAAAAACAACTATGCTGTTTAATAAAACAAGATAAATATTAGAGATAAAAACATTAATGAGAATAAACAAAGCAAGAGCAATTAAAAGATATAAAACTAAAAACCTTATAAGTCGTTTTGTAAAAACAAGTTTATTTTTATCACCAAGAGCAAGTTTAAACTCAAAAATATGATTGAAGAATTTTTTTATATCATATCCATCAAGTTGATAGGTTTTTACAAAAAGGTAACTCCAAACTATGAACACAAGTTCACATATACATATGTTAACATATAGCATACTAAACCTCCCAAAACTCATTTACAATTCTTGCAAATTCAAGCGGTCTGTCTAAGAAAGAAAAATGTCCTGCATCTGAAATAACTCTAAGAGAAGAATTTTTTATAAGTTTGTTAAGACGTTTAGCCATATAAAGAGGAGTGTCCTCATCTTTATCTCCCCAAACAATAAGTGTTTTAACCGCCATAATCTTAGCATAATCTTCAAGGTAGGTGTTTACAATGCTGTTAAAAGTTTTTTTCATGCCTGGCGACAATGATTTGTAGTCACTCGAGCCAAAATTTTCAACATTTTTGCCTAATTTTCTGTTTATTTTATACTTTAAAATTTTTAGCCTAATTTTTAAGTTCCGTCTCGGTTTCATTCCTGCACTATCTACAAGTATGCAAGAATGCACAAGTGAACGTTTGACAGCAGAAAAAATTATGGCAATTCGCCCACCAAACGAATGTCCTAATATATCACATTTTTCTATGTGCAAATGTTCACATAAACTCATGAGCATACCAACATAGGTAAATATGTTCCAATCTTCAATATTTTTGTCGCTTTTCCCAAATGGTGATAAATCTACTATTAAAAAAGATTTTCTAGGTAGTAATTTTATAATGCTATCAAATATAGTTCCATCACACCCCCACCCATGCAATAAAATAATGGGAAAATGTGACTGCCCATTTGCAAATCTATAATACACCTTTTTGCCATTATAAAGATAAATCATATCTTTTTTTATGAAAAAAGTATCAATAAGTTGTAAATATGTCAAAAATTTATTAAAAATGTTTTGTTTTTCAATTAAAACATTGTAAAATATAGTTAAGCCAAATGGCTAATCTACTAAAAAGGAAGGTAAATAGACTTGAAAATCACTGATGTTAGAATGAGACTAAAAGAGGAATCAAAATTAAAAGGAATTGCTTCAATAACAATTGATGAATGTTTTGTTGTTCATGACATAAAAGTTATTGAAGGTCGAGATGGACTTTTTATCCAGATGCCAAACAAAAAAACAGCAGATGGTCAACATAAAGACATCGCACATCCTATTAATACCGAGACTCGAGAAACAATTAAAAACATAGTTCTTGAAGCCTACAATAAAGCACTCGCTGAAAAGTCAAACAGTGACGCACAATAAAATATAAGTTAAATTAGGCTCTTTGTCAACAATGGGGGTGTGAATTTTTGAAATAGTTTTAGTATTTTCTTGCCTAATCTAGCAACTAGTTGCTAGATTAGGTCTTTTTTTGTTAAATATATGCAATATTCTCTTCCTAA
>CALVOK010000034.1 GCA_944350275.1 uncultured Clostridia bacterium | reverse complement strand
ACACAACCTTAATAGATGGCTCATATTCGCCCGCTTCCAACTTTGTGATATATGCGGGATTTTTATCAATCTCTAAACTTAATGCTCTTGCACTTAAATTAGCACGATTACGAAAATATCCAATACGATAAATTACATCTTTTAATTCCATTTTTGCTCCGACCTATATTAAAATTATAAACTTTTTAGGTATATACAATATTTTCCTACAACATCATAAAATATAATTAAAAGCAACAAAATGTTTCTATGTAGGAAATATTTCTTTTTTTATTGACATATAAAGCAATATTTATTAAAATATTTTTAAGTTGCTTTAGTATAAATTAAGTTTTTATTTACAAAAATTAAAATTTATGGTATACTAATTTTAAGGAGTTGTTTGTGAAATCTGATATAAAAAAGCAAATAAAGTCACTTTTTCGAGATTTAACTTGCCAAATTAATCTTACAAAGGAATCAATAAAAAAAGAAAAACATCGTGCTCAGCCAGATCAAGAAAATATAAATTTGCAAGAAGAACATTTGGTAACTTTAAAAAATTTAGTTAAGAATAAAGAGATTGTAAGAGCTTTTAAAATACTTTCATCTAATAACCAACATATAATTTCGGAATATTTAGAAAAGGAATTCTCAAAGTTTTCAGATAAAGTCCAAAAAATCATATTTCATAATACAACTAATCTTTCTGTTGATGGGAAAAGTGTTTATGAAAATACAAGTGTTAATGTTTGGCATATGTTCAAAGATCCTGTTGAAATTGACTCACATACTCAACTTACAAGTATTGAGAATTTATTTAAAAACAAGTTTATGCCAAAGGCAATCGAAGATTTGTTCCCAATATATACAAGTTTAAAAGAGAATAATTCTGCATATTATGTTAGACCTTATCAAATTTTTAAAGATTTAATAGAATTATCTCAAATCACATACAAAATTGAAGGAGACACAAGCAATACTGAAGGATTATATATTACTACAAATTGTTTTAAAAAGCTTATTAATACATATTTTTCTCAGCAAGTTTGGGATACCCCTGATAGAAGTTCTTACACTACGGAAAGATTACAGGAATTCTATTCTCAATTAGAAGATACAGTTTTGCAAAGCCCCAATCTTCAAAAATGCAATTTGTTAAACAATATATCCATTTATCATAGGTTTCTTTCAGGAGAGAATGCTTATAATAATTATTTGGAATTGATTAAACATCCGGAAATCAAAACTCAATTTTATGAAACAACGGAAGACACTGGATTAAACATGTTTTTAAGAACTTTGGATAATTTCCCCGAGAAAGAGCGTCTTGAAAAAATTGCTGAATACATATCAGATCCACAATATAAACCAACACAGAGATGGAGTCGTTTAATTGGTGAATATCTTCAAAATTATATTAAAGAAAAATCTTTACTTATTGATTTTGACTTAACAATGCCTATCTTCGAAAAAATTGCTTATTGTAATTATCCAATAGCAATATGTTTTTCAAAAGGAGCAATACAAGATCATTATCTTACTGCATTACGACAGTCGGAAGATGAAATTCTTGGCATAGATAGAGCAAATTTAAACGTTAAACCAATAACTGATACCGAAAAAATAGAAAAATTTAAAACTGCAATATTAGATTATTATAATTATGGGCTTATTGATAGCAAAACTTATGAAGATGTTTTAAAGATTGGACAAAAGTTTAATAAAAATTTGACATTAGAAAAATTAAAAGATACGATATCTAAAAACAGCAATTTAAAAGCTGTAATGGAGTATTTATCATCTTGTTCTCGTCGAACATTCAGAGTTGTCCAAGACTCTCAATATCCTGAAGATTGTCTATCTCCATATAGCCGAGCTTTATATGATTTTGAAACGATATTCCCAAGAACAAGATTACAATCACTTCCAGAACTTGAAGCCTTCAAAAAGATGTCATTAGATCAAAAATCCAAATTTAATATTAAAGTTTGGGATCAATTTGCGTCTTTGCCATTGTTTAGTAAAGATGATAACACCAAAAAAGCTTTAGTAGAATTTATTGCTATTATGGGGCTTTTTGAAGATGACACAAATGTTGAAAAAAGACGTCAAGTAGCTTATAGACTTGCAACTGATATTGATGAAAAATTTACACTTTCTGAAGAACCAAACTTTATAGAGGAATTACGTAGAGCTTTTTATGGAAACGAGGACCTACCTACTGAACTAAAAGATGAACCAATAATTACTTCACAAATTATCAGCGATTTTATACAAAACAAATATTTAAAAAGTTGCAAAATCAAAAGACATTATGTGCGCGAAGGTATTATTATTCCTCAGGAATTGCAAGGATATTTTTATTCGACACAGGAAATTGGAGAGAAATATTTAGCTGAACTAAAAAGAATGACTGGTTCATTTGGTAAAAAAATGGGCAACTTCTTATCTCCCTATGTGAAGGACGGAGATGTTTATAAACTTAAAAAAGATGTTGTTATTCCAGAAAGTATAGCCGAATTTATTAAAGAAGAAATGCCCGTAGAATATTATGAAGAAATATTAAAACTTGCTAATTTAGACGGAATGCAACGTATTCAACTGGCTAAATCTTCTGATGCCAAATCTCTTGCCCAGTCAGTTCCATTGAGTATGAAAATTAGCGAAATTGGGGATTTTTTAAGTCCAATAAGAGAAGTTTATGTTAAAGGCGTTATGCCAAGAGATGACCTATCTAATGCTGAAAAAGCAACAATACAAGATATTATTCTTTCTTCAACACATCTTAGTAAAAGATTAAATTTTGCTTCCATTCATAGAATGTTTGATGGTTGCAAACAAGAATTTAATGAAGATTTTTACGAACTAATTGTTAAGAATTGGGGACTTATATTAGATTCAGATAAACGTCAAAGTCATGTAAAAGATGTGCAAAAAAGTCTGCAGACAGCACAAAGATATTATTTAGAACGAGGGAATAGCAATCCCACATTTTTGGATATTATAACATACTTAGACAGAGTTCCGTTCCAATTTAATTTTGGTTTAGATGAATTCGCACAAGAAGTGAAAAATTCTGGAGTGAAAACACAAGAAACTTATGAATTTTATCAGCAATTGTTGCCACGAATGAAAAGCAGAAAGAAAACAACAATTCCAAGACATCAAAAAACTTATGTATATACTGATAAGAATGGCAAACAATACACAATCTTGACAAAAATTTTAAGACTCGACGATCCTGCTACAATGCTTGTTGGAGAAAGCAAGTTTACAAATTGTTGCCAAGTTTATCATAATGCCGGACAAGCATGTATGGAACATGCGACAACAAGCCAAAACGGAGGAATTTTTGCAACATATTTAATAAATGACAATGGCGTCCCAGAAATGTTGACACAATCTTGGATTTGGACTCGTGAGAGTAAGTTATGCTTAGATAATGTTGAAGCAACCGATCTCATCACTGGTAAAAGAGGCGAAGAAAAAAGACTTTATCAAGATATTGCTACTTACGGAATTGTTGAAGCTGCAAAAGATTTGGTCGAAAACTCCCGCCAAAGTGTTGAACAATATATCGCAGAGCAAATTGCCCAAATAAACAAATCAAACAGTTTGACAGAAGAGCAAAAGCAACAGCAATTAAACGCTTTGGAAGAGCTTAGACAAAGACAAACTTTGAAAATCATTACTGTTGGTGAAGGTTGTGATGATCTTAATGTTGCTGAAACATTTAAAAAACGAGAAAAACCTGAGCTTTCACAGGGACCAAAAAAATATAGTGGTTATAGAGATTCTAATTTGTTAATAGATGGAAAAAGCAAACAACATATTGTTATTCAAACATCTGATGAAATCTTGCCTGTGGATGAGAATTATGAAGATGTCGCAATCTATCGGGATGATAGACGAATTAGTCTTAAAAGAGGTTCAAATATTCCCCACTCTCTCTTAAAGCATATAACAGAAATTGAGAGATCTGCTCATAAGTCAAAAATGGTAAATTATACCGACAAAGAAGGTCCTGTTCTCACAGATGTTGCAAAACTTGCTCAAATTTATGATTGTAGGATTGAAGATCTTCGCATTTTAGCAGGTGAAGACTGGTATTATGTTTACTCTGACGACGGAAAAAATATTGAAATTTACGACTTTGCAAGAATTGAGCCACGTCTTGAAGATGAAGGGGAAAAACAACAACAAGAAATGAATTTAGCTTTCAATACAATTTTGGATCAAAGTATAGTTATAAAAAATGGTCAGCTTGTAAACTTAAAAGGAATTAAAGCTGATTTACGAGAAGATACATCTTATTTATTATATCTTTATCAAAAGCATAGAGGCTTAATTGAACAGGCTGGTGATGATTTAAGATATAAATATGCGGAAAGTGATAATAAGCAAGTTATTTTGACACAAGAACAAGAAGAAACAATGAGAAATATGAGACAAATAAGAAAGACTGAAAATGAAAGTTTATATATGCACAAAGTTAGCTTCTTGGCTACTACAAAGACAATTGAAAAGGCAATTGACAGAAGTTTGTCAAAATTAGATGAAAGGAGTATGGAATGTTAGAAGATACAATAAATCAAATGAGGGCAAATGCTTTACGTCCAAAAGAAGAAGTTGTTATTGAAGATGTTTTTAAATCAATTTGCAAAAGTTTTACTTCAAATAAAGAACTTTTGACTAATAGTTTAAGATATGAAACTGGGAAAGAAATTGATCTATCTTCATTACAAAAGATTTTTACCCAATCTTCTCTAAACTATTATGGGAATACATCTGCTCCTTTCATAAATGACTATGGAAGAATATCAGAAAATATGGTGCCTTATGGGATTATAGGTTTGCAGGTTGATAAACGAATAAATCTAAACAATTATTGCGAAATTATCAAAGTATGTTTGGAGACTCGAAATTCTCTCATTATAAGACCATATATAAAAAGCCAATCATTAGAGATTTTAGTTCAGCTAATCAATGATATTTTAAAGCAAACTATAGATTTTAATGAAATTGTTATAACTGATATAGATTTAGAAAATGAAGCTCTTGACTTGCTCATTTATGTTGGCGAAAAGTCTAAATTTAATAAACTTGATTTTAGAAAAGAAAAGATCTTTTTAGGAATTGGACAATATGAGCTGTTTGTGGACGAGGCTATTGATGAAAATATGATAGAATTTGCAAAAGCCAATGGAATAAAAATTTTCTACAATAATGAAAATGTATATGATGAAATAAATGAAAGCGGTGCAAATTATTGCACAACAATCATGAGCGGGAATAAAGAAAAAATTAGAGAATTTATAACAAATGTAAAATCATCTTACATTTTGGTTAATATGAGCCCTACTCTTGTTGACAATGCAAACTTATATCCAGAACAATTGCTAAAAAGGAAAACAACAATTATATACGAATAATTAAGGAGTGAATATGGACGAAGACAAGGAATTCTTTGAAAAACAAAGGGAAACTCAAGAACAACACGAAAAACATAGGACCTTTTTTGAAGAAGATGAAGATTTTTTCAAAAAGTTTGACACAGAGAAAGAGGAAACAAAAGGTGGAGATTCTGGCGATCCAACATTTTTTATGGCTCAAGAAATGTCAAGAGAAGAAGTTATCAAAGAAGTAAAAAAAAATGGAATGTTCTTGCAGAAAGTTAGTGGAAGATATGGAGATGATATTGAAGTTGTTTCCCTTGCTGTTGAAAACAATGCAAAGGCTTATGCTTTTGCAAGTAAGCGTTTGCAAGCAGATGAACAAACTGCCGACACTTTAAAATTAGAAAAACAAGTCAAATTGAAAGAAGCGCAAAGCCAACAAAGTGTCGATCCTGCAATTTTGGCTGTATTGCAAGAAGAAATTGAAACTATAAACAGAATTCATTTTCAGGCTCGGCAGGAAAAGCAACGATCTCAATCGTATGGCCAATATATTTCAATGTAAAGGAGAAGAAAAATGAAAATTGAAAGAGTTAATTTAAAGTGTGTAAATTGCGGGGAAGAAAGTGAACAAGAAGTTATTTATAGCAGCCATTCCTTTGGTGCAAAGCAACATTTAGATTGTCGTTTTGACAATGGACAAGTTGTTGCTCACATTCAAGAGTGTCCACATTGTCATTATTCAAATATTGACATTGCTCGTCCAAGTAAAAACGCCAAGCAAGTTTATGCAAGTGCGAAATATCAAGAAATCTTAAATTCTAAATTTGATGACAAAATCAAAAATTATTTAAAGGCTGCACTTGTTAATGATAAGGATAAAGAAGATTGCGCTGCACAACTTTATCTTTATGCAACTTGGTGTTTTGAAGATAAGAAAGATTACAAAAATGCAACGAAATATCGCAAACTGGCTTATAAAAATCTGATTAAGCTTGCAAAGAAAGAAGATAATGGCGACATTTATATCCAATGTATTGATTTGTTAAGAAAAAATAAAGAATTTGATAAAGCAAAAGAACTATTGGTAAAAGTGCGATTGGATTTATTCAACGTTGACTACAACTTAAAACTGACAGATGAATATATTGCCATAAAAAATATTGTCAAATTTGAAGAAAAACTTATTGCCAATAAAGATAGTGCTGATCATTTGCTTGAAGAAAGCGAGGCCAGAATGAGTTTTGTTGATTTTAATTGTTTGTTTATGGAATATAGCAAAAACCTTACATCTCACTCTGATGTTTCTATCTATGCACCTATCGTTTACAATATGAAAAACGAGTTTTTTGATGCTGTCGTAAAATATCTTAGAACAGGCGAACAAGAAAATCTTGTTTATGATGAATATTCAACTGACAAAATTATTAAAGCTTATTGGGTGGAAGAACTTGATTATATCAAAGCGGTTGTAATCTTAGACAACATTGAAAAACTTGGTGACAATGGTTGTTATGTTTTTAGACCTTATGAAGTTGAATAGTTGAAGCGAGGAAGCAAAAATTGTGAAAATCATATCAGATATTCAATATGCCAACATAAGTCAATCTCAAAAACTTGATTTATATTTGCCAGAAAGTATTGATAATGAAGAAATTCCACTTATATTTTTTATTCATGGTGGTGGATTTTCAAAAGGCGATAAAACAAAAGGTAAAATAAATGCTTTTTTACGATTTGTAGATAAAAAATATATTATTGCAAGCACGAATTATCGTTTAAGTGGCGAGGCGGGATTTCCTGCTGGAATTGAAGATTGTAAAAATGCACTTAGCTTTTTAATAGCAAACAGCAAAAAATATAGAATTGATCCAACAAAAGTTGCTATTGTCGGGACTTCTTCTGGCGGGAATTATGCTTTAATGCTTGGATTAGATAAATCTCTTATTTCAAAATTTGAAAAAAAGTGTGTTGTTGCGCTATATCCTGTGACTGATTTGCTCGCTCTTAAAAATATTGCAAACAATTTGAAAAATGATAATCCTACAAAAGCTTATATGGTAAAAAATTCTGAAATGTATTTTAACAAAAAGTTTTCCAATATAAGTGCTGAAGAACTTAAATTGGCAAGCCCATTATATAACTTAACAAAAGATCTCCCTTACACATTGTTGCAACATGGGACCGCTGATGATGTTTCTCCAATCTCACAAAGTAAAGAATTTTATGAAAAAGCTTTAAAACTGAGAATTGAGATTGAATTTGATGTCTTTAAAAATGCAAAACACAATGATGAAGTCTTTGAAACTTTTAAAAATATGGAAAGAATATTCGGATTTATTAAAAATTCATTAGCATAAAGGAAACAGAATTATGATAGAAACCTTAAACAAATTTTTAAAGGCTTGGAAAACTAACAATGTAAGTAATACGGATAACCTTTTATTATTTATTAAAAATTTTGCTTTTGCAGTTGCTGAAAAGATGAAAATTAAACAAAATTTTGATATACAATGGAAATTTAGTCAAAATCTTTTTATTTTGGGAAGTTTTGATACAAAAACAAAAACTATTTTTTTTAATCAAAATCGCATAATTGCTTTACAGAAATATAAAATTAAATCTGAAACAAAAGAATTTAGAGAGTTTGTGGAAAACTTTAAATCAAGTTTTAAAACTATACCCCACCCTGATGAAGCAGACAAATCTCTTTATTTTACTTTTACAAACAAACCTAAAGACATTCTTAACTTAATGGGTGATTATGAATACATTTCTTTTGATATAGCAACTACAATTTTGCACGAACTTAGACATCTTTATCAAACAGAACAAGCTGAGCTTGGAGAACCTTTCTTCAGCTATATAACAAAAAATAATCTACGTCATTTGCAAAAATCTTTTAATCCATTATATGAGCCCACAGAAATAGACGCTATATATTTTCAACTGAAAACATTGCAAGAATATTGTAGTTTAAACAATACGGAAGATGTTTTTGTAAAATCTTGCAAACTGTCTATTCCTACATTTCAAGAGCAAGATATAGAAAAAAATATTAAGTTTATTTCTAATAACGCTGAAATAAATTTGACTGCTAAAAGTCTTGCAAAATTAAAATTGGAATTACAATCTATATACAATTGGCAAAAAGAATTTGATGACCAAGAAATGAAAAGGAGATAAAATGGAAAAAGCAAAGGACTTAATTTTATATCAAGTTGCAACAGATAGAAATTATAAAATTGGTGATAAAATCTATTTTGGCGAGAAACCAAATGGACAGATAAAAATTTTTGATTTTTCATTTAATAAACAAGGCAAACCATTACACGAATTAGGATTTAAAGCAGCAAAAAAAGGTATTTTTAAAAACAAACAACTTCAATTAGATATGGCAATAGCCCTGCAAAACTATGACTTGTTTATGAGGGAAATTGCTTTGGAAAAAGTTAGGCAAGAAAAGTTCCCCGAATTGCCGTCTCGATTTCGATGTATGTATTTATCCGAAAGTAAAGAAGATGTTTTTAAAAATATAGATATAATGGCAAATAAAGCATTAAATAAGACATATCAAGCAGTGGCAGTTAAACTTAACGGAGAAATTTTTTGTG
>CALVOK010000033.1 GCA_944350275.1 uncultured Clostridia bacterium | reverse complement strand
CGCTTATCGCAGCTTATCACGTCCTTCATCGGCGCCTAGTGCCAAGGCATCCCCTATATGCTCTTTGTAGCTTAATCATATAAAATGATTTATTGGATAATCTTAGCATTTTCACAAATCTTAGTTTTATAAGACTCTTGTTATTCATTTACTCGACGTAAATTGAATTTTGCAAAAGATATTCGTATTACATTAAAAATTAACATAAATGAATATTTGTTTGCTCGTTTTACATTCTGTAAAACATTCTATTATGTAGTTGTCAAGGTTCTATTGCTAACAGGTACAACCTGTACCTTTTGGGTTAGCATGAGTATAATATCACAAGTGCAATCACAATGTCAACAGTTTTTTCAAAAAAAATTTAAAAATTTTTAATTTTTTTTAGAAATTTTTTATTTTTTGCCGACACATTCTCGGGTGTTCGTCATTTAAAACCAAAAACAGTCGATTTCGTCTTGATTTTTATGATTTTTATAAACAAAAATTTTTTGAAATTTGTCAAAAATTTTACTTTTTAAAAGAAAAATATGTCCATCTAAACACAAAAAGCAACCCAATCTAAAACTTTTGGTAAAAAAATTACATAAAAAAACAGGCATGTTGTGTGCCTGTTTAACATTTCTCTCTTACTCTGCCTCGCTCTCATCTTCAGTATCTCTATAAATTTCATTATATGTAACATCATCTAAAAATAGTTGTTTATCTTGCTGGGCGAGCAATTTGCCTGGATTGTCTTTCTTTGCTAATTCCAAACTCCTCCCAACCAATCTTTTAAGATCGCTGTTTCTATCTAATGTTTTGATAAATTTTCTTGTTAATCTTTCGTGTTTAATAGTCGTTTCCCCTTTAATTAGTATTTTACCATATAAATTGATTTTATGCAATTAAATTTAATTTAATTGCTACGTAATAAAAATTTGCTAGAATGTGCCATTTTTAATATTGTTATATTTATATATAATATATATAACATATTTAAATTTGTTTAAATTTGCCGTTGACTTTAAACTGTGTATGTGTTATACTAGGCATGAATAAAAAGGAGTAAACAAATGACAAATTGGTTTAAAAAACTAGGTATACCTAAAAATGAAATAACTGATTTTTTACTTCAACAAAAAATACTTGATGCTATTTCACAAACACATATAAAGCATTTGAATGATATAGATATATTGGTTGTTGAAGGTTTGTGTAAATATGATAATTACTATGATGTTAAAAAATTTTACTGTACGCCTTTTTGTATCCATGAGCATATAGAACATCCAATAGTTCAAGATGAGTCTGGCTTCAAAATGTATTTAAGCGACACGGAAAGAGACAGTTGGGTTTCAAGAATAAAAAGTAAAGATTTCACCTCCACTCCAAAGGCGTATTACGACTTGTTTCGTTCAAAATGCAGTGATGAGGATAAAACAAAATACGTAAAGGAATTGGAGGATGAGTATAGAAAATGCGTTAAAGAAGAAGTCGCATTGCTTGAAGAAAAGGCAAATGAAATAAAGACAGGGTTTGATAAGGAAATTATAGCAAGAAAACGCATACTAAATGCTGGAATAAAAAAAGGACAATATGGCTCAAAAATTGCAGGTAAAGGCAGTAGCGACAAATATATATCAAATCCTAACAATCCGCATGATATAAAAGCAAGAGACGAAGCACAATACAACGACGACTTTGAAAATGAATAAAAAGCAGAAAAGGAAGAAAAGTTATTCTTCTTTTTTTTGACAAAATAATTCTAAAAAATCACTCTTCGTCGCCAATATTTTTGACTATGCATATATTAATATGATATAATTGCGCTATTAGGAGATTTATGTTAGAAATTTACAACTTAACAAAAAAATTCGATGATAAAATTGCTGTTGATGACTTGTCGCTAACCGTTCAAGACGGACAAATCTGTGCTTTTATTGGACATAATGGCGCAGGCAAGACCACCACACTTAAATGCATTGCTGGGATACTTGATTTTGATTTTGGCGAAATTTTAGTGGACAAAATAGATATTTCAAAACAACCTATTGAGGCTAAAAAAATAATTGCTTATATCCCAGACAATCCAGACCTATACGAACATTTGAAAGGTATTGACTACCTCAATTTTATTGCAAGTGTGTTTGGACTTAGCAAAGAAGAGCGAAAAGAAAAGATTGAGTATTATGCCAAAAAACTTGATATCTATAATGACCTTGGTGCTGTTATTTCTTCATATAGTCATGGCATGAAACAAAAACTCGCTCTTGTCTCTGGTTTAATTCATAATCCTAAGGTACTACTTCTTGACGAGCCATTTGTTGGACTTGACCCTATAAGCAGTCATGCCTTTAAAGAAATCATGGCTGAACTTGCAAAAAATGGAGTCACAATCTTTTATTCAACTCATGTGCTTGACGTCGCAGAGAAAATATGCTCTCATGTGGCAATTATTAAACAAGGGAAACTCATCAAGTATGGAACAATGCAGGACATCACAAACGACGAAAGTCTAGAAAGTGTATTTTTGGAGATTGAAAATGAAAAACCTAATTAACCTTTCTCTGATATATTTCAAACAAACCTTGTCGCAACTATTTAAGTCTAAAAAGAAAAGAGGTGCACTTTCAAATGGCGTGCTTGCTTTTGTTATTTTTGTAGTCGTCGCTCTCGCTATGGGATTTGCCTATCTTGGCACAGCACAACAGTTTAATGAAATAGGTCACCCTGAGTACGTACTTGTGATAGGTCTTATGCTTGCCTCTTTCTTGGTGCTTATGATGACGGTTTACGACTCACAAAATCAATATTACAAAAATAAAGACTACGATCTGCTTGCAAGTATGCCTATCAAAAATTGGTCAATAATCACCGCCAAATACTTAAGTTCATATTTTGTATCACTATTCTATGGCTTCCTTATTGTCTTTCCTGCCTTTGTAATATATTTTATATTTTGCCCTATCACAATTCCAGCAGTTATATACACAATCTTATCATTCTTTTTTATCCCAACCTTTACTCAACTGATAGGTTCTCTTATTGCCTATCTTGTTAGCCTTATAACTCTTAAAATGACAAATAAAAAAATTGTTTCAAATGTTCTAACTATCATCTTTACAATAGGCCTTGTTGCTTTTATATATCTTGCAAACTCAAATCTAATGCAAAATCTGTTTGTTGGCGGTTTCCCCCTTTGGATAAAAATAGTATTCCCTCACATTTATTTTCTCTTTAATGCAATAACAAGTGGTAGTTTCTTGCAATATCTCGCCTTTCTTGCTTTAACAATGACATTCGCTTTGATAAGTATCTCAATTATAACAATCGGTTACAAAAAAATAAATTCCTCTCTTTCAACTCACAAAAGAAAGAACAATAAACCACTAAAATATCTTAGCGACAAACCCTTTTTCTCACTTTTTAAAAAAGAGGGACGAACGTTCTTTAACTCACCTACATACTTTATCAATGGACTTATGGGACCTGTTATGGTGATTGTCCTCGCCGTGAGTATGTCACTTGGTGCAGGCGAAATTTATGGCACATTTGAGGCTTTCCCGTCAGAATTCTTCACCGCAATGTTTATCTGCTTTTCCTCTATGTGCCTCGGAATAGGTGTTCCAACTTCGGCATCAATATCCATGGAGGGCAAAAAATTCTACCTGCTGAAAAGTCTGCCCATTTCATATAAAAATATAATAAATGCAAAACTTTTCTTCAATCTCGCCCTCTCACTTCCCTTTGTCCTTGTCGCCTCCACAATTTTTGTCATAATCTCACCTTGCAATGCGGTGGAAGTTCTCTTGATTTATCTTATCCCTCTCATAAGCGCAGTGACATTCTCAGGACTCGGACTGCTCACAAACCTTAAATGGCCCAAACTCGATTGGAACAGCGAGACACAGGCAGTCAAACAAAGCATGAGCCTCTTCGTCTCCATGATGACGTCAATAGTTGTGTCACTAATTCCATTCCTTGTCTACTTCATACTGTTCGCTCAAATCTCTTCAGTGCTTTCCTTTGCTGAGTATTTTGCAATATGCCTAGCATTTATAACCCTGCTTGGCATAATTATCTACACCCTCCTCTATACAGTGGGTAAGAAATTATATAAAAATATATAGTTTAAAATGAAGAACAATAAAAATACAAAAATAATAAATAATAGAAATAATAGAAATTTAATAAAAATAAATAAAAAACAAATAAAAATTTATTTAAAACAATAAAAAAATAAAATATAATAAATATAACAAAAAATAATGAAAAAACAGAAATTTAATAAAAAATAATAAAAATAATAAAATATAACGAAAAATATATAATAAAATATGCAAAACAACAACAAAGACTAGGTTTGGAGTACTTTCCATTTTGACCTAGTCTTTGTTTAATATACAACTTTAATCTCAAATTATATTAAATTTTAAATTTTATTCAATCTTAAATTCTGTTTAATCTCGAATTCTGTATATTTTATATATGCTGTTTAGTTTTTGATTTAGTTTTGTGCTTTTGCTTGATAACCTTATTATCTAGACGTAGTCCTGTGCTTTTGCTTGAAAAACTCATTGTTTAGATGTAGTCTTATATTTTGTAAAGTAAAAAGTCAAAACAAAGATACTTTAATTTTCTTTAGACTTTTAAAACTTTTTAGATTTTTAAGACCTCACCTATGCTATATTATCAACAGAAAATTTGAAAGCAGCACGGGCGGCATAACCGTAGTTGTTGACATTGCCACTGTAGTAGAGATTGCCGTCATAGTAAACATAGTAAGCACGGTAAGCATAATTAGAATTCGGAGAGCGAAGCCAATACCAGTTCCCCCACTCTCTATCTGTGTCAGAACTTGCTGTGGCATTTCCACTGAGTAGATTGTATGCCTCATAATATGATAACAACCAGAATTTATCACTGTCTGTACTTTGATATTGATAACCCTCATCTGCTCCGCTTAGGTCTGGGAAGGTTACACTTCCTCCTGAGGTTGATTGTCTCATATTTGAATACAAGTCTCCTAATGTCCTTGATATTATTTGACTGTAGACTATATCATTCTCTGGGTCTATATTAAGGTCAGTAAACATATTTGATTGAGTACCACTTGGTGAGTATATAGAATTTGAATATGAATATGATTTGTATACATCTTCCGTACTATTCATATATTGTCTTATTGTACTTGTTGAATAGTCGTTGGCTTGTATTCCGTCAAGTCCATTTAGTTGATGGTCATATGGGGAGGAGTCTAAATAATCATTATTCCATGAACAATATAATCCACCTACATTTTGGCTATTGAATGCACTTGTATATGTCTCCAAGATAAAGTATCCATTGCCTTCTGGTCTGGTGTTTGGGTCAAATGTGGCATAGTGTGTACCTGTGGCAAGCACTTCTTCTGTTGTCTCTGTCCCAGCAACATACTCTGTTGTCTCTTCGGCAAAGTACCTCCAACGTAAATATTCACTTTCACGTTTACCTTCAGCGTTGTCTGATGTGGTTGAGTATGTTCCCATTTCAACATACCAATAGCCCTCTTCTGTATATTGACTTACTTCGCCCTCGG
>CALVOK010000032.1 GCA_944350275.1 uncultured Clostridia bacterium | reverse complement strand
TATGGTAGAGATTTAGGCGAAAGCATTTTTGAAATTTCATTTGATAGTAATTTACTTAACGAATATGATTTATACTATGAAATGAATTCTTCTAAGATCAAACTAACTCAGTCAACCTTTGAAGTTTCAATAGATGAAAATAAAGAATATGCTTATGTTGATATTTATGCGTATATAAACGATGAGTATTTGCAAGTTTTGTCAATTAGTTTTACAAGTTTTTGCCCTGTTGAAATGGTATCAATGCAAGTTTATCAACAAAATTATATAGATAATCCACAATATAACATTTACAATAATGAAGTAGATTTAACAAGCTATGGAGCAATAAGCAGTTTAGATATAACATTTAAAGAAAATTATACTGGTTGCACATATAAAATTTTTGATGAAAGTGGGGCTGAAATTCAAGATTTCACAACCATTAAAAACGCAACATATACCATTAAAATTTATTCTAATAACAGCGAAATTTACTCATTCTTATTTAAAGTTAAATATCAATTTGATAATTTGATTGAAGGCATGCAAAATTTAAGCGATAAAAATGTTGCTTTAATTATTGCAAATGAAGGCACTTTAAATGTTCCAAACTTAATTGACACTGATTATTATACTAACCAAAGTATTACATTTAATGGCAATAGTTCTTCAGTGACATTAACAGAAGGTAAACAAACAATTGAAGTGGTTTACACTTTCACAGCAAATCAAAAAACTTACACCTACACATTTGATTTAATAGCAGAGTATGCTCCTCAGGAAGAAAGTCCAATACATTATGTAACAAATATAACTGTAAGTTATACGGACATATGGGGAAATCAGGAAACAGTTGGCTTTGATTCAACTTTACAATATTCAAATAATGAATATGAACTTTCAGATATGGCGTTTGTTGATGAAAACGACATTGTAATTATCACTTATGATGGATATAGTGTTGTTTCAAAAGAAATAAAATTTTCAGAAGATAAAAAGGCTTGCTGGCTTGAATATGTGATTTCTGGCAACGGAGAAAACAAAACATTTAGAGCATACATTAAAACAACTGGCACAGTTTCAAATAACACCAATGCACAGATAATATTCTCGGACGCAAAAACTGAACTGGATATAACTAATTTAATTGAGAATAATTCTTACACCGTTGAAAAGGTTAATGTGTTTGGTGAATTAGACATAATTTTAGAAGATGAAAATGCAAGAGTAGAATATTATTTTGGTGAAGAACCTATTGATAAAGACAGTTTTGCATTAAATGCAATTGGAACTTACACAATAAAAATAATTTCATCTGATAATACAACTACAAGGTCAATTAGTATTATTGTTCAAGACTATGAAAAGCTAATGTTTGAGGTTTTCTATGAAGATAAAAGACTTTATCTTGAAAATTCTGATGCTGGTCCATTAGGCAATATGACAATGAAATATGACGAACTAACAGGTCCTTACTTTATCGGCTATTTCGGTGAAACAGATTTGACTGGAACGCAAGTTACCATTTCTGGAAACACTGCTTATGAAGAAATGTTGTATTATTCAGACAAAGTTACACCTATAACAAATCTTAATAATCTTGTGCTAGATATAATGACCGACACAGATGGCACAATAACTGGAATTAAAGGTGGCAAATATGTGTTAGTATATGCCAAAGTTGACGGTATGGATTTTGCAGTGTATTTCATATTTGAAGATAGACCGCCATATCCTATGACATTTATTTTTGACACCGACAATGATAATGAAATAACCGAAAACGACACACAAATTAGTTTAAAAGTTGATTTAGATGAACTTGAAACAGGTGTTGTTGATTTGGGAGATTTCTTTATTGGAGAACGTGGTCCAAGCGTTGAAGTAACAAGAGAAGAACTTGGAATGGCAGAAACAGGAACTTCTGTTAATGTGACAGTTAAATGGTTGCAGGCTTTTGGCGATTATAGTTATTATTACTCTACTAGTTCAATAGAAGGGCAAGATATGCCTGAAATAACAGGGCCAAGTGAAGACAATTTAACTTCAACTTTCATACTGAATTTTGTAGATGATGGCAGTGGGCAACTTGTTGCAACAATATATGTTTGCTCGGCAGGTGCAACACAAGAAAACTTTATGGAATTGAATGTTCCAGTCACATTTATATTGGTTGACTAATACCAATAAATTACAATAATTAAAAAATAAAGGACGTGGGTTAATAGTTATCCGCGTCTTTTTTATGAGTCAAAATGAAATATTTTTCCCTATAAATATATTTGATATTTTGATAAAATGGTATATAGGAGTTTGAAAAATATATTTTATTAAATTTTTGATTTTATAACAAATATCAGCAAAAAATATGCTATAATAAGACATATTTTAGAAATAAAGGATTTTTAATGTCTATAACCAATAACTTACAAGCACATTATATTGCGAAGAAGATAAGTAAGCAATATGAGTTAGGGAAGAAAGAAAACTTGATACCGGTTTATCTAAATAACGGTATTGAGATTTTTTCTCATCAAATTTATGCTGCTTGTTATGCTTTATCAAATCCTTTTGTGAAAGGTTTTATTTTGGCAGATGAGGCAGGACTTGGAAAAACTATGGAAGCACTATTAATTGTTTCGCAGTATTCAAAGAGAGATAAAAAAGTGCTGATTGTTGTTCCGTCGCCAACAATTAATGACTGGCTTCTAGATATAATTAGGAAGTTTGAAATAAGGTGCTACATTTTAGAAAATAGTGAAAGACCTATAAATGAAATGTATAGAACATCACTCCAAAAATTTGAAAATGGTGTTGTTTTAACCACTTATGATTATATTCTTTCAAACAGTGAAAAATATAAAGAATATAATTGGGATTTATGTGTTTTAGATGAAGCGCATAGATTTAGAAGTTATAAAATTAAAGAAAATAAAACAGCGGAAACCATTTTGTCTATAATTCCAAATGCGAAGAAAATTTTGCTTACTGCTACGCCAATACAAAAGAATGAAGATGATATTTTTGGACTTATAAATTTCATTGATGACAGCATATTTACCGACTATGACGAATTTCACAAAAAGTATTTTAGAAAGCCTGAAAACTATCCAGAGTTAAGAGATATTATTGCGCCATATACATTTAGAACATTGCGTAGTCAAGTGCGTTTGGAAACAAAACTTACAGAGCGCGAGATTTTAACTCAAATATATAAAATGACGGAAGATGAAGAAAAACTTTACAAGATGATTGAGAGTTATATCTCAAAACCGTCGCGCTTTGCTTTTCCAGAAATGGACCCTTATGAATTATCTTTAATGCTTTATGGGACACTGTCATCTTCGGCGTATGCTTTAAGTAAAACATTGTCGGGCATTTATGCAAGATTAAACAAAAGACCGACACAAGAAAATCAAAAAGAGATTGAAGAAATCCGGGATATGCTTGATGTGGCAAGTAGGATTAAGATAAACAATAAAGACAAAATGCTTCTTACTGCATTAGAAAAAACTTTTTCGGCTTTTTATAAAAAGGGCTTGCCTAAAAAGTGTGTTATCTTCACAGGCAACACACAGTCACAAGAACATATCCATAAACTTTTAATGGAATATACTGACTATTTAATTTGTTCGTTTAATGGCACTACCGATGACGAACCTATTAAGAAGTTTTTAAAAAGTGAAAATCCTAGCGTGTTGATTTCTACCGACAAAGGCAATGAAAGTTTAAATTGGCAAAATGCTTGCTTTATTATTAACTATGACTTTCCACAAGTCTTGCTTGATATGGAGCAAAGAATTTCTCGTTGCCATAGGATAGGGCAGGCGAGTGATGTTTTTGTCATCAATTTTATATGCTCGGACAACTTTTCAGATGTGAGAATGTATGAACTTTTTTATAAGCGTGTCAATATTTCAAACAGCATTGTTGGTGCAAGTGACACAATTATCTCTGGTGCGGTCGATGGCAATATAGAGCAAAACATTGTAGATATTTTGTCAGGTGTG
>CALVOK010000031.1 GCA_944350275.1 uncultured Clostridia bacterium | reverse complement strand
CATTCATCAAGTAGCAAATATGTTCTCTTGCCATACAATTCAAAATCGCTCTTTGCGTGTTCTATAACTGCTTTGACATCAGCAACACCACTTGATATTGCATTGAGTTTGACAAAGTTCGAATTGCTCGTGTCTGCTATTATTCTTGCTAGTGTTGTTTTCCCTGTTCCTGGTGGCCCATAAAATATAACACTAGGAACTCGCTTCGCTTCAATAAGTCTGCGAAGCAATTTCCCTGGTCCAAGTATATGTTTTTGCCCTGCAAAATCTTCTAGTGATTTTGGTCGCATTCTTTCTGCGAGTGGCTTCTTATCATTATGTAAGTTTTCAAATAAGCTATCCAATTTTTATCAATCTCCTATTCCCATCGCATTTTCCTAGTTGCTTACTATCTTCAGTATAGCATATTTTACCACTATTTATCAACCTTTGAACGACACCTTTTCTCATAGACTTTGTAAGATTAAAGTGTGTTTCTATTTCTTGCTTTGTTCTAGGTTCTATACAATAATCTGCTACCGCCTGGTCTGTGAATTGTTCACAGTTGCTTTCGGCATTAAAGTATTTTTGTTTTAAGTATGATGGTATGTCAGGATGTGTAAGTTTTAGTTTCCCTTCCTTTACTAGTTTCCTAACATATTGTAATGCATTCTTTGTTTGGATACACTCTTCTATTTCTCTTAATCCCTTTGGTGTCTTGCAGAAATCTAGTATCTTCTCTATTCTTTCTGGTGTCAATGTATCCGCTTTCTTTTTTATATTACCCAACATCTCTTGTGTCACTTCAACCCTTGCATCTATGTATCTTTGGTTGTAATGGCACTTATATTCGTGTGTGTATTTTAATCTACCACTCGTTATTAAAGGTTTTAATGTATACCCTCTTATGGTGTCAATGCTGTTTTCTAGTTTTGTATACTCTTTAATTTCTTCTATGCTTCTTGGTTCTTTGCAGAACTCAACTATTTTATCTTGTAATTCCTTAATCTCGTTTTTGTCCATATTCTGTGGACATTTCTTTATTTTATAGGGTATTTCCCGTGTGATTTCAAGCATAAATGGATTGCACATTGGCGAACGCTTGTTCTGACGAATGGGCGACAAGGCGTCTTGCTATTATCATTGGGTCACATCCCGCCTTAATTAGCCTTTGTGAATAATACAGCGCACCCTCAACATCACACCCTCTCAAACTTTTACAAAATGCTGAGAGAAAATCATAATACATATTCTCATCCATTGATAGTGCCTTCCTATCAGTTGAGTCTTTTGCTATTTCAAGATTTATATGTATACTCTCACCCTTTTCAAATGGTGTTGTCATTACTGCAAGTTCTAGCGAGTTTAAAGCATTTCTTAAATCTCCTCCACTTGCAAAGGCAAAATAACTTAAAGCATCCTCATCACATTCTACGGGTAAATTTCCAAGTCCATTTTCCTTATCATTCAATGCTCTTATAAGCGCTTTTTTAATATCTTGCGTTGTAATTGGTTTAAATTCAAAAACTCGGCATCTTGAAACTATTGCCCTAGTCATTGAGGTGTATGGATTTTCGGTCGTAGTGCCAATAAAATAAATATAACCATTCTCAATTGCCTCTAGCACACAATCTGACTGAGCCTTGTTCCACCTATGGCACTCATCAAGTATCAAAAATGTGTCCGTGCCAAACATAAGTTTATCCTGTTTTGCCCTCTCAATAATTGCCTTAGCATCACTCACACCGCTTGTCACCGCATTAATCTTCACATAATTTGCATTTAATGTGTTTGCAATTATGTTTGCAAGTGTAGTTTTGCCTGTGCCTGGCGGACCATAAAATATGCAACTTCCAAGAGTGCCAAATTTTATAGCACGATAGAGAAGTTTATTTTCCCCAACAATATGTTCTTGTCCCACAAAATCATCAAAAGATTTTGGTCGCATCCTTTCTGCAAGTGGAATTCTAGTTTTACTTTCCATAACAATGATATTTTACACTACAAATCAGCAAAAGACAAGTAAATTTCATTATTTTTATTAAAAATTTCTTTTGTAAGCAAAGTATAGTTAAAATATTTAACTTTATCAGCAAAAAGATAGCACGTATTATTATGAAGAATAAAAACTCTCTTCCACCTGAAATTACGGTAGAATTTGACCTCTTTGAGACCTTTATAGTTTGGATTAATTTGCTCGCCTTTTCCACATTTTGAAACATATAAATTTTTCATTTTTATATAATCATTTTCGCTTTTTTCGTCACAATCAAAATTTTGCCATTTTGAGTAGATATTATAAGGCAAATAGAAGTTAAAAAGTTGGTCATTTTGCTTGTCAGAAGTTGACACTTTTATATCAAAGATTTCATTCATTTTTATTTGCGAAATATCAAAGAAATATTGCATATCTTTAGGGTTATAAATGCAATATTTATTCTCTCCAAAATTGAAATATAACTTTTTATTTTGTTGAGGCAAAAGACTTAACTGGCACTTAAGGTTAATGCAAGCGTAGGTACAACTTTCAATTCCATTCATGCAAGAAAAGTTTAACTTTGCATCTTTAAAATGATAATTAAAGTATGCTTTTTGGTTATTTGTCAAGTTCTCAATCTCCACACAATCTTTTTCTTGCTTGAAAAAGTAGTAGCCTCGAGGTAAAGGAACATTAATTTCAAAGGATAGGTTTGCCATTTTCTTTAATGTATTTGTAATATTTAAAATATAATTTTTCCCATTCAAAATAAAGTTTGTTGCCTGAAAAATAATCCCCTTGTCTTGTAATTTCTTGGTAAAATAATACGGGATATAGTCAAACTCTACTGGTATTTCATTAAATTTTATATACTCTCCTTGCCTAACATTTTGATAGTCCGAATGTGTGATATAATTGATATTTAATGCCTCAAGAGTTCTATCTAAATTACTTCCTAACTCTTCATTTGGTATATAATAGGTATGATTTAATAACTTTACTTTTTTATCTTTTACCTCAGGTCTTTCAGTCAAAATTAAGTTAAAATCAATCTTTTTCTTTACATTGTAAAATGCTTGAAAAAAGAGTTTGTCAAGAGGTTTTTTGTAAATAAATATAGGTAGAGTAACATCTATACCTATAGCATCAAGCAAAGAGTAATCTATGTCAGGACTATTGACATTTGGTGAGTGATACTTTATTTTATTAGATATCAAATTTTCTATTTTAAAAAGATATTCTTTACGTGTCATATAGTAATGATTGCCTATGGTTTTTATTTTTAGACATAAAAAATGACCAAACTTAAATGTTTGGCCAGTTATGCTATAAGCCGAGTTCTGTATTTGACAATCATCTATCTAGACTTATTGTTGCCAATAAGTTCAAGCGGTTCATTCAGGGCGTGAGAGAACAAGCACATTGCCCTTTTGACCTTGCATCAGGTGGAGTTTACAGAGCCTTAGTTGTCTCCAACTAAGCGGTGGTCTCTTACACCACCTTTCCATCCTTACCAAAAAATTGGCGGTTTATTTCTGTTGCACTAGTCCTAGAGTCGCCTCCGCCGATCGTTAATCGGCACCCAGTTCTCTTGATGCTCGGACTTTCCTCATCAAAAAATGATGCGATTGTCTGCATAACAATATCATTATAGCAAATTTTACAGAAAAAATCAATCATCCAACTGTAAAAAGTGTTCTAATTTTGTTATTTTTTCTATCTTGATAAAATGCTTTTAAAATTCCATCTTGTGATATTTTAATGGCAATACCATATTTTGAAAGCGTTGTAGCAGCGGCAAGTCGTCCGCCTCCGTCACTGCCCGCCTCAATTTTTAGTATTGCACCAACGGCAATAATATTTCCCTCACTATCTATGACTGTCGCACCATCCATGCTGACAAGTTCCTGTCTAAGTTTTCGACTAAGTTCATGAAAAGGTTTGCCTGAAATAATTTTACGAAGAGATTCTGCCTTTATGCAGTGTTGTTCCTCTAAAAACTTCTGGTATGGAACATTGTAAATTGCCTCAACCGTTGACAGTATCTGCAAGTTGTACAGTTTGCCAGCCTCCTCAAGAATTTGATTCTTTTTTATTTCAAAGTATCTCTCATCAAGAATATCATGTGCATTGATATGTGTTAATGCACCTTCAACCGTGTCTTTATTTAAATATATAATGCAACCCCCGCTATATGCAAACGAGGTATCAAGTGCGGTGTAATAAACTGAACGTCTTATATCTTTTAAAGAATAGTTACCTCTATTTGAAAGAAGTTGGATAACCTCTTCATGAGAGTAAATATTCCAGGAACCCATTCGCTTTGAAAATAAAAGTTCTCTATTTTTAAATATCAAAAAGTCACCATTCTGAGTAAGAACAATACCTATACGTTTTTCATTGCAATATCTTGCAACCTTTTCAAACTCGTAAGGTGCAATATTAGGAAGTTTTTTTACCTTGTCCATCTGCACATATCCCGCAAGATTTCCTTTTTTATCAAATTCAACATAAGATTCTACGCCATCAGATAACAGGGCGAAAAAATCCTTTCCCATAATGTCAGAAAAAGATATTGTCTCTGGTTGTTCTGATACATCAATATTTGTGTTAATAATAATTCCTATTGCAATTCTTCTACCTTCATATGTTCTTGCACCCCACTTCTCAAGTTCAGTTAAAATACCAAACATAACATTTACCGTTTCATTTTCGCAAATGGAGGCACAGATAGATTTTTCAATAGCATTGTTTTGCAATACTGATATATAACTTTCGTCATCAAGCCCAAGAGATGAAATTTTGTCAATTTCATTCAGAATTGACCTTAACAGATTCACCTCGAAAGTTTGAAAAGGTTGCCCTCTCTTTAAAATTAATCTATATTCATCATTTTTAGAAGGTTTTATCAGTAGCGAGTTGCGTTTACCAAAAGCCACTTCACTATCACGAGATGATGATTCTTCCTCTCCATCAATGAAAGAGCCAGTAAAAAGTGGTAAAATTAGTTTATTGACAATTTTATAAAATTCGGTTTTCTCCATTTATATGCTCCTAAAAATAAGCATAATTTATAAAAAAATTAGTCCTATTTTTATTAGTATATAATATTTTTGAAAATAAACAAGTTATTTTATAAAAATTTTTCAAAATTTTCACTATTTTTTTGTGCATGATCGGTATTTTTTACTAAATTTTTCTGTAATATTTTTATTGCCTTTGATTCAATTCGAGAAATATAAGACCTAGATATATTAAAAATCTCGGCAACCTCTTTTTGCGTTTTTATCTCATATCCACAAATCCCATAGCGGTATTTTATAATTTCCTGTTCCATTGGCGAGAGGTATTTCTCCATTGCGTTTTCTACATCCTGCATAAGACAACCTGTTTCAACTTGATGAAAAACATCCTCTTCAGTCTCGGCTGGAATTAAATTTGCAAGTTCCATTTCATCACTGTCAGGTTTTGGCGAAAGCATGGAATTTAAAGAAATTATGTCCTTATGTTTCTTGTTTGCACGAATAAGCATAAGTATTTCATTTTCAATACACCTTGATGCATAGGTAGATAACAAAACACCTTTTTCGCCTTTAAAACTATCAACCGCCTTAATAAGACCTATTGTCCCTACA
Organism: uncultured Clostridia bacterium; assembly: GCA_944350275.1. Taxonomy (GTDB): domain Bacteria; phylum Bacillota; class Clostridia; order Christensenellales; family UBA1242; genus Caccovivens. The sequence continues at coordinate 55,415 of CALVOK010000031.1, read as the reverse complement.
GAAATCAGGTCGTCGGCTTCAAGCGAATTGCTATATTTTTTTACAATATGAGCAACCAGTCTAAGATTATGATTTATAAGAGTCTCTCTTGCTTCTTTATCTCCGTTTTTTAACCTTTCAATGCATTCAAGTTCTTCTTCTTTAGTTAGAGGTTTAGGAAAACCTTGTATGCTACTGACAAAAGATGTAAAACAACATATTTTGCTTACAAACTTTGCAAAACTTTCATAAATCATATACACCGCCCTTTATTTGCGAAAAGTCATCACAATAGTATTTGTATATGTTGAAAGTTGTCGAAATTTGCTTGTCTAACTAAAATTTTACATAATCAACCCTCTCTAAATTCTATCATAAAGTCTCAAAAATTGTCTTATAAAAAACACCAGGTTAACAAACATGGTGTTAAGCAAAAATATAAAATTTAATTATCCTAAATTACATTAATATAAAAGAGTAAAATTTAAACTTTAATATGCTTTTAAGTTATACAAGATTAAATTTGTTTGCAATTTATATAACATTATTCTTTTTCGCCCTGTTTCTCTTCTTCTCCCTTTTCTTTTTCTAGGTTTTTCTCACGCAAATACTCGCTCTTTGTTTTACCAAAAATTCTCATATAACATGAATTTTCATCATCAAAAAGAGAATATAGTTTTTTACCTCTACACGTTAAATAGACGTTTTTATTTTGATTTTTATATTTGGCAAGTTCTCTAACCGCCTTATCAATACTACCCCAAAAATGTACTTCTTCTGCCTCTGACTTAAGTCTATCTTTATTCATTTTTGCCTCCACTTTAAATCTATTTTATCAATACCATAGCCTATCACTTATTAGTAATCATGTCAATACACTAATTTATTAAACGCAAAAATGTGCCATAAAAATGACACAACTTTGCAACTCAACTTTTGGTCGTTATAAAGTTTATTTAACCTTTAAGACCTTGTGCTTGACGAGGCATATTTTCAATAACCACGTCATAAATTTCGCCTAGACTTGCACAATATTCAAGTACCTTCCATGGTGTATTTGTGTGAAAATGTAATTTTAAAAGTTCATCATCACCAACAACCAAAAGGCAGTCACCCTCAATGTTTTCTGTGATATAGTCTCTTACCTTATCATCAGATAAGTCTTTGCCCTCAAGCAAAAGTTGTGTATCAAATTTGTAATTAATTTCCTCAAATTCTTCGTCCATTTCTTTCTCCTTTATGAAATTAATTTTAATTTTTTATTTTGATTTTACTTTAGTTTAACTTTAAATTTACTTTGTATTAAAATAAGTTGTCAATAAACTCATTATAATCAAACTTTTCGAGGTCATCTACTCCCTCACCTACACCAATGAAAACGACAGGAAGATGATACTCTTTTTCAATGGCAACAACCACACCACCTTTTGCTGTTCCATCAAGTTTTGTCAGAATAATTCCATCAAGTGTCACAAATTCACTAAAAGCATTTATTTGATTTAAAGCATTTTGTCCAGTGGTTGCATCAAGGACAATAAAGTTATATTTATGCGCCTCAGGATACTCTCTATTTATGACCTTATCAATTTTTTTGAGTTCTTCCATTAAATTTGTTTTGGTGTGTAATCTACCAGCGGTATCTACCAGAAGTACATCTGTCTTTTTTGCTCTTGCACTTGATATTCCATCATAGACAACGGCAGCAGCATCAGCACCCTCGGAGTGCTTTATAATACGTGTTTTTGTTCGCTCAGCCCACTCAGTCAATTGACTAGATGCCGCCGCTCTAAAAGTATCGCCAGCGACAAGAGTGACCTCTTTCTTTTGATTTTTGAAATATCTTGCAAGTTTTCCAAGTGTTGTGGTTTTTCCAACCCCGTTAACACCAATTATTGTGATAATTGCTGGATATTCAATTTCTATTTCATCTGCCTGAGAAAACTCCTCTTTCAAAATTGTTTTAAGTTCGTTTTTGACGTCCTCAGCAGACCTTAATTTATTTTTTCTTGCCCTTGTTCTCAAAGAATCAACAATGTCCATACTTGTTCTAACACCTATATCGCAAGAAATTAAAATGTCAGTGAGTTCATCATAAAAGTCATCATCTAGTTCGCCATGACTTAAAAGTGAGTCAATTCGTCTTGCAAGAGCCTCTCTAGTCTTTTTGAGAGCATTCCCTATCTTTTTAAAAATTCCCATTTAAGCCTCCTGTGCATGCTTAATAGCATCGGAAAGTAGTACTGAAACAATTTTTGATACACCTTTCTCTTCCATTGTTACACCATAAAGAGCATTTGCATATTCCATTGTTGGTTTTTTGTGTGTAATAAGAATAAATTGAGTGTCAGTTGAAAGTTTTTTCAAGTATTTATCTACAATTTCAACATTTGAATCGTCAAGAGCCGCCTCAACCTCGTCAAACAAGCAGAAAGGAAGAGGTTTAATCCTTAAAATAGCAAAGATAACAGCCATGGCAGTCAATGATTTCTCTCCACCTGACAAAAGAGTCATGTTTTGTATTTTCTTTCCAGGCGGTTGAGCAAAAATTTCAACACCTGATTCAAGTGGGTCATTTTCATCTGACAGAGCAAGTTTTGCCGTACCACCGCCGAAGAGTTCTCTAAATGTCAACTTAAAACTCTCATTTATTCTGTTTAATTCATTATTGAATTTTTCAATCATTATACCTGAGAGGTCTTTGATAATCTTATTGAGGTCATCTTGTGCTTTTTCAAGGTCTTGTGCCTGTCCATTAAGTTCGTCATAGCGGTCCAGCAAAGTTTTGCAATCTTCTATTGCATTAACATTTACATAGCCTAAAGCACTAATATCCTTTTTAAGTTTTGCAATCTCTGGCATGGCAACATCAATATCAAAATCTGCTCGTCTATGTTCAAGACAGGTAGAATAAGTCAATGAGTATTCCTCGTAAATTCGCTCTTGCATTTGTTCAAGTTCGGTATCCACCTTTGACAAATTCATTTCTTCTCTGAATTTTCTATCGCGTAGAGAGGATAACTCATCCATGATTGCAGATTTTTGACCATCAAGTTGTTTGATTTTTTCAGAGAGTTTTGCCTTATCAGCCTCAACCGACCCCCTACGAGCAATATGCTCTTCAAGTTCAGTCTTTTTTGCTGATGACGGAGCAGAGGCAAGTTTTTGTTTTATCATTTGCTCGCAAGACTCAATAAAATCATTATTTTTAGCAATCTGTTCGTCAAGGCTGACAATATTCATTTTATATTTGCCAAGGTCATTGTCAATTCTTTCTATATCACTCTGAGCGGATGCAATTTTAGTCTTTTTCTCAGCAATTTCTACCTTGACAGTCAATATATTATTGTTTATCTCGTCGCGTTTTTGTCGAAGCAACTCAAACTTTTCTCGTTTTTCTCTGATAAGTTCGTCAGCATCATCTTTGTTTCCAGATAACGCACTCTCAATCTTCTCTGATTTTTCAAGTTCCTCAGAAATAAGTTTTAATTTATTTTGGACAGTCTCTGCCTCCATTTCTGCAACTTTATAGTTATCCTCTGCCTCTTCAACAATAGACTTTAAGTTGTTAAGTTTTTCTCGCTCAGAGGCAATCTCAATTTCAATGCTATTTTTTTGAGTGTTTAATTTCTCAATTGAATTCTTTTGAACAACATTTTTCTCATTATCTTGACTTATCTCTTTGTTTATTTCTTCAATTCGCTTTTCAAGTTTCAAAATGTCAATTCCAAGTGTTTCAATCTCACGTTCTCTACCTATGAGATTTGATGATTCTGCCTTTTTGCTACCACCTGTCAAAGAGCCCTGAGGATTTACAACATCACCTTCAAGTGTAACAATTCTAAAAGCATATCCGCTTGACTTTGCAAGGCTTACAGCAGTATTTAACGTATCTACCACTACGGTGTTTCCAAGCAAATTGCTTACAACATTATCAATCTTTTTGTCATAATCAACAAGCGAACTTGCCACACCAAAACATCCACTCCTGCCAGCAATCAGTCTTTCATCAAAACTGCGTCTTTTCATTGAAGTTATAGGTAAAAATGTGGCTCTACCAAATGAATTATCTTTTAAGAATTTTATAAGTTCCTTTGCACCATCCTCGTCATAGGTTACAATGTTTTGCACAGCGCCACCAAGTGCCACCTCAATTGCTGTCTCAAACTTTTCAGGCACCTTAATAAGAGAGGCAACTACACCTACAATGTTTTTCTTAATAGCACTGTTTTTATCACTCTCTCGAAGTAATTTTTTAACAGCATAGGTGTATCCCTCATATTCATTTTGCAAATCTGTCAGCAGTTTTTTTCTATTTTCATACACCTTGATTTGTGTATTGATATTTGCTTTCTCATTCTCAAGTTCCTTAAGACGTCTCTCTAGAATAAAATTCCCACTAACAAGGCTCTCAACCTGTGATTTTATCTCATTTAGATTTTTTTCCTTTCCCTCTAGTAAGGTTTTGCTTTGATTTAAAAGTTCTCTATTTTCTTCCTGCTTGCTTGTCAAAGCAGTCATATCTTCTTTGAGATTTGTCAAGTTAGTTGTAAGTAATTCTTTCTCAGCCATAAGACGTGAGAGCGAACTTTTTATGTCACTAAGAGAGCCAAGTGTCTCAATGATTTTTTGTTGTCCCTGTCCTGCCTCGTCCTCGCTTAATGTGAGTTCATTTGCTATTTTTGAATAACTTTCAGAAAGTTCATCAAAAGACTTTTCAAGTGCGTCAAGGTCAGATTTTAGGCTAGATAGAAGTTGCTCTTTCTTTTCTCTTTCTTCCTGCCCAACCTCAATAGCAGTCAAGGAATTTGACTTATCAAGATTTAATCTGTCATTTTCCTTATGAGTATAGTTTATTCTCTCTCTTGCGAGTTTTGTCTCGCCCTCTTGTTTCTCTAGATTGACAGTAATTTCAAGAATTTTCTCGTTTAAACTTGCAAGTGTTTTGTCAAAATTTGTCAAATCGAACATTGCCTTATCATAGTCACTATTTGCCTTATCGCTATCTTGCTGGCGAATGTCAATTTGTTTTTTAAGTGCGTCAAGTCTAAGGTTTATTTTTTCTTTCTCATCATTTGAATTTTCATATTGATAGATGTAGGCATTTATCTCTAAATCCTTGAGTTTACCTTTGTATTCGAGGTATTTTTTAGCATTTTCAGCCTGTTTTTTCAAAGGTCCCATCTGCCTTTCTATCTCGGATAAGATGTCCTTAACCCTTGTCAAGTTATCAGTGGTTCTGTCGAGTTTTCGCTCTGCCTCTTTCTTGTCATTTTTATACTTAGAAATACCAGCGGCATCCTCAAACATTGCTCTTCGGTTTTCAGGTTTAGCATCAACAAGTTCAGTCACCTTGCCCTGACTTACAACAGAGTAACCATTTTTACCGAGTCCGCTGTTATAAAGGAGATTTGTGATATCACGAAGTAGACAGGTATTTCTGTTAATTAGATATTCGCTTTCGCCTGAGCGGTACAATTTTCTAGTAATTGCAAGTTCATCATAATCAAAATTAAAAAAACGCGTGGTATTGTCAAAAGTCAAAGTCACTTCGCAGTAAGATAAACTTTTTCTCTTTTCTGTACCATTAAAAATGACGTCTTGCATACTATCACCACGCAAGGTCTTTGGACTTTGTTCACCAAGAACCCACCTAATAGCATCAGACACATTACTCTTTCCACAACCATTCGGTCCAACTATTGCTGTGAAATTATCATTAAACTCAATTGTAGTTCTATCTGCAAATGATTTAAACCCTACCATTTCTATCTTTTTAAAAATCATATTAACCTCATATAATCCTAGTAAAAAGTGACAAGGTAAATTGTCACACATTAACACAGGTATATTATAACAAACTTTATCATAAATTGCAAAGGATATTTTATAAATTGGTCAAAAATATAAAAAAAAGACTATGTATAATTTAGTAAAACATAGTCACTTAGTTACAATTAACTAAAAACTGTCTTATCTTTAAAATAAAAATGTCTGCATCGAAATGTTATTTATCAAACAGAAACAACTTTTCAATAGCAAGTTTTGCAGTATGCTGTTCGGCTTCAATCTTACTTTTACCTCTAGCCGTCGAAATTTTATCCTCATCCATGTAAAAACTGGACTCAAATCCGTCATCACAAGCGGTTGTAATATACTGCATTTTACATTTGAAATTACCCTGTATTAGTTCCTGCAGGCGAGACTTATAGTTGTCATCAATTATCGACCTATAATTTTGCAAATCAAAGTTTTCAAGAATAAATTTTCTTGCCTCAACTATCCCATTTTCTTTTGAGTCAAGATAAATTCCAGCAATGACAGCCTCCACAATATCCGCTTTAATCGCCTTTGAAATTTCGCCTTGATAACTCTTACCTAGCCTAACATCATCTTCAAGGTTAAGTCTATCAAAAACTTGACAAAGATAATTTTCTGAAACATAATGACTTCTCAGGATTGTAAGTTTCCCCTCCGCCTCACTACAATTTTTAAAAAAATATTCACCCACTAAAAAGTCAAGAATGCTATCTCCTAAAAACTCCAAGCGTTCATAATTTAACTCTGATTTAGAGGAATGAGTCAATGCTCTTTCGAGCAATTTTTTATCTTTAAACTTATAGTTAATTTTCATTTTCTGTCCTCTTATCAATTCAATTTCACCTTTATAAATAACATGGCAATTTCAGTTTCTTAACTTACAAAACCTTTTATAAAGAAAACTATAGACAAGTTAAAAACATAACAATCTAATTGTAAAAAATATTAAAAATTAAATTGCACTTTTTTAACTCTTAACCTTTAAAATAAAGGTCAAGAAGATTTATAACTTTTCATTTAGACTTAACTTTGCAATAGCATCCTCTATCCTTTTATTTAGGTTGTTATTGTGAAGTTTTATAGTTTGTTCTATTGATGCTTGAATATTTATCCTATCACAAGAGCCATGGTTTTTAACAACAAGTTTCTTGCATCCAAGAAGTGGAGAGCCTGCGTGTTTTCTTTGCACGTCAACTCTCTCTTTTATCTCCTTAAAAGTCTTTCCCATAAAAAGATAACCAATCTTCGACCAAAAGTGAGATTTAATACTTCGTTTTAGAATAGAAATAACCGCTTTAACCGCACCCTCTGTTCCTTTTAATAAAGCATTTCCAGCAAATCCGTCGGCAACCATAACATCGACATCACCGCTCATGAAGTCTCCACCCTCTTTATTTCCAATAAAATTGATAGGAGCATTTTTCAAAAGTGGATAGACCTCTTTTGCAAGTTCATTTCCCTTTTCTTCTTCTGCGCCATTGTTAAGAAGAGCAACCCGCGGTTCTTTCACATTATAAAGTATTGAATAATAAGCAGAACCCATAAGTGCAAAGTGCAAAAGATTGATAGGCTTACAATCAATATTTGCACCGCTGTCAATAATAATAACATTAGTATCCTTTTTAGTTGGCAGAATTGGAGCAAGAGCAGGTCGAGAAATTCCTTTAATTCGACCTATCTTCATAATGGCACCAGCAAGCACAGCGCCTGTTGCACCAGCACTGACAAGACCAATTACATCTTCTCTATTTTTTAAAATATCATAAGCCACAACAAGCGAAGAGTTTGGTTTGTGTCTAATTGCCTCTGTTGGTGCATCATCATTTGTAATGACATCATCCGCATTGACAATTTCAATTCGCTCAGTTCTGCCGTTTAATATTTCTTTTATCCTCTCCTCTTTACCGCAAAGAATGACCTCTAGGTCTTTATTTGCTTTAACAGCAAGAACAGCACCCTCAACTATTTCTACAGGAGCATTATCTCCACCAAATGCATCTACTACAACTTTCATTTTATTCTCCTTAATTTACATATTAAATAGCATATTTATCTGTTATTGCTATTTTTACTATTTTATGATTGCTACAAAGCACTATTTATCTAGTGATTTGACAAAATCTATACCTATAATAGCAAAAAAAAATTAATAATGCAAATCTTTATTGAATTTTTAAAGATATTTATAAAAGAAAAATTTTAAGCACGTTGCAAAAACTCACAATTAAATCAACTGATATAACCCTATTCTCTAAAAATTTATCTTAAAATAATCTAGTGGTAAACGTTATTTTCTGCTAAAAAGTCAATTTTATAATGCACTAATCCAAATATCATCAAGTAGAGTTTTTTATAATTATAACAAACTCAAATAACAAAAGACATTCCTCTATTATGCAATGCATAACCACCATATATTCTATTATGTCTGACATAAATAATACTATATATAGTATTATGTCTGACATACATACTACATTATCTAGAAATTTTGAAGTATTTAAAACACCTTACAAAAAAGACTATTATTTTGTGATTTAGAATACACCCTGTTTGTGTCTATGATAGTTAGTTTTGTTTCTATAATACATTATGTAAATAAAAAAGCGGAAGTTAAAATAAACTTTCGCCTAAATTATTATTTTTTCTCTTCTTTTTTTGCTATAATGGTCTCACCCTTGTATGTACCACATTTCTTACATACTGTATGAGGTTGTTTCAATTCGTGACATTGTGGGCATTCAACAAGAGTTGGCATAACTGCTTTTGAGTTTGCTGAATGTCTTGAATTTCTTCTAGCCTTTGAAACCTTATGTTTTGGAACTGCCATTTTTACTCCTCCTTAATATCCTACTCTATCGGAAATCATGCACTCTCTATTTGTCTTATTTCTGATTATCCACATATAATCTAACAAAGACTTTATATTAGTTACAGTCGAATAACCCTAGCAATAGAAAGTTTTATAAAATATTTCCAAAAGTTATCTTATCATGCTATACAATTATAATAGTTTTATATAAATTTGTCAAGTTATTTTCCTAAATTATTAAAAAATAATATATACTTGCGATTTTAAAACTTTATTAAAATAAAATTATATAAATATTCTTAAGAATTTGTGCTTTTCTCACCTATCACATAATATGCAAACTTTTCAGTCTCACTCAAAACAACTTCGTTGCGTTTGGGCTCAACTTCATAGTATAAACTATATGATGATAAATCTTAAACAAGTTAGATTTTGCTACCACAAAACCATAATAAATTGTGTCATCGCTTAATATAAACCATGTGATGTTAAAATTTTACTGTCATAAAATTTTATTAAATTCTTGCGAATTTATGTGCTTTTAGCACTCATTCCATAGTATGTATGACCATCAGTCTCACTCTTGCAAGCAAGTTCGACTTCCGATAATATAAACCATGTGATGATAAAATTTAAACAAGTTTAATTTTAAATTTTGCTAACGCAAAAACACAATAAATTGTGTCATCACATAGTATGTATGAACATCATTTGCTGTCAAATATGGCTTCCCCATGCTTGACGACAACTTCCGATAATATGAAAACCATCAAGTCACACTCTTGTGAGTTTGACCTCAGATAGTATTATATACAAGCATATTACTTAATTTTACTTACAAGATTTTTTGTGTCTAAAGCAATCAAAAGTTCTTCATTTGTTGGTATTCTATAAACTTTAATCTTTGAGTTCTTTGTACTTATCTCTTCAATTGTTCCTCGAGGTAGATGATTATTCTTTTCAACATCAATCTCTATACCAAAGTTTTCGAGTCCTTTTAGAGATTCTTCTCGTAAATCTTCTTGATTTTCACCTATACCGCCTGTAAATACAATTGCATCAACTCTGCCAAGGACAAACATATAAGAACCAATATATTTTCTGACTCTATATATAAGCATATCAAGTGCAAGCCTCGCTCTCTCGTTGCCTGCCTCTATTGCACTATTGAGTTCTCGCATATCACTTGAAACTCCGCTCACTCCCAATATTCCACATTGCTTATTAAGATAATTAACGACCTCATCCGCAGTCATGTTCTTTTTATTTGCAAGGTAACTCACACAAGTTGGGTCAAGGTCACCTGAGCGAGTGCCCATAATAAGCCCCTCAAGTGGCGTCAGTCCCATTGTTGTATCAACACTCTTTCCATTTTGTATTGCGGTAATTGAAGATCCATTGCCTAAATGAACGGTTATTATATTTAACTCTTCAGGCTTTTTGCCAAGTAATTTTGCTGTCTCTCCCAGTACAAATCTGTGACTTGTTCCATGAAAACCATATTTTCTTACATGATATTTTTCATAATCTTCATATTTTATACCATACATATATGCTTTTGGTGGCATAGTAGCATGGAAAGATGTATCAAATACTGTAACTTGTGGCGTGTTAGGCATAAGTGCCTTGCATCCTTGATATCCTGCCATATTTGCATGAGCGTGCAAAGGCGAGAGTTCTGCAATTTGGTCGAGTTTTTTCACTGCCTCATCATCCATAAGCACACTTTCATCGAATAGCCAACCACCTTGCACAAATCTATGTCCAACAGCATCTATTTCTGAAACATCTTTGATTACACCCTTATTTTTATCAGTCAAAATATCAAAAACCTTTGCTATTGCAACCTTATGGTCAGGCATATCAACTTTAATTTCATTCTTCTCGCCATTCATTGTATAACCGATAAACGAACCACTGAGACCAATTTTTTCACAATTGCCTTTTGCTATAACTTGTTCATTATCCATATTAAAAAGTTGGAATTTAAGTGATGAACTTCCTGCATTTACTACTAATATTTTCATTTTTCCTCCTTATTTGCATTTGCTTGAAGTGCAGTTACTGCTGTAACTGTCACAATATCCTCAACAGAACACCCTCTTGATAGGTCATTGACAGGTTTATTAAGCCCCTGTAAAATAGGTCCTATCGCATTTAATCCACCTATATACTGCATTGCCTTGTAACAGATATTCCCACTATTTAAATCAGGGAATATAAGTATATTAGCATCACCCTTTATTTCACTGTTTGGCGCTTTATGTTTTGCGACAGACTCTACCATAGCACAATCAAACTGCAATTCTCCGTCGCAGGCAATTCCCGTCTTTCTAAACATCTCGCAGGCCTTTCTCACCCTATCAACACTCTCGTCTTTTGCCGAACCTTTGCTCGAAAATGATAGAAAAGCAACCTTAGGGTCCTTTAGTCCAAGGCACTCAAATGTCTCAACACTTTGACAAGCAATTTGACAAAGTTCATCTTCAGTTGGATGCATTATAACACCGCAATCTGCAATTATAAGTGCCTTATCTTTCAAAAACTTATTTTTACCAAACATTAAAAAGCAGGAAGATACTACTCCACCTTTCTCCTTTGCCTTTATAACCTGCAATGCAGGTCTCACTGTGTTTGCTGTAGACGCTTCAGCACCAGCAACCATTCCATCGGCAATTCCCATATCAACAAGCAACGTTGAGAAATAATAAGGGTCAAGCACAAGTTTTTCAGCCTCTTCCATCGTCATTCCCTTGTCTTTACGTTTTTCATAAAGACGAGAGACAAGTTCTTCTCTGTTTGGAAATGTTTTTGGGTTTATAATTTGGTAATCAATAAGTGATTTATCCCTGAGAACAAGTGCACTTTCATCACCTATAAGAATCGGTCTTGCAATCTCCTTCTTTTGAATAAATTTTATTGCCTCAAGTGTTCTATCACTAAAACTCGCCTCAGGAAAAACAATTGTTTTTTTAAGCAAGCGGGCTTTTTTATAAAGTTCTTTAACCTTCATTTTGTCCCCTTTATTAATGAAATCATATTTTCATACATAGATTATTTATTATATGAAATTTAGCAATTACTAATTTTACTTAGTTGTACAAGTCCACCTTATAAACATATTACATGATTTTATAATCTATAAGACTTTTACAACGAAACAAACTAATCACTATATTTATTATATATTTTTATGACTATCTTGTCAAATTTTTGGAGTACTTATATGAAAAAATATAACATTTTTTTAGCCATATTTATCTTTTATATTATCATTAATATGGTTTTATTCCCTGAGGTTTACATGGCACAAACGCTAAACGGTATAAGTGCCTGGGCTTTTAACGTTCTTCCAAGTGTACTGCCCTTTATCTTTTTCACGAAAGTGCTATCCTCGACAGGTGTAGTTGAAAAAATATCCAAAATATTTGCAAAACCTTGTAAGAAAATGTTTAACACCCCTGCTATATCTTCATATGTGTTTCTAACAAGTGCAATCTCAGGTTACCCAGTTGGTGCAAAGATGACAAGCGACCTTTATCTATCTGGAAAAATAAATAAAAATGATGCTTTTAAGATGACAAGTTTTTGCTCAACCTCAGGTCCGATGTTTATAATTGGTGCAGTAGGAATAGGAATGCTTGGCAATGCCCTTTATGGCTATATTATTTTTTTATCACATATATTGGGTGCTCTAATAAATGGTATTTGTTATAAAAATATAACTTTTAAAAATTCACCCTCTCAACAACCTTTAAAGCAACAGCAAAACAAAAATGACTTATCAACAATTGTCATAGATTCAGCACTAAGTATTATTTCGGTTGGTGTAATAATTGCAATTTTCTTTGTTGTAATAACATCAATGTCGCCAATTTTTAATCTATTTCCACCCCAATTTGCCAGCATATTTGAAGGTGTCATTGAAATAACAAAGGGCTGTATTGATATTTCTTCTTCAATTAATGGTGTTTGGTCTATTGTCGCCTGCACTTTTGTTATTAGTTTTGGAGGAATTTCGACAATATTGCAATCACTGACTATGCTTAATAAACTTAATATGCCTGTATGGTTTTTTGTACTCCAAAAATTTACCCACGCATTGATTGCAACTGCAATTTCATGTTTGTTGGTACTGCTAATTTAAAATGTTTTGCTGGTATAACTATCAAATAAAAATGCACTTTATTTATCCATCATGTTTAATAAAACCAATTAAACAATGATTTATAAAATAAAGTGCATTTTAATATGTTTGAAGTAGTCAAAAATTATTAGGTTATATTATGATTTTGCATAACTAAACATACATTTCTAAAACACTAAGATAAATTAAATTACCCCATTTGCCCAATTTTGAATATCAGTCAGAGTGCAAGGTTCTCCGCCTTGAGCAAGCCACGACAAACCTTTAGACACAGGTGCAGTCATTCCTGAAACATAAACATAGTTTGAAAAATCACTTCCAATATATCCTCTAGTGCCATTGATTATATAAACACAAGTCACAACAGTACAATTCCCGCCTGCTATTCCATTCCTTGTATTTGCTGTAAATACCATACAGTCATTGATTCTCACTGTGTTCTCTCCATAACCAACTAAAGCGCCTCGTGTTGCTGTTGAGTTTGAAGTAATTGTTCCTGAAAAAGCACATCCATTGATATTGGTTGAACCCATTGCCTGCCCAACAATTCCTCCTACAAAACTTCCACCTATTATGTCAACATCTCGGACAAATAGATTCTCTATTGTTGCTCCGTCTGTATATCCAAAAAGTCCTACATAACTGTATACCTCTGGTATATTTGAATTGTAATAGTTTCTTATACCTGTTATTATATGTCCATTACCCTCAAACTTTCCACTGTATGCCCTTTCTGGTGTTCCAATAGGTGCCCATACATAAGCACTCATGTCTAGGTTTGATGTAAGACGTATGTTCATATCAAGTACACTTGTATCATATGTATCATTTATCAACTTGCTAACTCGTGCCAAATCTTCTTCGCTTGATACAATATAATAACTACCCTCAGTCTCCAAATCATCAGATGCATGGTTTGACCATGTGTCCACCCATTGAGCATAGATGGTGCTATCATCAGTCAAAGTATATTGTGTGCTAGCAAGGATTTGCTCGTCATTATCCAAATCAGTATACCAACCTCTGAATATAAATCCTGCTCTCGTCGGTTCTGGTAATTCTCCACGATTATTTTCACCATAAGTACCTAAATACTTAACCTCCAACGTAGATGGTGAAACATCTCCTCCATTAGCATCTAAATATACGGTATATGTTTTTGGTTCCCTCTGACCTGTTAATATCACTTGAGCACCGTCCGTTGTTGTAAGTCTCTTAAATTTATTTGCAAGAGAGGATGTCATATTGTCTATAAATGATTTATCTGGTTCATCATTTTCACCATATAATGCTGTAGATGTGTTTATACCTTCAGCCAGCCAACCTGTAAAGTCATAACCTTCCCACTCTGGCAAATCAACAGTTACAACTTGCTCATAAGTGATATTATTCACCAACACATCTGCATGACCAGCGGCTGACCTAAATATGATACTATATGTAATCTCTTCCCATTCAGCATAAATTGTGAGTGGTTCTGTACCTATCCATTGTCCGCTTGTATTCCAATAACTTGTACCTAAAATCGCATTTCCATTTCTGTCGTAAACTTGTGTACCACCTATGGTAAAATATCCCTCAAATGTGTAGCCATCTCGAACAGGAATGTATTCTGCAGAAATAGAGAAGTTATCACCTTGCTGATAGATCATACTTAACGTCTTTTCAGAATAGCCATCAGTAAATTTACCCTCTGTAGAATTTAGAGTAACTTCAACCTCTTGAATCTCCCATTGAGAGAATAAAATTACCGTTCCTCCCGTGGTTGATAAATTCAAAAATCTGTTGGCAGTACTATTTGTATAATAATCTCCACTTATATAATCAAATGGTGTTTCTGGTGTTGAATTTGTGCCATATCTTGCTGTTTCACTATCGAAATAATTCCCCATAACTGCCCATCTTAAAAACTTGTATGGCGGGTCATCTTCTGGCACCTCATAAACCACAACTTCTCCAAATTTAGCATCTACATAATCACTCGACTTCGTTCGGCTATTAAAGAACTGAATTTCATAAGGTTCACCTTCCCATTGTGCGTAGAGTACTATTGCACCATCACCAAATATCCAGCGACCACTATTATCCCAATACTTTGTTCCTCTTACAGCATTTCCTTCTTCGTCATATATTTTAACACCACCACTCATTGCGTCGTAGTAACCCTGGAATATATAGTTCTCTCTTGTTGATAAATAATTGGATGTTAGTTTATTATTCGTAGTACCACCATACTCCATATTAGGTCTTAAGAATACATTAGCCGTTGTTCCACCGACTAAACCACCATTACCATTCAATAGCACGGTTATATCTATACCTTCCCATAATGCTAGAATTATAATTGAACCACCATTTGTTGTGGTTAAGTTTTTAAAGGATGTCGCACTGTCATTTGTCATGTAATACCCTGAATCAAGTGTAAATGTGCTATTCGCAGTTGATCCTGCTCCGTATCTTGCTGTATCTTGATTAAAAGCAAGTGTATCTGAACTAATACCCCACCCAGCAAAAGAATGGTATGCATCATATGTTGGAATTTCCGTTGTAAAAACTTCACCATAATCCACATAATTAGGAGGAATTGATATTTGCGTTCCATTATTGTACATTACATAAATCTTATACTGAATCGGTTCATAAATCGCAGTAAATGTAACTGTTCCTCCGTTTGTGCTAGATAGATACATGAATCTGGTGCTTGTTGAGTTTGTCGGGTCAGTAAGTGTGGCATTTGGTGTGCTTGTTGTACCCTGTCTACCTCCAGTCATGTCAACATCTCCTGACAAATCCCAACCCGCAAAAGTGTACCCATCTGCTGTCGGAATATTAATTGATACCAAGTCAGAGTAATTATAAGTGTATGTGTCACCTCCATTGAATTCATCTACGATTGTGACATTATATTGTAACTCGCCATACACAGCCTCAAATGTCACTGTAGCACCATCGTTTCCTAAGTCAACATTTTCAATACTATCACTATATGTTACACCATTATATGACCAACCAATAAAGACTTGACCTGACAAATTTGCAACAGGCAACTCAAGTTCCTCTCCATATGTAAAGGAATCTGATGTTACTGTTACACCATCTCTCGTCGGACCTGTTCCACCTTTGGTATCATAATTAATTGTATAGGTCTCCGCTTCCCACTGGGCTACTAAAGTAACACTACCTGTAGTATAACGCAAGTTTTTAAAGTATCGATTTGTCGTCGGCGAGCCATCCCATGAAACAAAATTTGAAGTGCTTGTTCCTGTCATGGCTGTGGTTGTACTAAGTCCAGAGAGTGCTTTCCACCCTGTAAAATAGTGTCCTGAGCCTTCTTTTGCTGTTAAATTGTTTATTGTAACATTACTATCATAATTAACAGTTGTACTAGATGGATTACTTTGAGCATAACTTCCGCAATTAAATTCAATAGTATATGAAATAGGTTGATAAGTCGCTGTTAGATATACTCTCAATCCTGGAGTGGTTAAATCTCTAAAGTATGTTTCAGTTCGTGCACTATTTCCATTAGTCCAATTATAAAGTCGAGTAGATGATGAACCATACATTGCTGTAGATGTGTTCAACCCTTCTGCCGTCCACCCCATAAATACATAACCAGTAGGTGCTATTGGATTAGTTATTTCAATTACACTGCCTGCATATACTGACGTAGGAAAACTCCCAGTTAGTGTACCACCTTCTTCATAGTAAGTAATATAGTATAATGTTGAAAATCTACTTAATCGTGGATAATCATTGGTTTGAGTAACCCAAACACCACTTTGTCCCCATTCATTATATGCACTTGTCCAAGTAAAATAAGTTTTTAGTCTACTACCATAAAAATCCTCTTCATCAAAAACACCACTGCTTGTACTTGTATACGTACTACCTGGGTTACTTCCTGATGCTCCACCAGCATAGCCTATACCTCCAATGTTAATATTACCATTTGATGAATATAAATATGAAGAATTTGAATATTTACAACCATATATAAGTTCATAATTTTCAATGTTTACAGGGTTATCATCAAGTAGTTCTACACGACCTGCAATTTGTCCAACATAAGTAGACTGAGTTGTAGACGAAACGATAGTTAAAGAGCCAGCATGATAACAGTTTCTAACAATTGTATTTTGAACATATCCTGCAATACCACCCAAATATATATTTCCTTGTTTAGATGTAGATATTGAACCCACATTAAAACAGTTGTATATTCTTGTATTTATAGGCATTGAGTCAACACTACTGTAAGTTCCTTGAATAATATTTTGACTTGCACGTCCGACAATGCCACCAATATAATCATCTCCAGTTACAGTTCCTGCGTTGTAGCAACTATATACATATGTAAGAAAAGTACCACCCGCAATACCACCAACATAGGAACCTCCCTGAACACTTCCGCGAAAATAACAACTGCTTACTTCCCCTCCATCATTCTCGTCTGTAATACACCCAACAATACCTCCTATGTTATCACCAGTTCCAATAACAGTAGCAGTGCTATAACACTGATCTATGGTAGTTGTATCAGTCGCATACCCAACAATTGCACCAACATAACTTACTCCATATATTGTTGAATTAACAACAGCAACCCTTGCAATTGTGGCACCTGATACATAACCAAAAAGACCCTGATAACTTGAAGTTCTTGTATTGTAGTTGTTAATACCAGATATCTCATAACCATTTTGATAAGAACGTGAATTAATATGTCCGGAGAATGCTCTAGACAAAGAATTGCCTATTGGTGTCCAATAGTGAGCACTCATGTCAAGAGATGCAGTTATCCGATAGTATTTATCTTTATATTCATTATAAACACTTGTGCTACTACTATTTATTAGATACGCAAGATACGCCAATTGTTCAGGAGTGGAAATTTCGTAAGGGTTAGTGCTAGTGTTACCATTTCCACCAGCAAAACTACTGGCTCTATAAGTAGTCCAATTCCCACTCGGTGCGGCGACGGTTTCTGTGCCGTCATCTGTGAGAATGTTGTCTCCCCATGAGAAAGTAAATGCTAAACAAAGAACCATTAACAACACTACCATTATGTAATTTAAAGTTGAGGTTTTAAATTTTAACATCTTTAATCTCCTTTTCTTTTGTCTATATTATTTTGGCATAAATTTGGGTAATTATTATAAAAAGTGAACTAAGTAAAATTTTTAAGCATAAAATCATATTTGTTGTCTATATTTTAACATTTTATTACAACTTTTGTCAATAAATTGTCAACAAATATTATATTATTTATAATAAAATATATAAATAAATAATAGACAATAATAAAAAATTTAATAATAAGCAAACTGCAAGCAAACTGCTGATATAAAAAATGCACCATAAAAGAAGTATCACTTTTAAGGTGCACAGATTGTTTTGTTTAAAATGGCTTAATCTGAGTTAGTTAAACCGAGCAGATAAAGACATAGAAAAAATTTGTAGCAAATCAAACTACTGAAAGGTTTTTATATGCTTATATATTCAACAATTCCAGCATTTCTTTTACAAGAAATTTTACCTGTTTTGGTCTGCATGATTTGAGTGCTAAAGCCAAAGAGTATGTAATTTCACTGTCGTGAAGGTCACAAGTTTTTACAATTGCCTTACAGATTGTAATAGCATCAGTGTTGTTTTTAGATTGGTTATAATATTGAAGGTCACCAATGATTTGGACGGCAATTTTTTGGACTTTTTCAAAGGTGTTTTCGTCTATCTCGTTATCCTCGTCGTCATCTTCATCATCCTCGTCATCATCCTCCTCGTCGTCATCTTCATCGTAATCATCGTCGTCATCGTCATGGTCCCTATATTCGTCCTCATCGTCAGAATCTACCTTTAATTTATCATAACCAAAAGCATCGGCAAGCAAATTTCTAAAAGGCACAACCATTTGATTTATAAATGCCTTGAAAGGATTTTCCTCTCTTCCGTAAAATCTTTTTACAAAATCTATTAAGTCGATTTTCTTATTGTCAATATCGACAAGTGTGCAGAAAACAAATGCAATAATTTTGTACTCCTCGGTCGGCATATCACAAATAAGTTCGCCCTGTCCATCTTGGATAAATGCCTTAGCAAATTCTCTATCTCTATTAAATTGTTCAAGACAATCTCCAATAAGAGCACAAATATCCTCATTTTGCGACAATACTTGAAGCATTCTTTGAAGTTTATATTCTGCTACTAAGAACTTGCAAGATATAAAATCATCGCAAGCATCAAAAAATTCTTTTAATTTTTCTTTGTCCATAATTAACCCCTTTTTTACATTTTAACACATAAAATTGATTTTACAAACAAAATATCTAAAAAAATTTGATTTATTTTAAAAACATGGTATAATATCACATATGGATAAAGTACTTTCGGAGAAAGAACAACTCGTTCTAGACAAACTTACAATGCTTTTTGTTATTGACAAGATGGAAATTCCTTTGACAGAGGACTCCATTCTTGACATTTGTAGTGTAAAAAATACATGGATACAAAATTACATGGACTGTAAGGCAATAATACACAATTTAGTTGACAGTAAACTCTTGTACAAAATAGGCGACGACAATGAAGAAAAAGAACTCTATGCCCTAACCTATGAAGGTCGGGAATGTTTGTCAAATCTTTATAGACGCATCCCTCTTGCGAAACGTGAGGAAATATCCGCATACCTTCAAGCAAACAGATTAAACGTAAAATCCTCACAAGAATACAGTGCGACCTATTCAAAGAATGATGACGGCTCATACAATGTAGAACTTAAAATTTATGAACCACTTATAAACAAACCCATGTTTGTTTTGAATATTAAAGCACCATCTAGACAATCGGCAAATGAGGCAATCCATAAATGGAAGGTCAATGCTCCTTCTATCTACGAACTTATTTATGAAAAACTTATAAACATTGACTAAATAGATAAAACAATCAACTTATTAAAAACCGTCAAATCTTTATAAAAATAACACTATTATGTTATGAAACTATAACAATTACATAATAGTGTTTTTATTATACATTTTGAGCGGTTATCTGCCCTCGAGCAAGAACATCACATCTATTGTTGTAAACATTATCTGCATGACCTTTCACTTTGTGCCATGATACCGAGTGAATCTGGCAGAGTTCGACAAGTCTTTGCCAAAGGTCAATATTTAATACCTGCCCTTTTGTCGAACGCCAACCATTACTTTGCCAATTTTTGACCCAGCCTTGCAAAAAAGCATTGACAACATATGCAGAATCACTATACACATCAACATTGCATGGTTCTTTCAATGCTTCAAGTCCCTTAATAACTGCTGTAAGTTCCATACGGTTATTTGTCGTCTCAGCCTCTCCACCAGAGAGTTCTTTTTTTGTCTCGCCATAAAAAAGTATTGCTCCCCAGCCTCCCTTTCCTGGATTGCCTGAGCAGGCTCCATCTGTATACAAAACTATATTTTTCATTCTTCTATTTTCAACCTTTTACAGATTTCTTCGAGCGACTCACCATTCTTTTCTAGCGATGGAAAAACGTGCAGTTCATCTCCTTTCTTTCGTGGCAACAAGTGAAAATGCAGATGAAAAACACTCTGTTCGGCTGACTCTCCGCTTGCGTTTAGTATGTTTACCCCATCGAAGCCACACTCATTTACCAAATGATTTGAGATAAGTTTTATTGTGCTCATAACATGAGCAAGTTCTCTTTCGTCAGTATCTAAAACATTTACAGAGTGCTTTTTAGGAATAACAAGGATATGTCCATTCGCATCATTGCTTATATCCAAAAATGCATATGTATATTTGTCCTCGTAAATTTTATATGATGGCACCTCGCCTTTTATTATCTTACAGAATAAACAGTCATTCATAATCTATTTCCTTTTAATCGTTTAGGTAACAAAATTAACTTTTATTGCAATTTAAAAATACCTTATTTTTCTAACAAATATAAGATTCCCAGTGTGTTTTCTCCGCAATGGCAGGTTATAGTTGCACCAGCACGAGAAGAGACCACCTTGTCAAAAACATTCTTGCTTTTAACATAGTCTACAACCTCTTGAACAAAGTTGTCATCTTGGCAGGTATGAGTTATAAAGCATAAATCCTTTTTAACATTACTGTGTAATGAAAGCATATCATCAATGTACTTATACACTACACTGTTAAATTTCCCCATATATTTGCCTGTGTTCTCAATCTTTCCATCAACAAGTTCGAGTCTAGGTTTTATTTTTAAAAGGTTTGCACCAAATCTCGCCATTGCCGAACACCTACCCCCTTTGTAGAGATAGTCAAGAGTGTCAACAACAAATGAAGTTTGATTATGCATTGCTTGGTTTTCAATAATTTTGCAAATTTCTTCACAAGATTTTCCCTCCCTCACAAGAGAGCAAGCATAGAGAACAAGCAGTCCTATCCCTGTAGAAAGTGATTTACTGTCAACTATATGGAGCCTATCATTGTTTAACTCCTCCTTTGCCTGAAGAGCATAATTATATGCCGAGGACAATTTGCTAGAAATACCCATGTATATCACCTCGTCACCATCTTTCAATAGTTCTTGAAAAAACGCTTTGAAATCTTCTATGCTACGTGCGGCAGTTTTTGGCAAATTCCCTGTCCTTGAAACATAATCAAAAATATCTTTTGGTGAAATATTGACACCATCTAAATATTCCTTATCATCAAGTATAACTGAAAGAGGAAATACTGCAATGTCATTTTCTTCAATTTGGTCCTTGTTTATATCAACGCAACTATCTGTACAAATTCTTATCATATCTACCTCATTTTTATTATAAACTAAAACAAAATCTTTTTACAAACTATTTTGGTAAATTAATTAAAAAAATTATCAAAAAAAGAATAAAGAAAAAATTTTTACACACACTAATTACGGAGGTTGAAAATGAGTAAACAATGGAAACCTGGTGAACAAGCACCAAAATCTGCAAACTATTCTTGCTATGACAAAGATGGCAGATGTGGCGGAAGTTGCTACCTTGAAAAAGGTCAACGTTTCCCTGCAACACAAAACTCTGGTTCTCATTATGAAATGGACGAAGAATAGTTTGACAAAATATCCATGCAAGTTGCATGGATATTTTTTATGTCTATTTAAGTTGTTTTATTTAGTATGCACTTTTGGCGCAGAGAACAGGATTCGAACCTGCGGAGGCTGTTCACCTCACACGCTTTCCAAGCGTGCGCCTTAAACCGCTCGGCCATCTCTGCATAAACTAAACTTTAACAAAATTCACCGAATTTGTCAAGTGAATTTTAATTAAATAATACAATTTTAATCTGTTTGCAATCTACGTCTGTTTTTAATCTATTCCATCTTAAGTATTTTAGTCTGTCAAAGATTTATACATAAAAAAAGAGAATTTGAGAAATTCTCTTTTCTAGTTTATCTATATTATGCACGATTATAGAGTCCATTGGTGAGTACTATTCCACCATCTATTGCAGCAGAGATAATTAACCAAATGGTTGCAATTAAAACAAGGACATATATAATTCGCTCTATAATTTTATTACCCATGCTTATCCATGCGACAAGATTGAAATTGAAAAGTCCTACAAGTCCCCAATTTAGTCCACCAATAAGCAAGATAATAAATGCTATCCAGTTTGCAATTATCATTTCTAACCTCCTATTTATAGGTTGGCTAATTTGATAATTTTTATACATAAAACCTGCCAGCAAACCCATTTTCTGACCTCTAGGCAGAAAATGGCAAGCACAAGCCGAAGGCTTATGCTTTGCAAGCATTGAAAATGCTTGCGTTTGCTGGCAGTCAACTTATCTGTCTCCCATCCTTTTTAAAACTCTTGTCAATAGTACCGCCACCTAGGCATATACCTTTTTCATCATAGAGAACAACAAATTGTCCTGGTGTTATTGCTCTCTGACTTTCAACGAAATCTACTCGAATCTCTTTTTCGTTAAGAATAGTTACTTTTACCTTTTGGTCAGGCTGACGATATCTAAATTTAGCAAAACATTCAAATGTCCTATTATTAGGAATTTCTGGTATCCAATTCATTCCAATTGCAAACAGATAATCTGAGTATAGCAAGTCGTCCTCGCCTTGTGAAACATATAGAATATTATTTTCAAGGTCCTTTTTAATCACAAACCATCGCTGTCCATTTCCACCCTTTCGACCACCTATGTTAAGACCTCGCCTCTGTCCTAAAGTATAGTACATTAATCCGTCATGAGTTCCTATCTCGTTGCCATCTAAGTCTAAAATTTTACCTGGCTTTGCAGGCAGGTATTCTTTTAAAAAGTTTTTAAAATTACGCTCACCAATAAAACATATACCTGTGCTATCTTTCTTCTCGGCATTTGATAGGTCAAGTTTATGAGCAATTTTCCTCACTCTTGGTTTATCTATGCTTGCAAGCGGGAAAATTACACTTGCTAATTGTTCTTGACTGAGTTGATTTAAAAAATATGATTGGTCTTTGTTAAGGTCATCAGCCTTAGCAAGATAGAATTTGCCGTCCTTTTCAATCTTCTTTGCATAATGTCCTGTCGCTATCATATCAGCACCAAGTTTCCGTGCTTGTTCTAAAAATGGTCCAAACTTAACTTCACGGTTACATAAAACGTCAGGATTTGGTGTTCTACCATTTTTGTATTCGTCAAGAAAGTACTCAAAGACTCTATCATAATACTCCTTTGAATAGTTAACTGAAAAATATGGAATACCTATTTTGTTGCACACCCTCTTTACATCTTCAAAATCCTCTTCGGCAGTACAATATCCGTCTTTCTCTTCCCAATTTACCATAAAAAGACCAATGACATCATGTCCCTGTTCTTTTAGAAGATATGCCGAAACCGACGAGTCAACTCCTCCGCTTATACCCACTACAATTCTCATTTTAAAATCCTCTTATCTTTTTGAATTATTTTTATCTGACCTATTTAAATCAAGATTGTCGCTATCCTTTGGCTCTTCTGATTTAGTCTGGTCAGTATTGTCCTCAAAGTTTTCCTTTAATATACTTCTATTGGTTTCTATTTCATTATTAAGTTTATCAATCTCGCTTAAATACTTTTGACGTTCCTCGTTTTCTTTCTCGTAAATTGCCCTTTCGCTTTCTAGGTCAATTGCAATAGGCACTTTGAAACGTTTTGTTGCTATCATGATTATATCCCAAAGCCATACAAGCAGGATAAAACCGCATAGGGTCGACAAGATACCCAGCAAGGCACCATCACCAACCTGAGCAATCGCGTCATTAAAAATGGTTAAACATAACAAAAACAGAAAATTAGCAAGAAGCAAAGAGCCTCTAAAGTACCTGCCTACATAAAAGCAGTGTCCACCAAACACACCGAGGAAAATTGAATATAGCAGGAGTTTTATATAACTCACATCGCTAGGCAGTTGGTTCGTCTTGATAATATAGTCAAAATCGAAGCGTTTTATTTTTTTCTTTGCGTCGGTATTCGTCGCTATTTCAAGACGCGAAAAAATTAGTCCGCAATCTGAGCAGACCTCAAGACCTTCAGCATATTGCATATGACATCTTGGACAGGTTTTAATCTTGCCAAGTTCCCTTTTCCACTTCATAAAAAAAGTATATACCTTTTCCCCATCTCCTGTCAAGGCATCTTAGATGCTTTTTATCGTAGAATTTACTTAAATTATAGATTTTATCTGTTCCGCTTAGGGACCTTTTATCATACACTGCATTTAAAAGACAGACTATATTAGTTCCGTTTAGATGCTTTTTATCGTATAATTTACTTAAATTATAGATTTTATCTGTTCCACTTAGGCACTTTTACATCGTACACTGCATTTAAAAGACAGACAATATTAGTTCCGTTTAGATGCTTTTTTGTCGTAGAATTTACTTAAACTTTAGACTTTATCTGTTCCGTTTAGGCACCTTTTACTATGTGGTATATTTAATAGATAGGCTATTTATCTAATTATTGCCGTCTTGACTTAGTTTTTCTTTTGCGTTGTTATAATAGACATACCCTGCCTTGTCATCTGAATATATCCTCAAGTTTTCTTTAAAATAGTCAAGTGCTTTTTGATAATCTCCATTGTTGTAACAAATTACTCCTCGTTCAAACAGCCCTTTATTTTTTATAAGTTTACTTGATTTTTCCTTAGAGTAGACATCTAAATCTTCAAACAGCAGGATGTCACTGTTGTCGTAGGTATTTAAGTTGCCTATATACCTATATGCAAATTTATACCGCAAAGGCAAATCATCTATACATGATTTAGAAAACACTATTTTCGCATCTATAAAATCTCCTATCCTTCTCATTTTTTCCAGCAATTTGACTTCATCTGAGACGACCAAAAGTTGTTTTTTATCTTGACCCGTCAAAGCAAGTGAAGGTTCTCCAGAAAAAATAGATAGTCTTACCTTGTACTCACCATTGTTTGCCTTATTTTTTAACCTTATATTTCTACAAACTGCCACTGCACAGTCAATAGCATCCTCTGACCTTGTAAAAATGCAAACGACACCGCTACCATAATAATTAAGCATAAATCCGCCATATCGTCTAACAATTGGTGAAAGTCCATTTATAAGCGAATTAAGCCTATTGTAGTCGCCTGTAAGAGAATTATCACTGCTATCAAGCCTGATAGACATTATCGTCGAATGTTTTTTGATTTGTCTACCTCGCTCTAGTTCTAAAAGGTCATTTTTACCTATAAAACGAAGCAGTCGTTTTGAAATATCTCTTTGAGATTTAAGGTCGACCGTTCGCAGTGTCCTATCCTTTTCCATATAATTGTTGTTTATTTTATTGAGACCATGCTCAATATTTTTAAACTGTTTTCCACCACCTATCTGCAGTTTTTCTTCCTTAACCTTTCCGTCTCCTAGGCGAGAGACTATCCTTTCAAGTTTGTTCATAGGTTTACACATTAAAAAGTAATTAATTGATAGAAGCACTATAAAAATTATGGTTACCAAAACCGCCCACAAAATAGTGTTATAGGCATTGTCTGTCGAAAGGTTCAAAAGTGAACGAACAGATTTTGCAAAGTTACTATTTATATTTGATAAATCTGCTATCAAGAACATTATTCCGCCATATATGACAATTAGAGGCAAACTTGAAAAAAATAAAGCATACTCCAGCCTCAGCGACGACAAAAATCGAGTGAAGAGTATTGAACCTAGGACTATTGAGAACACTGTCAAGATGATTGCAATTATACCTTTTACATCAAAGTTAAAGATAAAACCATTTTCGGTAGCGGTTATCCCAGCAAGAATGGAATTGCCCAGTACCAGAGATGGTATTGTTACTGCAATAAATATGACAAATAAAATTTTCGTGCTTGTTTTCATGGTTTTATTTTCTGCAAAGATAAAAATTGTATACATAGATTTTGTTATAAAAAATTATTTGTGCAAATAATTTAGGTGGCGGTTCTCGATAATATCTACATTCTAACTGATGAATGCTCGAAAATAAATAGCATATAAAACACCAAAACAAGAGTCACATAAAGAATTTAAATATTTGTCAAATTTTGTAATATTTTAAAGTTTTTTACACAAACTAAATTGGAGGTTAAAATGGACGAAAAAGAAAAAATCACAGAGTACATAAACGCTATCTATCAGAACATAAAAACGGCAGTACAATCTATTGAGGATATACTACCAAAAGTAAAAGATAACAAACTTCAAAAGGAATTGGCGAGTGAAGAGGACAAATACCTTGCACTTGAAAAGGAATGCGAACTTTTTGCAAAAGCCGAAAAAATTGAAGGAATAAAGGATAACAATTGGCTGGAAAAAGCAAAACTATGGAGTTCTATCAATATGTCAACAATGACAGATAAAACCACTCGACACATCGCAGAACTTATGCTTCTTGGCACATTTATGGGGTTTTTAACTTGCATAAAAGACCAGGCAGATCATCAGGGATTATCAAAAGAACTTGACGAAATCCTCACAAATCTAAAAGAACTCGAAAGGAAAAATATAGATTCTCTCTTGCCATTTTTAGTTTAGACACTTGACTTTTAGTAACAATTATTGGAACATTTATTTTTAAAACAGTTATGGAATTATAACTAAATAACCGTTTATAAATACCAAAAATTAAAAATTGTCATTTAGTAAACATACTAATTCTTAAAAATCTTATCTATTTTTGTTGTCAACGGATAGGCTAAAGATAACTTTTTTACCTTCTCTTCGTCAAGTTGGATAGTCTTTCCGTTTGATAACACGACAACAAATATTGTAAATTTGTTAACCTCAATATGCTTTAAAAGTTGAGAAATTGTAACATCACTCTTAACCGCATAAAACACAGGTTTTGAAAAATTTTTTGTTTGTTTTTTAAAAATCGAAATGGGTGTGTATCGACTTTCATACTTTGAATCAATTATTCCAAGAATTAGAAAGCACCCACATAAACAAAGTGATGGATTGAAGTTTACAAAACATGAAATGATAAAGAGTGTTAAAAGCAAAAAAGAAAAAATATAATTAAACTTTCGTGTCAAGGACACCGCCCTCTCTCGTGGAAGAGTATGTTGCAAAAGCCCTACCAAAATTCGCCCTCCATCAAGTGGATAGGCAGGAAGTAGATTGAATAGTCCCAAAATAAGTGATTGTTCGGCAATGTTAAATGTAAAATTATATAAATTTGGAAATATCCACCACATAGACACAAGAAAAAGTGTTAAACATACGTTGACAAAAGGTCCCGCAGAGGCAATTAGCACCTCATCCTTGCTATCAAATGCCTTCTCTTGATAATTTAAACTCACACCATACGGAGCAATAAAAAAACTATCCAACTTATATCCCAACTTCTTTGCAACAAAATAATGTCCAAACTCATGAGATAACACCACCATAACAAAAGAGACAAAACTCAGCAGGTCCCTTGTCAAAATAAACCATAAAGCAAGTAAAATAAACGATGGATGAACTGGAAACTTAACCTTTTTAATTTTCTTTAATATCCTAATGCCCATAAAATACCTAAAACTATCTCAATTAACACAAGTGTAAAAAATAATACCTTTAATATAATAAGCCTATTTATCTTGACCTTAAACTGCACGAAATTGTAACTTTTTCCATAACTTTTAATTCTTTTTTGCATAGTCTATTCTATGCTTGATAAAACTATTATATTCATTAGAGAAAATGTACTATTACGCATTGCATAATACTAGATATAGTAATATGTCTTGTATACAAAATACTATAAATAGTAGTACGTCTGACATACATACTACTTTTTATAAGAGTTTTTATATGAAAAAACACCAGTGAAATCTGGTGTTTTTCCATATAAAGTACCAACCTCTCTTTGATAGGCTTAATGTTCGTCAATATATTGCTTTTAGTTTATATTCTTCTCTTGACTATCATCTTCAAAGAGTGCACGCAATTTTTCTACATCTATACTTCCAATTACTAGGTCATCATCAAGGTCACTGCCCATAAGTTCATCAAGATTTGATAGGTCAAAATCTTTACTTATGTCTTTAGAATTATCAATGTTGTGTAAATCTTCATTTTCACCCAATAATTTATCGTCTATATCATTCTCAATGTTATTATTCTGTATCTCCGTTTTAATCATTTTTGGAATAACATTTTTTAGTTCATCAATGTTATCTTCTAAATGCCCTTTAGTATCATCCACCTTAATTGATGATTTTTCGTTTGCTTTATTTGTTTTACCCTTTTTGCTGTCATTTTTCTTTGCGTTGACAGTTTTTGTTTCTTTCGTTTCTTTCTGTGAAACCTCACTCTCATCTATAATATTTTCTATATCCTCATCTAAGGCAGTCAACTCTTTTTCTATAGCCATATTTTCTTTATCAATTTGCTTCACATTTAAACTTTCTATTTCTTCATTGCCATCAGCCTCAAATTTTTGAACGTTTTCCCCTTTTAGATAATCAGGAAGTTCTTCTATAAATTCAAGGTCGTCAACATTTCTAAACAAAGTGTTTTGTGTGTTTTCATCCTCTTCCGACCTAATAGTCTTTATTCTCTCTAGCAATTCGTCGTAGTCTGGCAAGTCGGAAATATTCTTTATATCAAAACGTTTTAGGAAATTCTCGGTCGTTCCAAACAATAACGGTTTTCCGACCGCGTCTTTTCTTCCCACAACCTCTATCATGTTTTGGTCAATGAGAATCTGTACTGCATAATCTGAGTTTACACCACGAATGTCCTCAATCTCAAGTTTGGTGATTGGTTGTTTGTATGCTATTATTGCAAGGGTTTCAAGAGCGGCTCTGGTAAGAGACTTTTCTCGAATTGGATTAAGCACATCTGATATAAATGAGGCATAGTTTGGATTTGTGGCAAGTTGGATTTTGTCCTTGTACTCTATTAAATGTACACCTTTGTCGCCAGAAAGTTCTTTTTTAAGTTCTTCAATTGCCTTGTCTAAATCTTTCTTGCTTATATCAAGTTTTTCAGCAATAAAAGACCTCTCTATTCCATCTCCTGCAACAAACAAAATGGAATAGAGTATCTCTTTTAAGTTCTTCTCATCTAAAATATTCATACTGCTTCCTCGTTTGAAATAATGTTGATTTGTTGAAAAATTCCCATCTGTTCAACCCTTACACTCTGTAATTTTAATAGTTCAAGCAAGGCTAAAAACACATTTATCATTTCACTTTTGGTCATATCATTTGTAAAAAGTTCTTCAAATGGAAATCTGCGATGTTCGCGTGCGTAAGAACGTATTGATATAATTTTTTCAGCAACCGTGAATCTGTCTTTAACAATCTTTTTAGGCTCCTCTTTCTCCTTGCCTCGTGCCTGTTGTTTGGCAAGAAGGTTGGCAAATGCATCAAGCAGTTTATCAAGCACCATATCTTTTATGATTATCTTAACCTTCTCAGTCTCCTTGCCTGGCGCACGGTAGAGTTTATTTATATCTTCAAGTTCTTTAAGTCGTTTTCCCTCTTTCTTAAATAACTCATATTCTCTCAGCCTTTGAAGAAGTAATGCCTCGCTATCCTCTGCATCAGGCTCCTCTTCAGTCTCCACAGGTAATAAATGTTTACTTTTTATTTCAATTAGTGTGGCAGCAACGGTTATAAATTCACTCGCTCTGTCCATATCAACACTGTCGAGGTCCTGCATATAGTCAAGATACTGCTCAGTTATATCTGCAAGTTTGATTGTCATGATATCTAGTTTGGCATCTTTTATAAGGTGAAGCAAAAGGTCGAGTGGTCCCTCAAAATTGTCAAGTTTAAAACGATATTTTTCATCGGTAAAAGATAGTTGCTCGGTTTCAGCAACTTGAGGCTCTTCATCATTTGTTTGTAAATTTTTAATAGGTTCTTCTGCCACTATCTCTCCAAAACTTATATAGACTAATTATATTATAAATTGAAGAGAAAATCAAGTAATTTTTAAATAATAAATTTTGTTTTATTTTTATAATCAAAATATGCATTTTTCTTATTTTTAATTCTTCATATCTAATACATCTCGCTTTAATTCTATTTAACAAAAAATACCCATTAAGTTGGGTATTTTTGTAATATCTGTTATAAATTTTATTAAATATTAAGGCATTTAGATTTGGTTATTAATTAGAATTTAGAGACTAACAAATAGTTCCTACCAATTTACCAAAATCTTATCAAAGCAATCTTTTAGCGACAAGCCCTCAATGTCATTTTTAACTATTAAGTCTATCTCTTTAACAACTGTACCATTATTCGACACTATGGCTTTACCTACAATTTCGTTTTGCTTAACAGGTGCCTTTATTGTCTTTGGGTTTTCATAGGTTACATCTAGTCCTGACTTGTCACCCTTCTTTACAACCACAGAATAATTATCCTTGGCATACACATCAACGTTGTCAACCTTGCCCTTGTTTACCGCTAAATTCATAACAGGCAACGAAGAGTCTACAATGTTCTTGCTCTCAAAGTTTGCAAATCCATAATTAAAGAGTTTAGTGCATTCATTAAACCTAGTCTGACTGTTGTTTGCTCCAATTACAACCGAAATTAGTCGCATATTATTTCGCTTTGCAGATGCTGAAAGGCAACATCCAGCCTCATTTGTTGAACCCGTTTTACCTCCGTCACAACCCTCGTAGTACCTTATTAAACGATTTGTATTGACTAGTTCGGTTTTTCTACCTGATGGATGAACAAGTTCGTCCATCCAAATTGTGCTATACTTGTGATACAACTCATGCTCTGCAACCTCTTTAAGTACAATTGCACAATCAAGAGCGCACGAATATTGTTCTGGTGCTGGAAGTCCTGTGCAGTTTACATAATATGTATCATTCATGCCGAGTTCCTTTGCTTTTTCATTCATCTTCGCAACAAATGCTTTCTCGCTTCCACTTATATGTTCGGCAAGAGCAACCGATGCATCATTTGCTGATGCCATAACAACACTTTTTAACATATCCCCAGCACTATACTCAACATAGGGGTCTATAAAAACTTGGCTTCCGCCCATTCCTGAAGCATTCTCTGAAGTTGTTATCATGGTATCCTCGGTAAGCGCCCCTTTGTCAAATTCCTCCAAAGTCAAAAGTATGGTCATCATTTTTACCATGCTTGCAATAGGTAAATGTTCTTTTGGATTATGACCATAAAGCATGGTCGAAGAACTATAATCTACAAGACAGGCACTTTTGCAGGTTAAGTCTATCTCGCTCTCCGCCCTTGCGAGTGCTGTGGTTGGCGAAAATATAAAAGTTAACAAAAACAAACTAACCATTATAACTAAAATAAGATTTTTTTTCATAACGCTCTCCTTTTGAAAATAGTGTTATCAAAAAAATCTTTTTTATACCTATTAATAGTTTAATTTTAATAATTTGTTTTTAAATATCAACTCAAATTAGATTTTATAAATGTACATTTTGTTGTTAAAAATCAATCAACGACAAGACTTAACTTAAAAAACCTAAATAACAAGTATTATTTTAGCACTAAAGAGTGCAAGCAAAATTGACTCTATTATACATAGTAACAGCAGACAAACAAGAGCGGTCAAAATAATCTTAGTCTTTTGCCTTGGTATTTTGCACCCTCCAAAAGAGCGGTAATCACAAAATGTTTTCGACATTGTTATAAAAAAAGTGGCAAGCACTAAAAGTGTTAAAAGTTGACAAGGAAAGGCTACAACAACTGAGACTATCACGCCTGAAAACCCATAGAAAACTATCATAAGACAGATGTTGAGTCCTAACAAATAGGCTCTATATCCTATAAAAATAATACCTATTATAAAGGTGTAATTGTTATAAGAACTACCTAGCAACACAACAAATACCAAAAGCATAGATAAAAGTCGAGTGAAAAAAGTTGAGGAATTCACCTCATTTGAAGAAATATCCACAACTCCAAAATTGTTTGAAATATTGTAATTATCATGAGTTCTGATTGCAACAATTATACCTGTAATTAAGGCAATTGTAATTACCACAAGCAAAGACAAGGTTTTTATCTTACTAGCCTTGCAGGAGTCCATTACAAAGTCGAAAATATCCTTAAAAAAACGATTTTTGTGCTTATTTGTCATATTTTAATGTATGAAACAAAGCATCAAAAAAGAACAAAGCGAGAAAAGTTATCTAATAAAGTTCAATAAGTCTTTCGGCAAAGGCTTTGACGTGCTCGTATGTTAGTCCACCTTGGAAGTATGCAATGTATGGACTTCGAATTGGACTGTCACAGGAAAGTTCTATTGACGAACCTCCCACAAATGTACCCGCTGCCATAATTACCTTATCCTTGTACCCTGGCATATCCCATGGAAGTGGCAAA
This sequence comes from uncultured Clostridia bacterium, assembly GCA_944350275.1. GTDB lineage: Bacteria > Bacillota > Clostridia > Christensenellales > UBA1242 > Caccovivens. The sequence goes on along the minus strand of CALVOK010000031.1, from coordinate 22,849 downwards.
ACATATCCATCAACCGCTGAAACCTTTTGCACAGTTTGCACAAATTTGATAAGTTCATCAGCAGTATTGAAAACTACTGATTTGACTATATCCTGCGGTTTTTCGTCGTTTGATGGTATCACTCTATAGCCCTTATCTTGCATTATTTGCCCTACAAGTGCGGTGCCTTTTAATGCCTGAGCAACTGTATGCGGTGCCATGAAAAAACCTTGATAAAACAGCCTATACCCCATTTCATATGAGCCTACTTCGAGTTTTAAAGATGGATTTGTATATCTAGATGCTATGCTGTCAATTGCCTTTTCACTGCCGACAATATACCCTCCTGTTGCCGCAAGTCCTCCACCTGCATTTTTGATAAGCGAGCCTACACAGACATCCGCACCAACATCTGTTGGTTCAATTTCGTCAACAAATTCGCCATAGCAGTTGTCAACAACAATAAAGCAGTCGCTATAAATAGACTTTATATTATCAAAAATCTCTTTCATGTCATAAGGCGAAAGTGCTTTTCGTTCGCTGTATCCCCTAGAACGCTGGAGATAGACAACTTTTGGTTTTAACTTCTTAACCTTTTTGTAAATCTCCTCTTTTTTAAATGTGCTGTCTTTATTCAAGTCAATTTGGTAGTATTTTACACCTAAATCTTCAAGCGAAAAGTTGTTTTTACCAAACAAAGTCTCATGCAAAGTATCATAAGGAATGCCCGTAATTGATAAGATAATATCTCTTGGTCTTAAAAGACCATAAAGGACAGTTGATATAGCATGGGTTCCACAGGTCAAAATGGGTGAAACAATTGCTTTTTCACATCCAAAAACTTTCGCATAAACTTTTGCAAGAGTATCTCTGCCAACGTCGTCATATCCATAGCCTGTTGTTCCTGCAAAGCACTGTGATGAGACTTTGCAATCAATAAATGCCTTTAAAACTTTTTTCTGATTTTTGAAGGCAATATCATCAATCTGCTTAAATCTTTCGCTCAACTTATCTTCTGTCTCTTTTAAGACTTTTTCTGTGTCAACCATTTGTCAATTTCTCCTTTTGCAAAATTTAATGCCTTTGTTTTTTCGTTACTGTCTAAGTAGATAACATTTTTCATACCCTTTAAAAATGTTAGTTGTCTTTTTGCATAATTTCTAGTGTGCCTCTTGATAAGTTCGGTCATTTCATGTTCTGAAATCTCTCCCTTTAAAAAACTTACCACTTCTTTATAGCCAATTGCTCTCATTGGTTGTATATCCTGTCCATATTTTTGATACAATCTTTTGACCTCATCAATTAAGCCATTATTTAGCATACTGTCGACTCGCTTATTTATTTTTGTATACAATAACTGTCTATCCATTGTCAATGCAAAGACAAGAAAATGGTATTGGCTTTGAATTTTTGATTGTTTTTCACCACCAAACTTAGCAATTTCAAATGCTCTAGTTACTCGAACAGGATTTTTTCTGTCAACATCCTTTGCCAGTTTCGGTGAAAGGTCTTTAAGTCTACTGTAGACCTCATCTATTCCCTTTTCTTCAATTTCTTTTTCAATTTCTTTTCTAAACTCGCTATGCTTATTTGTATCACCAAAGTTATACCCCTCAATAAGTGCCTTTGCATACAATCCAGTCCCTCCAACAATAATTGGAAGTTTGTTTTTTGAGAGAATTTCATCAATTTTTTCTTTTGTATACTCGACAAAATTATAAACGGTAAATTCTTCGTTTGGCTCCTTTATATCAATACCATAATGGACAATACCATCCATTTCTTGTTGAATTATTTTCGCTGAACCTATATCAAAATTTTTGTAAACTTGCACTGAGTCTGCTGAGATTATCTCGCCATTGTACATCTTTGCAAGTTTTACCGCAAAGTCACTTTTACCAGAACAAGTAGTACCCAAAATAAACAGCACTTTCTTCATATTTCGCACCTTTTGCATATTTCATATATAAATATATAATCTCACTTAAAAGATTTTACTTAACCTTTAATTTTTAATATTTTAATCATCTTTATTAAACAATTCGCTTAAACATCTTCTCAAACTCATGCTTTGTAATTACAAGAGTTATAGGTCTGCCATGCGGACAAAGCATTACTCCCTTTCTTACCTCTTCAATAATATAGGCACAGTCATCTTTGCTAATGCTATCACCTGCTTTTATTGCGTGTTTACAAGCAGTTTGGCAAAGTTTTGAGTGTATGTAGTCACTAGGCTTTTTATCCCAATGAATGCTATCTTTAACAAGTTCGTCTACAAAACTGTTAAGTTCTATGCTGGTCAGAACGTAAGGTACACTTTTAATCTTGTAGGTATATCCATTTTTCTCAATGTCGAACCCAAGTTTTTTTAGTTCGTCAAGTGCCAAATCAATCTGTTGAGACTCCTTCGCTCCAAGTGTAAACTCATAAGGAGCAAGCAAATCTTGACTTAAATTGTTATTACTGTCAACCGCTTTGACCAGTCTATCATAAAGCAGTCTTTCGTGACCTGCGTGCTGGTCAATAAAGTACACACTATCATCATATTCAATGACAATATAGGTCTTAAATAGAGTGCCGAGTATCTTCATTTCATCTTTAACAGAGGCATTTAAAAATTTTTCCTCGCTAAATTTCGACCTAATATCAGGAGAATATCTTGAACCATCTTGGTCAAAAAAGAACGTCGAATTTGTTTTTGATTCAATGATGTAGTCTTTTATTGAAAGTTTGGATAAATCGTCTAGGTCCTTATTGACTTTATTGCCATTTTGGTCTATAACATCCTCCTCTTCAACTTTTTTCACTTCAATGTCGAATTGCTCAGGATTTGCAGGCTTAACTGAGGTGTCAATTAGGTCAATGCTGTAATCTTTATTGTAACTTCGTCCCTCACTTTCGCCAATAGGTTTTCTTTCTAAAAGAGACTTTAAACTTATATTGTCTATCATCTCTTGCGTCTGTCTTTGTTTAGTCAAGTCGTTTGGCACGTGTGAATTATTCTCTTTATGAATAGAGTTACCATCCCTTTCATAGTCTGTTGGGTTTGCATTATCTAAGAATGTACCCTTTTGACCAAAGTCTTTTACTAAATCCTCTCTATCAATTGGAGATTTTAAAGAGGAGTTTGTAAAATTATTGACATAGTCCTCTGCTATAAAACTTGCAATTTGGTTGCTCGACAAAAGTGCATTTTCAACCGCCTTTCTAACTATTCCAAAAATCTTGTTTGGATTATCAAACTTAACCTCTTTCTTTGACGGATGAACATTGACATCTACACACTTTGGAGAAACATCTATTGATAGCACATATATAGGAAATCTGCCTTTCATTAAAAAAGATTCGTATACACTTTGAACTGCATTTGAAATTAAGAAATTCTCTACCGTTCGTCCATTGACAAAAAGTGTCTGATAAGTCCTGTTACTCTTTGAAATTTTAGGTTTTGTGACAAAACCTGTCACTTTTATTCCCTCACTTGAATAGTTTACCTCAATCAAATTCTCATATACTTCGTTGCCGTATATAGTATATATTATGTCTTGCATACTACAAGATGTTGTATTGTATATAAGTTTTCCATCTATATAATAGTTGAATGCAATATCACTATGAGAGAGCATAAATCGCTCTACAAGATGAGTAACTTCGCTTTCTTCTGTCTTTGGCTTTCTTAAGAATTTTGCCCTAACAGGAGTATTATAAAAGAGGTTTGAACAACTTATAGTCGTACCATTTTCTCTTGCAACCTCGCTTACTTTGTCAAATATTCCGCCATTAACTTTTATTGAGTAACCAACCTCGCTATCTCTTGTTTTTGATGAAAGTTTAACTTGGCAGACTGAGGAGATACTTGCAAGAGCCTCACCTCTAAAGCCTAAACTTTCAATGCTGTCAAGGTCATCAACATCCTTTATCTTGCTTGTTGCATGAGGTAAAAATGCACTTGTAAGGTCATCTTTTTCTATGCCACATCCATCATCAGAGACTGTGATGTTTTTAATTCCACCCTCTTCAATCTCTATACGAATATTTTTTGCACCAGCGTCAATGCTGTTCTCAACAAGTTCTTTCACAATAGAAGATGGTCTTTCAACCACCTCACCTGCTGAAATTCTGTTGTATACTCTTGGCTCTAAAATATTAATCTTCATCCTGCTCCTCCTTTGCCCTGCTAACTAGGTCATTAAGCAAATCAAAAGCGTGCATTGGTGTCACTCGTGTTATATCAATATCTTTTAAGATTGAAAGTATTTTAAGGGCGGTTTTTGTGTTATCCTCTGCCCTCTCTTTATTCTCTTTAAAAATGTCAAGGTCAAGTTTTTTATTGACTTTTTCAAGATTTTTAGAAATCTCTTTTGCTCTATCAAGAACAGGTTTTGGCACCCCTGCAAGTTTTGCAACCTCAATACCAAAACTACGGCTTGCACCCCCTCTGACAATTTTTCTTAAAAATACCACATCATCGTCAATCTCTTTTACTGATATTTTGTAGTTCTTTACACCTTTTATTACACCTTCAAGTTCGGTAAGTTCGTGATAGTGTGTGGCAAATAGTGTCTTTGAATTAAAATTCTTTGAAAGATATTCAACCACCGACCATGCTATGCTCAGTCCGTCAAATGTCGACGTTCCTCGACCTATTTCGTCAAGGACAATAAGACTCTTGTCCGTTGCATTTGCAAGAATATTTGCTACTTCACTCATTTCAACCATGAATGTGCTTTGTCCAAAGGCAAGGTCGTCACTTGCTCCTACTCGGGTAAAAATCCTATCAGTTATCGGAATTTGTGCCTCTTTCGCTGGAACAAAACTACCAATATGGGCAAGCAAGGTTATTATTGCAACCTGTCGCATATATGTGCTTTTCCCTGCCATGTTTGGTCCTGTGATTATCATAATCTTATTGTCATCCTCGTCAAGAAAGGTATCATTTACCACAAATTCACCCTTATTCATAAATTGCTCGACAACTGGATGGCGACCATCTATTATCTTTAGTTCTTTTACACCACTGTTTATTGTAGGTTTGACATAATTATTCTTTACTGATACCTCGGCAAGCGACAAAATTGCATCAATTTTCGCTATTGACTGTGATATATCCTGAAAAGTTTGAACATATCTTGTAAGCACTTTCTTTATTTCGCTGTAAATATCGTTTTCAAGTTGTTCCGCCTTTTCCTCAGAGCCTACTATCTTTTCCTCTATTGCTTTCAAATCTTCTGTAATATAACGCTCGTTGTTTGCTATGGTCTGTTTTCTTACATAGCGCAAAGGGACCTTATCTATCTGCGTTCTGTTTACCTCAATATAGTAGCCAAAGACCTTGTTTCTTGAAATTTTTAGGTTTTTAATGCCTGTCTCCTCGGCTTCTTTCTTTTGAAGTTCTTCTATCCAGACTTTGCCTAAGGTCTTTGCGTTGCGGTAGTCGTCAAGTTCCTTATTGAAACCCGCTTTGATAATATTGCCGTCTTTTATGCTAAGTTGCTCGCCATTATCATTTATTGCCTTGTCAATAAGTTCGACAATCGCTGAAACGTCGTGCAAATTTTCTCGGCACTCATTAAGATAGGCATCGTCAATATTATTTAGCACCTCTTTAATTGCTGGTACCTGCTGAAGTGAGACTTTTAAAGTGACAAGTTCGTTTGGCAAAATATTACCATATGCTATCCTGCCCGCGTGTCGCTCTATATCCTTGACATTTTTAAGAAGTTCAGCAATCTTGTCTCGAACAATCAGTTTTTTGACAAACTGAGAAACAGCATTTAGACGCAAATTTATCTGTTTACTATCCTGAAGTGGTTGGTCAAGCATTTTTCGCAAGAATCTTGCACCCATTGGAGTCTTTGTCTTATCAATCACCCAAAGAATTGTACCGTACTTCTTCCTATCACGGTTATTTTCGGTGATTTCAAGGTTACGTCTAGTGTTTATATCAATTGTCATATAATTTTTGTTCTTTATAAGGCTTATTTTATTTATGTTGGACAGCGACCTCTTCTGCGTCTCGCTTATGTATTCAAACAGTGCCCCAATACTGCATATTATAGCATTCTTTCCCTTAAGGTCAAAGACATTCTCATAATTTTGCCCAAACTGTTTAACTAAGTTGTCGTTTGCTCTATTTTTGGTAAAAGCCCACTCATAATATAAATTTAGTTTGTTGATATTACCTATTCTTACTGATGGCAAAGCATTGAAAAATTTTTCTGCCTCGCTATTTCCTATTGTCTCAGATGGTAAAATTCGCGCAATAAGGTTACTCATCTCACTTTCAAGGTTGTCTTTTATCTCCATAACCTCCATACTGCCAGTTGAGATATCTACATAACTTGCACCTATTACATCACCGCTTTTATATACTGACAGAAGATAGTTATTCCTCTGTGCCTCAAGCATACCCTCATCAATGATTGTCCCTGGAGTTATCACTTGAACAACATCTCGCTCTAACATCTTGACTCCCTTTTGTGGCTGAGTGAGTTGTTCGCATATTGCAACCTTATGTCCATTTGCAATCAGTTTTGATATATAGGTCTGTGCTGAGTGATAAGGCACACCACACATTGGCGCTCGCTCCTCTGTCCCACAAGATTTACCTGTTAGCACCAGGTCAAGTTCCTGCGAAGCGGTCACAGCGTCCTCATAAAACATTTCATAAAAATCACCCATTCTATAAAACAGTATGCAGTCCTGATATTTATCCTTTATCTGCAGGTATTGTGCCATAGCTGGTGAAACTTTTTCAATCATTTGTTTGCCTCCTTTTGAAGTCTTTTTTCAAGGGCAAGCAACTTGTTGACACGTCTTTTCTTTTCGCTCTCTGGAATCTGTCCATCCATCTTTTCGGCGACTGTTCCACTACGCGAAGAAAACATAAATGCAAATATGCTGTCATATTTAACCTGTTCTACAAGGCTTAAAGTGTCATTGAATTCCTCTTCTGTTTCGCTTGGAAAACCTACTATAAAATCTGAGGTTATTCTGCAGTTTGGAATCTTTGCCCTTATTTTATTAATAATTTCAAGATACTTTTCTCTTGTGTATTTTCTGTTCATAAGTTTTAGAATTCTATTGTTTCCACTTTGAGCAGGAAGATGTATGTACTTCTCAATTTTGTCCTCTTTTGCTATGGTGTCAATGACGTCATCTGTCAAATCTTTAGGGTGTGACGTCATAAAAGAGAGTGTAAAATCTCCGTCAAGAGCGCAAATATCTTTTAAAAGTTTTGAAAAGGACACTTCTGGGTTTAAATCCTTGCCATAGGAATTTACATTCTGCCCTAAGAGTGTTATCTTTTTATATTTGCCCTCTTTAAGAATTTCTTTAATTTCCTTTAAAATATTCTCTTCCTTTCTCGACTTTTCTCGACCTTTTACGTAGGGCACTATGCAATAGGTACAAAAATTATTGCAACCTTGCATGATATTTACCCATGCATTATCTCCACTCGTTCGCTTATAAGGCAAAACCTCATCAATCTCACCCTCGTCAAGAATCTCAATCTGCCGTCCTTTTTTCACCGCCTCTATGAAGTAACCCAGTTTTGTCATATTAAAGGTACCCAGAACAATATCTACAAAAGGAAAGGTGTTTAGAAGTTTTTGTGCTGAATCCTCTTTCTGTGTCATGCATCCGCAGACCGCTATTATCAAGTTCTTATTTTTCTTTTTAAGTTTTTTAAGGTTACCCACATTTCCAAACACCCTATCTTCCGCACCCTCTCGTATTGCGCAGGTATTAAAGACAATGATGTCCGCCTCCTCTCTTTTTTCGCAAGGCTGATATCCTATATTTTCAAGTATTCCTGCCAACTTTTCTGACTCATGTACATTCATTTGGCATCCATATGTAACTATAAAATATTTCACTTTTGTTATCTCCATTTATTCTTTATTTTGACATATATCATAATTATACAATAAAATTGTTTAATTTTCAAATAAAAAATTATCTTATAAAACAAATAATTTTATGATTATGATACATAATAATCATGATGAAAAAATTTTTTAAGGTATTTTTGATTATTTTCTTTATTTTGGTGGTTGCATCTATAATAGGTGTGGCATTTTACATTTCTTCAATATATGTTAGAGCAAGGGCGATAAATATTGATAGCACCTGTCTATCCTCGCCCTATATCACAGTACAGGTTTATGACAGTGAAAATAAACCTATCAAAGAGGACAACGAGATAAATAAGTCTATTGCTAAAGTTTCATCTCTACATGATTACACAAAGAATGCCTTTCTATCTATTGAAGATAAGGATTTTTATCAGCATAAAGGTGTAAACTACAAACGAATTGCCAAGGCTATGGTTAACAATATAAAATCAAGAAGTCTAAAGGAAGGCGCTTCAACTATCACTCAACAACTTGTCAAGAACACCCTGCTTACAAGCGAAAAGACCTTCGAGAGAAAGATAAAAGAAATTGCCCTTGCTCAAAAGATTGAAAATAAGTTCACCAAAGATGAAATCCTTGAATTATACCTAAATGTCATTTACTTTGGCAACAATTGCTATGGAATAGAAAATGCTTCAAATTACTACTTCTCAAAAGAGGCAAAGGACTTGAATTTGGAAGAGTCGGCTCTACTTAGCGGAATTATAAAATCACCCGCAAAATATTCACCTATAAAAAACTACGACAACGCACTTGCAAGGCGAAACTTGGTTCTGTCGCAAATGTATAAAGACGGATTTATATCGCTAGAAGATTACAAAAAGGCAAGTGATAGCAAAATTGACTTAAATATAAATAGTCAGCCTAAAAACAAACTTAACTCCTTTAGTCAGGCATCTATTGATGAGGCGGAAGAAATTTTGGGGTTGCCCGCACGACAGATTGCTCTTAAAGGTTATAAAATATATACCTATCAGAATGAAGAGAAACAAAAGGCACTTGATGAGGCGTTATCTTCAAATAGTGCCAACTGTGATTATGCTGGAATTGTAATTGACAATTCTAAGCACGCAGTTCTTGCCTACAATGGAAACAGTATTTTTAAAATTTTGGAGGCAAAAAGGCAACCAGGTTCCTGCATAAAACCTGTACTTGTCTATGGACCTGCGTTGAATGAAGATGTTATCTATCCTTGCTCGCAACTACTTGATGAAAAGACTACTATAAGTGACTACTCTCCTAAAAATGTCGGAAATGTCTATCATGGATATGTCAGTGCAAGAGAGGCACTGTCTAAATCTATCAATATTCCTGCTGTAAAGGTCTTATCTTATGTGGGAATTGATAAGGCAAAGGCATATGCAGAAGAGATGGGAATTGAATTTGATGAAAAAGATGATAGTTACACCCTAGCACTTGGCGGTATGACTTATGGCGTCAATATCAAGCAACTTGCTGGTGCATACTCCACTTTCGCTGACAGCGGAAATTATGCAGAGGCAAGATTTGTCTCCTTTATTACCGACAAAAACGACAAACTTGTATATGTAAATAAGCCTAAAGAAGAAAGGGTCATGCGAGAAGATACCGCCTATCTCTTGACTGATATGCTTAAAACCTGTGCGACAAGCGGAACGGCAAAAAAACTTGCCTCTCTCAATATGGATATTGCCTCTAAAACAGGTACTGTGGGCAAGAAAAACTCTAAAGAAAACCTCGACGCATGGAATATTTCCTACACTAAAAACTATACCTGCGGTGTATGGATGGGCAATCTTGACAATACTCCTATCAGTTATGCAGGCGGAAATCAACCAACTGAAATTGTTAAAAACTTCTTTTTGAAAGTCAAAGATAACTCTACTTTTATAAAGCCTAGCACTATTGTCGAGAGAGATATAGACGAGACTGAACTTAACGAAAATCATAGAATAATGCTGGCAAACATCTATATGCCTGAGCGGTACAAGCACGCTGAGATGTTTTCATCTTTCAATCTTCCACAAGATATATCAAATAAATTTACTGAAATTGACAAGACCGACTTTACTAGCAAGGTAGAAAATGACAAAGCGGTAATAACATTTAATGCGAAGAATTATCTAACATACAATTTCCTTGAAAATGGAAAGGTAATAAATTCGCTTTCTGGCAAAAACGGCAGTCAAGAGGTTTACATTGAAATGAAATCTAATAAACTCAACATTGATATTGTCTATTTCTACACACTAGAGCCTGATATTAAAAGAGAAGAAAAGTTAAGTTTGATTAAAACTGAAAGTACATACAAGACAAACGACAAGTGGTTTATGTAAATTTTTATCAGACAAAAGCAATCAAAAAATTCCCATAACAAAGGGAATTTTTTGAATACTTTCAACTTTTACTCTTCGGCTGGAACTTCCTTGTTCTCACCTATGCCATAAGCATCTTTGACTTTCTCAAATATCTCATTGTAAATATCCTTATTTTGTTCAAGATATGCCTTAACATTTTCTTTGCCTTGTCCAATTTTTTCGTCATTATATGAGAACCACGACCCAGATTTTTTGATGATATCCTTATCAAGAGCAAGGTCAATAACACAACCTGTTTGGCTTATACCTTGTCCGTAGACAATATCAAATTCTGCCGACCTGAATGGTGGCGCGAGTTTGTTCTTAACTACCTTAACAACCGTTCTGTTTCCAATAAAATTTGTGCCATCTTTGATTGCATCTTTCTTCCTTACATCAAGTCTTATGCTTGAATAGAACTTTAATGCCTTTCCGCCTGTTGTGGTCTCTGGCGAACCGAACATTACACCAACTTTTTCTCTAAGTTGGTTAATAAAGATGACTGTGGTATTACTCTTATTGATTATTCCTGTAAGTTTTCTAAGTGCCTGGCTCATCATTCTCGCCTGCAAACCTACATGATTATCACCCATTTCACCATCAATTTCCGCCTTTGGAGTAAGTGCAGCGACCGAGTCAACGACTATGATGTCAACTGAACCTGACTTTACAAGGGTTTCGCATATATTTAATGCCTGCTCACCATTATCTGGCTGAGAGATTAAAAGTTCGTTTAGATTTACGCCTAATTTCTCTGCGTAAGTAGGGTCAAGTGCGTGCTCAGCATCAATAAACGCAGCAGTACCGCCCGCTTTTTGTGCCTCCGCAATGATATGAAGAGAAACGGTAGTTTTACCAGAGGACTCTGGTCCGTAAATTTCAATTATTCTTCCCTTTGGCACACCGCCAATGCCGAGAGCAATATCAAGTGTCAGACACCCTGTTGATATAACATCAATAGGTGCATTGACCTTGTCACCAAATTTCATGATTGCGCCCTTGCCATACTGCTTTTCAATTTGAAGTAGTGCTTGGTCAAGTGCGTCTTTCTTGCTATCTTTTTTTACATCTTTCTTTTCTTCTTTCTTTTCCATAAAAACCTCACAATAATTCTAGTATATTCTATCAAATTTTGCTTGAAATTCAAAATAATTTTATTGTTTTTAGATAAAATCATTTACATTAAAATCATTATTATAATAAAATCATTTATAAAGTGACAAAGTCAAATTACCCTAGTGCTGTCCGACGTCTTTTTGTCTTAGTCTTTTCGCTAAATGGAATAAAATTGAATTTTTCGCCATTTCAATGCATGACTCTTTGTCTGCCTTGAAGTTATTTTTGTAAATATGTATTTCTTCGCCATCCGCTATCGCAAAGTTTAGCACAAGTCCATTTTCGTCATCATTTCCGCTCATAATTACAATTACATCTGCCTGCGACTTCTTTTTGTATTCCTCTACCTTTTCGCATAAAATGTCAGTGTCAATAGATGAAATTTGTTCAAACCAAGCCCCTTTTAAAAAGGAACTATCACCCTCACCGAGCAAACTTTCTATTACCCTACCTTGAGTGACATTTTCAACTACCGCAAGGCTTTTATCTTTGAGTTTTAACATCTTTACCACTATTTCAGGTAAAAGCATATTGTTCTCACTGTAAACATTCTCTTTAAACTCACTTGCAATAAGCACCATGTTATCATCTATAAGATTTATTTTTCCATTATAAGACAGCACAATGTCACAAAGCAAATTGTCACAGATAAACTTATACGAGAAACCATCAATTCGCTGTTTTAACCTTTCAAGTCGCTCTTGAATTTGCTCTTTTGAGAGTCCAAAGAGGTGGAATTGACAATACTTTTTGTTCTCATCTTTTATAAACACCTTATTTAATAATCTAAGGTCACTTTCAATAGGCGCAAAAATGACTTTTGTCCCCGCTTTATCAAATATCACTATTTGTTCGTCAACAAAAGTCTTTTTACTTCCTAAAAATCTTATATTTTTAATGATAAGATTATCTAGATTTTTATTTTCACAAAATACTATAAGATTTTCATTTTCTTTTATAAATTCTCTATCAATATCAAATTTGTCTATGTTTATAGAGTCAATATCAATTAAATTTTCAAGACAAACTTTATTAAATAAAGAGAAATCAAATTTGTCCTGTCCTTTCAAAATGTTGTCTGAAAATATAAAAACCTTATATCCCATCTCCAATTTATCCTTTTTATTTAATTTATCGTTTGTTGGTCTTTGCTTTGCCTAGTCGTCCTTTTTGACTGATTTACCTGCTACATCACCTTTTTTATTTGTGTTATCTATTTCCTTAGGTTCAACCTTTTCTTCGCCACTGCTAGTCTTTTCATTATGCTCAGCATCCTCATCATCTTCCTCACCAATATATGTGAGATTTGCCTGTTTTTCAGTTTTGAAAACCTTTTTGTTTCTTAACAGATAGCATACCCCTGTGTAAACTGTAAGCAATGTTGTAGCAATAAGAAGAAGCATCATAACAAGATTGATTATTGCAACCACCTTGTTATTTTCACCCACCTGTACAATATCAGTCAAGACAAATGCATATATCATGTACAAACTTACAACCACATATTGAGCAGTTGCTTTAACTTTTCCGCCTTTGTCAGCCGCAAGGATAATACCTTTCGACGCAGACACCTGTCTTAGCGCGCTTATGATAAACTCTCTTGCAAGCATTATAACTACGCATACAACACCAAGCCAAGTTGGATAGACAATAGAATTCATAACTCCCACAGGTACCGAAACTATAAGGATTAGTCCTGTCATAACAAGTACCTTATCTGCAATTGAGTCGAAAAATTTACCTAGTGTCGTCACCTGATTGTTCTTTCGTGCAAGATATCCATCAAGAAAATCGGTAAGGCAAGCAACGACAAACAAAACTGCCGAAACAAGCCTGCCAAAAGGGATAAAAGTTGCAAGATAGAAAAATACTATGAAAGGTATTAAAATCAATCTTGCCAAAGTTATTTTATTTGGTGTATTCATATAATCTCTCCTTTATAATCGCTACCATCAAAATCATATATTCGTACTTTTATGTATGTGTAACACTCTACCTTTCCATTATCCACAAATTTGACATTAAAGTCAACTAATGGAGACATTTTTTCGCTGTGACCTATATATTCTCCGCTTTGAACGTCATATGAGTCGACCAAAACTTCCACTTCCTGCCCTATTTTTTCTCTTGCTTTTATGAGGACAATTTCGTGTTGGAGATTTGTTATCTTTTTCAGTCGCCTTTTCTTTACAAATTCAGAAATCTGTTTTTTCATAAAGTAACTTGCCGTGTTAGGTTCTCGTGAGTATGGGAAAAAGCCTGCATAATCAAACTCGCTCTCCTTTACAAAGTCACATAGTTTTTTAAATTGTGCCTTGCTCTCGCCTGGATAACCCACTATGAAAGTGGTGCGAAGTGCTATCTCTGGATAGGATGTTTTTATCTTTGTGATAAGTTCTCGAGTATCACCTTCGCCAAGTTTTCTTCTCATGCTCTTTAAAATTTCATCGTCAATATGTTGAAGTGGCAGGTCAAGATACTTGCACATCTTTTCATTTTTGGAGATGAAGTCCAAAAGTTCATCAGTTACCTTCTCAGGATAGGCATAATGAAGTCTTATTTTGTCTAGCCCTCTTATTTTTGATAACTTTTCACACAATTTTATAAGACAGTTTTCCTTGTATAAGTCCTCACCATATCGAGTTAAGTCCTGTGCAACCAAAATAATCTCTTTTACACCTCTTGAGACAAGGTTTTTCGCCTCGTCTACAAGTTCATCAATAGGATAACTTTTATATCTTCCTCTTATCCTAGGAATTGTACAATATGAGCAAACATTATCACAGCCATCAGCAATTTTTAGATATGCATAACTTGGACTATTTGTTAAAACTCGCTCAAACTTTTTGGCAGGTTTGGAAGGCTCCAACCCATAGAGTTTTTCAATCGTCTCAACAATCTTATCATTTTCATTAAGTCGCAAAAAGGCATCAATGCTAGGGAAATTTTCTTTCATAGAGTTGTAGTTTCTTTCAGGAAAGCATCCTGTTACAATAACTTTTTCAATTCTCTCATCCTGTTTCAGTTTTTCCATAGCAAGTATGTTATAGATTGCCTCTTCCTGTGCTGGCTGAATAAAGGCGCAAGTGTTGACTATGACAATGTCCGCCTCCTCTACATTATCTATAATGTTTATGCCATACTCTTTTATCCGCCCTAGCATTTTCTCAAGGTCGACTTTATTTTTGTCGCAACCTAGACTTATTGCAGAGAGGTTTTTCTTTTTCAATTCTTCTTTTGTCATATCTGTCTCCAATAATCACTAAATTTTGCATTTATAACAAGACCTAGTCATAAATATCACCGAAAATAGAGTAAAATTCATCAATTGTAACATAAACTTGTCGTTGTTTTGAGCCCTCAGCACTTGAAATATACCCTCTCTCTTCCATTTGGTCAACAATCCTTGCCGCTCTTGGATAACCAATCGAGAGTTTTCGCTGAACCATAGTCGTAGAGGCTACACCATTGTCAATGCAAAGTTTAAGTGCCTGAGGAAGCAGTGGGTCAACCCCATTGCTATCCGAGCCGTTATTGTTTGCCTTGTTTGGATTATTTATAGCATTGTTTGCCTCTTCGTCGTAGATTTCCTCGTTATGTTCTATAATAAAGTTGACAATATCTTTTGTTTCTGGGGTGTCAATGAAACAACCTTGAAGTCTAGACGGCTCGGCATCTGACGGCTTATAAAGCATATCACCATAACCGAGCAATTTCTCAGCACCTGTTGAGCCCAAGATAACCTCACTATCTACCCTACTTGCAACCTTGAAAGCAATTCGAGCAGGAAGGTTACCTTTAAGAGTTCCTGTAACGACATCGGTAGATGGTCTTTGTGTGGCAAGAATAAGGTGTATACCTGCAGCACGTGCCTTTTGAGCAATACGTCTGATTTTATCCTCAATTTCATTTTTAGCAACTGCCATAAAGTCGGCAAACTCGTCAAATATTATAACAAGATAAGGCATTTTTTTTACTTTATTTTGTACGACCTTATCAAGTTTATTATACTCGCCAATGTTACGCACTCTCTCCTCAGAGATGAGTTTAAATCGTCTTTCCATCTCATCAACCGCCCATTGAAGAGCATTGACTGCTTTTGTTGGGTCTGTGATAACTCTAGGTACCACCATGTGTGGCAGTCCCTCATACATTGATAGTTCCACTTGTTTTGGGTCAATCATAATGAATTTGACCTCGTCTGGTGATGCTTTGTAAAGAATTGAAACTATAATTGAGTTTAAGCACACACTTTTACCAGAACCAGTCGTTCCTGCTACCAACAAGTGTGGCATTTTTTGAAGATTGCAAACTTTGACATTGCCTGTTATATCTTTACCGAGAGCAAAGGTCAGCGGTGATGGACTGAGTGCAAATTCTTTTGATTGAAGTACGTCTTTTATGGATACTTTTGCAACTTTGCTGTTTGGGACTTCTATACCTACTATACTTCGCCCAGGAATTGGCGCCTCAATTCTTATTTGACCATTTGCCGAAAGTGCATAGGCAATATCGGCATCAAGTGATAAAATCCTCTTAACCGAAATACCCTCAGGCATTTCTATTTCATATCGCGTGATGGTTGGTCCAATAACGACATTCTGAACCTTTGCAGGAACACCGAAATTTTCAAGAGCATTTTCAAGTGCTACACGTTTGAGAGGAACTTCCTCATTGATAACAGACAGGTCATCCGACTTTGTAGTTATCAAATCAATTGGAGGTCTTGTATATTTATATGGTTTAATCTTCTCAGGCGGTTTTTCATCATCAAGTTGGACAAATCTTTTTCTTCTTTCCATCTCGTCAATAGGCTTATCCTGTTTAGGTTTATCAAAGGTTTGTTTTCTATCATTTAAAGACCTATCACTGCCTGACAAATATGTCTCTTGTGAGGAGTTTGTAACCATATCACTTTCAGTGCTACTCTCCTCGTAAGAATTGTCATCTTGGTCAAAGTTCTCTTTCCTTGTCAAATCATTATTTACATAGTTTTCTTTTCGCTGTGAAAGGACAGTCTCACCTCTTTCAAAACCATTCTCTCGTCTTGTAAGGTCATTATTTCGAGACAGATTTTCCCTATCAAGACCCTCGCCATTTCTTGATAAAGTCCTATCAAAACTTTCCCCTCGCGCAAGGCTATCTCGTGATTGAATGCTATCATTTGAGGTATTTTCAACCTCGCCAAAATCTATATAGTCATTGTAATCACTTGTAGATGAGGAATTTCTCTCGCTTAGATTGTTGCTAGGGAAATTTTGCTCGTCAATATTCCTGTCAATTTTTTCCTGTTCGACAACCGACCTAATTATATCTTCAGCCTCGCTGGTAATCTCCTCAGGTCGCACGTCAGGAAGATTTCCTCGCTTTATTGTCTGACTTTGAGAGAGGTCATAACTCTCCTCATGAACAAAGGATGAAGGTTTTATCTCGTCTTTTGATTTTAATGATGATATATTTTTATTAATCTCGCTTGTAGAGGCATTTGGCATTGAAGAGGTAAAACTGCCCAGCGAACTTTGATTTTGAACTGTCTGCTGTGACGGTTTTGGCTTATGCTCCATAAACTTAGCCATATCAACAGTTGGCGGAGTTAACAGGTATTCTTTC
Organism: uncultured Clostridia bacterium; assembly: GCA_944350275.1. Lineage (GTDB taxonomy): Bacteria > Bacillota > Clostridia > Christensenellales > UBA1242 > Caccovivens. The sequence goes on along the minus strand of CALVOK010000031.1, from coordinate 5,889 downwards.
ACCGACATCCCCTCAGGCACCTTGCTCTTTTTCTCCTCTTCAGGAAGTTTTATATCATGCGAGAAGTTATATTTTGTCGCACCTGAGTAACTATTGTTCTGGTTATAGGAGTTACTATAGTTATTATATCCTTTTCCAATAAGCCCTAGTTTCTCACGAGCAGAGAGTTCTCTTTTCTTCTCTTCCTCTCTATTTCCGTCGAGCATAACATTATACTCCTGAGACTGATTTTCATCTTCCTGACTCTGTCTTAACTGGCTATAATGACGGCTCTTGCCTCTTGGATTTTCTACAACCTTTTCCTCTCTTTCTTTAATCTGTAATTTTATAGGTTTTGTTTGAGAGTTTGTCTTTCTAAGTGACAAAACAGCCTCGACGAAAAAGGCAATTGAGGCAACAAGACCGAGCGATAGAATGACATATGTTGCAGGAAGTCCCATAAGATAGGCAAAAGTTGATGGAAGAAAACCTATTATCATTCCCCCTGCTGTTATTTGTTTGGTATAGTTTAACGCCAAAAACTCTCCATAACTAAGCCCATAAGGCGAGCCCAAGATGATAAGTTGTATGATTGACAAAAATAGATACAAACTTAGTGTTAGAAAAATTGCATATCGTTTAGGCATAACATATTTTTTATTATTCAAAAGTGCAAGAGAAATGATAATTCCAAGCACCGAAAGAGGATAGACAAAGATGCCAAGTATGCCCAAAAAGAAATATTGCAGTGCAGGAATTAGACTTGTCACAGAAAACAAAAAAACAAGAGTTGAAGTCACTAAAATGCTCCACCCAACAATTTTCTTTATATTTTTCTTTCCACTATTTTTGTTTTTATTTACTTGAAATGTCGCCATATCAATCCTTTAAAATTATATTTAACTATATTTTTATAAAATGCACAATGCTTTGCACAATATAATAATAGCACATTTTAAAATTATTAACAAGTACTAACATGAATTTTTAAAGAATATTTTTGTAATTTTATAGATTTTTTTGTTGGCGAAATAGATGCGAGAATCTGGCTCTTTGTTCCACGGCTCTTCCAAAAAATATATTAATATAGCACTATTGACAATATTTTATGGTCTATTATGTTATGAAAATATAACTAAAACATAATAGTAAAATAAAATTAGGACTAACTCTCGTCCTAATTTTTCTGTCCTACGCAATTTAAGACTTATATATTCCTATATTCTCACTCACTGTGGTAAGATTAAAGTTGTTAGTCTGAAAATACTCTATAATTTTTGGCAGAGCCTCGACTGTTGCCTCTGTTGGATGCATTAAGATTAGGTCACCACCTTTTGCGTTCTTTATTGCCCTATTATATATTAAGTTGCTGTCGTGGTCTCGCCAATCTATCGTATCTCGTGTCCACATTATTGTATAATAGCCAAGACTCTCGGCACAACTTACCGTCGTCTTATCATAAGCACCACTTGGTGGAGCAAAAAGGGTCATATCTACATCCAAGAGTTCTTTTACAATTTTATGCGTTGTTGAGATTTCATTGAGGTTACCCTCCTTGTCTAGTTTGTCGTGGTCCTTGTGATGATAGCCGTGATTTGCAAGTTCATGCCCAGCATTGTATATTTTGGTCAAATAATCTTCATTGAGTACCGCCCATGTTCCGCCCACGAAAAAAGTAGTCTTAACATTGTACTCGTCAAAGATTTCCAGCATTTTATCAAGATATTCCGTACCCCAATAAACATTTACCATTAAGGAAACATTGTTTTTGCTTGTGTCACCATTATAATAGACACCACTCACCACACTTGTTGGCAAAACATTAAGCCCAGCAAAGATAGCAAAACCGCCTACAACTGCAATTATCAATGCAATGATAAGGTTACTTGTCCATCTATTAATCTTAAATACCGCGAAATGAAACTTTTTCATACCACAATTTATGAAAATGTCGACTGATTTATGACAATTTTAATTTTTTATACTGTCTAACATAAATTAATTGTTTTTGCGGAGTTGAGAATGCTAAACTAAAAATACATCTCAAGAATGAAATGAGATGTATTCTCTTTATGTTTAAACACCTTTTTTAAACTAAGTTTTTAGTCAATTTTGTACTAATAATCACTAAAAAATTACGTTACTTTTATAATTCTTTTGACTGTTCTTCAATATTTTCAATAAGTGACTTTTTGTATTCGTTTTCTTCATTTTTGAAAGTTCTTCTGGTCTTATATTCAAGCATTTTTCCCTTAATTCCTCTTGCCCTATCTCTCAACATTTTAAAAGGAACAAAGGTTTTGATTTTCCCATCTTTTATATCGCTATACAATGTCTTTCTAATCACTTCCAAGATTTCATTTGCAAATTCATATTCTTTTTCTTTGCGCGCCAATACTTCGTTGATGTTTGTCTCAATCAAGTTATCGACATCAATCATCCCCTCACCGAACAAACTATCTACAAGTATTTGAGCATCCTTTTCTTTTACACCATGGCAAAGGTTTGTTATCTGATTTTCAAATTGTCTTTGAGCATTTTGACCAAAATATGCTATTATTTCAAGTGCCTCATTGTCTAATTTCTTAAGTTCTCTTTTAGTCATGCCATGCAAAACTAAATCTTTGAAATTTTGTTTAAAATAAGCATAGGCACAAATTGTTCTTACAAAATTGTTTATATCAAAATATCTTATACGTTTCTCGACAAATTTATCCTCTGGGTAGGTCACTTCATGCAATTTCATAATTTGCCTTCCAACCTTAATAAGCACGGAAATGTCCTCATAGGACTCATCGGCCAAAATCGAATAACTTGACACTCTTGAAAAGTTGTAATTTACAAAAATGGCAGAGTTGATGTTTGGCAAGTCAATCTCAAAATTATAATGATAGTTGTGAAGTGGCTGTTTTCCACTTACTTTCACCTCCAAGTTATAAGCAGTCTCGTTATATTTATTTTTCATATTTGTAATATCCAACATAATTTTCTCCTTTGCTTTATGTAAATAATATAACATAGAAATCTACCCTTGTCAATACCCAATAGTTACAAAATTTACATTGTGAAGGCGTATTTTATTGACGCATTAAGCAAAACAAAAAGAGGAATTTAGATTCTTACAAATTCTATATGCAACCTCTTCGTTCTTGCATAATCTAAAATCTTTTCGGTACTCTCACTATAGCAATCTATCGTCAAAAGTTTTGAGGAGTTTTCTATTAAAAACTTGTCACAATTCAAGATGTAATCGCCTTCAAGTTCATTGTACAGGCAAATAACCTTGTCTGCCCTCTCTAAAATCTGACTGCGTCTATTTAAAAAATTGTCACTAACATTTTGAGAACTATCACTTCCATTATCAATACAGTATAGCCGAATATCTGGATGTTCGTTCTTTAACAGACATATCGTCTCAGCACAAGTCATCTCAAAAGGAGTGTTAAGTCCAAGCATGAAAATATAATAGTTGTTTTTTATCATATCTTCTATCTTCCTTTTAATCTCACTTTGCACCATGAAGTATTTTATGGAATCTCTATCAAAAGCATTTGGCTCGTCATCTATAATACCTAAAAAACAACAGGTATCAAGTGCATTTTGGTTAATGTGAACATATTTATTGTCGCTGTCTACTAAATAATACATATTTTCTCCTTTCTTTTAATACCATTATAGCATAGTAGGATGTTTCAAGTCAACCTATTTGTTGATTTAAAACACCCTAGTTTTAAAACATACGTTTTGTAAAATAATACTATAATAGAGGTGACAAAATGAATTTAGCACAAGCAGTATCACTTAGGACACAAGAACTTTTAAAATTACATGGCATATCTCAATATAAACTCATCAAAGATACCTTGTTAAACAAATCAACAATTTACACACTTTTTAAAGAGAGACGACAAGACATCAAACTTTCTACTGTTTATCTAATTGCAGACTTTTTCGGCATGACTCTTGCTGAATTTTTTGACTGTGATTATTTCAAAAACATTGATATTTATGGATAAAATGATATTTATGGATAAAAAGCATTGTATTTGTGTCTAAAAAATAGGCTTTCATTTTGGAATAAACTCCTTTTTGAAAAGCCTATTTTTATTTATTTTTTAATTACATTTATTATTTTATTGGTTAAAATGCTGACATATTAAAACTATTTATTTTCTGCAACTATTTCTTTATTTTTATTCTCTTTAACAAATTTAACTAAATAAATTATTCCAACAGGAAGAGCAAAAATAAGTGTTAAGGTAATATAAACAATATGTTTTGTTATATTTTCATAATCAAATTTTGTAGTGATATAACGTCTTATCTGTTCTGCAAATAGGAGCATTAAAATCATGTACACAAGACCTAACAAACAAAGTAAACCAAGCCATGTGCTAGGCTGTCCTATGAGATAGGCTGTCGAAAGTGTTATCAATATACCAAAAAATACTGCACTTACTAGACTTGTAATATATAAGGCTAGTCCTAGTTTATTGTAAGACGGTTTTTCGACCTGTTCCTTTTTGTTTTTCTTGTTTTTCAAGTAGTAAACAAGTTCAAATGTACCGTATATTGCAAGTGAAATCATTGAAATTACCAGCATTACTAACGGCAAGTGCCAAGGGAAAGGCAAACCTAAATCTACCAAATCAAACCCCAGCGAGTAGGCGAAGTTGTTGCCACTTATCAAGGATGCAGAGAGTGCTACCGAGCCTATAAAGACATATCCTACATATATCTTCCAAAAATTTTTGATTTCAACTTTGAATTCTCCGCTTTTTATAAGATATATAGGCACGAAAATTAGTAGTGCATGAACCAAAATAGTTTGCATATTTATAAAGTGCATGATTGGATAGTTGCTTGTTATGCAATCTGGATACATAAACGTTAAAATTCCGCCTATCATTGCACAGCCAAACAATATATTGTATAAAAGTTGTAAAAATTTGTTTTCTTTTTTAAGTGTTGCACTTAGAATTAATGTTACAATAGTTGTCCATGTCATAATTGCACACATTTGGAATGATATGTTCCACCACCAATTGAAATTGCTAGCATCTCCTCCATTGTGAATATGCAATAGGTATTTATAAATAATTCTTGACACTTCAAGCACAAATAAAATGCAGGCTAGCACAATCTTTGTTATCCTTTTCCCCTTTTCGCTTTTTGCGGAGAGCAGAAAACAACCGCTAACTATAAAAGTTGCGACCATTAAAATTAATAAAAAATGATTAATATTGTAAAACCAATCTACATCATTTTGCAAAAAATTATCAAATCCGAAAAAATAATCCATAATAGTCTCTCTTTTTGTATAAATTTTTCATTTTATTATACCATATTATTGATAAAAATGGCAATAAAATACAGCAATTTTAAATTTTAATAGAATTTTTGTTACTTGCTTACATCAAAATGATGTTTTTATAACAAAACCACCAGACTATCTTGTAATTTTTTGTTATATAAAAAAGAGCGAAAATTTCTCATTTTCTCTTCTTTCATATCATATATTATTTAAATAATATATCAAATATAAAATTTAATAACCATTTTGCTACAATAAAAAAAAGCGAAAATTTCTCTTTTTCTCTTCTTTCATATCACAACAACAAATAAAAAAGAGCGAAAGAAATTTTCGCTCTTCTTTATGAATTAAATAGTAATTACACCTTAAAGTTATTGTCCGGTGTGTCTCCTTAGACACTTGTACTTCCTAGAATATATACTTCCATATATATCCCGCTCTATGCCATTTAACATAGCCTCGACTTCTCTCTCTTTAAAAGGAGGTGATCCAGCGGCACCTTCTGATACCGCTACCTTGTTATGACTTAACCCCAATCGCTGGTTTTACCTTAGGCGGCTGTCTCCATTTGCATGGTTAACTCACCGACTTCGGGT
>CALVOK010000030.1 GCA_944350275.1 uncultured Clostridia bacterium | reverse complement strand
TTTTAGTTTTAGATTTTGAGTTTAAATTTAATTTTACATTTCACACCTCCTTTTAAATGATTTTACTATTCTCGCGTTATCACCATTTGATAATGCGGAAATAGTTTTCTCAAAGATTTTAGCATTTTCGCTGTATCACCATTTGCTACAGCGGGAAATATTTTTTTATTTCTTCCATACTTTAGCATCGTCGCTGCACACACATTTAGTGCTGCGGAAAAACTTTTTTTATTGTTCAACAACATTATTGCATAGTCGCTTGACTACCATTTGGTCAAGCGGGAAAAGTTTTTCAACTTTTTTACACTTTAACATTCTCGCTGGCTCACCATTTGAACCTACGGGAAATATTTTTCAAATTTAATCTAACATAGTCGCGTGTTCATCGTTTGAACACGCGGAAAAATTTGTTAAGAAAAAATATCTCTGCCTCTGCAAAGATATTAGCCCCTCTACTTATATAACCACACAGAGCTTAAAATCGTCAGGGTATTTTTGCCCATTTTTGCGAAAAAAGTTTAAAAAATTTTTATTTTTGCTATTTTTAGGTCAAAAAAACGAAATATCCCTCTAATTATATAACTACATAAAATCTAAAATCGTTAACCCATTTACAGCAATTTTCTTAAAAAATTTTTATCCCCTCTACTTATATAAGGACATAAAAGTTTAATTCGTGGGGTCATTTTTGCTTAATTTTTCAAAAAAATTTTTACTCTCTCTATATTATTAACTACATAAAATTTAAAATTCACAATGGCTTTTTGTTTATTTTTGCAAAAAAAGTTTAAAATTTTTTTCTCTCTCTACTTATATAACCAACACTTTTTTAATTTCGTGGGGTCATTCTTGCTTAATTGTTATTACATACAAAAGATCACAAAAGTGTTGATACAAAGTTGACATGAAATTTGAGTAGTTATAGATTTAAACATAAGATAAATTATATCCTTAATTCTTTCATATGTTTTTTACAAAAATTAAAATCCTTTGTAGTTTATGTAATTAATTGACAAATTTGTTATTTTCTATTGTATTTTCTTATGTTTTATGATATACTAAAATAAATTCTGGAGGTTTTAATGAAATCAAAATTATTTAAAGGTTTTGCTATCGTTTTATTAGTAGGTTTATTTTCAATTACACTGGCTGCCTGTGGACAAAAGCCTAACAAATGGACTGTTAGTTTTGATAGTTGTGGTGGAAGTGTAGTTGAAAGCATACAAGTTGAAGACAATAATAGAATTGAAGAACCAGAGGACCCAACCAAGGCAGGGTATATTTTTGTTGCTTGGTATAAGGAAAGCACTTATGAAAATGAATTTAATTTTGAGACAGAACATGTTACCAATAATATAACTCTCTATGCCAAATGGGAAGAGCAGACTTCATTCACAATCACATTTAACTCAAACGGCGGAAGCAAGGTGGATGATGTGGTGATTAATAAAGGGGAGGCTCTTTTAAAGCCTCAAAATCCTTCTAGGCTTAATTATGCGTTTGTAGAATGGTGCAAGGACGAAGATCTTACCACTCCGTTTAAGTTCGGTGCTGATTGGGTGGATGAACCTTATGAAGTTATAACTCAAGACATAACTCTTTATGCAAAGTGGGTAAGCATTGACCAAATCTATACATTTGAGAAAATTGAAGGTGTTGACGAATATGAGATTTCAGATTATATAGGAGATTTGACTGAATTAACATTGCCTGAATATTATAGTGGGAAACTTGTAACAAGAATTGGTCAAGAGGCCTTTAGAGAAGCAAGTTTCGAAAATATAACTTTTTCAAACAATCTAAAACAAATTGATGGCAGAGCATTCTATGAAAGTAATTTGGTATCAATTGAAATACCTGCAAGTGTTACTTCAATTTCTTATGATGCTTTCCAGCGTTGTTATGGTTTAGAAAAAATCACAGTTGACCCAAACAATACAATTTATGACAGTAGAGAAAATTGTAATGCCGTCATAGAAACAGCCACCGACAAACTAATATTTGGTTGTCAGAATACAACAATTCCTGATAGCATAAAAATTATTGGGAAATATGCATTTGAAGATGTGTCTTTAAAAGAATTAGTCATTCCAGATGGTGTTATAGAAGTTCAGGCAGGTGCTTTTAGTGACTGTATTTATTTAAATAATGTTACTTTAGCGGACAGCATAAAAACTTTTGGAGAATCGGTATTTTATAGATGTGTCAGACTTACATCAATCACCTTACCTCAAATAACAACCATTCCTGATAAAATGTTTGACACTTCAGGGCTTGAAGCGATTACAATTCCAACAACTGTAACTCAAATAGGCAAGAAAGCTTTTAGTAGCACAAAAATCACTTCAATAAACTTAAATAATCAAAAAATAGAGTTAGGTGAAGGAGTCTTTGATAGTTGCAGGAATCTTGTTACTGTTGAAGGTTTCAGCGGGGTGACAAGTTTGCCTAGAAGAGTTTTTTACTACTGCGATAAATTAACAAATATAACTTTATCAGACCAAATCAAGTCAATACCAGAAGATGCATTCACATACTGCAGAGCCCTTACTAGTTTAACTCTTCCAACTTCATTGACTACAATTTACAATTATGCTTTTTTAAATTGCATGGTTGAAAGCCTAATTTTACCACAAAGTGTTGAAATTATATACCCATATGCTTTGTCAGGAGCATCAAAATTAAAGACAATAACAATACAAAACAGATTATCTTCATCAGCATTTAGTGCAATTACAAATTGTAGCACTTTGGAGACAATATACGTTCTTAGTGAACATTTGGAGTATTATACAGCAGAACTAGGACAAGATAACACAATTAAAATAGAAATAATACAATAATCAATAATATTGAATATTTATAAAAGAAAGATTTAAAAATGTAAACCAAGCGGAACAGGAAACACCGTTCGCTTTGCAAAACAAAATGGAAACAGAGTGAGAGTTATTAACCCCGAAAATTTTAGATAAGACAAAAAGAAAACTTTTCTTTATTTTAATTTCTTTTGAAAGCATATTTTTCAACACAAATAAAGAAATATATAAATTATATATAAATAATAAAAGAGTGCTGTCGACGAAATTGCTTTTAGCACTCTTTTTCTTTTGTTAGGTATAAAAATATGTTTAAAATTTTTCCAAAAATGATTTATATTTGTCAATCATTCTAATCATTCCAGCATCTCTTTTATCAACCAAAGAAAGTGCTTCATTGATAGTGACCCATTTAATTTCAACTGACTCGTTAGATATTTCATAATTATGATTGTCAACAATAAAAAGAAAATTAATATCATAATGCCAATGTTCAGGTTCATTTTTCTTTA
>CALVOK010000029.1 GCA_944350275.1 uncultured Clostridia bacterium | reverse complement strand
TGGTCCTACCACTTTGATAAAAATAGTAGGTCCAATTTAATTTTGAATATCTAAATGTCTTTATTTATAGGGCTTTTTATAGGTAGGTGTAAAACTCTGCTAAATAAGAACTCAATTTTGGTAAGGCTGAGGTCATGGGTTCGAGTCCCATCATAAGCTCCATTCATAAACCCTTGAAACCCTAGTAAAATAGGCACTTTCAGGGGTTTTCTTTATCACTCAAATTTTACAAATTTTTTATTAAAAAATCATTTGTTGTCAATTCTAGGACTAATTGCTGTTAAAATAGAGACAAAAATAGACCGATAGTCAAAAGATAACTCATCGGTCTAAATCTTTTATAAACTGCCTAAAACTAACATATTTGCTGTCAAACTTTTTAACCACAATACATGTATGAGGGATTATTAACTTTACCCCATAAATCTTTTAATAAAATGCCTCCGATATTGGCTTTGCTTTCAAAATCTTGTCTAGTTTTATATTCTTGTTGCATACCATTTGAGCAAAATACAATATCACAATCTTCATTACTTTTCGAATTCTTATTAGCCCTTAAAAATACCTCATATACTTCATTATTATATTCAAAAAGCATTTCACTATAAAAATACAATCCATTAACAAATTCATCAAATGTCGCTTTAAATGGCAATCCTTTTTTATATTGTTCTCTTGCGGTTGTCGGAGTTACAAGCATAGGGTAACTTATTCCTGCTTTTTTCTCTAATAATTCTTCATCTTTACTGAATTTCCAACCACAATTTTTACATTCGCCGTTGCCATATTGGTCTTGCATTGCAATATGTCCACAGATTGAACATTTTACTAATTGGTCTTTCACATAAGGATCATCATACTTAAAATATTTAAAGTTGTTTTCATTTAATCCCGAAACATTTTTATTTTGTTTTTCCCATTTAAAATGAATTAAGTCTTTCCAATTCAAATCTTTTGTCCATTCGTAAGTTGTTGGTAAGAATTCTTTTATATTCCCTTTCATTGATTTAAAAGGTTCATCATAGCACAAAACCATACTTGGTTTTATTTGTTTTAATTTTTTTGGATACCTATCCATTGGCACGTCATCATGCACTTTTAAGTCCTCTTCGTTTACCATAATATCGGCAATATCTTTTCCTGTATAAAATTCAGAAAAAACAACTTGCCATTTGCCGTCGATTGCTTTTTCGCTCATAACGGCACCAAAGTCACCTGGTTTTACTCCTGCTTTTGTATAGGCTGGTTTTTCTTTTGTTAGTTCAACTAAATCTAAATATTTCATATTATTTTCCTTTTAGTCTGTTGGTGGTGTTGTTTGTGTTTTCATTTAGCCTACTTAGAGAATATTAAATACTCCTATATTATATCAAATCTCCTTTTAAAATGCAAAAGGCTTGAGAAATAATCTTTCTTCAACCTTTTTTACATTCTATCATAAGATTTTAACTGTCAATACTCACTTTTTACACAATTTACATCTAAAAATTTTGTTTTTAGGTTTCATAATACTTATGGGGAATGGAGAAAACTTGTAATAAAAAAGAGGGTGTAATTAGACTTTTTAGGTTTAATTCATCCTCTTTTTATATATTTTTTATGCTCTGATTTTAATATTTTAGTTAGATTATATTTTTAAATTATAGCAAGTTTATTACCGAAAGTCTGTGTTTCGCCTGCATTAACAGTTTGTGCTGGTGCAACACCGTCGCCATAAAGATATCTCTCAAAAACGTCAACATTAGTTGAGTTGTTTACAACCTCTACAGTAAAGGCACCTGTTGTATAGTTTGAAGTTATACCTTCATCAACTTCACCTTTTAGGTCTGTACCAATATAGATATTGTCGCAGGTTGAGGTAAAAGAATTTCCAGAGATTGTAACTTTGCCTTCTATTGCACCTGAGGTTGCATCTCCTGGCAGGTCAGATGGATTATCACTGATACCAAGTCTAGTTTTGATTGAGATAGCAACACTTTCCTTATCTGAACCATCAGTGGACTCTGTTTTGAATTCATTGTTTAAAATTGAGATGTTTTCAACAACAGTATTGTATAAATTTAGGTCAAGAGCATATCCAGCAGAGGAAATTTCGCCCTCAGAAGTTTGCCCACCGAATGTACAGTTTTGAACGAGCAGGTTGTCAAAAGATGTGAGATACAAACATTTATCTCCACCTATTCCTGTATAACTTGTAGTAAAGGTACATCCATCAAAGGTGAGGTCAGTGCCGTAGGCTGTTGATGTGAGACCTTTAGTGAAGTTACAGTTTAAAAATACATAATATCCATTGTTTTCAACTACACTTAGAGAGTCAAAAGTTTCGCCTGAGTAAATCTCGTCTACTCCTTTTAAAGTAACTGCACCTGTAACAACTGTATATTCATCTGTGTTATCAGGGGTAAATGTCCAAGTATAAGAATGCTCGCCTTTTTCAATTGTTTGATTTTCATCCCAAGTAATTTTGCCTTTGATATCAAGTTGAGACGTGTAGGATAGTGTAGGTAGTGAATCAGTAATATATTTAGATGAGACTTGTGCCTCTACGTCGGACTGCTTTGGATCTTCTCCACAGCCTGCAAGCAAGAAAATTCCAGCAATTAGAATTAGTGACAAAATTCCACTTATTAAAAATTTTTGCCAATTTTTTAATTTAACCATTTTTCCCTCCTTATTGTTAAATTATAACCTTTTTACCACAAATAAATTTTTAAGTCAACTAATTTTGATAGATTGATTTTTGTAAGACAAACTAAAACTTCAATATAAAGATTAAGTTAAGTTTTTTGTTCCAAGTATCAATATTAATTTATTTTCTTAAAAATTAATAGAAAATCTTTTTTAGTATATTAAAAGTGTAAAATTATATGCAATTTACGTTTTTTTTGATAAAATTTCTTATTTTTTTAGTTTTAAGCCATCTTTAAAAGCATTTCCAACACGAGTTCCTACTCTGTAATAACCATGAGTGTATGGGTCAAAGGCAATTGCATCTACTTTATCAATGTCAACTTTGCCATTTACTAAAACTCTTTCGTCGGCAGTACCATTTACAACCTTGCCTATAACTCCACAGCCGTATTTGTCATCTTGATATTCAACAAATTCGCATTCAAGACAAAGAGGGAATTCGTTGATGATAGGAGCGTCAACATTTTGAGATTTTGAAGCGGTAAGTCCGCTATTTTCAAATTTGTTTTTTGTATTATTTGCTGAGACAACACCGAAGTAGTCAGCCTCAACCACATGTTTGGAATCGGCAATACTAACTGTAAAAGCCTTGCGTTTTTTAATGTTCTTTACCGTTTTATGTGATTCGGTAAGGTTAAGTACGACATGGTCGCGCTCTTGCATAGTTCCCCAAGCGGCATTCATAACATCCACTGTCCCATCGTCATTGTAAGTTGCTATCATAAGCACAGGCATTGGAAAGATACCTTCAGTTATTTCAATATTTTCTCTCATTTTGTTCTCCTTTTACTTCTTCATTATATCATAAAGGTTCACAATTAAAAAAGCGAATTTTGTCAATTAAAGTGGTTTTAAAATATTTTTTGAAATTGCACCTTAATTTATTTCATGTTCTTGCAAAAATTTGAGAAATGTGTTACCATTTATGTGTAGTGGATGTACGAAAATTAATAGTCAAATTATATTTAATTAATAAGAAACAACTATTTTGATATAATATATATGTATAATGAAAGTTGAAGGAGATAAAATGTTCTTATCATTACGAAAGAAAAATTTTTTTGCAGTTTTTACAATACTTATTTTGGTTGTAACTTTTTGCATTGGCTTTTTTGAGATGAATAAGTCCTATGCTCAATATGACAGCAAGGATGATTTTGTACAGTTTGAAAGCGAATACATAAATTTATTAAGAAAGGATAAAGAAAACAACGTGCAGAGCAATTCTCGTTCTTTTAGCAATGATGAGGAATCCGTTTTTGCACTTAAACGTTTGATAGTAATTGGAAATTTAGAAAATGATTATGGCGCCTCTATGGTTATTGATGGGTATAAAAATTATTATATACTCTGTTATAATAGTGAACAGGAGACTGAGTTTGCCTATAATCAGTTATCAAAGAATGAAAACTTATATGTCATTATTGACCAAAAGATTTACGCATCAGATTATGCTGACAATGATTATTCCTATTCTGACTATGATAGTTGGGGTGCCGAGGCAATGGATGTTGGCGGTATAAATGATTATTTAGAAACTTTTGGCACTAAGGAAGATGTTGTCGTCGCAGTGCTTGATACAGGAATAGACACTGAACACACTTATTTCGAAAACAGATTGATTGTAAATGATGGGGTAATTGAGGGGTTTAGTTATATAGAAACTAGCGACGTAAATTATGCATTTGAGGATGACAATGGACACGGTACTCACGTTGCAGGCATTATAACACAAATTACTCCAGAAAATGTAAAAATATTACCTATTAAGGTGCTTGATAGTAGTGGCGAAGGAGGACTAGGTTCAATAATTTTTGCACTTACTCGTATACTAGAGGAATATTCTTCAGTTTATAATGTTTGCTGTGTGAATATGAGTCTATCGGCTGAAATAGGTCAACCTTATCAAAGAATGGATGTAGTAATAGACGAGTTAAAGGGAAACAATATTTTGACAGTTGTAAGTGCTGGGAATGATAAACTTGACTCAAAATATTATTCGCCAGCAAACAGCGATAGCGCTATCACTGTTTCTGCAATTGTTAAAGGAAATGGTGTGTATGAGTTTGATAAGTCATATTCAAACTTTGGCTCTTACGTAGATATATCTGCACCTGGCTCTAACATTTTGTCTGCCAACTATAATGTCAATGATGGCAGTGTAAGCAAGTCGGGTACATCCATGGCGGCACCTCACGTGAGCGGAGCGGTTGCACTTCTATGTTGTATGGGCGAGTATTGGCAGGGCTCTACTCCAATATATACAGCAGATGAAATTGAAGGTAGACTATATGAAAACACCATAGATTTAGGTGAAGAGGGGAAAGACGACTTTTATGGTTACGGCATGGTCAATTTTAAATATTTCAATATACCATCCTCTCAAGATGTTTTGACTTTTAAAGACGGTAATGGAAAAGTCCTTGATGTATCAAACTATATTGAGTTTGAAGATGTCTTAACCTTGACGATAGAGTCACCAAATTCAAATTATCAGATATTTTATACTGATGACTATACAATTCCAGCCAAGGACTCAACAAGATACATATCATCTTTAACAGTTTCCCATTCAACCATATATTATTTTATTGGGCTTGAGATAGTTGACGGACAGACAATATCAAGTTCGGACCTTTATATTGTAGACTTATTCAACCCAAACGACAGCATTGACGACTTTTTTGTAAATGATAATGGTGTCTTAACCGATTACACAGGCCATTTTAAAAATTTAGAGTTACCAAGCACTATAGACGGAAGGTATTATACAGATTTAGAGGCAAGACTTTTTAATAATAACGAGATAGAGACTCTTGTTTTGCCTAGCAACTGTTTGAAAATAAGAGAATATTGTTTTTCTAATTGTAAAAACCTAAAAAGTGTTAAATTTAACAGTGTAGACAACATAGGCTGTTATGCTTTTGAAAATTGCGAGTCCTTGACAGATATTTGTCTTGATAGTGTTGTATATTTAGGCTCGAATACCTTCTTTTATGATATGCTAGGACATTCTTTTGCAGGTTGCACAGGGCTTACTGAAATTTATCTACCAAATGTTGTCAATATTGGTGAGTATGCCTTTACTGATACAAACGTAACTATGGTTGCAATAGGTGATTCTTTCGCTGTTGCCGATGGCGTAAGTATAGACCAAGAAATTACAATTTATGGTTATGAGGGGACTCTTGCTGAGGAGTATTGTAATAGTTATGGTAATACTTTTGTTCCTATTGAAGAGTTTGCCATTGAAAACGATTTGGAAGAGGCAAAAGATGTTAAGCAAGGGACCGTTGATAATTTGCAGATAAATGTAAATGGACTTAGGCTCAAATATCAATGGTTTACCACTTCTGGTAGCATTTTAAATGGTGTTTCGCTTAGCGGAGAGACGGAACAGACATTAAATCTTAACACCTCAACCTTAGGTTCAAAGAAGTACTTTGTTCGTATTACAGATTGGGAGGGTAATGTATTAAATTCTTCAATATGCACTGTAAATGTTGTTATAAATGAAGATATGTACATAGCACAAATATATTCTCAGACAGGATGGGAATATTACACCTCACTTTCTAGTGCTGTATTTGACAGCGAAGATGGTGACGTGATAGTTATAACAAATGACTGTTATCTGTATGAAAATATTATTATCAATAAAAATTTAACATTGATTTCAACTAATAATTCAACTATTTATATAGATGAGATATTAAGTAACAGTTCTAGCCCTATAATATCAGTGACAGAGAGGGGAAGTTTAACTATAGGATATACATCCAATACCTATCAAGGTTTAAATGTAACAGATATCTATATTGATGGTCAAAATGAGAAGTTGAATACATTTGTAAGTCTATCAACAAACTCCTCTTTATACTTAAAAGAATTATCTCAAATTCAAAATATTTGTGCGGATAAAATTGTTGACGGAGAAAACCAATCTTCGCTTTACATTCAGGGAGGGGAAATTGTTGATTGTCAGTCAAATTTCACAAATAACGACAATTATTTATTCTATGCCTCAAATGTAACAATAGAGAGCAATTCTACTTTATCAAACATCATAGTTGATGGTGGCGGTATTATTTATGCTAATAACTCAAATTTGACAATCTTGGGTGCAATTTTCAGTGAAAATAGTGCAAATTATTTGTTTTTTACAGGTCATGATGCACAAATAAATTTACATGGAGTGATTTTTAAAGATAATATTTGCAATGCGTTAATATATTATGATATTGCAAACGACTCAAAAAGTTTGCTCCAAATTGAATCAGCACAGGCACAAAATAACTATTCTAAAAATCAAAAATATTATGATGTGTACATTAATGATAGTGTTACAGTGTCGGCAGATACTCAAAATAGGATACAGATTGGTGGCGAATGTGATTTCACAAGTTATTACTTAAATAATAAAAACACATTTTTTACCTTAACTTTTACAGATAATCTACCAAGTGACAGGCAAATTACTATTGATGTATTAAATGAATCAAATTATAATGACAATCCTATAATAATTTTTGAAAGTGGTTTAACTTTTGACCCAAACAATTTTTATAACCAAAACAATACTTTTATTGCAAAAGTGCAAGAAAATGGGCAAAATTATCTATATTTACAGGAGCGAACTTATAAATTCACCTTTGTTATAAATCAAGATGAAAGTGTAGTGCACTATTATACCGCAGGACAGCCAATCGAAATAATTGATGAGCCAAGCCAAATCGGATATGATTTTCTGGGCTGGTTTAGTGATGAAGAGGGCTTATATGAATATAACTTCTCTACAATGCCAAAAGAAGATGTAACCGTCTATGCAAAGTGGAAGTTACAGACTTTTACCATTAAGGCGACAAGTGAGGGCGGTGGTGAAATTTCTCCAAGCGGAGACATTGATGTAAATTATGGTGACAGTAAACAATTTTTGTTTGAGGCGAACGAGGGGTATTTTGTAAATAGCATTATCGTCGACGGAGTAGAATTATCTTCTGAAGAACTTGAAAATGCTGTTGTAAATGGTTACATTTTTCAAGATATTTCTGGTAACCATGAAATTAATGTGACATTTAAAATATACACATATTATATTATATCAAACGCAAATGATTTTGGACAAATCTCGCCAAAGGGAAACATGACCTATGAATATGGGCAAGATGCAGTGTACTATTTGTCGGCAAACTATGGCTATCACCTTGAAGAATTGTATGTTGATACCTTGAAAATTGACGAAAGTCAATATCAGAATATTTTAGAAAATGGCTATACCTTTAATGACATCAATCAACCTCATACAATAAATGCGGTTTTTGCAGTTAATCTTTACACAATAGACACGCAGGCAGATGAGCATTGTCAAATTTGGTCAAACGAAGAAGGGGATATTGAACATGGACAAAACCGAACTTACTTTGTCGGTGTAGATGTAGGCTATAAGATTAACAAAATAATAGTAGATGGGAAAGAATTAACTCCTGAGCAAGTTGAAAATGTTATTCAAAATGGTTACACATTTGATAGTGTAGAAGAGAAACATACAATTGAAGTTGAATCTCTTGTGAAGCAATATGATATAGTTTATCATTTGGTTTATAACGACGAGACACTGACTTTAACCTATGATTATAACTCAACTATCAATGAGTATTTGCCGACACGAACAGGTTATGATTTTATTGGGTGGTATCTTGATGGAGATTTGACTGATGAGTTTAATTTGTCGGCTATGCCTGCGGAGGACCTTGATTTATATGCTAAATGGGAGATAAAGTATTTCACAATTACTGCCTCATCTAATGGCAATGGTGAGATAAGTCCAAGCGGACAAACTCAAAGAAGATACAACACATCAATCCACTACAGTTTTATTGTAGATGAGGGGAATTATATCTCATCAATCATTGTAGATGGGCAGGAACTGGCAGGACAAGAGTTGACTGATGCAAAAAATAATGGATATACATTTGAAAATATTGACAGTAATCATGAAATTTTTGTTGATTTTGAGGCATATAAGTTTTCTATTCGCCTTTCTGTTGAAGGTAATGGTAGATTTTATTGTGAGGAGGATATCACAAATATAGATTATGGCGACGAGCGAACTTTTATAATAGATGTTGACTTTGACAGTTACGACGTTGAGATTTATGTTAATGGTCGGCTTATAGATAACGAAAATGGTCAGTCTTTGCAAGTATACAATATAAATCAAAATATGAGCATAGGTGTACGTTTTATTCAAAAACCTTTTGTAGAGACCGAAACAGGTAAAATAGTCCTAATAGTTGCAGGAACAATTGCAGGGATAGCATTAGTCTCTGTTGTGATTGTGGCTATTGTAAAACGTAGGAGACTTTATTCGGATATAGATAAATACTAAAATTTTTGAATAGAAATTCCTTGTTTAAATTTGTTTTTAGATAAGGAATTTTTGTATAATTGTGACAAAATACTATTTAATTAAAAACATTGGCAGTAAAATAGGAATAATTAATATTTAGTTGCTTTTTTATAAAAATAATGATAAAATAAATTTAGGAGCGAAATCATGGGAATTTTAAAAAATATAGAATGGACAGATACAAGCAGTAACCTTATTATATGGAAGTATCCTATAAACAAAGACCATGTAAACAAAGGTTCAGCATTGACTGTTAGAGAAAGTCAAGTTGCAATTTTCGTAGACAAGGGACGTCTTGCTGATGTGTTCTTGCCAGGTTTTTACAAACTTGATACAAACAATATGCCTGTGCTTACCAAACTTATGTCATGGAAATATGGGTTTGAAACACCTTTTAAGTCGGACATCTATTTTGTAAACACCAAGCAGTTCACAAATCAAAAGTGGGGGACTGCAAACCCTATATTAATACGTGACAAAGATTATGGCGCGGTTAGAATAAGAGGATATGGCAATTATTCCTTCAAAGTGGATGATGCCTATGTTTTTATGCAAAATTTAAGCGGAACAAATACTAAGTTTGAGACAAACCAAATTACCGACTATTTAAGAAGTATGGTTGTCAGTGGTATCTCTGATGCAATTGGTGAAAGTAAAGTTGCGGTGCTAGATATGGCGGCAAACTTGCAAGAACTCTCAAAGATAGTTGAAACAAAGGTTGCTCAAGAGTTTAAGAGCATAGGTCTTGAACTTACAAATTTTGTCTTTGAAAGTTTTTCTTTACCTGAAGAACTTGAGAAGGCTCTTGACAAGAATACAAGCCTTGGCATGATGAGAGGTAATATGGATGTTTACACTCAAATGGAAACTTTAGAGGCTATGAAAGAGGCGGCAAAAAATCCAGGTAGTGCAGGTAGCACAATGGGCGCAGGCATGGGACTTGGAATGGGCATGGGACTTGGAAATATATTTGCAAACAATATGCAACAGATGAATCAAAACACCCAAAATGGTGGGCAAACTAGAACTTGTCCAAATTGTCATGCGACTGTTCGTGGAAATGCAAAATTCTGCTCAGAGTGTGGACAGAGATTGAACCTTGTGTGCTCTAACTGTGGCGCAGAGGTAAAAGGTAATGCTAAATTTTGCCAAGAGTGCGGTCAAAAACTTAAATAAAAAGGCCAAAAAATTCAACAAAATAGGAAATTTTAATGAAAAAAGCGAAACTTGATGACAATATTGATGAAAAAATTGAAGAAAAATTATACAGTGATGACAATATTGGTGTAACAGTTTTTAAGTGTCAAAACTGCGGTGGAGAGACTATATTTGAGCCAAACAGCCAAAAGATGAAATGTCTTTATTGCGGTAGTATGTTTGACATAAACAATTTATCTGTGGCAAAGGAACGTGACCTTGATGAACTGTTAAAAAGCGGTAATGTTTGGGATGAGACTGAGGTTTATCAATGTAAAACTTGCGGTGCAAAAGAGATTTTATCAAAACAAGAGGTATCAGTGAAATGTTCTTTTTGTGGCACAAACAACATTATAAAAACCGATGAAATTCCAGGAATAAAACCACAGGGTGTGACACCTTTTAAACTTGATAAAATAAAAGCAAACGAAATTGCTATTAAATGGGCAAGAAAGAAATTGTATGCTCCTAGGAATTTTAAAAAGAGCGTAAAGGCAGAAAACATTTATGGTATTTATAACCCAGTCTTTACCTTTGATAGCCAAACAATTACTTGGTACCGAGGTGTGCTTGGCAAAAATTATGTCAAATATAGAGTGGTTAATGGAAAAAGAGTCGCTCATACCGAGACGAGATACTTTAATATCAATGGAAGTCAGGATATGCTCTTTGACGACCTAATAGTCCAGTCATCCACATCAATACCAAGTGAAATTATAAAAAGCATAGAGCCTTTTCCTACTAAGAACGCGGTTGCATACAAAACCGAGTTTTTAAGAGGATATTCTGCAACTACATACAATAAATCAGGCGAAGAGTGTTGGAATGAGTGCAAAATTGCAATGAAAGAGAGAATTGAAAGGGCAATTTTAAAAAGATATGATTATGATATAAAGGTTTCTCTAAGCATTGATACAAAATATTTAAACGAGCAGTACAAATTTATTTTGGTACCAATTTATGTTGGTCATTATAATTACAAAGAAAAACTTTACAATTTTTATGTAAATGGTTATAATGGAAGAATAGGAGGGAAAACTCCTGTTTCTAAATTAAAAGTAAGTTTTACGGTACTCCTTGTATTACTTTTAATTGCTGGTGTAATTTTTATGTTGATGTATTTTTAAAAGGAGAAGGAATATGAGTTGGAGCGAAATTGCTTTGATTTGTGTGGGATGCGTGCTTGTGATTGTTGTACTTGCATGGATTGTCACCACCTCAAGACAAAGGGGAAAAGATAAAGACAAAAAGGTTGACGACTACGAAATTATTGACGGAGTCAGATACACAAAAGATGATAAGGTGATTGGCAATTCTGGGGAGGCAAAAATAACACTTAAAAAAGGTGATAAAATGCTTGAACGTGGTAAAAAATATAAGGTAGGGAAAGATTTGCTTGCTGGGAAATACACCGTTCTTACAGCAGATGAGAATGTTGATACAGTCGCTATAAGGATAGGCGGACTTGTTAAAGATTACAAACATTTCACATCTATTGTGCTTACAGAGGGAGATGTTATCTCGCCTGTTTCTGCGAATGTTATATTAAGATAAGGAGGAAGATATGGGAAGAAATTTATGGTATAAAGTGCTTGGTGCTTTAATAATTTTAGTTGCAGTGGTATTGTGGCTTTTGTCAATAGTTGTACCTGAAACTTTTGGATTTTTCTCTCTTGCTTGGGCAGGAGTGGTCTTGTGCGGGGGACTTGGTCTTGTAATGCTTTTAAATGGTTGCTTTCAAAAAAATATCAGTACTATTAAAAAACTAAAAATTTGGTTTGGGATTGCTCTTATAGTTTGTGCTTTTCTTTGCCTTATTTCAGAACTTGCGATTCAAGGCAGTCTTGTTATTCCAATTATTGCAATTATTATAACGGTTGGACTTCTTATAACTATTATTGCAACAGGTGGTGCAAAATGGGATGAGGGCGACAATCATAAGTCAGGATATAAAAATTATCATGAGAGAAAGGCAGAAGAGGAGAAAAACGACCAAGAAGAAAGTAAATAGTATATAAAAGGTAGACATAAAAAATAACATAAATTCTTAATATTTATGTTATTTTTTTAAATATTATTTTTTTATTTTAATATTTTAGAAAAAACTAAATTATAAATTTAATTATATAAATTATTTTTTTAAATTTATTTTTTTTGTGTTTTATACAATTATTTCCTATATATTATTTTTATCATTAAATGGATAAATTTTCTATTATGATTTTATATATAATTATTTTTCGTCAAAGTGAGAGCCACAATAAATACATCTATAACCTGTTTCATCTTTTTGCAATGTGCCACCACAATTTAAACATTTATTTGTTGATATTTTTTTCTTAGGTGCTTCTTTTTGGTTAGGGGTTAGAACTGAGCCATTAAAAATATAACCAGTAATATATTTTTTTCTAATTCCAGTTGTAACATAATCTCTTGCCAGTCTGTCTCTTATTTGAAGTTGTTTTGCAATCTCTTCGACAGTCGTGAGATTATCTTCCATTACTGCGTCTACAACGTGTTTAAGAGTTCTTTTATTTCCGTAATTTATCCAGATAAGAGGTGTACCATAAAATCCTATAACTGTAAAGGCAATACCAATTCCAAGCACCGCCCAGATAGATTTAGTAGCACCAACTATGATAAGAGGTATGCCTACAACAAACATGACACTTATCACAATTGCAGTGATAAGAGATTTTTTTAAGTCTTTATTTATATCAATTTTTTTATCTTTCATAAAAATATTATATTACATAGCAATAATAAAAGTAAAGTAAAAATGTGATTTTGCAATAATAAAATTATTAATGGGGAAATAATGTTTTTTAATTATTTAAATAGGTAAAATAATCAAATATTTAACTCCAATCTATTGAAAAATTTATATTGCTATGATATAATACTTTGGTAAGGAGAGAAAATGAAACGTTTAAGTAATGAAGAATTTGATAAACTTTTACAAGACAATGAGATGATAAGACTCGCTACAGGTGAACTTGAAGAAATCTTTAGAAACAATTTTTGTCTAACAGAAAAGGAAATAGGAGATACCATACGAGAAATAGTGTCAAATTTTGATGAATATTTAGTGCTTAAATTGACTGATATTTTTCAGAAATTTGTTGACAATGATATTGAAAACTTTGACAAAGCAAAGCGTAACAAATTTGCAAAAAGGACAATAAAGTATTGTCTCGAACTTTATCATGATAACAGCGAATTCATAATTGAAAATTTCCTTGATGTTTTAAAACAGTCTAGGGCATTAAATATTGACCCTTTTAAAATTGCAATAAAGGGGAACTTAAAAAATGCAACTGTTAAGACCTTCAATGATAGTCTTGTTGCACTTTTTGAGAGCAAATACGAAGATTTGTTAACAGGTGAAAAAACACAATTATTGGAGTTAAGAGAAGTAAAGGAAGTTATAGAACAATGCACTTCTTTAGTCGCTGGCATAAATGAGAAGAGAGTGCAAAATGTACTTGATGTCTTATCAGCATTTGTATATGATAGCCAAAGAGATAGTTACATTGTCTCGCCAAGAGAATTGATAAAAAAATCATATGTTTTGCTTAAAGAGCCTCCAAAAAATCTTGAGAGAAATATACAAAATTTGCTTGACACCTTTGTGCCAAATAGAATGAGCAAAACAGAACTTGTTATGCGAATCTATCAGTCTCCATCCATTTTGCTCTGTTCGCCTAAAAAAATAAAAGAGTTTGAGAATATTCTTGCTGAAAATATCCTTGGAATAATTGCAGATACAAGTTATACGGATAAAAAATTAGATGCGAGAGAAAAACTAGAGTATGCATTAAAAGAGGCAGAGGAGTATTGTTGCAATCTCGACAACTATAACACTATAAATTCTATAAACAAAAGTGGATTTAAAAATATTGAGAAGATAAGAGATATTCTTGTGAAGAATTTGGGTGCCAATAATGCTTTAAAATGTATAAACAAACCGCTTGTTCTTGAATGCGAACCAAACCTATTAGATTGTTTTCTGTCTAAACTTGCTATGGATGAGAGCAAAACAGGAGGGAACTACAGGTTGTTCTTTATTGAAAATACAAGAAAATGTATGGAATATATTGTGAAAGGCAGAGGTGCTGGGCCAAGTATAATGGGACAATATAGAACGGGGAATAGAGACCATACAATTGCCGACACAAAGTCCTTGCCTACTATAAAAGATGTAGAGAGTGATTATAAAAACAAATATGAAAGGCTCTCTGAGCGTCAAAAGCACGAATTCGACAAAATCATGGATAATTTTTATGAAAAATATAAAGGAAAGGACCAAGAAAACAGCGAAAGGGAACCAACTGAGGATGAGGCTTTTGCCATTGCAAGTAAGGAAAAAATTGACTATAAGGAAGTGCCTTATGCAAATATGCTCTACAATATGCGAGAATTTATAGATGCCCGTTGTGGTGATGGTTTTTGTGATGAACACTATAATCTAATAGAATTTATTGAAGCATACATTGATAATGAAAACATATCTCAAAAATTTGCTGATGTTTTGGTAAGATTAAACGAGGAGGCAAAAAACTACTTTGAGAATGCGAAGAATGAAGGTGTTTCGAAAAGAAACCTTTTACTTTACAAAAAAACGCATGAAAGTTTGATGAATGCAATGAAAGATTTAAACAAACTTGTTCTTGAAAGTGATATAGTTAATGATAAAATGGTGCAGTTACAAAAAGATTTGCCATATGTTAAGCAAAATATTGCAGTTGATATGCTTGAAAAGACAGGATATTTTGAGAGAGAATCAAGCAGTTTTGCTACTAAAAATATGATTTATAGCATTGTATACCTTCAATATTTCCTATTTATGTATGAGGAACTAAAAAAATATTATCCTAACAGATATAGAGAGATAATTTCAGAACAAGAAATTCAGAATATGCTCGATGGATGTCCATTTTTCAATAAATTGGCTGTTTGCGGTGCTGTTTATAAAACAGTCAAGGACATGGAAGATATTGTAAAACTTCAGAGCGAGGCATATATAACTTCTTTGAAAATGTCAGGTTTTCCAATTGATAAAAACAATATACATGACAAAAATTTGATAGAACTTTTAAAATCACAATTTGTCGCAAAAGGAGAAACTTCAGTTGTGGAGAGTATAAACTCAATAATAAGTGAATACTCTGAACTCGAGAGATTTAGCACAACTGTTCTATTCAATGGCAAAAACAAGGTTTTAAAGGACAAGTTTGCAAGAAATGTAGATTTGTTTGGTGAAGAATTTGAAGAGGGTGCGATGTTAACAAAGCCGAATATCCAATATGGTTATTATTTTGGCAATAAAAATGATGTTTCAAATAAAGTAGTTGAACAACTCAGAAAGGAAAGAGGTCACTATGAAGTTATAGACCTATCATTCAGAGGACTTTTTAACTATTTAGCAATTGAAAATGAGGAATTTAAAACAAGTTATGTTGATAAGCAGAGCATCAATAAATATTTTTCACTTGATGAAAAACTGATTGATGAAATTCATATTGTTGATAAAAATTCTGATATAGCAAGTGACAAGAATAATGATATGGCAAAGGATAAAAGCAATAACCTTTTAAAAGACGAAAGCGAAAATAGTGATGACGAAAATGAAAATAGTGAAAATCAATAGAATTTAATAAAAATAGGCAAAAATTTTACATTTTTTGCCTATTTTTATGTTGTTTTTCTTTAATTTTTAAAAATCAATCTTTATCAATCTTTATCAGTGTTTTGAACCGTGTTTTCTTTGTTCTCAACAATATTTTCTAGGACAGGAACATTTGAGGTGTTTTGCTTTTTTAGTTCCTCAAGAATTTGAGTTAAAAGTTCTTCCTGTGTTGGTTTTGGTGGTGGAGGGACAAGTTTGTTTTTCTCTCGAAGTTCTGCTGTTGCTTTCAAGACCTCTTTTTTATTTTTCATGTTGACACCCATTGTTTTGAGTGTTTGTTTTTCCTGCTTGGTTGGAAAGGCTTTTATTTCTTTTTTCCAGAAACCTTGTGTATTCATAACAATTTTAAGCACCGTGAAAAGTATAAGTGCAATTAAAATAAAGTTAATAATTGCAGTTATAAATGCACCCCAATCTATGTAAATGCTGTTTGCAAGGTCAATGACCTGATTTCCTGTCGAGTCGGTTAGGATTTCACCTGTTGTGGCATCAATTTCATAGGCAACCTTTAAAAAGGTGTAGGCAGAATCAAGTCCAGCACCGCCAAGTGCCAAAAGCCAATTGATAAAAGGCATGATTATGCCATTTGTAAGGGCGGTCACAATTGCTGTGAAAGCACTTGCGACAATAACACCTATTGCCATGTCGACAACATTGCCTCGACTTATAAATTTTTTAAAATCTTTAAAAAATGATTTGATTTTGTTCATAATTTTCTCCTGTTGTATTATTTATCTTTATGATAATGATTTTTTTGTATTTTTTTAAGTAAAATGACAAAATTTTAGTATTTTGCCTTAATTTTTTATATTTTTCATAAAATACAAAGTTAATAAGTTGTCAGTTAATGACATTCAATTTAATCTTTTTAAAATATCCCTTGCTGAGACCAAACCAGTTGAGGCAGCAACTACGATATTCCCTGCTTTACCTGCACCATCGCCAATAAAGTAGATATTTTTATCCTTGACTTTAAAGTTGTTGTCTGTGTCTATCTCATTTGAGAAAAACTTTATCTCAGGACCGTAAAGTAGTGTTTCGTCATTGTTTACTCCTGGAATGATTTTGTCAAGTTCTTCAAGCCCTTCAAGAATGTTTTTAATTATTCTATACGGAAGAACTAATGCAAGGTCGCCAGCAACACAGTCTTTAAGAGTTGGTTCAATAAAACCTTTGTCTATTCTGTGCCATTCACTACGTCTACCACTTCGTAAATCTTTCAAGGTTTGAATAATAGGTTTATTATCACCAAGTACATTTGCAATCCTAGCAATCGACTCACCATAAAGGCGGGTGTTCGTGACAGGTTGAGTAAGTGTAACCTTGCTAATAAAGGCGAAGTTTGAGTTGCTGGACTTTTTGTTTTTTAATGCGTGACCATTTACGCAGATGTAACCATAATAGTTTTCTTTAGTCACATAACCGCCAGGGTTAGTGCAAAATGTACGTATTTCATCACCATAGGTTTTAGTTTTTATAAAAATGGTAGGGTCATAAATTACATTTGTTATACTTTCAAGAATCTCTTTTCGCACCTCAACTCGCACACCAATCTCAATGCTTTGACTATGGTAGGATATCTTGTGTTTGTCAAGGAGAATTTGAAGCCAGCCAGCCCCTGTTCTTCCAGGCGCGACAATAACAAATTTAGATGTAATTTGATGTTTTTCGCTATCCTTTATATATGTTACAATATTTTTGCTCTCATCGCTATCAATATCATCAACTCGACCGCTTTCAATAATCTCCACATCTTTTTGGGCAAGATAGTTTGTAAAGTCCTCTATGTATTTTGGAAGCATATCAGAACCTAAATGTTTTTGTTTAATAAGAAGAAGTCTGGCACCCTTTAATGTAACATTTCGTCTTATTTCTTCACTTTTTTCGCTGTTTTTAGGATAAACTTCGCTGTCCATACCAAATTTATTGAAAATTTGCTCGGTATCATCAATAAGTTTGTTCGCCTCGCTTTCTGACATATACTTGAATAGGTCACTTTTTCCAAGTTTTGCTATGAAATTAAGTTTACCGTCGCTGAATGTGCCCGCACCGCCAAAACCAGAAAGAATATTGCAAGGTTGACAATTTACGCATTTTCCTGTCTTTTTCATTGGACAAACCCTGTTTTGTGCAAGTTTTCCTTGGTCAATAAGACAAATTTTAAGACTCTTATTTTTTTCAATAAGTGCATAAGCACTGAAGAGTCCAGCAGGACCTGCGCCCACAATTATAACATCATAATCCATAATTTAACCTCATCTAATATTACCAAATTTTAACAAACTTTGTCAAGTTTATGTATATATCTTGTAATTTAAGGTTAAGATAAATTGACAAAGGAATATTATTTATTTAAAATGTTATTATATTGATAAAATGTTGTAATAATATTAAATATTGTAAAAATGGAGGTAATTATGGAAAAAGATAAATATCAAAATCTTTTGTATAACAAGGAGAATTATTACGAAAAAACGGAAGAGAGCGAAAGAGAAAAAATATTTGACTTTGCTGAAGGCTATAAAAAGTTTTTAAATATATGCAAAACTGAAAGAGAGTGCACAAATTTTGCCATATCTAAAGCAAAGGAAAGGGGATTTAGCGAATACCATTTTGGTGATAAACTCGCAAAAGGTGATAAAAAGTATTTTATAAATCGCGACAAAGGCGTCTCGCTTATAAAGATAGGCAATAGAGATATTGAAAAGGAGGGGTTGCGAATTATTGTTGCTCACATTGATTCGCCAAGAATTGATTTAAAACAAGTGCCACTATTTGAAAGTGATGGATTTTGTTATTTAAAAACACATTATTATGGCGGAATAAAAAAATACCAGTGGACGACTATTCCATTATCTTTGCATGGTGTAATTATCAAGAAAAATGGCGAAAAAGTTAATATAAACATTGGTGAAAGTGAAAGCGACCCAGTATTTTATATCAGTGACTTACTTCCTCATCTAAGTCGAACACAAATGGCAGGTAAAGCAAATGAAATTATTAATGGTGAGCAGTTGAATGTAATAATTGGAGGTGTTCCACTAAAGGATGCTAAAGCCGATAAAATAAAGATAAACATTTTAAAAATTCTAAATGATAAGTATGGAATAACCGAAGAGGACTTTGTAAGCAGTGAACTTTGTGTTGTCCCAGCGATGAGGGCAAGAGATGTCGGAATTGATAGGGCATTTATTGGTGGGTATGGACATGATGACAAAAGTTGTGCCTATCCATGTCTCGAGGCAATGCTCGACGTTGACAATGAAATTACCTCAATTTGCATATGGGTTGACAAAGAGGAGATAGGAAGCGAAGGCAATACAGGTATGAAAAGCAAGGTCTTTGAGGATTTGATAGATGAAATCTGCTATGCATTAGGATGTAATCCTCGCCAGGTTCGAGGTAGGTCAATTTGTCTATCTTGCGATGTTGACGGTTGCTATGACCCAAATTTCCCTAATGTGTTTGAAAAGAAAAACACTGCACTTATATCCTGTGGGGCTTGCATGACAAAATTTACAGGAAGTGGTGGGAAAAGTGATTCATCTGATGCCTCTGCTGAGACAGTTTATAAGATAAGAAAGTTGCTTGACAAAAATGGTGTAACTTGGCAGACGAGTGAACTTGGAAAAGTAGACCAGGGCGGTGGAGGAACGGTTGCAAAATTTATCTCACAACTAAATATTGATACAATTGACATTGGACTTCCTGTTATATCTATGCATTCGCCATATGAACTTATATCAAAGGCAGACTTATATAGTATGTATAGGGTAGGCTTTGAATTTTTAAGGTGAATGCTATAGAGGTCTATTTTGTTGATGTGTAGAGAATTTTTAAATAAAAGCCATTTTTTTACTTTTTTCAAAGAAAATTCGATTTTTTCATAAAATAGAATGTAAAATTGCTATAGACTAGAGTTTTTCAGGCTTGTAGCAATTTTTTTAATCATATTTTTTGATATTGAAAACTTTAATAAAAATCATAAAAAATGCCTATACACCGCATAAACAAAGGCGAATAGCAGTTACATACACAAAAATAATAAAAATAAAAAATTTTTAAAAATCACTTGCTTTTTATTTTATTATGTGTTATTAATTAAAATAAGTTATGTGAGGTGAATATGGATATTTTTAATAAAATAGCAAAAAAACAAATTTATGATGTGGTGAAAGAAAAGGGTGTCTACCCATATTTTCATAAACTACTCTCAGGTCAAGACGTGGTAGTAAATATGGAGGGCAAAAGAACTATTATGCTTGGCTCAAACAACTATTTAGCACTTACAAATCATCCAAAGGTTATTGAGGCAGGAATTGAGGCGTTAAAAAAATATGGAAGTGGTTGCTCAGGTTCGAGGTTTTTAAATGGTACACTTGACCTTCATGTAAAACTGGAAAATGACCTTGCTGAGTTCTTACATAAAGAGCAGGTTATGACTTTTAGTACAGGATTCCAAAGCAATCTTGGAATTATCTCTGCCATTGTTGGAAGAAATGATTACGTGATATGCGACAAGGAAAATCATGCAAGTATTTATGATGGTTGCAAACTTAGTTATGGTAAAATGCTAAGGTATAATCATGCGGATATGGAGGACCTTGAAAGAAAACTTCAATCTGTACCAAAGGAGAGCGGAATACTAATTGTTACCGATGGTGTATTCAGCATGAGTGGAGATATCTGTAAGTTGCCTGAAATTGTTGATTTGGCACAAAAGTATCAGGCTAGGGTTATGGTAGATGATGCACATGGTCTTGGCGTTATAGGCGAGGGCGGACGCGGTACTGCAAGTTATTTCGGACTTGAAGATAAAGTGGACATCTATATGGGAACATTCTCTAAGTCGCTTGCAAGTCTAGGAGGCTACATGGCTGCAAATAGCGATGTAGTTGAATATGTCAAGCATACCTCAAGACCATATATATTCTCAGCGAGTATGACACCTGCAAATGTTTGTTGTGCTAATGCTGCTCTTGACATACTAAAAGCCGAACCTGAGAGAGTACAAAGACTTGCCAATATAAGTGCTTATATGAGAACAAAACTTAAAGAGAAAGGTGTTGATATAATAGAGAGTACGACACCAATCATACCAATATACACCTATCAAGATTATAAGACTTTTGTCGCTTGCAAACTTCTTCTTGAAAGGGGAGTATATGTAAATCCTGTTGTTTCGCCTGCCACACCAGTTGGTGAAAGTTTGCTTAGAACAAGTTATACTGCAAATCATACAAAAGAACTTATGGATGAGGCATCAACTAAAATTAAGGAAGTAATAGACATAGTAAAAGATATGGACGAAGAATAAGAGTTATTTAAAACAACATAATATGTTTACGATAAAAAAGACGGTTAAAATTTGAAATGCACCCCAAAAGTTAGACACTTAAGGAGGTGCATTTCATTCTAAACCGCCTTTTTTGTTAAATTTTAATCAAAAATATTGTTTATAAATAACTGAAAGTTATATTTGAGAAACAGAATTTACATCTTTAAAAAGACAATAATCAATTTCCATAGATTGTGCTTTTATCTTTTTTATTGTTGAGAGGACTTAAAACGACTTTTCCCTCTTTTAAACTTTGTTGAACGTCAATAATCCTCTGATTTGATGAGCCTTTAAAACGCAAGGTAATGTCCTTTAGGTCTTGTTTGAATTCGCCATCTACTAGTATGTCAATGTATGATAAGAACTCACGAGTCCAGGGAGTAAATGCTCTGCTTGGCGAAAGCAATTCGCTGTCGAAGAGGTAACCACTATAGCACCAAATTGTCTTGTTTGGATATTTTTCTTTTACTTTTTTGACAAGAGGCAGAAGTGCTTTCTGGTTTGCAGGTTCCATAGGCTCGCCACCAAGCAAGGTAAGACCATTTATGAAGTTATTATCAAGAGATTTTATAATTTCTTCTTCTACCTCTTGCGTGTAGGGTTTTCCATAATGAAAGTCCCAAGTCTCCTGATTGAAACAGCCCTTGCAGTGATGTGTGCAACCACTAACAAAAAGGGAGGTTCGCACTCCATCTCCATTTGCAATATCATAATATTTGATATTTCCGTAGTACATATTTCCTCCCTTTTGATTAGTTAATTTATTTTTTTTAATTAATTTTGTATTAAGAATTCATTTTTTTTATGTTAAATCATTATTTTATTTATTTTACAAGTGAAGTACTCTGTCTTTTATCTCCTGAGTTCTGCCTTGATTCCAGAAATTGCTTCCTATATAGCCACAGGTTCGTCTTGCGACATTCATCTTTGTTTGGTCTTTATTGTGGCAGTTAGGGCATTCCCAAACGAGTTTGCCATCTTCATCTTCAACAATTTGTATTTCTCCGTCGTAACCGCACACCTGACAATAGTCAGATTTTGTGTTGAGTTCAGCATACATAATGTTGTCATAGATAAACTTTATTACATTTAGTACAGCCTCAATGTTATCCTGCATATTTGGTACTTCTATATAACTTATAGCGCCACCTGTCGACAATGCTTGGAATTGGCTTTCAAACTTGAGTTTATCAAAAGCATTGATGTGCTCTGTTACATGTACATGATAACTGTTGGTGATATAGTTTTTATCTGTAATTTCAGGTATAATACCAAAACGTTTTTGCAAACATTTGGCGAACTTGTATGTTGTGCTCTCTAGTGGAGTGCCGTATATACTAAACCCTATATTCGTCTCCTTTTTCCATTGATTGCAGGCATCGTTCATTCTTTCCATAACCTTGATGGCAAATGGAGTTGCATCAGGGTCGGTGTGTGATTTACCTGTCATATACTTTATACATTCATAAAGTCCAGCATAGCCAAGCGAAATTGTAGAATATCCGCCGTATAGCAGTTTATCTATCTTTTCACCAGGTTTAAGTCTTGCTATTGCACCATGTTGCCATAGAATTGGAGCGGCATCAGATAGTGTGCCTTTAAGACGGTTGTGCCTGCACATAAGTGCTTCATAGCAAAGATTTAATCTTTCATCAAGTATTTGCCAGAATTTTTTCATATCTCCGCCACTTGAAAGTGCGACATCTACAAGGTTGATGGTTACCACACCTTGATTAAATCTTCCATAAAATTTATAGTTGCCATTTTCATCTTTCCATGGAGATAAAGCACTTCGGCATCCCATAACTGGAAAACAATTGCCTTCTTTAAGTTCCTTCATCTTTTTCTCTGAGATATAGTCAGGAACAAGTCTCTTTGCTGTACATTTAGCGGCAAGTTCGGTTAGATAATAGTATTTGCTGTCAGGGTGGATGTTATCCTCTTCTAGCACATATATTATCTTAGGAAATGCTGGGGTGATAGCAACACCTTTTTCATTCTTTACGCCTTCG
The DNA here is from genome assembly GCA_944350275.1 of uncultured Clostridia bacterium. GTDB lineage: Bacteria > Bacillota > Clostridia > Christensenellales > UBA1242 > Caccovivens. Next base: position 12,791 of record CALVOK010000029.1, on the reverse strand, counting down.
TAACGTTGTTTTAAGGTCTCTTCAATTATAAGAGCAAGGTCCTCTCTTTCTCGTTCATTCTTAGCCTCGCCAAGATAGAGAAATTCGGTAACAAAAGGTGCTTGTCCATTTGTTGTCATAAGTGTGATAACTTGATATTGTATTGTCTGAACACCTCGATTTATCTCGGCACGCACTCTCTTCTCTGTGATTTTGTTGACCATATCCTCATCAGCATGGCCACAAGCCTCCTGAAGTTCTGCCTCCACCTCTTTTCTAATCTTTTTACGAGAGACGTCTACAAATGGTGCAAGGTGAGCAAGACTTATGCTTTGACCACCATACTGACTTGATGCAACTTGTGCGACAATTTGGGTTGCAATATTGCAAGCGGTTGAAAAAGAGTGAGGTTTTTCAATTAGTGTATTTGATATTACTGTGCCATTTTGAAGCATATCTTCAAGATTGACAAGGTCACAGTTATGCATTCTCTGAGCGAAATAATCAGCATCATGGAAGTGTATAAGTCCCTCTTCATGTGCCTTCCAAATGTGTTCTGGAAGTAAAAATCTTTTAGTTAAATCCTTGCTCACCTCGCCAGCCATATAGTCACGCTGAACACTATTTATAGTAGGATTTTTATTGCTGTTTTCTTGTTTGACTTCTTCGTTTTGGCAGTCAATAAGAGAAAATATTTGCTTGTCAGTAGTGTTGACCTGTCTTGCAAGTTGGCGAACATATCTATAGGTGATATAGTTTTTAGCAACCTCATATGCACCTTGTTCCATAATTCCATACTCGACGAAGTCTTGTATTTCTTCAACTCCGACAGCACGTCCCATGCTTTCACATTCGTTTGTAACTTTTGCAACAATCTTGTCAATTTGGGCATCACTAAGTCTTTTTGCAACGTCGTCAACAGAAAGGTTTGCTTTGATAATTGCATTTTTGATTTTTGTGTTGTCAAAAGTCATCTCTTGACCATTTCGCTTGATTATTTTCATATTTTTCCTCCTGTAAAAGTCAAACAAGTAAAAATATTTTTTTAACAAATTTCTCGCTTTTCTTGACTTTCTAGGGGAATTATACTACACTTTTTATAGAAATTGTGTTGTTTTTACAACATTTTGAGGGTTTTATGGAAAATTTTTCAGAAATTAAAAAGACAGAAATTTTTGCAGAGATTGCTGAAAATGATATGCAAGCACTTGCATATTGTTTAAAGATAAAGTTTAGAAATTATAACAAAAATGAGGTGATTATTAGTCCAGAACAACCTTTTGAAGATGTCGTTATGCTCTTAAAAGGTGGTGCAAAAGTGGAGGACATAGACACATTTGGCAATGTTAGCCTTGTCACGAAATTGAAGGCAGGAGATGTTTATGGAATAGAAAATATTTACTCGGGCGAAAAAGTTTTTTCTGATTATTTGACCGCCACCGAAAATTGCCTTGTCATGCTTATGGATAGACACCGAGTTGTAACTCCCTGTCAAAACAGGTGCAAACGTCATGAGATTGTTGTTAGAAATTTGATGAGGATGATTGTTAGGCGAAATTCTTTTCTTGTAGAGAAATTAAAACTTATGTCTAAAAAAAATACAAGAGAAAAGGTTCTTGCATTTTTAAATAAACAGAGCGAGAGGGCAGGGAACAACTATTTTGAAATTCCATTTAATAAAACCGAACTTGCAAACTATCTTTCTGTAGATAGAAGTGCTCTGTCAACGGTGCTTTCAAAACTTCGAGATGAGGGTGTCATAGATTTTGACAAGAGGCATTTTCGTATTATAAAAAACGAGGAGATTTAGGTTAGAGAGCCAAATAAAATTACATTTTTGCCGATTAGGATGTGGACTTTTACTTGTTCTCTCTTTCAAACTCCTCTCTTGAATCTCTTATTTTATTACATATTTGGTTGATTGCTGTTGCCACTCCATAACTATGTTTGGTGGTTTTTATTACATTTTCAATATTAGGGATAAAATGTCTATTGTTTGCAAAAATTAGATATTTTTTGCATTTAACATTTGCCTGAATCATGTCTATGTCGTTATTTTTGTCGTCTCCTACAAAAATATATAGATTGGCTGTGTTATCCTTGTCAATTATTTTCCTTGAAAGTTCAATTCCGTCAAGTTTTGTGGTCCCTCCTAAATAAATTGACCTTTCGAAAGAGAATCTTCCGTTATCATGATTTATAAAAGTTAGTGTTTCGCCACCATTTTTTATCAGTCCTTTATAATATTCCCGTTGATTTTCAGGCATAAATGTAAGCAGGTTTGCAAGGTCATCTTCAAGTTTAACATTTGCCTTTGTGATAACATATATTTCAAGTTGTCCGTCGCATAAGTTTGCAAGTCTTGAAATTGCAGAAAAATACTTATATCCTCTTCTTTTTAAATAGATATCCTCAATAGTGTTATTGTAATCAATGTAAATAATTGTTTTCATATAATAATTATATCAAATCAAATCGTGATGTCAATATTTTCTATTAATTATATTGTCAAATTATAGAAAATTAAAGTTTTAATTTTACAAAATCTGGCAAAGTTTTACAAATAAATATTAAATGAAAATTTAATAAAAAATATCATAATAACTATTGTAAATTTTGATTTTTTGTGTTATTCTAAAAGTAACAAAAGGGGAAAAATGGGAAGCAAGGAAATTAAAGATTTATTAAATAAGGAACGAGTTTTCAGGGCAATAGCATCAAGACCTGGAGACCTGTTCACTGTACAGGAGTGGTTATTAAAGTATAAGGTTGCAGATTCGAGAACTAAGATTAGAAAGGCTATTGATAGTCTTGTTCAAGAAGGCAGACTTACTATTGAAGGCAAAAATATTTCAGTCAATAAAAGTGAGATAAAAAAGGCAAGGTATTCTGGTGGATATCTATATTTTGAAGGGGATAGCCATAGATATTATATAGACAAAGGAGACACAAATGGCATAAAGGGTAGTGCCAATGTGCTTGTAAGTTATTTTAACAAGATTATTCAAGGTAAGGTTGTAAAAGTGCCCTTTTTAATCAAAGAGGAAGAGGCTACAAAACAAAGCGGTGAAGATGCTGATGTCATCTATGGTAGGGTTGTTAAGACCAGTCATGATGAACTGGTTTTCTTTGCAAATGATAAGAAACGATATAGAAATCCTATTTATATTTTAAATGATAAAAAGTCAGTGGCAAAGTATCAAGATAAAATTTGTACCATGAGAGTTGTTAGTGATGAAAAGGAAGTTCAAGGTGGTATTTTACTTGAAATTAAAGGTGATGCAGGCAATCCTATTGCCGAGTACGATGCTATTGCCGAAAGCCATGGTGCTATTATGAGTTTTTCTGACCCTCTTGTGCAGGCTGAGATAAAAAATATACCTACTGAGGTAGATTTAACGGATAAAAATCTTTGCCGAGAACAAGATTATGAAGAGATGAGGGCAGTCAAAAATAATGTAATTGTCGACCTAAGAGATTTGTCCTTTACAACCACCGATCCTGCGACTTGTAAGGATATGGATGATGCAATCTATTCGACTTTTGACAAAAACGGAAATGTTGTTGTCTATACTGCGGTGGCAAATGTCACAAAGTATGTAAAACTTAATAGTGAAATTGGTAGGAGGTATATACAGGCAGGTTTTACAACTTATGCACCAAACAAGGCATACAACATTCTTCCACCAGAATTGTCGACAAATATTTGTTCACTCAATCCGAATGAGGATAGACTTGCGCTTGTTGTTAAAACTACCATTGACTCAAAGACAGGCAATCCTATTGAAAGCACAATTATGGATGCTGTTATAAATAGTAAGAAAAAATATAGTTATGAAGAGGCTCAGGCAATAGTTGATAGCCATGAAGAGATTACAAGGGTAAGTTTGCTTGATAAGATTTTAAGTGGAGAAAGTCTATCTCAAGATGAGCAGGTGGTGATGAACAAGTTTGCCTCGGATATTCTTTGGAAAGGCTTAAAAAGGCGAAGTTTGATTGAGTTTGAAACTGATAATGAGTATGATGTGACGTTAAATGAGGATATGTCTGATATTGTCGACATCAAAAAACAGGAAAATTGTGCTTATCATAAGGTTATTGAAGCCTTTATGGTTACCGCAAATGAGGCAACTGCTGGCTTTACATTAAAAAACAAAATTCCTAATATTTACCGAGTCCATGACAATCCAAATGAAGATAAACTTGAAAGAGCATACGAGTTTTTTGAGTATTTGAATGTAAACTTTGATGGCAACCTCTCGCCAATGGGAATAAGAAGTATCATTGAGAGTGTCAGGGGAACTGAAAAAGAAAAGGTGGTAAATAATTTCTTGGTTAGACTGCAAAGCAAGGCAAAGTATTGTAATACCACAAGCCCAAGCGATGTTAGTACTATAGGAAAACCATCTATGATTAGAAAAAGAGGAGATGAACGTGGAAAGGTTTCTACTAAAATCTCTTACTCAGATATAAATTCTACAAAGGTGAGCCACTTTGGTTTGCAAAGCCAACACTATTCACATACAACCTCTCCGATAAGACGCGTGCCAGATTTTGTTACCCACTTTAATATTCTTGCATATATCAATGGAGAAAAAATGCTTGACGAGGATGTAGTACGTGATATTGCACTTTGGGAAAATCAAATGCAAGATGCTGTTGACTCTGCTGAACATGAGATTAATGATTTCAATTCTGCCCTTATCTGCACACATCTTATAGGTCAAAAGATGAAAGGGAGGATTTGTTCATTTAGAAAACTTGTGGATAGGGCAAATATTGGTGCGGATGAGATTATTGTAATAGTTGAAAACGAAGATAAGGGAATAAAAGTTGAACTGCCTCTCTTTGAGGTTCTTGCCTATAAGGGTATAAATTCCAAAAATATAGCAATTTCACCGAGCGGATGTGCAATTGTAAATAAGCAGTCAGGCTCGCCAATCTTGACACTTTGTCAGGAGATAACCTTCACAATCACAAGTAGCAACCGAGCGACTAGACAAGTATGCGGAAGTATGTACTCATCTCATGAGGATATAAAAGACACAATAAACAAGATAAGCACATATAACCTCGCAGGTAGTGGAACGGTTTTTGGTGCTAAGAGTAGAAAGGTTGAGAGAATGCTTGAAAATCGCGAGTATAACAAAAATGTTGACAGCCAGCAAGACGAGAAAGAAAAGAATCATGATTTGTATGGGCTTAAATTTAAAAACCAAATTGATTATAAAGGTCTTGCGGAAGAAATGGAAAATTATGAGGCATACCATGCAAATAAAAATCAAAGCAAAAATCACAGACAACGCAAGATGAAACAAAAAGAAAGAAGAAAACTTGACGAATATCAAAATGATTGTGAAAATGATGATGAGAAATTTTAACTAGGAAAGTTAATTTGAAATTTAAAGATAAAAGTAAATTAATAAAGAATTAACATAATACAGCAGTTAAAATACACTCAATTTTATAAAAAATGAAACACTCTATAAACTGTCTAAATATTAGAATTATAATTGTAGAGTGTTTTTTGTTTGACTTTATTTTTTGATATAACTAAAATATTAATAGTGATGATTAGGAGAGAAAATGGCAAAGTTATATTTTAAATATGGCGCTATGGGAAGTAGCAAAACTGCACAGGCATTGATGTGTCGTTTTAATTATCAACAAAAGGGTTTCAATGTTTTTATCTTTAAACCTGTTGTTGATACAAGATATTCTGAAAATGGGAAAGGAATGATTTGGAGCAGGATTGGACTTAGTTGCCCTTGTTTAGAGTTTGGAAAGGATGATAATTTTTTTGATTTGGCTGAAAAATATGACATAGGTGGCGAAAAAGATGTCATTATTGTGGACGAATGTCAATTCTTAACCAAAGAGCAGGTAGAGCAGTTAAAAGATATTTCTCTGTCTATTCCTGTTCTCTGTTATGGGTTGCTGACCAACTTTAAAACCCAACTATTTGAGGGGAGCAAACGACTTGTCGAACTTGCCGATTCACTTATGGAGATAAAATGTATATGTGGGTGCGGACGAAAGGCGACAATAAATGTGCGGTTTGTAGATGGCGAGGTTGCAACAGAGGGGCAAGAAATTTTAATAGGTGCAGAAGAAAAATACGAAAGTATGTGTTACCAATGTTATAAAAAACTTTTAGATAAAAAGCAATAATTTAATAAAAATAATGTAAAAACATGATAAAAATGCAAAAAAACAAGCAAATTATTCAAATTATCATAAATAATATAAAATTAACTTAAGTTTAGGTTGGTAAAAATTGCAAAATTGAAGATAATAAAACTATAATAAAAAGTTAGGTGGAAAATGAAAAAATATAATTATAATAGCAAAAATTATTTAAAAATTTTGGATAGATATTTTAGGGCGACTAACTATCTGTCTGTTGCTCAACTTTACTTACTTGATAATGCTTTACTCACAAAACCTCTTACAAGGGAAAATATAAAGAAAAAAATTGTTGGACATTGGGGAACGGTACCAGGACAAAATTTCATTTATGCTCATCTTGACAGAGTGATAACCAAATATGACCTAAACATGATTTTAATTTCAGGGCCAGGGCATGGCGGAAACTTCTTTCTTGCAAACAGTTACCTAGAGGGTAGGTATAGCGAGGTTTATCCGAATATAAGTCAAGACGAGGAGGGACTTAATAAGTTTTGTAAACAATTCTCTTTTCCGTGTGGAGTGTCAAGCCACGTTGCGCCTGAGACCCCAGGCTCTATGCATGAGGGAGGTGAACTTGGATATTCTCTTCTCCATGGTTTTGGTGCAGTGCTTGATAATCCTGACCTTATTGCTACTGTCATTGTTGGAGACGGCGAGGCTGAGACAGGCCCGCTTGCAACGTCTTGGCATTCTAATAAATTCATAAACCCAGCAACTGATGGGATAGTATTACCTATTCTTCATCTGAATGGATACAAAATAAGTAACCCAACAATACTTTCGAGAATAAGCAAATCTGAACTTAAAAAAATTCTCGAGGGCTGTGGTTGGCATCCCTATTTTGTCGAGGGTGATGAGCCTATGCTTATGCATAAAAAAATGGCAAAAGCAATGGATAGATGCATAAAATCAATAAAATTAATAAAAAAACGTGCAAAAAATGGTGAATTTAACGAAAAAAGACCTATTTATCCCATGATTGTGCTGAGAACTCCAAAAGGCTGGACAGGACCAAAGGAGGTCGACGGAAAACAGATTGAGGGTACATTTAGGGCTCACCAAGTACCTATTGCAATGGACAAAGAAGAGCACTTGCCAATGCTTGAGAGTTGGCTTAAAAGTTATAAACCTGAGGAACTTTTTGAAAACTTTAGGTTAAAAAAGGAGATAAGCGATATCTTGCCAAAAGGTGACAAAAGAATAAGTGCAAATCCTGTCACCAACGGAGGACTTCTTTTAAAAGAAATAAAACTACCAAATTTTAAAGACTATGCTGTTAAATTCTCGCATCCAGGAGAGGTTAGGGTGCAAGATATGCTGGTGCTAAGCGGTTACATCCGTGATATTTTTAAACTCAACAGTGATAATAAAAATTATAGAATTTTCAGTCCTGACGAGGCTATGTCAAATAGACTTTATCAGGTGTTTGATTATGAAAAGAGAGATTTTAATGCCAAAATACTTAAAAATGATGAAAATTTGTCGCATAATGGTCGAGTAATGGACAGTTTCTTAAGCGAACATGCTTGTGAGGGCTGGCTTGAGGGATATCTGCTTACGGGCAGACATGGAGTATTTGTGAGTTATGAGGCATTTATCAGGGTAGTTGACTCTATGGTCTCTCAACACGCAAAGTGGCTTAAAGTTTGCAAAGAACTTCCATGGCGAAAGCCGATTTCTTCGCTAAACTTTATCTTGACCTCGAATGTATGGCAACAAGACCACAACGGTTATACTCATCAAGAACCTGGTTTTCTTGACCATATAGCAAACAAAAAATCAGAGATTGTGCGAATTTATCTTCCACCTGATGCAAACTGTCTCCTGTCTTGTTATGACCACTGTCAAGCAAGTAAAAATTATATCAACGTAATAGTTGCATCCAAGCATCCAAGTTATCAGTGGCTCAACATGGATGATGCTGTCAAACATTGCACGCAGGGTATAGGTATTTGGAAATGGGCTTGCCTTAATGACTATAAAAACCCTGATATTGTGCTTGTATGTGGAGGTGATACACCGACTATTGAGGCACTTGCGTGTGTTAGCCTTATAAAGAAATATTTGCCAAACCTCAATGTCAGATTTATAAACATTGTCGATATTATGAAACTTGAAGACAATAATCTTCATCCACACGGTTTGACAGACAACGAGTTTGATAAACTTTTCACTAAGGATAAACCTGTGATTTTCAATTTCCATGGTTATCCAAAATTTATTCATGATATGATAATAACAAGACATAATAAAAATATTGATGTGCATGGCTATCAAGAAGAGGGGACAATAACGACCGCTTTTGATATGAGGGTGCAGAATAAGATTGATAGATATCATCTATTTTTGTCGGTGCTTGAGAAACTAAAATTGACAAAAAAATATTCTAAAGTTTATACAGAAATAAATCAATTATTACAAAAACACAAATCATATATTGCCGAGTATGGTGTAGATATGCCAGAGGTCGCCGATTGGAAATGGGAACAGAAGGAAAATAAGAAATAAAAAAGAAGAAAGAAAAAATCATAAGGACAAAAAGAAAAAAAGATAACAAAAAAATAAAAGTGTGGGATGATAAACGCAAGGGGAATAAGAGTTTATAAGGACAACCAAATTTTATAAAAATGAAATTCTAATAAAAACAAAAATGCTTATAAAATAATATTAAATAAAAAACTTAAACTTTTAGTTAGTTTAAGTTTTTTTTTAAATTCACATTTAATTATATAAGTTTTATATCTGTGGGGGATGTTGATACAATTTGTCTCTTTTGTTTTAATATTGAATATAATTTAAAAATAAATTATTATTTATTATTATTAAAATTAGCATTTTTATTTATTTTAAGTAGAGCCTTTAAAAGAGTTAAATCATTTTCATTTAAAACATCTTCTTTTACAATGTAGGCATTAGAAATGTTGATATAAAGGAAAATATAACCATCCCTTTCTTTGACTTTATACAAATCTTTATAATAAACCTTACTTGTACCTATAACTTCGCCGTTCTTATAACTTGAAACATTAAAAAATTCGTTATCAAATTCATATTCATTTATAATATTGTTAGCCACTGCTTTTTTGATGATTTTATTGATAGAAATAACATAAACAAGTCCAAAACCAAAGGGCAAACTAAAAACTAGCATAATATCAAGATAACTGCTTTCAACAAATATGCCTATAACTATATATGCGACAATACCAATAGCACCAATGATAAGTGCTATCAGTGAGATAATATAAAAATTTTTTGTCAATGCTTTTTGTGCGTTTTCGTCAATAGGTGTTTTACAATTAATCATTTATAACTCCTTAAAAAAATAGGGAAAACACTAACTATATTCTTTATTTAATAATATTATAGTATAAAACATATAAAATTAAAAATAAAATAATTATAATTACAAAAATTTAATTTTAAACATTGCTACCTACAATATACCCACTGGTCCAAGCCCATTGCAAGTTATAACCTCCGCATTGTCCGTCGACGTCGCATACCTCTCCGCAGAAATAGAGATTTTTTATTCGTTTGTGTTGTAAATTTTCGTCTAAATCACTTAGCCTTACCCCTCCACTGAAAACCTGATTGTTAGGGTAGTATCCTTTTACAGTATAGTCGAGATTTTTTATAATGTAGGCAAAGTTCTCTATCTCTTGGTCTGTAAGGAGAGTTGAAAGTTTATTTTCATCAATTTTACACCTATTAAAAATCTCATAAGCAACCTCTTTAACGAACATTCCATCAAAAAATTGCCTAGTTTGACAATTTAGTGCCTTTCTTTTGTGTAACATTTTGATAAGAGACTCGTTATCTTCTTTTGGCAACATATCAATTATTACTTTGCCATCAAACTTGCCCTCTCTTGCAAACAGCGAGGAGATATCAAAAATGGCAATACCGCTGAGACCGCTATCTTTAAATAAAACCTCTCCAACATCGCTCATATATTTGCCGTTTATACATCCTGTAACTTTCACATCTCTTAAACGTATGTTTGTCAGCAATTTTGTACTATTTGTTTTTAAAGCACATAGACTTGGCGTAAAATTTTTATACTCAATTTTTAAATTATCTAATAGGTCGTTTTTGCCTGTCGCAATGACAAGATTGTTGCATATAAATTGGTTTTTGTCAGTGTGAACAATAAATTTGTGGTCATTTTTTTCTATTTTTATAACGGTATTATCAAGAAATGTCCTAATACTCTTTTTTGTTAGGGCATTTTCTATCACGCTGACTACAGATTTTGCAGAATTAGAGATAGGGTAGAGCCGACCTTGTTCGTCATTGAATGTAACAAGCCCTAGATCACTAAAAAATTCTATAGTACGATGATAATCAAATTTGTCAAGAAAAGAAGATATATCTCTATTGAAATAGGTGCTATTCATATTTGTGTTTGTTAAATTGCATCTACCATTACCTGTTACAAGCAATTTTTTTGCAATTTTATTGTCCTTATCAATTATTGCAATATTTTTATTGTTAGTTGCAAGTGCACACATACATCCACTTGCACCGCCACCTATTATTATTGTGTCAAAACTTAGCATAATTCACCTGTTTTTAATATATCAAAATCAATTATATTTGTCAAATATTCCTACCAGAAAAAGAGATATATAATATATGCAAAAACCACATCTTTTTAAATTGACTACCTCTGTAAAATTTTGGTTTGCATTAAAAAAAGATATGTGAGAAACATATCTTTTAAAAGTTAACATAATTTTTACTTATTATCTTCTGATTTTTGCTTTTTGTATTGTTGTTTGTTTTTATTATAGTCTAAATAAATGAAAACCGAAGCACAAATCAAAGCAAGTGTTATGAAAAGTGTTAGTATATCAACAGCAACAATTCTCATGTAAATAACAGATAAAACTACAACAACGACATCTAGTATAAAGGTAGAAAGAATTAGAAACCTTTTAGAATGGAATTGCTCAACCTGCAAATTTGTTCTCGTTAAGCAAATAGACGACAACACTACACCCACAAGACTGATTATTATAAGTAAAATATTAACGAGAGTTACTGAAATTAAAACAGCATCTGCCGTTGAAGTGGAATCCCAATCTATAAATGTATAGAAGATGTTGATAGAACTAGAAATTGCAAGCAAGATAAAACAAACAATATTGAATATAAGTCCAGCAAGCAAGAATGATTTTTTATTAGAATTATTCATAAATTATTTTCCTTTTAATTTAATATTATATCTTAATTATAATGCAAGCAAATATTTTTGTCAAACTTTTTATACAACTTTGCAAAAATAATTATTTTTATTGACCAAGTGTAGTTAATACTGTTGTTTGTAAATAATATGGTAGTTGTTAGGGGAATTGTTATAGGTATAATCAAAAAAATTGATTAAATGGTAAAAATAAAAACAACAATGGTTGAAATACAACCATAAGCGGACTAAAAAAACATTAAATTTTAATTTTAGTGAGCAAATTTGACAATTTTTCTCTTGATTATATAAATAATTTGTCCTGTTTCTGCACGGTTTATACTCATAAAGAGTGAAATTTTTACTTAAAAACACAACAAATAGCACCAAATTTAAGCGAATTTTGGAGAAAAATGTAAAAAGAATGGGTTACCCTGTCCCTTTGTGACGAAATTATGACGACACCTTGAATACTTTTGGTATTTTTACAAATTATTATTATCATGGAGAGGTGTGTTATGAAGAAATATCCTAGATATACACTGAGAGTTTCTAACGAAGTTCTTTTCAAACTCGCTTTTATTTCCGATTTTTATGGAAGATCAAAAAATAGGGAAATAGAATATGTCTTGCGTAAACACATAAGTGATTTTGAAAAGAAATATGGTGTTATACCTGTACCTGAGAGATTTCTTGAGAAAGATACTATAGATTAGACCAAACAACAGTTTATATTAAGATAGAGGCACGCAATAGTCGACCTACTTTTTTCATGCGCTAATTTTAAAAAATTATTAGATGCTTTTTTTGGGGATATTCTTTTTTATATCAACAAAATTGTTGACAAATTTAAATTAATATAGTATAATATCATCTGTATTATAAAACAAATATTGATTGTATGGTCAGTAGGGCGGTAGGTTAATGAAAGGCTAGTGAGTTTATTCTTGCTAACAAATTGAATATGTATTTTGATTTTATCTATGAACCTACTTAAATTAACCAAAAACAATTTAATGAGTTATGGACTGCTAGCTCAGTTGGTAGAGCAACTGACTCTTAATCATACGCTCCGAAATGAGTATAAACTACATTTATGGACCAGTAGCTCAGTTGGTAGAGCAATTGACTCTTAATCAATGGGTCCAGGGTTCGAGTCCCTGCTGGTCCACCATAAACTCTTTTAAAATAAAGGGGTTTATTTATTTTTATATAACTATTTTTGCCTAATAAAATTTTTGAATTGCCTAATAAATTTGTGTTTTTATATTAAATTTTTGACTATTCAAAATCTTATAAAAATGCAAATTTTTTACAAAAAATAGTGCCTGCCTAATAAATTGCCTAATAAAAATATAAAAAATGGACTATGAGTTTTTATCTCATAGCCCATTTTTCTTACATCTCAAAATCTTTTTTCCGCTTTTCTTTTTGT
>CALVOK010000028.1 GCA_944350275.1 uncultured Clostridia bacterium | reverse complement strand
TGAACAAAAACAAACTTTTGAAAAAATATACAGCGAAAACAAAGATAAAAGCAAGAAAGAAAAAGTTGAAAATATAAACAAAGAATTAAAAGAACATTTTGAGAGTGAAGAGCAATTACAAAATTTTGTTAATGAGAATTTGGAGCGAAAGAAAAGAAATTTAGTTGAACGAAGAAAACGGTTATATCGAAAAGCATATCTACAAATCTGGTCATATTTTTGCACATTTACTTATGATGAAAAGAAATTAAATGAAGAAGAATTTAGAAAGAAATTATGTAATAGTTTTAAAAAGTTAAGTTATAGAAAAGGCTGGAAATATATTGGAGTTTGGGAACGAAGTCCAACAAACAAAAGACTTCATTTTCACGGAATCTTCTACACCCCAACTATGATTGGAGAATTGATAGAAAAGCGAGATTATTCTACAAAAAATCATAAAATGCAGACAACTTACCAAAATACCTATTTTCTTGAAAGATTTGGTAGAAATGATTTTGAAGAAATAAATCCACAAAACCTATCTCAATCAATAAGTTATATAACCAAATACATTGAAAAGAGTGGAGAAAGAATTGTTTATTCAAAAAATCTTCCTACCTATTTTATCTCGGACATTTTAGATGATGACATAGTCTGCACGATTGGAATTAAGGATAGAAAGTTACTCTTGTTTGACAACTTTAATTGTTGGGATGAGGGTGTGCTGATTGGTGTGGTTAGTCCAGAAGTAATCGCCCAAATGAAAAAGTCGAATTAAATTATCTTTCGCCGTTTTAGCGTAAACGAAAACTCTTTGTAGTCAAGGGTAAAATGTATTGTTTCACAACCCTTGACTACAAATTTAAAACATAAAAAAAAAAATAACAAGTCATTTTCGTTTTTACGCTTTTCGTCGAAAGACAAACAAAAAAATTGAATAAAAGGAGTAAAAACAAGTGAAAACAGCAGTAATCTATGCAAGGTATTCAAGCGACAATCAAACCGAACAATCTATTGAAGGGCAACTTCGTGTTTGTGAGCAATATGCTAAAAATAATGACATATTAATTTTGAAAACTTACATTGACAGAGCGATGACAGGCACAAATGACAACCGCCCTGACTTTCAGCAAATGATAAAAGATAGTGCAAACAAAGAATGGCAAAATATAATCGTTTATAAATTAGACCGCTTTTCAAGAAACAAATACGAAACTGCAAAATACAAAAAGATACTAAAAGATAATGGTGTAAAACTTCTCTCTGCAATGGAAAACATACCAGACACACCAGAAGGAATAATCTTAGAGAGTTTGCTTGAAGGAATGGCAGAATATTATTCAGCGGAACTATCTCAAAAGGTAAAGCGTGGAATGAATGAAACAAGATTAAAAGGTAACTTTACAGGTGGAAATTTGATTTATGGATACAAAGTCGAGAATCATAAGATTTTAATAAACGAAGAACAAGCGAAAGTCGTTAGATATATTTATGAACAATATGCACTTGGTGTTTATGTGAAAGATATTATTGCAAGTTTAACAGAAAAGCATATTTTTAATCATGGCAAACCATTTGCGAGAAATACCATTTACAACATCTTAAAGAATGAAAAATATTCAGGTGTATATAGATTTAACAATCAAACTTTTGAGAATATGTATCCCCAAATTGTGTCAACAGAAATTTACGAGAAAGTAAGACAAAAGACAAATCAAAATAAATATGGGAAAAGGAGTATTGAAGTCGTGTATTTACTTAGAAATAAACTTAAATGCGGATATTGTGGCGAGCCAATTAGTGCTGAATGCGGAACAACAAGTCAAGGAAAGAAAAGAAGATATTATAAATGTTTAGGAAAGAAAAGACATACCACAAATTGCAATAAGCAGACAGTAAGAAAAGAAATTTTAGAAGATTTAGTTATTAAAATCCTCATTGAACAGTTAAATAGTCCTAAAACATTAGATAAGATTGCAAAAAATATTTTGAAAGTACAAGAAAGCGAAGATTGTGGCAACACTCTCTTAACAAGTCTAAACAAAGAGAAAATCGAAACTCAAAAGATATTAGACAATATTATGAAAGCGGTTGAGCAAGGAGTTGTCAATAACACAACCAACAAAAGAATGACTGATCTTGAAAAGAAATTAGAAGATATTGAAAGACAAATTATAGTTGAAAAGAGTAAAACAAATTTTAAACTTACAAAAGAAGATATTTTAAATTATTTCAATGAAGCCTTAAAGCTTGAGCCACAACTACTTATAAACTATCTTGTAAAGCAAATAATCTTATACGATGACAAAATGCAAATTTATTTTAATAGCCCATCAATCACAACTAACTACACAACAAAAACACCATTTAAAACTAAAGTTTATAAACTGCCACATATAATCCAAAACAAACCTCAACCCGAAATGATTGATATTTTGGTAGAATTTTATATTTAAAATTTCAAAGCTATTTATTCCATGGTGTTCTTGACATAAGAACTCTGGAATGAATTAAAACTTTCAACTAAGACAAGAAAACAAGAGTAATGCTCTTGTTTTCTTTTTGCCTTTATAAATTGTGTTTCATTCCATCTCATGTCAAGAACCTTTCACGGCATAAACCGCATTTGTGATATTAAAGAGATCTTTTAAATCTATCAGCACATTCTTTTTTTATTTTATTCTTATCAACATCTTCTTCTAGTGAATTAACATTACTAAAAAAGCTTTTTGCGATTTTTAATGCCTTTATATATAGGGTATTAGAATCAATCAAGTCATCTAAGACTTTATACAATTTGTGGGTATTATTTAGTGCTTCTTTTTTGTAAACTTTAATATAGGACTCTATTTTATAGATTTTTATAATTAAATTATCTATTTCTCTTTCAATTTCCAGTAATTTCTTTTTTCGTTTATCAAAGAAAAACAAACCTTTTAATAATTCATGATTTTTTATATAAACATCATAAGATTTGTCATCTATAACATTTAAAACTTGAATCAACTCTTCCAATGATTTATTTTCCTTTTCGGAAAAAAGAGTAGAAAAACCAAATGTATTTATTTTATATATTCCAAATACAATATCTTCAGCACATCTTTTCATTTGTATAAAATAATTAAAAATAAATATGATTAAAGAGCATAAACTTCCACCTAGAATTGAAAA
>CALVOK010000027.1 GCA_944350275.1 uncultured Clostridia bacterium | reverse complement strand
ATATAACTAATTGTTCTTTTTATTATTCTTTGTTTTGTGTTGAAAATTAATATTTTTAAAAGAAATTAAAATAAAGAAAAGTTTTCTTATTCGTTAGTAGAAGTAAGTTTTTGCTTGCTTCTTTTTTTGTTGTGTAAAAATTTTTTAAATTATTTTTAAGAAAATTGCCAAAAATGACCCCACGAATTAAACTTTTATGTCCTTATATAAGTAGAGAGACTAATATCTTTGCACATTTTAAAAAAATACAACACAAAATATAATTTGCATAAATTTTGGAAAAATTCGAAGGCATCGCCCGTTTTTGGCACTTTTTTGATGAAAATTATGCTATTTAGGTTTTGCCAATTTTAGTAATGAAGAATGAGTTTGTTATAAAAATTATTTTTATAATTTTGTGGTTAAAATAAAAAATCTAGCGACAATTAAAATCGCTAGATATTTTTTTTAATATTTGGCATAAATACAGAATGTTATTTTAGTCGCCAAGCGTAAGGCTTGTGGTGCGCCATGGGCGATTCGAACGCTCGACCTTCTGTTCCGTAGACAGACGCTCTATCCAGCTGAGCTAATGGCGCATATTAAGTTTTCTATTTCTTTTTTATGAGAGAAATCGAACCCAAGACCATCTCTTCCGTAGACTGACGTGATATCCATTTCACCACAGACGCATTTTGACTAGCATATTTGTCTTATTCTTTGTTATAATAATTTTTCTTATCATTTATTATAATAATTTTTTCGGCTTATACCAATTTTTCGGCTTGCAATAATTTTTGTTTGTATGACCTGCTTCTACCTTCTCCCTTAGAATACCAACTCTCTATCTCTGGATTTTAACTTTTATTGCTACTCTTGACAAATTCGCTTTAAACTCCCCTATTATAACACATACTTTTTATTTTTGCAATTATTTTAGTGAAATTTCTCCGCAAAAAAATCATTGTCACGCAGATATTTAATTTGCATTACCTCTCTGAAAACTTGAGGTTGTTTATCAAAAACCACTCTTCACTGTCTTTCGCTTTCTGTAAGTGTTGTCACCTCATCTGCCACTCTCTTTAGATAAACAAGTCCCTCCTCTGACAACTTTAATAACTCTCTATCATTAAATTCCTCACCTACTTGATGCACCCACTCATATGCGGTTTTTGAAGAATTTATGTAAAATGTAGCATTCGCATAATCGCCCTGCAAGTAAAACTCGTACCCTCGTTGCAGATTCTCCTTCGCATAGGTCAATTCGCGTCTACACTTCTCCCTTGTCATATAGTCAATTTTCATATTTCCCTCGCTAAACAAAGTATACCATATTTCAAACCTATTTTCAAGTTTTTTATTTAATTTCCATTCACTTGCAGTTTTTAGGTTTAAAATCAAACTTTTTAAAATAAAACTTTTATCAAACTTATTTGTAGTTACATATTTACAACTAGATAAATTTATGTTATAATATGAATTATCAAAGAGTTGTTGACAAACAATATAACAAAGGAGAAAATATGGCAAAAATTGATTTAAAATCTATTATTTATAATGCTATAAATTATGAAATTTACAATGGTACACCAGTCAATTGTAATGACTCTGTATCTATTGATGACTATCTCTCAAATACTGGCACTAGTAATATTATAAAACGTGCATACCCTACCGTCTACGCAATGATTAAAGGTGGGAATTATCATAACAATATATCTAGCACAGGCCAAACATTTTCAACAGACTTATTACTTCGAGAGTTTTATGACCAAAGTGATTATGGTGCTTTTGCAAAAAGATGTATTTATACAAATCAACAAGATTATGATCATCAATATGATAACGGAGAATATTGTTTGAGACCCTGCATATTTCTTAACAAAGACAAACTGCAAAAAGCAATGAAGGACTATCCTGATTTAATCAAAATGTATGAAAGTCAACTTAAAGACGGGACAAAATATAAGGTTATTGAATTTGGAGAGTATCCTCAATCTGTCCCAACCAGTGTTGAGATACAAGGAATTGGAAATGCAAAGAAAACAGGCAAGGTGTATTATTACCCTAGCAAGAATGGCATTGTAGCCGACGAGGAATATATCTTCAAAGGTCAAAAATATGTGCTTGCAAAATATGAAAGCAATAAATTCGATTTTCTTCATGGAGCACAAAACACAAAACCTGGTTATGTCTGGATAAAGGTTGAACCTATAAAGTGGGTTGTAAGAGAGGAAAACTCCTCCACCTATAAACTTTCAACAGAGGATGCAATTTTAGGAGGAATACCATATAACCAAGCTAACTCAAAGAAATACTCTTGTCTCTATCAAAACAGTATAATTCGTGGTTTTTTGAATGGAATAAATACCAACAACATCACAAGCAATGGAGAGCCTAAGTTTGCAAGTGATTGCGGAGGAGACTACACAGATAAGGGATTTTTGCAATCTGCCTTTGAGATTGAGGACGAAAATTTAACAGCCATCTCCCCTCAAATTAAGTCGGCAAAACTCACCGCTATTGCAAAACCAGCACCTAAAAAAGTAAATCTTGCAAGTTTTATTGTACCAACTATACTTAGAAATACAGATGAGTTCTTTAAGAATGGAGACCCAAGTTTTGCCACAAATGACTATGTATTTTTGGAGAGTAAAGAGGAACTAGAAAACACGACATCTCGTAACAAAAGAATTGTTTGCCCATCTGACTATGCTGTAATGAATAATGCTATTATCTCTGACAAAGCAAAGAAAAACAATAGAAAATCAATAGTCTACTATCTGCGTACAGCAGATAGTAGTATGAATAATGCTTCCATCGGAATTAATGGAGGTTTTACTATCGACAGTCGTAGTAGCAATTATACTTCAATACGCCCAGCAATGAATCTTGATGCTGATGCAATTATTAAAGCAAGACAAAACTCAACTCAATTTAAAATTGAGCCTGTTAAAGATAGCAGAGGAAAAACTTTATATCACACAATTGAATTTGGCTCTTACCCACAGGACAAAGCAAAAAATAGTGATGAACTTGAAAAACTATATAATGCCGGTACTCTAACTGCAACAGGCAAGGTATATACAGGTATGTTTGACAGCAAAAACAATGATTTTAGACAAAATGTTGAATATATATACAATGACAAAAAATATGTAAGAGTAATTGCACATGGATATGACAAGGACTCCGAATTTAAAGACGGAACAAAGCTACCGCCACTCGACAATACACCATTGTGGGCAGAGGTTCAACCTATAAAATGGGAGATAAAGAACTATGACGAACTGCCAAAAGAACTCAACCCAGACGGCAATGGCACTGCAAAGGTTATCTCTGTGAGGTCGGAAGAGGCGATTATCTCAGGCTTACCATTTTATGAAGATGATACCGTTGATTCCCCTGCAAATATCATGTGGCAGAATAGTATCCCTAGGGCATTTTTAAATGGCTATGACAATTATAGCGAGATTGACAAAGGAAACGGAAATGCAAAATTTAAAGCAGAAGAAAACTATAATTTTCAAGGTAAGGGATTTATAAGTGAAGCGTTTGACAGCACAATAACTTTGCAGGCAAGTGCAAATCTAAGCAGTGCAAGTGCAAATAATAAACAAGAAGATGAGGAGAATGAAGAAACGAGAAAAGAAAATAACATAGTTGAAACCACCCCTCAACCTGTCAAGAGGTCAAGGCTTGAAAGACTTAACCCTGACAAGACTCCAAGTGAAGAGCGTAGACTCATGACGGATACTGAAATCATCAAAAGTTGGATAGACGCAGGACAGTCAGTACTACTTCGTGGACCGTCTGGTATTGGTAAAACTGAGAGGATAAAGAAATTGTATCCTGACCTAATTTACCTCAAACTTACAAATAATATGTTTCCTGAAAAAGTAGTTGGCTCTATGAACTTGCAGACAGGTCAATCTATACCGCCTGACTTTGCAAAACAGTCTTTGCTTGCTTGTGCGACAGATGATGAGAGAAAACTTGTCGCTGAAAATGTGCAGTATCTATATGAGATAGCGGACACTATATACGAGCGTTCTAAGACCGCAAAAGACAGAGTTGTGATTATGCTTGACGAACTTTTAAATGTCAAACCTGCCATTCAGTCGCTTGTCTATACCCTTGTTCTTAACAAAATTGTCGAGACAGGAAAGGGCTTAAAACTTCCTGCGAACACCGTTGTTGTCGCAACAGGAAACCAAAAGAAATACTCGCTTGTTGCTGAGGACCTTGCCGAGCCTCTTGAAAAACGTTTCGACCATGTGCTTGATATGGAACCTAAGGTCAGTCAGTGGCTCACCGAATATGCTATACCTGAAAAGGTACACCCTGCGGTTATGGGATATATCTTCACCAAATATCTTGAAAATTCAAAGAGTGATGAACTAAATAAGATAGGTTATTTCTATGAAGAGCCAGAAGTTGGCGAGAAAAATCTTGATAAATTTGGCTGTCGTGGAAAGACTAATGACCCTCGTGGCTGGGTTTCTATCTCGAATATGTTATATGCCTTTGAAGATGATTTGAAAAATGGCAAGTTTGCTGGCAAGGATGTGGAAGAATTGCTTAAAACCTCACTTTTAAGCAAACTCCGTGATGAATGGGCAAGTGAGTTCTATGATTTTTATAACTACCCTGTACTGACTATTGATGATATTGTAAGTGGCAATTATACAGATGTAGACCTGCCGACTGACACAAATGAAAAATTTGCATATATTGCAGGACTTTTGAGCGCTGATGAAAAACAACTAGAAAAAGCAAGAGATTTTATACGCGACTATTGCGACCCTGAATATCTTTCGGTGTATGACTTGTATTGGGCTGGAAATGACGAAAAAAGAATGCAAAAAATCGCAGAAATGTGGGAAAAAGATGCTCTAAGGGAAAGTATGCTCGAAAATGAAAATATGGCCGACAAGGAAAATATAGTTGACGAGAATTCAATGTCAAGCGGTAGCACAAAGAAAAAATATAAAATTTCTGTTGATGAGTTTTGGGCATCTCGTGATACTTTGGCAATTGCAACCCCTACCAAAGAGCAATCAGATATATTAAGAAAAGTGTTTGATATAATGGGTAAAAAATGGGCAAGTGGAGACCCGTATTTAGATAAAGATTATTGGGATTCATATAAAGAAAATACTGCTTATAGCAATAATGGTGGTTACGCTTCCTTCCGAATACTCAAAAATGACTATATAATCTATAACTTCGACGAGGTTGATATGGAGAAATATCTTGACAAACAAGATAAAAAAACGATCACAACAGTGAGGAGTACTCCTGCAAAGCCTCAGACAAATGGGAAATATAAAATAACCATTGATGAATTTTGGGAGTTAAAACAGGTGCTAGCAATTCACACACCTACCAAAGAACAGGCTGAAATTTTAACAAAAGTGTTTGATAAAATGGGTGAAAAGTGGGCAGATGGAGACTCGTATTTAGATAAAGATTATTGGGATTCATATAAAGAAAATACTGCTTATAGCAATGATAGAAGATATGCTAATGTAGGATATTACAAAGTGAAAGGTACCGTATACGAATTCAACGAGGTTGATATGGAGAAATATCTTGACAAACAAGATAAAAAAACGATCACAACAGTGAGGAGTACTCCTGCAAAGCCTCAGACAAATGGGAAATATAAAATAACAATTGATGAATTTTGGGAATCAAAGGACGATTTAGCAATTCACACACCTACCAAAAAACAGGCTGAAATCCTATTAGAAGTATTTGATAAAATGGGGAAAACGTGGATTGATGGAGACTCGTATTTGAATGTAGATCATTGGGATAAATATCAAGAAAAAACCAGTTATAGCAATGATGGACAATTTACAGATACTAAATATTATGATACCAATAGTGGCACTGTATACAACTTCGATGAGGTTGATATGGAGAAATATCTTGACAAACAAGATAAAACAATCACAACAGTGAAGAGTGCTCCTGCAAAACCTCAGGCAAATGGAAAATATAAAATAACAATTGATGAGTTTTGGGAGTTAAAACAGGTGCTAGCAATTCACACACCTACCAAAGAACAGGCTGAAATTTTATTGAAAGTATTTAATAAAATGGGTGAAAAGTGGGCAGATGGAGACTCGTATAACTTTACAGAATGGGATAAATTTAAAGAAAGAACTACTTATGGCAATGATAGAAGATATGCTAATGTAGGATATTACAAAGTGAAAGGTACCGTATACGAATTCAACGAGGTTGATATGGAGAAATATCTAGAAAAACTTGGGATAGACCTTAAAGACCTTCAAAATGAAGATGAAAAGGAGTAGATAAGTGAACAAAGACTTAATCGATTTGCAAAGAAATTCTAAGGCGGTTTGTGTGATTGTCAAAACAGACGAGTACAAATCGCTCTCCCCTATTGTTAGCATGGAAGCAGGTGTAAGTGATAGTTTTTTAAATCAAGTTCCTTTTGCAAATAAATTAAACGACAAATGCAAGAAATATGAAATTTGTTATTTTGTTATCAAAAATATTGACAAGATAGACAAACCTCAACAAGACAGATTTGTAGGACTTGTGAAAGACAGAGAATACAATGGATATAATTTGCCGAGCAATTGTATTATTGTTTTTACCGTTGAAAACGAAAAAAGTTTAAAAGACGTTTCAAGTGAAATTTACCGTTTTGCTGTAATTGATATGTAGGAGTGAAGATGAAAGGTGATTTAGGGCTAATTGAAGATATAAAAAAGTTGATAATTGCGCGTTATCCTCGTTTTGCCTCGCAGATTGCTAAGACTGAATTTAAGTATAACAGCAATCTCCTCTATCATACTGCTGGGACTGATGGAAAGACAATCTATATAGACCCTGATTATTTTGCAGGTCTTGATTTAGACAATAGAATTTTTCTTGTTGCACATGAACTTATGCATATAAAATTTGAGCATAAGTCTCGTTTGAAAAACAGAGACGGAAATATGAGAGACAGTCATGTGTGGAACATTGCGACCGATGCCATAATAAATGCAAACCTTGAAAGAGACGGGTTTGTTATTCCAAAAGGCTCTATAAATATAAAGGATGCACTAAAATATAATTCTGAGGAACTCTATGACCTGCTCTGTCAAGAAAAGCAGAGGCAACAAGGGAATGCCTCTGGAGGACAAAGTCAAGAAGGACAACCTCAGCAAGAACAAGAGGGTTCAAGCCAAGGAGGTCAAGAGAATAAATCGTCTAACGAAAAAGATAAAAACGGTGATAAAAATAAACAAGGACAAAGCGAAGGGAGCGGAGAAAACTCACAAGAGGAAAAACAAGGAAAAGAGCAAGGCAAACAGGGCAAAGACAAGCCAAAGGATAGTCAAGGTAACTCCTCAGAAAATGGAAAAGATGAGGAGCAAAATAAAGGCAACTCGCAGGGCAAAGGCGACAAAAACTCACAGAACGAGCAAAATGCTTCTGCTGGTGAGCAAGGCAACTCTGATAACAACAAAAATCAGGATAAGACAAATGATAGTCAAACTTCTTCACAAAGCAATCAAGACCATTCAAGTGACAATCAAAAAGATAGTTCCAAAGAAGCCTCGAAGGATAGTTCAGGTAAACAAGAAAGGGCTGATAATGGTCAAAATGAGAATAAACAGGATAGTGGTCAGAATGAGAATAAACAGGATAGTGGTCAGAATGCTGGACAAGGTGGGCAGAACTCCCCTGTTTCGCAAGATAGCATAGTTAAAGATTTTGATTTTAGTCAAGACACCATAGATGACCACTCGCTTTGGGAAGATAATTTTAATAAAAATCAAGAGAGGAAGCAAAACAAGAAAAGTTCTAAAAAAGACAAACAAAGCAATAAAAATTCTTCAAATCAGGAGGAAAATAACCAAAACAACAAAAATTCCTCAGAACAGGATAAGAAAGAGAGCAAAAACTCTTCAAAGCAAGATAAGCAAAATGATAAAAACTCTCAAAACAGCGAACAAGACAGCCAAAATGACGAAAACTCCTCAGAACAAGACGGCGAAAATGATGATGAAAACCTAAAAGATGAGCAAAATAAACAAAATGATGAAAATTCTTTAAAGCAAGAGCAAGACGACCAAAATGACGAGGATGAGGAAGAAAATTCACCTATAATACATGAGCATGACAGACCTGACCCTAGAAAACAGAGGTTTGAGCAAATTGGAGAGCAGGACAACTCTCAGGCTAAGAATGAGTTTTGGAAGTTTGACAAAGATAAATTTGTACAGGACTCCCCTGACTATGAGGCTAAACTTGACGAGAAAGAGGAGTTTAACAAAAACAGGCAGGAGCGAAGAGAAATAACTAAACAGAAATTTCAGCAAAGACATGAGCAGGTAAAACATACGACTCCTTTCAAAATGTCGTCTTTTGAGGATATTGGAAAGACTAAGCCTATCCTCGACTGGAAACTGCTTTTGAGGCGAGAGGTTGAAAAGACTGAGACTATTTGGTCGCAAAGACGCTCTATAGCCGAGAACAATTATGCCTATCGTCTTGAAGAGAATGATCTCGACGAGGGCGCAGAGACTGAGGTTCTTATTGACGCCTCGTCATCCGTAAGCGACAATATGATTATATCTTTTGTAAGGCAACTTAAAAATATTGTAAAAAATTCCACACTAAAAGTTAAATTTTTCGCAGGTGTTGTCACCAAAGATTTTATTGAAATAAAGACAGAACGAGATGTTGACAAGATGACTATTTTTAGACCATATGATGGAACAAACTATGACGCTGCTGTGAGAGCATTTTCAAACAAGAGAGAGACAAACAAGATTATCTTTACTGACGGAACATATGGTTCAATGCCTAAACGAGACCTTGCAAATGCAAACGTGATATGGCTGGTATACAAAAACAGCAATTTTAAACCATGCTGTGGAAAGGTCATAAATGTTTATCCTGAATCATTTAATTCGGGCAATAAAACCAATCTAATACGGGATGATGAAATTGAAAGAGAATAAAAATATATAAAAAAACAGAAACAACTTTAAAATTGTTTCTGTTTTTTCTTGTTATAAGTTTACAAAATTTGAATTTAGAATGAATTGCTATGTGATGAGTGTGTGAAAGCACACAAATTCGCAAGAATTTAATAAAATCTTATGTTAATAAAATTTTATCATCACATAGCATATTTTTAATTCACGAAATTTTTTATAATTTAAAACATTAAAATTGTTAAATATATGATGTTTTACACAGTCATCATGCAGTCTCCCACGCAAGAGGACAGTCTCTATTCTCTTTAAACCAATCGGTATCCTTAAGTTTTAGGTCATGTCCGCTAAATTCAAGTGAAATATCACCGTCTGTAACTGAGAAAATTATATTGCCATTCATAGACTTGACTGTTGTGTCTGACATTGACTCGCTATAGTTGTCGACAACGGTTGTAATATAGACATTGTCGGTATAAGGAGCAACTCTATCAATAAAATCTTGGCTAGGAAATTGATTTGCAGAAGTATCAGTATACTGAGCAGTGCCTGCACAACAGCAGACTACCACATATTCTGGTGTTATTGCCTGCATAAGTTTATCAGAACTCGCCGTATATGAGCCATGATGTCCTGCCTTGTAAAGTGTGCAATGTGGCAGTCCACCATAGTTTTCTTCATAAAAGTCAACAAGTCTCTCCTCTCCCTCTGCTTCAAGGTCGCCTGTGAAGAGATAGTGGTTGTCACCCTGATTTATCATAACACAAACCGAGTGATTATTTTCGTCACTAGCATCCCTGACCTCATAATAATAGTTGTAGAGAATTTCAAGTTCGACATCCTCGCTTAGTTGTATCACCCTGCTTGCACCATTTTCATTATTGTAACATTCAAGTGCAGTCCAGTGATTTGCTCCGTTTGCAATCTCCTCTTCTCTTGCCGAGTAATATTGGCCTATAACCGACCCTTCTGTTATTTCATCGTCGGTTTTGCTTGTAAGTGGAAAGTCTATTATGTTTTCAACGACATAGTGTTCAAATATACCCTCTCTTGTACTTGTGCTGTAAAATGCGCCAATATGGTCCTCATGCCCATGGGTTGCAATGACATATTCAAGAGTGTTGTCAGTTACATACTGGTCAACATAACTTATTATAGTAGGAGCAGAAGTGTTTCTAGAGCCCGCATCAATCAAGATATCATTCTCACCACACTGGATAAAGATTGAGTCACCTGTGTACTTATTTCCAAGTTCCAAAAAGTGAATTGAAATATCACCGTTCACTAGCACAGGAGGTGTATCGCTGACTGGAGCATCTTCCACGAAAACTCTATATAAAAAACCGCCTGCAAAACCAATACAAACAAGAATTATCGACAGGAGAACACCAAAAATGCCTTTTAACACTTTCATGGGATAACCTCCTCTGTCTCATTGTTTAAGTCGACAATAATTATTATTCTGTATCTTTCAATGCCATTGTACCTTATGTCATCGACTGTATACTTAATATAATATTCTCCTACAGTTGAATAATCAATATTCTCCTCACTGACAATTTTATCTGAAATATCTTTGCCAAATGAGATTGCCCTTGCACCCTCATCCTGATAGGTCTCGCCAAGGCTTATTGTCACCTCTTTGTTGCCAATCACTTCAAACACATCATTGCGAGTTATATGGCCAGCAGTAAAATATCCTCCTACAATTGCACCAACCACAAAAACAAAAAGGATAAAGAGAAGAATTCTATTTTTTAAACTTTTCTTTTTTGCCATTCCTGCTCCTTTTAATTGTATATTTTAAGTCTTTTTTATATCAAAAACTTATTGTCTTTAATAATTTTAATTTTTTAATTTTATGTTAAATTTCGCTCTTCTATAGATTTATAATTCTTTAACCCAAAGTCCGTGTAGATTGCAAAGTGAATAAACCGCTTGCAACTTTTCATCACCAACTAAAACAAACTCTGCTTGAGGCTGGTCGTTTGGAGATAGTGTTCTTACATAATAACCTTTATCAGTGAGTGCTATTATATGAGAAATATAGTGTTCCTCAGTCATTGGATGAGCAATCTCTCCCACTTTAACTAAAACATTTTTTGAGTTTATTGTAACAACTGGCAAGTGCTTTTCTGTTGCCCCATCATTTGCAAGTGGATTGATTTCTTCCATCAACTGTCCACAACACATGATTGGAACACCTTTGTCAACAAGTTTAATTACTATGTTTCCGCATACTTTACACCTATAAAAAACTAATTTTTTCATATTTTTCTCCTTTTTAACAAATATATTTTATCACAAAAATACAGTTTTTTCAAAATAATTTAAACCTCTTCTATCAAACCGCTATTTTTCTGTACAAAGCCCTCTTTCATTTTTTTTGACTTCAAAATAAATTGACAGGATAAAACCTTAATTCTTTTTATCGCAAATTGTTTATCATTAAGTTTATATGTTAGATTGTCATCATACTTGCAATTTTTGCAATTACTTGCTAAGTGTTCTTTGAATGGGCAGTGTCTAAAATACATATATTGAGGATAGTATTTTTTGTAGCAATAAATGTTCGCTCCACAATTTTTTATATAAAGATGATTTTCTATTGATAGAATTATATTTTTGTAGCCCTTGTTTGCATAATATTTTACAGCATATGAATTGTATACATTCATGTTGCTACCAATAATAGTCTTATCTTTTGAGGTGAGTGACAGGGCATAATAATTGTTTGCAACTACTCCCCACTTTGAACAGTTTTTAATAATATTTTTTATGATTTCTATTTCAGTTTTGTCTGCCATAATTGGAAGTGACAAAAAAATGTTGTATTCGCTGTAACTTTGATATAAGTTTATTATGCTTTCATCATAATTATATGGTTTATATATGTAAATTTTATTTTTTTCCAAACTAACTTTTGAAAAGTCGTCAAATTCAATAATTTCACTCTGATTATGTAAATTATCAAAAATTTCAATGTTTTTTGGTAAAAATTGTGATTTTTTTGCTATATTTTCTTTATTTTCATAATTTTGCAATATTTTTTCTTCTAATTTTGCATGACTTTCTCGCCTGAGGGCATTGAGTTGTGCTTTTGTCAAAAATACATTCTCGCATTCTGCAGTTAGACTTTGTAAATAGAAATTTTCGCCAAGTTTAGAAAATTGAGTTATGCAGTCTTGTTCTGTTATTGGACTTGTCCTCGCTTTTGGGACAACTATATCACTTTGATAGAATATTTCATTGTCATGCATTTTTATATAAACTTGTGCGTTTTGGTTTTCTTTTAAAATAAGTCTGACAGAAATTGGAATTTGTCTTATCTTGTTTATATAACTTTCCTCAAGTGCACTGTTGACTATGAGACAAACTTTGCTATTCTTTGGAAAAAATGATGTGCTTGTTAGGACAAATCTATTCTCTGACTGCTGTTTGATATCAACTACAGAAATAATGCCAATCTCTTTTTCATGATTAAATATCTTTAAAAGGTCTCCTTTCTTAAGTTTTTTACATGATTTTATGGTAATTTCATTGAAATTTTTACCTTTTTTGATATTTTCTATCTCGCCTATTTCTTCGCCAATATGATTTTGTGCTTTAGGATAAATAATTTTTTCATTGCCAAAATATCCACCTATAAAACCGCCTCTATTATATACAAATTTAAGTGAGAGGATGTCATTATCGTCATAATGAAAATCTCTATCTATAACTTTTCTGTATACTCCTGTCGCTACTGCAACATACCCTGCTCGTCTTGCCCTGCCCTCTATCTTAAAACTACCCACGCCACTGTCTGCAAGTTGTTTAAGATAGGGAATCATACAAAAATCCTTTGTGCTTAAAAAATATCCCTTTTCTTTGATGTTTTTATATTCAAGCAAATATGGAAGTCTGCAAAATTGTTTGCATTTGCCTCTATTTCCACTCGCATTTGCAAGTAAAGAACATAGATAACAATTGCCTGAAAAACTCACACATAGTGCACCTTGAATAAAATACTCAATTTCCACATTGCTTCCATCTTTGATTCTCTTTATCTCGGTAAGCGGTGTCTCTCGAGCAAGCACAACTCGTGAGAAATTTAAGTCTTTTATATTTTCAATACCTTCAAGATTATTAATTCCCATTTGGGTGCTTGCATGAAGTTCTATAAAAGGAAAATTTTGTCTCAAAAAATATGCAAGCCCTATGTCTTGAATGATAAATGCATCCACCTTGCATGAAAGTGCCTTTTTTACATATTCTAGAATTTCACTAAATTCATCATCTCCTGCAAGAGTGTTTAGAGTTAGATAGACCTTTACATTATATAAGTGAGCATAATTCACTGCCTGAGAGAGATTGTCAAAACTAAAATTGTCAATATTATTTCTAGCATTGAAGTTATTAAGTCCTAGATAAACTGCGTTTGCTCCATTATATACCGCACATTTTAAACTTTCAAAATTCCCAACAGGAGAAAGAAGTTCTATTTTCTTATTCATGGTCTTATTATATCAAATTTTTCGCTTTTTGGCAATAACAAAATTGAATTGTTTTAATAGCAAACACCTAAATGTATAAAGATACTAAAAATAGTCAAATATAAATGTCGGAGGAATATTATGAGTTATAATCCATTTTTAGCAAAACCTAAGAAAATTGAAAGTACTATTATGAGTTTTAAAATGCTTTCACCTAAGCCATACAATAAAGATGAGGTCGACCCTTATACTAGAGTTCGATGCATACTTATGAATGGAACTGAGTATGAAGCGGTTTGGTCAAAGCACCATTTTAATAGGCATTGCGGTGATAATGATATTCGTAGAGCGGTCGGACTTTTACGAAATTGCGAGCAACAGCAACAAAAACTTATTGCAAATCTCAAGCCTGCTGACGAAAATGTGTTACAAACCACTCTTGGATACGAGCAACTTGCCGTTGACCTTACGGCTTTTCTCGCTCAAAGACAGACAAATAAATCTGTAAAAGACGCACTTGACTTTGCCCTGCTTGAAGATTTCGACCATCTTTACAGATATGCAAACCTACTTGAAACTGATATGGGAGAACACGCAGAAAAATATATTGGTTCTTATACTGAGATTATGCCTGGCAGACCAACTGTTGCACATCACCGTCACCCTTTTGACAACATTAAAAAACCTATAAGCAATATGTCGGCGGATGCTATAACCAAATGTGACGTATCAATCATAACTGCTGCCGAGCAACAGACCATGAATTATTATATGAATCTCGGTTCTTTCTATAAACACCAGAAAGGACGCGAGGTCTATACAGAAATAGCCATGGTGGAAGAAGAGCACGTATCACAATATGGCTCGCTTATAGACCCTACAATGACAATGCTTGACGACCTGCTTATGCATGAGTATATTGAGTGCTATCTATACTATTCAATGTATAACAATGAAATTGATAAAAATATAAAGCAGATTTGGGAAATGCTGTTTGAACAAGAACTCTCTCATTTGCATTATGCTCTTTCTCTCGTTCGCAAACACGAAAATAGAGATTGGTATGATGTAATACCTGGTGGTGAATTCCCTGAACTTATAACGTTTTCACCTCAAAAAGAATATATTAGAAAGATTTTAGGCGAAACTGTATGCAACACATCGCTATTTGAAAATTATGTAAACGTGTCAAAATTACAAGATAATGCAAATTTCTTTGAATACCAAAAGAAAACTGTTAAAGATGCACAAACTATGCCCACTCATATTGTAATAAATAACCATATTAAAAATTTTAAGACTGACTACCGTTTGCAAGATAGCGAGCATCCAGTAAAAGCACTACGAGACCGCAAATGTGACAATATTAGTGTAGGAAGAGTCAAATAAAAATATATTTCAAGTAAAAAATACAGGGATCGGCTGTGAATCTTGAAACTAACAAAAAAAATGAACCCATTATTCAATGGGTTTATTTTTATAATTAGTTATTCTCAATTTGAATTTAAAACTTAGTTTGTGTATTAATATAAACGTTTCCCTAAGTATTTGCTTTGAAGTTCTATTTCAATTCCTGTTATTTTATTTTTCAAGGCGTTAAACGAGGCTTTCTTTTCGTCCAATAAAAATCTCTCTTCATCATTTAAAACATTGTGTCTGTCCTTAATTAAAAGTAAGTCATATTGTTCGTCTTTAAATTTTTCTTTACACACAAATTTGATTTTTATTACACCTTTCACAAAACAATTTTCAGCCTTCTTATATCCAAATAAAAGTAATTTTTCTTCAGCATCCGTAATACTCATACCGACATTTATTCCATATACATTATCTTCAGGAGTTTGTGTATAATAACTTGCCAGACAAACTTTATCCTCATCAGTTGGAAAGCCATAAAAACATATTTTTCGTGTTCGTTCGACACGATTTGGCAAGTAAAAATCAAAAGACATAAAATTGTTAATAGTTTCAAAAACTTCTTTATTTTTCTTAAAAATGTTGAGATTTGTTTCTCCGAGTTTGTATTTTAATTTAGAATTCTTATTCAACTCAACAATTTCTGGATAATTTTTCATATAGTCTCCTCAAATTAATAATTTCTATCAATTATAAAATAATTATAACACATAAATATTAAGTTTGTATCAAAAAAATGAAAAAATATATTTTTTTGCATTTAAGTGTGTGCTTGTTCTGTATTTTTTAAAATATTGCTGAAAATAAATGCATAATTGCCTGCAAAACCTTTGTAATCCACCTTTTTTTCTTAAAAAAGTTTAAATCAACTTTTTTAGAATTTTTTATGTCATTTTCAAATATTCTTTGATACTGATTATTTATTTCTTGAGAGTATATTATCATTGTGTCCTCAAAGTTAAGTCTGAAAGAACGATTATCTGTATTGCAGGTGCCTATAGATAGTTTATTATCGTCTACAAGCAAAGTTTTACTATGCAAAAATCCATTATAGAGATAAATTTTTATTCCTAATTCTGCCATTTCTTTCAAATATGACAATGTTGCAAGATAGACAGTCTTTTTATCAGGTATGTTGGGTACCATAATTCTTACATCAATTCCACTTTTTATTGCAATTCTTAGCGCAGACGAGAATGTTTCATCTGGTATAAAATATGGTGTTTGAATGTAAACTCTCTTTTTTGCATTTAAAATCATTTTTACATAAGTCTCTTCTATTTTTGGCACTTGGCTATCTGGACCTGAACAAACAAGTTGCGTTGTCGCATTCCCCTTTATTGTTGGACTTGGGAAATAGCCATTTTCAAGATATAGTCGTGGTGGAATGCTATCATTTTTACAATATCTCCAGTCATCTAGGAATATATTTTGAAGAGTATAGACACCTCCGCCCTCTATTCTTATATGCGTATCACGCCAAGGCGATAATTTTTTATTAAGACCTATATGGTCATCTCTTATATTTATTCCGCCTGTATAGCCTATTTTGCCATCAATGACAACAATCTTTCTGTGATTTCTGTAATTTAATTTTAAATTTATTAATCTTATGTGCATAAATGGTGGGAAAAATTCGCCTACCTGACCGCCTGCATCTTCAAGTCGTCTAAAAAAGCGTCTCGGTGCTTTGCGTGAACCAATTGAATCGTAGATTAATTTTACATCTACTCCCTCTCTTGCTTTTTGACATAAAAGTTTCATTATATCGTTGCCCGTCTTATCATTTGCAAAGATATAATATTCAATATTTATTGAACTTTTTGCATTGAGAATATCTTTTTTTAGTTCGGCAAGTTTCTCCTGCCCATTTGTAAAAATCTTTATGTCATTGCCAGGAATTGGATATGAACCATAATTGTAACAAAGTGCTACAAGTTCTTGGTCACCCTTTAGTATTCCGTCAAGCCTCGCCTCTTCTAGTGTTTGGATGCCCTTAATATTTTTAATTATATCTCTCTCTGAAATTCTTTTCTTTTTAAGCATCCTCCTAGTCCTTACACTGAGACCGCTTCCAAAAACTATATAAAGTAAAAAGCCAATTATTGGCAAGAATGTCATAGCACTTATCCATGCTATGATATTCTCAGGTTTTCTTTTTTCCAAAAACACCATACCTATTAAAAGGAGAAAATTAATGCATACAACAACTATGAAGCATATCGAAAACCAATCCATTAATTCCCTCCTTTAATAAAATATGAAATTTAACCGTCAATTCGAACATGAAGTCTTAAAATATCTAAATCAAGCGTGCTATCGTCATCCGTGCCAATCTCTCTATCAACACCTGATACCCTCATACTTACCATAATTCCTAGGAATTCGTCATCCCTAAATAAATCTCCATATATTATATCTCCGTCCTCATTTATTGTCGCATTGCCTGAGGCACCAGATACTGTTGTTGAGTCAATAGTAAAGTTAAGGTATTTAAGGTACTCACCTTTTGATACACCTGATGATACACCTGTAAGGTTTGCATTTGCTATCATCATCTCAAAAGATTCAGCCCATGTGTTGAAATCGGTGGAGCCTTCTTCTGCCCTATTTAGATAGTACATAAGTGTATCGCCTGGCACTGCTTTCTGTAAAGCGAAGAAATATCCTGTTACAATATAGTTTTTTGATATCCTATATGTATAGTCATCTACACTTATTACATAGTATTTAGTTACTCTATAGTAATGCCCTGATTCTAACAGTGAAGAATCTTCCACATAAATTACATCATTAATGATTTCTCTAATTGTAATGTTGACTGCAATTTCGCTGGCTGGATTGCTGGAACTTACAACAAAATGGTTGCCACTTGCGTCTGTCTTTAAATAACCGTCATCATCTACTGCAACAATATAGTGATTATTTATAACATCAATACCGCTGTTTGTAATATAGTAGAACTCTGCATTGCTGTCCTGTGGAACAATTCTAATCTCGTCATCAATATGTACATTTCTGCCTAGTCGTTGAGATATAGAAATATATTGTGTCCTTGCACTTGCATTTCCATTTGTAAGACTTACAGATGCACCATCACCAAGTTGCTCTCCATCTCTTATCAGGTATAATTGGAAGTTTGCCGTGCTATTTCCATTTACAAGCACTTCGAGTGTGTCATTAATATAACTTGTAGTAGGTATTTCGCCACTGCTAACTGAAATATTGAATTGATTGCTTACGTCAAAGATAACACCATCTCTAACAGGAGCAACTGTATTTGAAGTAACTATCACATCTCTTACAACAGTTATAGGAACTATCAAATCATAATATTCCACAGTATCTATATATTGATATTTAAGTCTTATAACCATGTCAACTGATGCTGTATTGCTGTCTGAGTAGAGGTCTGTATTGTTGAGTTTTGGCATTTTCAAACTTGCTGTGGATGATGTGTATACATCTCTCATATAGTCAGTAAAACCATTGAATGTCTTTCCGTCAGTAGTACTGCTTGTTGCTAAAGTATAACTTCTCTCTGACAAGTTGATTGTATCTGCCACTATATTATCTTCAGAGTCGTAGAAACTGATAGAGTCCACTGTTACATAATTGATAATAGGTACTGAGAAATATCCTAACGAAACATATTCATTCCAAGATGGCCATGTCACTTGGATATTATCATCATCAGTAGTATACCCACCCATACTATTTGTTCTTATACCAGCATAACTTGTTGGGTCCTCAGCAAAGATATGGGCTTGTATTCCGTTTATTGTAATTAGAGTGACATTTCCATCAGTATTGCTTGGCTCTGTTGGTACATTATTGATTGAATAATAGGTGCTTGCACCTTGTGAAATAGTGCTTATTCTTAGTAAATTGTATAGTGCACCTATATCAAAATACCCATTTTCTGTAAGTGTAATGTTTGAAGATGAAACCGACGGTTCATTTGATACAGATTGTAAACTAAAGTATACAACATATTTAAATCCATAATCATCTACAGCCTCTACCTTGTAATATTGTGTACCAAATATGACAAGTTCTGCACTGCTAAATGTAGTTGTGCCAGAGGCAAAGGTGTATGTGCCAGAAACAGCACTTCCATCGTATTCCCATGTTTCTAAATCAGTACTAAGTTTTTGAGCAACATTATCTACATCATTATATTGTACTCCGCCTATTACATCACCTGGAACGGTCATAGTTATTGTAAAGTTGGAAGTTGCAAGTTCGACATTTGTTACATCAGTACCACCATTCTTATGTCTAACAGAAACATAACCATCATCATCCGCTGTTGATTTTGTGAGTTGGAAAGGTTGATAATAATTTTCTAATACATCACTTATATTGTATATATTTTCAATGTTGGAGATTTCGTTGCCTGCAATATTCCCTTCGGTGTAGTCAATCGCATTACCTCCAAAAGATACAATATAGTCTGGAATAACTTTAACAACTACGTAGAAGTCTTTAGATGCGCTCCTTCCACCCGTCAATTGCACACTGTAGGTAACCTTGACTAAAACTAGGTCGCCTTGATTGTCAGCACCGAGAGGTAACAATACATAATCATAAATATATCCAGAATATGTCATAGGAGAAATACTCAAATAATCTCTACCAGATGCCGTACGTACCTTGAATGAATCCTCATTTGTTTCTATTAGGTATGCATTTAATAATTCTCTTGTACTTTCATCTGTAACATCATCTAAACCTATTACTTGAAGTGATAAAGATGCTTTATCTAAACCGAAATCACTTGTGTTAACAAGTTGGTCATTGCTTGGATGGTAAACACCAAATTCACTTACCATACTTGAATATACTTGGTTTGTCTGCAAAACAATATAGTTGTGCTGAGTTGATATATCACTTTCTATATCAACATCAATAGTTGGCATATAATAGTAACTTACATCAAAACTTTCTGTAGAGTTACTGCTACCATCATTCTTGTCAAATTCAGTGTCATTAAATACATTTACCTGTTTTATGCTGTCAATATCACTAGATGTAATTGTATTTAATTGGAAGTTATTTAATATTGAACTATACTTCGTATAATCTACAACTATATTTGCTGTTCCACCGTAAATTAGTTGTACCCTGCTTGTAAGATTTATACTTTCAAAAATCGCGTTGTTTGAGTCAAAATTAGAACCAAACTTTTCTTTATCAGTCACAGCAACAAGAGTCTGGTCGGTAATAAGTCCATTAACTGAAATTGTAAGACTGTTTCTTTCAAAGTTTGAAACCGAGTATGTTCCTACATATTCATAGTCAACATACGAAGTTTTGTCTGTCATGCTGTAACCTAAGTCAATTTTTTGAGTATTACCTGCATTGTCGCTTTCTATGTATTGCGAGTATGAAGCATAATAATATTCGCCATCAGTGAAAACAAGATAATAAGAACCTGTTATGCTTAATGTTTGACTATAAACTACCTCGGCAAGTCTACTCTTAGCAAACATATTATTTGAAAGGTTTGTTTTGTCTATATAACTTATCTCATATGTTACCTGCACAGGTGAAGTACCATCCGAGAATTGTCCACTTGCAGTATTTACATTGTTGATTTGAACGGATATTGAGTTGTCAAGTAAATATAGTTCATAGTACACCTGAACATTTTGATAGGTTACACGGAGTCTTATATGTGAAGAGCCCATGCTGTCATCAAAACTATCACCGTCTGGAGAGGTCACTCGTGTGCCTCTGACAAATACTATATCACTTGTATCTGCTGGAATAGTCTCGCTTGCTAGGTAATATGTTCTATCTCCATATGAGTCTGTGTAAATAGAAGCATTTTCTTGCGAGTACACAAGAATTGAAAGGTCCTCTCTTACATCGTCAGAACTGAGCAAGTTGTCATAATCATATTCAACGTTTCCGCTTTCATTATATTTTGCTGGAGCAAATGTCAATCTTGCATCATCGCTAAATATTGCACTATGCATGATAAAGTCTGACAAAATATCGTTATATGTTGATGCTGTGTCAATATATTCTCTATCAATCTCCTCGCCATTTGGCACTGGATAATGAGTGGTTATTACAACACTTGGATAAACTGAAAGAGAATAAGTCATATTAAATGTTTGATATGGAGTTGTATCGTTTATTTCACTATCACCATAAGTGAAGTAAATTCGTACCGTCAGTCTTACATCCATATTAGTCACATTTGCAACATAATTTGTCGAAATTTTGTTGTCTATAATTTCAGGTACAAATGCCTGACTTGTAGAAGAACCTAGGTATTGAATTGTCGTGTTAAGTCCGCTTATACTATTAAATATTCCGCTAATTTCCTTTGACTGTCCTGCTATAACCTGACCGCCACCAACAGAAGAATTGTAATTTACATTGGCTAATAAAGTTATTTCTTGAACAAAGGTAAATGTTTTGCCATCAAAATCACTGCCTGCACCTGAGTTGAAAGTTATTGTAAATGAGAAGTTCACCTTGCAGTCACTAAGTAAATTTGCAACTACAAATACACCATCTTCCTCTTCAAATACAACAAAATCTTCACCTTTAAAGTCTTGACACTCTGTTGAAGAGAGTACATTCGCTGTTATTGAATAATAGTCTGTGTTAACAGAAACGTCATTTAGTTGTATATCAAAGATGTCACTGAATATATATTGGTCGCCACCTGTAAGTTCAGTCGAGGCACCCTCTTTTATAGCAAAGTTTGCAGTCGCATCAACAAGAATATTGAGCGAGGCAAGATAACCTTGTTCGGTATAGAGTGTAAATTCTAAAATCCTAGCACTTGAAATGTAATTTGCAAAGTATATAGTAAACAGTCCATTTCCTGCACTTGATGAGTCATAACTAAATCCTTGTGTTGCATCTATCGCAGAATCTTCACTTGCAATATCTTCGCCATATAAGTCTCTTTCGCCTGTAAATGCTATGTGTAAGTTGTTCCAAATTTCTTCATATCCAGATGAACCTGCATCAATGCCTTGAAGTAGATAGATATTTATCGAATCACTTTCACTCGTATCAACATTATCCCAAGTGTAAATTTGGTTGTTGACATCTGTAGTAAATGACTGTCCATCATTTACAAATCTTACCGAATATTTATATTCTGTTGAATTTATTATAAATTGATAGTATTGTTCTCTTCCCAAAACGGAGAGTTCGTTTTCGTTTGCACTGCCATTATAACTATGACGTATACTTATTGTAATTTGTTCATTGCTTTGAGTGTTATAACTATAGTGCATGATTGAGGTATTTTGTGAGAAATATATATCAATATAATTGCTCCATTCTTCCTCGGTGTAGTAAATTCTCTCGCCTACTTTCACATATTCAATTTCATTTGTCTCAACTAAATCTGAGAAAATCAGTGAGTCGTTATAGTAAATATCGCCCTGTCCCGACAAAATTGATATGTTGATTGTATTGCCAGCAACTATGTTTACTTCATCCTCTCCAAATATTGTCTTAAGGTCAATAACAACATTTTCTAAACTTTCAGGCTTTGTCACTTTGTATGGTGAGGATAACTGATAGAGCACCTCGTCTCCATTGAGGACACTTATCCATAACTGCATATCCTCGCTTTCAACGCTAATTTCTATTTCGGTTAATGGTGATTCAGTCAATGTCACCTCGTCAATGAATGAAACTACATTAAACTGCTTAGTTACATTAAACCGTTTTTGGTTCTCTGCTAATGTTGTCGCACCAAATATTTGATTTAAGTCTACCTGTCCTTCACTATCCTGTAGGTATTCTGCCGCACCGTCTGAATTGTGGTTATACGCATAGACTGGGTCCTCAACTATTACATCTGGCTCAACCTTGTATACATAATAGAAATCTCTACTGTCGTTTGTGCTTGTTAAGGTATATTTAACTGCAAAGTAGAAAGATTGATACTCATCTGACAGGTGATTTAGGCTTATTGTACCTACCTGCTCTGCCACACCTTCAACCTCAACTGAGTCTATCCTTGTGAATTTTACTATTTCCTGGCTTGTTGTAAGTGAGCCTGTGCTATTAAGTGGATAATAGTTGATACTTGCTTGCAACTGTTCTCCGCCTAAAATGTAAAGTCCTGTTGTTTGAGTCTTATCTGTAAATTCATATTGGGATAGAATTTGACTTATCTGCCCTGCTGTTATTGTTTGATAAGGTCCTACATAGTCACCATTTTCAATATAACTATTTGGGTCGGTAATTGCTGTTTGAAGTTTTAACTCTTCACTTACCATATCCTCTTGATAGTTTACATAATCAAATCCTATTGAAGATATTATAAGTGGTACATACATTACAGCCACACTTCCTGGGAATTGAGGCATACCACTATCATCTGGCGAGCCAAAGAATATTACAAGATATACTTTCTCATCAAGTCCCTGCAAGATTTTGTTTCTTGTATTTCTGAAATTCAAAGTAAGGTATGTTAGATAATCATCACCGCCATACACATCATAATAGGTCTCAAGCGAATTACCCTCGCTGTCAAGCATATTAGCATAAACCGAATAGCCACTTCCACTTACAAATGTTGTGTTTAAATTCCATGTGCCCTCTTGCACCATGATATATTCGCTCTCAGTGCTCTCGTCCTCTGCTTCTGAAGTTATTTTTTGAGTTTGTGCAGTAATAGTACTATCCTCTTGATATGTCAGCAAATTTGAAATGGTCTGGTAAATGTCATAATCTTCCACCGCTATTCCTGGTTGCATAGAACCTGAATACACCTCAATAGGTACGGTTACTTCAGCAAGGAAGATATTTTCACCGCTTTGTGATGCAAAATTTATGGTAAGAGTTGAAGATAATTGCTTGATATTATAATCAAACAGGAATGTTGCAGTATCTGATTTTGTTATATCTCCACTACTGCTTACATTAAAGAATTGGTCAAAACTATAATTAAGTGTGAGTCCTGTAAGGTCAGTTGTTCCTGTAGAGAGTCGGTAGAAACTTACAAAATCACTTACATTATATATACTGTTACCTGTTATTACATAATATGTTGAGCCTAAGTCTCTTACACCGAGGTCTCTAGTTACAGCAAACTGAATTACTTGACTAAGTGTAAAGTAATTACTGCCCTCAGGTGTAAATGTAACAGCAAAATTTCTACTCTCTACATCCCAGAAATCGTAGAAGTTTATATTGCCATTTGATGAGTCAAATGTACCTATATAAGTCGCATTGTCATCATAATCACTCTCATTTATAAGTATATATCCACTTCCACTGCTTTGTATGTAATAGATATCTCCACCCTCAAAAAGACTTTCAAAACTGTAGACAAAATTATCACTACCTAAGTATTCTTGATATCTGTTTGTTACAGAATTGACTAGTTTTAAATCTGTGTGTGCATACAGAGGTTCGCTTATGTCAGTTGGATAATTCTCAGAAGTAACTGTATATGCTGTTCTTATAGTCATATTTAAAGTTGAGTCAATTGCACCATTTGTACCTGTATCCGTTATTGAAAATCTTATGATATGGTCTGTTGCAAAGTTCTTGTTAAATGAAATTGCAGAAATTTCCATTCCGCTTAATGTGGTTTTTATAGTTTGTGCATTATTTGGAAGTCCCTCTATTAGTTCGCCATCTTCATTGTAGAGAGAAATCATGCCATTTTCACTGCTAAATAGCGAGATAAACATCTCATCTGTAATTCTTGTGTCATGCAAATATTGCTGGCTAAGTTGAAATCTTAAATTTTCGTATTGTTCTCTATCTTCATCCTCGCCTATATAGAATTTAATAAGGTCAGAAAGTGTAATTCGCTCCTCTCCTTGAACACCATACATAGATACATACAAATTTGATATATCTGAACTTTCATACTCCTCATCAAGATACGCATTCTCAGGATACGGGTCCTGTGATGTTAAACTCTCAGCATAGGTAATACCAACAGAAGTAACATTAAATTTAATTTGCTGTCCACCACTAAGGCTTGTTGCATTGCCATCAATAGTTTGAAGTGCAAGACTTACACTCGCATTTTCTGCCTGTCTAAATGTAAAGGTTTGTCCATTTAGATTTACAGCATTCGAATCACTGCCCTCAACTAAAGAAAATCTCCAGCCATCAACAAGGGTATCAATTCTTCCCTTTTGGTCAGTTATGATGACATAACTATTGCCATTCCCTAGAAGCAGGTTAAGAAGAGCCTCTACACTTGTAACACTTCTCTCGCCTACCATTATGGTTGTGTCAAAATTTCCAAATGTGTTTAAAGATTGAGTTACAATCACCTCTCTAGTTCCATTAATGAAATCCTCAAATTCTTCGTTGTTTGTTGTATCAACTCTAATTGATTGTGCCTTTGGTGCGTATATACTTATAGTCTTATCGTTTATAGGCATATTCCACTCAATTAAATTTTCATCCATGTTGTCATATCTTAGAATAGCCTGTGAAAGATATAGTCCATTTAAGGTATCAATGTTTATGCCTGTACTTACAATTGCCTGATATGTAAGAAGTCCGTTTCCTGTTGTCTCGTCAGTGGTAAGTTGTGAGTCTAAAACGGTAAAATGCGAGGTAATATCATTGTTTTGTGTATCTCTAATAACTAAACTCATATAACCGCTATTAAATTCATCGGTGAAAACAGGCATTGCATCATTATCTATTGTAAAAGAGAATGATATTGTACTTGTTGAACCTTGATTTATTGCATACTCACCATTTTCAAGTGGTGTAAAGTTGTCAGTGTTTACCTGACCTGCACTTACAGAGTTTTGATAAAGTTCTTTCTCGCAGTTTACAACTATATAGTCTTGACTAATGGCTGCTATTGAATAGGTGCTGTTGCCTGATAGGTCGGTCTGGTAGACAGGTACACCATTTTCAGTCACTATAATCGCATAGTATAATCTGAAAGTTCCTGAATCAAACAGGGTTAAACTAGTTCCTTCTATTGCAAAGAGTAATATATTTTGACTTGTTGTGTATATTCCTGATAGGTCATAGTTGTATCCTGTTGAATCTATTACACTATCCACCTCTTGTCGTAAATCGGCTTTATCACCATCACCAAACCACGCAAAGAATACATGGTCTCTTCTCCTATTTTCTTCTGGAATTAAACTGTCAAGGTCTAAAGGTTGTCGAGTAATTGCACCGTTATCACCATAATTTAACATAATATCAATAGTGTTTGATTCTGCTATCCACTCAAGCGGTTCTTCTTCATAATCTGTGATTTGAAGAGTAACAGTATGAGGGGTAGATGTATCGAAAATGTAATAAGAGTCGTCCTCATCCTCTAGTAAAAGCACTATTGTCATAATCACCTCTGCCTCTCTTGAAGAGCGAAGTGTCCAATAACTATAATTTAAATTGCCAACACTGGAATATGGTTTATAGTATGTAAGTCCATCTATTACAACACTCTCTCCGCCACTTACTTGAAGAAAAGAATCGTCAGTAGGGTCTTGTCCACCATAATTAAAATTAATTGCAATATTTTCAAGCATACCCTCAAGCAAGTTGCCAGAAGTTGAGTATATATTAACACCCAAAAAGTCGGCATTCTCATCATATATATAGCGGTTCATATATAGTTTTGATGACTGGTTTGTGTATGCAGATATTGATTGGTTTGCCACAGTAAATCTATCTACACTTGCAATTCCTATAGAAATTGTCGTCTCACCGCTTGGCGCTGTAGCATCTCCAACATTTCTAAGTTCACCTAGCATATCTGTATAGAATGCCTCGTTTGATGTTGTCTCGCCTTGGCTCTCTATCTGCATTTGCAGGTCTGCATTCCTGAATGTGTAACCTCTCAACACTACGCTGTCAACTGTATCCTCACCTGCAAGGAAAGTTACACTGTATTGTCCATCATATCTTGGTCTAACCGCATTACTGCTTGCGCTATCTTCTGCAACAAAGTATGTATGTTTTATTCTTTTATCTGCAATTGCATCGTTTGCTCCATCGCTAAAAAGATATTCGCTTTCTGCAGGGATAAATCTTGTTTGCAATGTGAAAGACTCGCCTGTTACTATTTTATCAGTCGCTTGACCACTTGAGTTTATTGCTGTAATTTCAATATCCCAAACAGGAACATCAACTGCAATTCTAAGAGGTTGAGACTGAGAAATTTGGTTGTACTCTGAGGTCGCAATTAAAGTTGCTACTCCTCCGATAATCCACTCCTCTGCTAAAGTCCTACCATCTTCAATCAGTGCATGGGTGTTGAGTGTGACAGGAATCTCTTCGCGTATTCTCAACGTCTCTGGTACTTCAATTACACCATTGCTGATATACCATCTACCTTCCTCTTGTCTCCTATCAGGGTTTGAAACACCTTGAAAAGAAAGAGTTACTTCATCATTTGTAACAAATGTCGTTGATGAGTTTACCATCAATGTAAAATTATCTGTAACTTCAAGTTGAGAAGTTTCAGTATTATAAAGGTTTTCGTCGTAGGAAAAATATATGCCATCTGGGTTTATTTCGCTTTCGTCAAATCCGCCAGCAAGATAAACACCAAGCACAGTCACTCCTGATATCGCGCCTACTCCTAGAATGGTAAGAAGTATAGTAAGCCAGATTGGCCACCTACGTCTTGAATGTTCCTTTTTCTTTTTTTCTTTCTTTTCTTTTTTCATTTAAGACACTCCATTTTATAGACTTTTTTACTTTACATTTACATTATAAAATTTTAGCACGAAAAAAGCAAATAAATTTCGCTTTTTGTCAATTTATATTTATTATAATTATTTATAACAAAATTATTTGTATTTTTTGTTCTTTTTTTATTTTGTTTTTTTATTTAATAATTAAATACAAATTGGTGTTGCAATCATAATTTAAACGTTGCTAAACTTAAATTCATTTCCTAATAAATTAATTTAATTTTATTTTGTAAATTAACAGATATTTAAAAAATTTAATAAAATTAAACTAAAATCATACAAAAAAATACAAAAATAATTAAATATGCATTTAAAGTTGTAATTTGTCTATAAATTTTCGATTTATAACTAAAATTTATTTTATCGAATATTTTATTGACTTTTTGACGTATATCTTATATAATTATACCTAGTTTGAAGGAGAAAAAATGATACAGGTAAGCAATGTTTCTCTCGCATTTGGAGGGAGAGTACTCTATAAAGATGTTAACTTAAAGTTTACAAAGGGAAATTGTTATGGAATTATTGGTGCAAATGGGGCTGGAAAATCTACCTTCCTTAAAATTTTGACGGGCGAAATTGAGGCAAACACTGGTGAAATTTATATTACGCCTGGCGAGAGGATGAGTGTTCTTGCACAAAATCAAAATGCCTATGATAATGAGACTGTACTTGACACAGTCCTCCTTGGACATAAAAGACTTATGGAAGTTCAAAAAGAAAAAGATATGCTTTATGCGAAAGAAGATTTTACCGAAGAGGATGGAATTCGTGCTGGAGAACTTGAAACAGAGTTTGCTGAACTTGGCGGATGGGAGGCTGAAAGCGAGGCTAAAACCCTACTTCAAAACTTAGGTATAAGTGAAGATTTGTTTTACTTGCCTATGGATGATGTTGACCCAAAGGAAAAAGTTAAAATTTTGCTTGCTCAAGCACTTTTTGGCAATCCTGACATTCTTATTCTTGACGAGCCAACAAACAACCTGGACTTTAAGACTGTCCGTTGGCTTGAGGACTTCTTGCTAGACTTTGAAAACTGTGTTATCATCGTGTCACACAATAGGCACTTTTTAAATAAAGTTTGTACTCATATTTGTGATGTTGACTATGGCAAAATCAATATGTACATAGGAAACTATGATTTTTGGTATGAATCAAGTCAACTTATCCTAAGACAGATGAAAGACCAGAATAAAAAGGCAGAACAAAGAGCGAAGGAATTAAAAGAGTTTATTGCACGTTTCTCGGCTAATGCAT
The DNA here is from genome assembly GCA_944350275.1 of uncultured Clostridia bacterium. Taxonomy (GTDB): domain Bacteria; phylum Bacillota; class Clostridia; order Christensenellales; family UBA1242; genus Caccovivens. Next base: position 53,335 of record CALVOK010000027.1, on the reverse strand, counting down.
CGAAGTCAAAACAGGCAACAAGCAGAAAACGAGAACTTGAAAAACTAACCATTGAAGATATAAAGCCATCATCAAGGAAATACCCTTACATTAACTTTGAGTATACTCAAGAAATTGGAAAGGAAATTTTGAAAGTTGAGGGTTTGAGCAAGGCTGGAATGTTTAAAAAACTGACTTTTAACATTGAAAAAGGTCAAAAAGTCGCTTTTTTTGCAAAAAATAGTCAAGTTTTAACAACTTTATTCAATATTATCCTTGGAAAAGAAAAGCAGGATAGCGGAAATGTTTTCGTCGGAAAGACTATAAAAATTACTAATCTACCACAAAATAATAATGAGTATTTTGAAGGCAATACAAACTCAATTGTTGATTGGCTTAGACAATATTCAAAAGACCAAAATGAAACATATATACGAAGTTGGCTTGGTCGAATGTTGTTTACAGGTGAAGAAAATTTAAAACCTGCTTGTGTGCTCTCTGGTGGTGAAAGAGTACGTTGTATGCTTGCAAAAATGATGCTTGAACAAGGTAACTTGCTTGTTTTTGATGAACCCACAAACCACCTTGACCTTGAAAGTATAACCGCTCTTAATAAAGGTATGCAAAATTTTAGAGGCAACATTTTATTTGCAACACATGACCAAGAAATCATTGAGACTGTTGCAAATAGAATAATTGATATTATAGACGAAGAACATTACAATGATTTTACAGGAAGTTATGAGGAATATCTTGAATATTTAGATAAAATCAATAATAAGAAGTAAAAACTTTAAAAAACAGCAAAAGATATGTATATTTTGTTGTTTTTTACTTTATATTGATTATAAAATAGATAATTTAAATATTTGTGACAAAAATTTATTAAAAAAATATATTTAAACAAAAAATATTTTTTATATTTTATAACATTTTTTAACAACAATATTTATTTTTGTTTGACATTTTATTTTTTTTGCTATATAATTATAATAGCAATGATGGAAGTGGCGTTCCTGAGCAAACGCTTGTCGGCGTAAAGACAATAATAAGGCGTTTACCGCGAATTAGGGTGGAACAGCGAATAGAATTATCTCGCCCCTATGCATAAATTTATGCATAGGGGTTTATTTTTCTACTAAAATGTAAAATAATTTTAAAAACAAAATATATTTTAAAAACATTTTATGGGAAACGCATTATTTATTATAAATAATTATTAAGGAGAAAATATGAAAACAAAATTAACTATGGATAAAATTGTAAATCTTTGTAAAAACAGAGGTTTTGTATTCCCTGGAAGTGAAATCTATGGAGGATTTGCAAACACTTGGGATTTTGGTCCTGTTGGTGTCGAACTCAAAAACAATGTTAAAAAAGCATGGTGGAAAAGATTTGTACAGGAAGATGCAAACACATATGGCGTAGATGCATCTATTCTTATGAACCCTCGAGTGTGGGAGGCAAGCGGACACGTGCAGAGTTTTGGTGATCCTCAGATGGACTGCAAACAGTGCAAACAACGTTTTAGAGCGGATACTGTCGTAGAAAATTATAGTAAAGGAAGTGTCTCGGCAGAGGCTATGACTAATGAACAACTTGAGGCATACATTCAAGAACACCATGTTTGTTGTCCACACTGTGGAGGATTCAATTGGACACCTATTAGAAAATTTAACCCTATGTTTATCACCTCTCGCGGAACACTTGAGGCAGAGGCAGAAAAAGTTTATCTTCGACCTGAAACTTGCCAAGGCGAATATGTCAACTTCTTAAATGTTCAACGTACTGCTAGAGCAAAGGTACCATTTGCAATTGCTCAAATTGGAAAATCTTTCCGAAACGAGATAACTCCCGGCAATTTCCTTTTTAGAACTATTGAATTTGAACAAATGGAACTTCAAATGTTTTGCAGGGAAGATCAATCTATGGCAATATATAGTGACTATAAAGGTCGTGCCTTAAAATTTGTTGAAGATTTGGGACTTAAAGGTGAAAATCTGCGTTATCATGACCATGACAAACTCGCACATTATGCGAAAGCAGCCTGCGACATTCAATTTAACTTCCCTATTGGCTGGCATGAACTGAATGGTATACATCATCGTGGCACTTGGGACCTATCTCGTCATCAAGAATATTCTGGTAAGAGTATGCTCTACACTGACCCATTCACAAATCAAAAATATATACCAAATGTTATTGAGTATTCTATTGGTGCTGACAGACTTACCCTCGCACTGCTTTGTCAAGCATATGACGAAGAAGAACTTGAAAATGGCGAGAGTAGAGTTGTTATGCACTTCCATCCATTTGTTGCACCTTATAAAGTTGCCGTTCTTCCTCTCCAAAAAAATCTTTCAGAAAAAGCAAAAGAGGTTTACAACTTACTTTCAAAAGAGTTTATGTGCGATTATGATGAAGCTGGCTCTATTGGTAAGAGATACCGCAGACAAGATGAAATAGGAACACCTTTTGCTGTCACTATAGATTTTGATACACTTGAAGATAATACTGTAACTTTGCGTGACCGAGATAGTATGGAGCAAATTCGATTAAAAATTGATGAATTAATGCCTTATATTAGTGAAAAAATCAAATTTAATTAAAATTAAAAATATATTAAAATTAATTAATTTAAATTAATTAATTTAAATTAAATAAATAATTAATCAAAATTCTAAAAAATATATAAAAAATAATCAAAATTTAATAAAAAAAACATAAAAATTGATTAAAAATAAGATTAATTTTATAAAAAAATGCAAAATAATCATAAAAATACGTATATTTTAAATGAAATACCGCAAAATACGTATATTTTAAATGAAATACCGCATTTTAAAAAATAGGTAAATATTATTTTTACCTATTTTTTATTAATCTTTTTTAGTTACTTTTTTATTAAAAATATTTATTTTATGATATAGCAAAAATTTAATCTCGTCTCCACATTAAAAGTAAAAATAGCCATCTGAGAAAATATGCCATTGACACCATTAAAGAGGCGACATAGGTTAGTGCTGCGGCATTTAATACTTTGTCAGTTGCTACAATTTCTTCATCACTACCACAACCCATTCGTACCAGTAAATCCTTTGCTCGTGATGAGGCATTTATCTCAACAGGCAAAGTCACAAGGTTTGCAATTACCGACACAGCATATATTGCAACAGAGACATAAATTATTACACTGCCCGCTATCCCCAATAAGAATATCTGTAATAATATCCCTATTATTAGCAAAGGCATGAGCATACGTGAAACAAGGTTACTTGCCTTAACCACAAATTGTCGTGTCTTATATGGTGCATAATTTTCAGCATCCTGCAAAGCATGGCCAAACTCATGAGCAACAATTGCTTGTGAGGCAATAGACGTGCTATTAAAGTTGCTTTGTGAGATATTTATACTTTTATCGGTTGGGTCATAGTGGTCGGTTAATTTTCCTTGGCACTCCCTAACAATAAGACCGACATTGTTCTCCTCTGAGAGTTTTTCTGCAAGTTGAGCACCTGTCAAATTAAGTGATGAAGGAGTATCCTTATATTTATCAAATGCACTGTTTACTTTGACTTGTGCAACTAGGGCAATAATTACTGATATAACTATTACCACACCTGAAATGATATAACCTAATAAATAATAGTCCATAATTTTCTCCGTTTAAAATAATTTTGACTTTTTTGATATTCCCGTCCAGCCTAAAATAATTCTTAAAAAATCTGCCCAATAGGTAAGTCTTGCATCCTTCAAAAATCTCTTAGCCTTGCGGAGTTCACCTTCTGTTAAATAATCTTTTAAAAATATAATTGCTTTGCTTGAGGCATCTTTTTCAATAGATATTGTCAAAAGTTTATTAAATAGTGCTAGTAAGAATATCCCAACACCAACCCCCAAAAGTATAAGTCCAATAGTAAAATAATCTTCGCCTAAAAATAGTAAAATTATCCCTGTTATTAGACAAAGTGGGAGAATAAAACCGAGTGTTTTTCCTAAATAACGCAAAAATTTTAATCTTTTAAGTTTTCCACCCTCAATATCCTGTTTTGCATGGCCAAGTTCATGCGCAATAATGGTTAACGAAGCAAGCGAGTTTGAATTGATTGTCCTTGTTGAAAGGAAAAGTTTTCCATTCCCATAAGCATCTCCTGCGACTTGAGAGATTTGCAGTATCTTTAATTTGTTTTGGAAAACATAATAGTTGATTTGACTTATAAATTCAATCGTAGTCATGCCAGATTGAATGGGAATCTTATCAATTTCTTTGTATCTTTGCATAAATCGGTCATAAGAAAAGTTTGCTATTGCAAGTAAAAAGCACAGCAGAACTGCAAATGCTATAACGCATATTATTATAATCCAAGTTGTACTCATAGTTATATTTTATATTTTTTTAAAAAATTTATCAAGCAAAAGATGTTATTTGCGAAAACAATTTAAGAAATACAACATTTTGCTTGCAAAATTTAAACATTTTACTTATAAAACTAAAGAATTTTTCAGCACTGTAATTACTATGTTATTAACACCACCGTTGTCCCCTCTTGCAAAGTTGTATTTGGTGGAGGAAGTTGAGCAGTTACATATTCGCCGTCACCATCAAGTTCATAATATAAATTAAGTGCTTTAAGTTGAACTGCTGCCTCAGTTAAACTTAGTCCCACCAGATTTGGCATGGTAACATATTTTACAACAACACTCTCATCCTGTTTCTCCTCACTTAAATATTTAAATAGGTTGCTAAAAACTATTTTTCCATAAGGAGCGGCAACAATACTTCCATAATACGCACCTGCTCCTGCCTCATCAACCATAATAAAGACTAAATATTCAGGGTTATCAGCAGGATAGGTTCCTATAAAACTTGATATATATTTTCCTTGGTCTATACCACCATTTTCATTGTATTTCTGTGCCGTTCCTGTCTTTCCGCCGACATTATATCCCTCGACAAAGGTATACTTTCCTGTCTTGTTTTCTGCAAGTTCAAGTAAATAATTTACAGTTTGCGAAGTCTCCTTGCTGACTATGTTTTTATTTTTAATTTCAGAATTGCTATCAACCTTTTCACCATCAATTTTGATAATTTGACTTAATATTTTTGGTATGTTGTAATTTCCGCCGTTGATTATGCTTGCAACAGCAGTGAGAAGTTGAATTGGCGTTACGGCAACCGCATGACCAAATCCCATTCTTGCAAGGTCAACCGTTCGCACCTGTGATTTAGGCATAAGAATACCACTGCTCTCGCCTGCAATGTCTACCCCTGTCTTTTGACCTAATCCAAATTTTTCCATATATTCATAGAATTTTTCAACACCAAGTCGAAGTGCAAGGTCCATAAAACAACAGTTACAAGAGTTAGCAAATGCTTCAGCGAGTGTTTGATTGCCATGTCCTATAGTTTTCCAACATCTTATTCTCTCACCGTCTATAACTCTATAACCTGGACAATAGAAAGTGTCGTCAAGTGAGCAAAGCCCTTCCTCTAGTGCTGCTGCAACCGTCAATATTTTAAAAGTTGAACCTGGTTCATACACATCTGTAACTATTTTTATCCTGCTTTGGTCAAAGAGAACTTCAAGGTCATCTCTCGGCACGTCATTAAGGTCAAAACTAGGTTTAGTTGATATTGCCAATATTTCTCCTGTTTTTGCGTTCATTATCATCCCACTAGCAGACTTCGGTAACTGTTCTTCCATAATTTGCTGTAGTGCTTGCTCTAATATAAGTTGCATTTTGCTGTCAATTGTGAGTACTATGCTTTCTCCTGACGTGGCGGAAACATAGTATCTGAGGCTTCCTCCTATCTCTTTGCCTTGCAGGTCACTTTGGACATAACTATATCCGTCAATTCCCTTAAGAATATCATTGTAATATGCCTCGACACCTGTTTGACCTATATTGTCAACACTTATAAAACCTAAGACCTGAGACAAAAGGTTGCCGTTTGGATAATACCTGTCGCTCGTCTCAGCAAGATATATGCCATCCAATTTTTCATTGTATATCTTCTCCGCCGTCTCGCCATCCACCTGCATTTTGATTAATACTTCGCTTACATTTCGTTTGGTTACTTTTTCGTAAACAGTAGCATAGTCAAGGTCGAGATTTTGCGAGAGAACATAGGCAACTTGAGATGGTGCGGTCACCTCTCTTGCCCTTACATAAACGTTATAACTGGTATAACTTACCGCTAGCGTTGTGCCTGTGCAGTCATATATAGTGCCTCTTGGTGCAATTATTGATAGGTCTCTTGTCCACTGGTCTGTTGCTCGAATTTGCAGGTCGTTGCTATTTATAATTTGAATAACAAAGAGCCTTACAACAAGTGCACAAAAAATAAAGGATATTACCAAAAGTATTGCTAATATCCTCTTTTTTAATGAATATAATGTAAAAAATTTTTGCAAGACTATCCTCCAAATAGCCCTGATATGAAATTGCAAAATCTATCAAACCAATTTGACTGCTCACCTATTGAGTTTGGCGGAAAATCATCCTTTGGAATAGTCTCGAATAAATTTTCCATATTTTCTGCACTTGTTCCATCAAGTGTATGAAGATTGTTTAAATATGAGGCTAAATTCATGTTATACTCGGCTGTAATCTCACTTAAAGAGGAAGATATATTGTCGAGCGTTGCAATATTTACAATTCCCCATATTCCAAAGATAGCAAACAAAATTGAAAACATGATTATTTTAAATCTATTTGGTTTCGCTTTTGCCTCGCTCTCACTTTTTACATTCTCTTCAATCTTAAAAATTTTTTTTCGTTGCTCTGGTGATAGTGTCTCAATCATATCATAATTGGGCGTTTCAATTATTAAAGAATTGTCTGCTGATGACTTTGGCTCTGCCGTCGCGGTTTTGCTAGGTTGCATATCACTGCTTTTTTCAATGGTCTCAACATCTTTGAAAGCAGAGGCAGAGAAAGGATTTATTGTGTATTGACTTGACTTTTTTATAGTCTCAAACTGTTTTTCTTGCTCCTGCCTGCTATTTTCTTTGAGTTCAACATATTTCTTTTCTATCTTTTCAAGAGTTTTATTGACAGCGTCACTTTCTTTTTTCTCTTCCTTTGCTTTTTCAGCAAGCAATGTCTTTTCATCCATATTATATTAACCCCCTTATTACTTTATTACAGTTATAGCCTAAAAGAATTAATCTAAAATTTTTATAAAAATCATTTTTATAATTTTTCAATTATACGTAATTTTGCACTGCTACTTCTTGAATTTTGCTTAAGTTCTTCTTCGCTTGCAATAATAGGTTTTTTATTTACAAATTTAATGGTTCTTTTGTGCCCACATATACAAACAGGAATTTTCGGTGGACAAAGACAATCTGTTGTTTCTCTTTTGAACACATTTTTGACAATTCTATCCTCAAGACTATGAAAAGAAAGGACTGCACCTCTTCCGCCACTTTTAAGCAACTTTATAAACTCAAAAATCGTCTCGTCGAGATTGTCAAGTTCGCCATTTACCTCTATTCTTATTGCTTGAAAGGTCTTTTTTGATACTCCGCCCTTGCCATATATCACTTTTTTTGGAAAACTTGCCTCAATTATCTCTTTAAGTTCCCCTGTTGTCTCAATTGGTTTTTGTTTTCTTCTTGCTATAATATTTTCGACAATTCTGCGAGCATTACTCTCTTCGCCATATTTATACAAAATTTCAAGCAATTTGTCTTTTGGATAAAAATTTACAACCTGATAGGCATCAAGGTCTTGTTCTCTATCCATCCTCATATCTAACCTGCCATTGTGATTGATACTAAACCCCCTCTCCGCAGAGTCAATTTGATAGGAACTCACTCCCAAATCAATTAAAAATCCATCTATTTCATTGATATTTTGTTCCCTTAATAGCCTCGGTGCATCCTTGAAATTCGCATGAATAAGAGTGAGTTTTTTCTCGCCTGAAAACTTTTTTTGACAGGTGCGAATTGCATCTTCATCTCTATCAAAGCCATAAAGATGTCCGCTCTTCAACCTTTTTAATATCTCGGCGGAGTGACCTCCGCCACCTATTGTACAGTCTACATATATCCCATTCTCTTTTATATCAAGTCCATCTATAACTTCATGTAGCATCACAGGGATATGCTTAAATTCTTCCATTTCTATCCTCTTAAATTTGAGTTTCTTCTATTAAGTTAAATAGTTCAGTAAAATCAATATACGGATAATTATCTTCCTCAAGCATTGTTTGCAGGTCTGTTGAAAGGTCAATGACATCCTGATAAGTCGTTTTTATTGTGCCTATGATATTGTCAAACATATCATTAAATAGACCTTCTTCCACCTTGCCAAATAGTGTCGTTCTGAATGCGTTTTTCTGCATATCTGTCATAAACTGACCTAGAGCCGTCTTGTCAATCTCACTTAAAGTCATGCCCTCGGTATAGACATCGCTTAAATTTAAGAATGATGCAAACACCTGACAAATCTCATCTGCTTGGTCCTCAACATTACCCTCTATCAATGTTACAGCATTTAAGTCAAGTTGGTTTGACTGCTCTGTTAACGCATTTACAACCTCTACCATACCATCAAACAAGTTGTCTCTAAGTTTTACAGTTGAATTTGCATAGAGGACAGGTTTTAACAACTGTTTAAGGTTGTCACCTGTGATATCATCAAGCACTGCACTTAGGCTTCCATTTAAAATAAGTTGAAGATAACTCTCTCCCTCATCATTTTTCAGTGTGTTTGTGGTGATAAGGATATCTGTAATATAGCCAAGGTCATGTTTCCAATCAGCATAACCGCTAAGTCCGCTAAATGATATAAGGTCGGTGTCTACTGAGTTTAATTTATCAACTAGTATGTTTTTAGTAAAATCAATTTGACAAAGTGGTAAAATTATATCAGAGAGAATTGTGTCCTTGCCCTCTTGAGAGATAAGTGTAGCAAGATTTGTTATCATAACATTTGTATCTGAAACATTTATCATATCGTAGATTTTATTGTCTTTTACAGAGATAAGTGCTGGAGTTATAAAATTAAATAAATCTGTATAAGATTGAATTTCGACTTCTTGTCCGTCGACATCAAAGACTGAAGTCTCTGGTAAAGTAAAGTTGTTCTCAACAAGAAAAGACTTAAATATCGACTCGCCACTCTCATTAAAAAGCAGTTTTATTGAAAGCGCCTCGTCTAGCATATTTCCAACCGTGTTTGTTACAGATTGCAAATTTATACTCTCATCAGTAATTAGCAATGTTGGGTCGCCTAAAACATCCATAATATCCATATTTTCTGGTAGCGAATTTGATAGGTCAAAATATTTGTTTGCTATGCTGACAATTGAACCTCCAAGTCCGCTCCAATCTTCTTCGCTCCATGCGTTTGTGTCGACTGCTATTTTGTCAAATTGTGCATCAACCAATGAAAGAGCGAAATTTGTAATAGGAACAATTGCATCTCGCACCATATTGGTGTCAAGTGCTTTTACAATAGCACTCTCGGTAGCATCTACATTTTCATCAGCAAATAGAAGTTGTAATATTTGCTCTGTGTCACTCAGTGAGACAATCTCGTCAAGAAGTCCATCTTGGCCTAAAACCTTGACCGCTTGAAAAACTTGTTTGATATCATTTACAAAATAATCTTCAATTATTTCATGGTTTTGCGAATTTGCTTGGAGTGAATTTTGAATAGAAAGCAAAATATCCTCATAATTTTCAATATTTATATTTGCCATGAAAGGATATTCCTGATAATTTAAAATTATATCATAGGCAAGGTCAACAACTATACTTCTAAATAGTCCTCCCTCTGTGAAGTTATTTACAACATTTTCAAGTTTGTCATAGTCAAGTTCTTCAAAAGTTATCTTCACATCACCCTCTTTTGAGAGTTGATATGCAAAATCGGCAACAGGATAGAGATTCTCTATCTCTCGTCTAATATAAATAGTGTTATTATCAACATCTACCTTGGAATAATAATCAAAAGTTGCATCATCAAGTCCAAAAATACCACAAATTTTGATAAGCATATTATTTTCAAGACCGCTCATAATTTCGTTGACTTCTTGTGGTACAATCTCATTTAATAGTGAAGAGTTTTCTTGATTTGGTGTCTGTTCTGTCTCCTCTCCACTTGGACTTTCTTCTGGGACAACACCCTCTTGACCTTCGTCAATTTCATTTTCAACATTTTCGTCAGTCTGCGAGCCGTCTACAAATATAATATCTCCATTTGAGTCTATCATAATTCCGCTCTGAGAGGAGGCATCTTCTGAGATGAGAAAACTAGTTTGACTTGCCTGTAGTGTGTTATATGTGCCAATCAAACTTGCAAGTGGCATAAAAGCAAAAATTGTTAGCAAAAATACCTTAGCAAGATTGACAACACCACCCCAAACTCTATGATGTTTTAGCCCAATAGGTGTTTTAAAAGTAAAGCAAGCAATAATCCTATAAACTATATAAATCAAAATTTGAAGGGCGACCATCACAATCAAAAATACTACAACATTTGCAATAGCACTTGGAAGTCCCTCTATCAAAATTTGAATATTAGGATTTCGTTCTACTATGACCCTCATGCTCTCGTCTTGAGTGATTGAGTCAATAATATATTGGCTCAATGAAGTTTGGGTGCCGTTATTGTCAACATTTATGCTTAGTATTGACGAAGAAATTGATGGTGTAACAAAAAAGGCGACAATTGCGGCAATAACTGAAAAAACAAGGTTGGCGGTCGACTGTCTTATTCCTCGCCAAAAGCCCACAAAAAAACCTATTACAAGTATAACTATAAATGCAATTGAAACTATCCAACCTATTGCAGTGGCACTCATATATTTTTCTCCTTTACATAATTTTAACACTTTTTGCTATAATTTTATACTATATTTTAAATTATCTCGAAAATTTTATCAAGTTTTTTGTAGCATTTGATTGAAAAATGCCTCAGGGTGTTTGACCTAAGGCATTTTTAGTTTAAATTTTTTAACCTAACTTACTGAGGGCTTCAAGTTCCGCATTGACATCAAGTCGTGGGAAAAGTATGTCAAGAGGTTTAAGTTCTCCCTCTTTAAGTCCGTCAAAATTGTCAAGATTTGTAAATAGTTTATCTTCAACCCCAAGTGCATCCAAAACCTTTCGTGAAGAGGTCGGAGCAAATGGCTCAAAAAGTTCACTTCCTATTCTAATTGTTTCAAGTAGGTATCGGAGGATAGTCTTTAACCGTTTTTCATCTCCTGTCTTTGCCACTGCCCAAGGCTGAACCTTTTGAATATAGGTGTTTGCCTCGGTGAATATGTTGAAGATTGAAGCAGTCGCTTTGGTGATATCAAATTTCTTCATCTGCTCAAACACATCTTTGACCTGTGATAATACATAGTCTTTTAACATATTATCATCCTCGGTTGGCTGGTAGTATTCAGGTATTTGTGAGTTGAAGTATTTTTTTACCATACTGAATGTTCTTGACACGAGATTTCCAAAGTTATTGGATAGGTCGGCATTAAATCTCGTCAAAAATGCCTCGGTTGAGTAGTTTCCGTCATAACCAAATGGTATCTCTCTGTAAAGGAAATATCTTATTGCATCTGAGGTGTAGCGAGGCGCCAAAATTCTTGGGTCAATGCATTCATGTTCATTGGTTTTCTTGCTCTTTGAGAGTTTGTCTCCTCCAAACATTAGCCAGCCATGACCAAACACGCAGTGTGGAAGTTCTATCCCAAGCGCCATTAAAATAGCAGGCCATACTATTGCGTGAAATCTTACTATCTCTTTGCCTATAACATGAACATCGGCAGGCCAAAACTTTTTGAATAAACTGTCATCCTCACTCCCCCAACCAAGCGCGGTTATATAGTTTGGAAGTGCGTCTATCCACACATAAATTGTGTGTTTTGGGTCAAATTCAACAGGTACACCCCACTTGACAGAAGTCCTCGACACACAAAGGTCACTAAGTCCTGGCTTGATAAAGTTGTTGACCATCTCATTGACGCGTGACTTTGGTTGCAGGAATTCAGGATGCTCCTCATACAACTTTAAAATCTTTTCGCCAAACTCGGACAACTTGAAAAAGTATGCCTCTTCCTCTTGAAATTTAACCTCTCTTTTGCAGTCAGGACATTTCCCGTCAACAAGTTGACTCTCTGTCCAAAAAGACTCACATGGTGTACAGTACCAACCTTTATAACTGCCCTTGTAAATATAACCCTTTTTGTAGAGTTCGGTAAAAATCTTCTGCACTGCCTTTTCGTGATAATCATCAGTAGTGCGGATAAATTTGTCATAACTTATATCAAGCAGTTTCCACAAATCTTTTGTATCCTCAACCATCTCGTCAAGAAATTCTTTTTCGCTCTTGCCAAGTTTGGTCGCCGACTGACTGATCTTCTGACCATGCTCGTCAGTGCCTGTGAGATATAACACATCCTTGCCCTGCTTTCTGTTGAACCTTGCAAGTGCATCACATACAATGGTGGTGTAAGCATTTCCAAGTGTCATTTTATTGCTTGGATAATAAATTGGTGTGGTGATATAAAATTTCTCTTTCATAGTCTCTCCTAAATTGTAAAATAATTTTCATAAATGAAATTTAAATTGCACATCAATGATAACACTTATTGACAATATTTGTCAAACATTTGCAATGATTTTAAAAAACGCCTGTTTTTATGGCAGGCGTCTTATGATAGAAAAATTTTGTGTTAAAAGCATTTTTAAAAAGGAGTTGTTTTGTAATCCTAATTTCTACACCGCAAGTTTGAAAGCAGCACGGGCGGCATTTCCGGCAAATATGACACTACTATTACCACCGAAAATGCCTCCCGCCGAAACAGGAGAAACACCATGCTCACTAGACAGAAGAGGCGAGCGAAGCCAATAAGAGTACCCCCATGCTCTGTCTGTATCTATACTTGATGTGGCATTCCCACTGAGGAGAGAATAAGCCTCATAATACGATAACAACCAGAATTTGTCACTGTCTGTGCTTTGATATTGATATCCTTCATCTGCTCCGCTTAGGTCTGGGAAAGTTATACTTCCTCCTGAGGTTGAATAGTACATATTTGAATATAGGTCTCCTAATGACCTTGCTATGATTTGACTGTAGACTATATCATTCTCTGGGGCTATATGCAAATCGGCAAACATATTTGATTGGGTTCCTGATGGAGTATAGCCTGCACTATCGTTTCCCGAACTACTCTTGTATACTGTGTATCCATTGATAAATTGGCGAATAATACTTGTTGCATAGTCATTTGTTTGGACATTCGTCCAACCATGTTGTTGATGATGACGCACTGGTGAATGTGATCTGTTATAAATATAGTCACTATTCCATGATAACCTTAAACCACCTTCGTTACTAGTTGGATCGACATTATAAATATCATAATAACTCTCCAAGATAAAGTATCCATTGCCTTCTGGTCTAGTGTTTGGGTCAAAGTCATAGTGTTGTCCTTCGGCAAGTACTGCCTCTTCTGTGTCTGTTTCAGCAACATACTCTGTTGTCTCTTCGGCAAAATATCTCCAGCGTAGATATTCACTCTCTCGTTTCCCCTCTTCGTTATCTGTAGTTGTTGAATAGGTACCCATTTCTACATACCAATAGCCCTCTCTTGTATATTGACTTGTCTCACCCTCAGCAGTTGATTGGAGTAAGTCTTCTTTCTCCTCAAAGGCAACCTCTAGTCCTGGTACTGTTGTAGGCGAACCACTGTTATTTGTCACTGTGATTTTAAGGTCTTTACTCTCTCCACCTGTTATATCACCAGTTGTATTCTTCGGTAAGTATAGACTTGTTGAGGTGATTGTGACATTGTCGTTATTTACCCATGACACATTGTTTTTGATATAGTTTGCATTAAGTGGAGTCATGGAGATAACGACCTCCGTCTCTCCTGTCTCAAATTGTATATTTGATAGGTCAAGAACCTCACTAACTCCTATTACACCATTATATTCACTTGTTGTTGTTGGTGTGGTGTCATTGATTTGTACATTTGTAACCTCAAGTGCTGGTGGAACATAACTCTCGTCAAAGAGGTTTATATCTATAGAAAAATCTGTTCTTGGGAGTGAGAAGTTAGGGTTTGGAATGGAGAATGTTATAAGATAGGTGGTAGTTGAACTGCCATCTCCTGTACTTTTTGGAAGTGTTATATCATCTCCGTTTATGTATTCTTCTCCGTCCTGCTGATATGCTATTTCCAGGTTCTCATTTGCCTCGGTATTGTCTGTCAAGTTTACCCTCAATGTATGAGAAGTTGAGAGGTTTTCGACAGTCACCTCTATTGTGATTGGAGTTGCATCCTCGTCAAAGGCAAGGTTTAGTCCTGACCACCTGGCTTGTTCGGTCTCTACCTCTTTGTCTGTCATATTTGCATTAAAATTGAGTGTTGGCAGAGTCTGACTACCCACTCCTGCGTAGGCCACTTCACCTGTAGCTCTCGCATAGACATCAGTTGCCGTAAATGATATATTTCCGCCGAAGTCGACTGAAATTTGATTTACTGCGTATATGCCAATAAGCATAAGTCCTAGCACCAGCATAAATGCTGATATCATTGAAATTAGTTTCATCTTTAGTGTCATAAATTTTACTCCTTTTAATTTATTATTTGTAATTTTTTGAAAAGTATTACAAAACTTTTTTGTTTTACCACCCCTATTTTAGCACTTAAAAATTTTTAAGTATTTGATGTGCCGTCACTTTGACGGCATAATCTTTAGATTTTTATAAAAATTTTGAAAAATTTATGAGTTTTTGATAAAAATCTAGGTTTTTTAAGGTTTAAACACTTAAAAATTCAAATTTTGTTTAAAAATAGGGTATCAAAAATTTTTTTGATACCCTATTTTACCCCCCCGCCCTTTTTGTCAAGCAAATTGCGGTACTTCGTAAAAATTTTTCACCAAAAAGGGCTACCGACCTGTACAGCATCCCCCAACGTTCATAAGGATTTATTAAAAAATGACGGACTTGTCCGTCTTTGCTTTAAAAGAATATTTAATTTTTTGTTATATCTTATTTGACGTTTTGATTTTATAGGTTTTTCTCATATTATGCTAAAAAGGATGATTTATAAACCTATCTTGTTCGAAGTGATACACTTGAGCGGAACTGCCGAAAGGTCAACGGTCTTTCGGCGGTGGAGCGGAGCGAGGCGGATTATCCGCTTTTACTTTAGAATACGAAATTATTTAAACAATATTCTGATTGCTATCTATAGTTTGTATTAAAACTTGCCATTTTAATGCTGAAGAAAAGGATAGTGCATGGCTACTTTCCACTACAAAAACATGAAAAACTTAAATTTTTTGCAAATAAAATTATTTTTTATGTATTTTCGACAATATTAGCGAAAATTCTATTTTTATATAATTATAACTATATGATACAATATAACCTGTGAGGAAAAACATTATATTTTTAGTATGCGTTATGTTGTTTGTTATGCTGGTTTGGTATGCGACAACGGTAGCAATAACGTACAATAGTGAACAGGAACAGAGTGCCACAGACTATCAAAATGATGACAATTCCTTTATCATTGATGAATTTATTTTTGACCCTGACCTGCCAATTTCTCCTCTTTTAAAGTTATAAAATCAATAAAAATCTTCTTAAAATATCAAAAAACTTGCAAATTTTTGTTAAATAATATATAATATTGTCACTATGAGAATAATTAACTTATCATCAGGCAGTGACGGGAATTTAACGTTCATCCAGACAGAAAAAGCAAATCTTCTTTTGGATGATGGTTTATCATGTCAAGAAACGGTCAAAAGACTTGGAGTGATTGGCATGACACCTGACAAGATTGATGGCATAATAGTTTCACACGAGCATTCAGACCATATAAAAGGTATTGACCTATTTGCATCCAAATATGAGGTGCCTGTTTTTGCCCATGAAGATGTATGGCAGGGACTTGATGATAAACTTAAACGAGTTTCCATAAGGCATAGAAAAATATTTGATGGTGTATTTGAATTTGAAGATATGCTTATCACACCTGTTGAGGTTCCGCATGATGTCAAGTGCTTTGGTTTTTCTTTCTCGCAAGGCGACAAAAAAATCAGTGTTGTGACCGACCTTGGACATATAAATGACAAGATTATCAACTCAATATCAAGAAGTCAAATTGTATATCTAGAGGCAAACTATGACAGAGAATTGCTCTACAAAAGTGTCAAGTATCCCCTCTCTTTAAAGAGACGAATTGACGGACCAAATGGTCACTTATCAAATGTCAATAGTGCGGAGGCAATTGAAAAGTTAGTCTCTTATGGTGCTAGGCAGATTGTACTGTCGCACTTAAGCAAGGAAAACAACTCGCCTGATCTTGCGTATAACTTTATCTCAGACAAGATTGCTGAGGACGGCATCAAGGAAGGTCGAGACGTAAGAATTGACGTTGCAACTACAAATATAGGCTCTTTTTTTAGATTAAGATAATTCTAAAACAATGTTTTATTTCACAAAAAATACTCTATAATCAATCAATAACGACAGATTTCACTATAAATGACGGCAAAAAGGTCAAAATCTTTAAATTATTTTGACATTTTTGTTATTTTTTTACAATAAAGTATTGAAAATGCAAATTTTTTATGATAAAATATAGTTAACAAATTGGAGGGAGATATTATGACATCTAATTTAATGAAAGGAATGATTGAAAATCTTTTGAATGACAAGGGAAGAGGGTTTGACAGAGTTATTATGGAAAACTTGCAAAAAACCAATGCCTTTAACTCGAATATAATTCAACCAAATTGCCTCACCTCTCTGTTTCTTCTTGATGTGGATAAAAGCCCTAAAGATGCTTTTATTAAAATTAGAGATGAGCAAGAGAGTTACGACGATAGAAAGAAGAAAAAAGATATTCTTGCTGACGTTTTAAATGTTGAAAATGGATTTGGTGACAGAGAATTACAAAAGAAATTAAAGAGAAAAACTGACCTTGAAAAATTTATTACTTGTATAAGTTCAAATGTCAATTTTAATAGCGTTTATGGAAATAAACTTTTCATTGAAAGTTTGAATCATGTCAATGAAAAAATACATGACGAACATTTTGCTGTTCAACTCCTTGCTGGTTTGAGTGAGGCAAAGATGAACGCTCAAAGTGACGAAGATGTGAATGCTCTGCTTGCAATTGAAGAAAAATGCAAACCTTTTGTATACAATGCTTTGAAGAAATCTTGTCCTTTCAAGACTCAAAATGACCTGCAAAATCGAGTTATGGCATACTTTGGTAAAAATAACTTTGTCGCAAATGATTATTTTAGACAACTTGGCATAGCAAATATTATAAAAACCAAACTTGCTGACAAATCTCTAATTAATAACGACTATGTTGATGCTAATAGCAAAAACTCTCTTATCTATGTTGATTTTGCTGGTAGACAAAAATTTTTAATCAATGGTGAACATCCTGCTGTTGATAAAAATGTTACAAAAATAACAGACCTTGTAAAGAAAAGTTGTTTGATTGAAAATGGACAAGTGACAAGACAGTCAAAATATATTTCTAAAGCACTTGATGCAATAAAAAAAGAAGTGGTTGAATCTTATGATGCAAAAGATGACCAAATGAACTTCCTGCAAACTGCACTCGCCTTCCTTATACTTATGGATGAAGAAAATGTCGGCGACCCTCTTGACTTTGTAGGAATAGCAATTGCAAATCCTGTAAGTGATATTCTCGCATTAGCACAAGAAAATCAGAAGGGAATTGAAAAACTTATTGAAAATAGTCAAAAGGTTGCAAATGACATTTGCAAACGAGAAAAGGGCTCTTCATTAAGCAAAAATAACAAGACCAAAAGCACAGCACCTAAGAAAACAAAACAAGATAAAAGCAATGATATAGAGAAAAAGCCTCAAGGCAAACAATCTCAAAAGGCAAAACAAAACAAGACAAGCAAAACTGATGAAAACAAGGATGCTGATAAAGAGAATGAAAAACCTGAAGAGAAAATAGATGTAACAGAGGTACCTCCTACCCCTGCAAAACCTGTTATTGAAAAAACTGAGGAAAAACCTCCTATTTCTGCAAAACCTGTTATAAAAAAGCCTGAGGAAAAGGCTCCTGTTGCTAAAAATTACATTTCAAACAATGTAAAATACTATGAAAAATTGACTAAAAAACTTATAGAAACTATTGGCAAAGACAGAGATAAGTTTGTTGAGTTAAGCAATAAAACAAAATTGACTAAACAGCAAAAAGAAAAACTTGCTGGACTTCGCGCCTTATATTCAAATGTGGAGTCAATGAATGAAACTGTTGAGCAGTTGAAAACAATGCATAGTGATATGATTTTCCTAACCAAAAACATGATTGATGCTTTAAAAGACAATAAAGAATTGTCAATTGACGATGCAAATAAAAAACAGATGTATTTAACTGAAGAACAAGATATTTTAAACGGAGAAAGATTTAAAATATATGAAGCATACTGCACATTCTTAAAATCTTTTGATAATAGCAGACAACTTAAACTTGCAGACTTCTATGAATTGAGAGAGAAAAATCCTGACCATTCTCTTAACAACATTTTAAAATATTTGCCAACTGTAAAGAAATCTGTTAAGAGTCAAAATAAAGAAGAAAATGCACAAGAAACAGAAAAAATTTAACTGTAAAAAAAAGATTGCAATTTAAAAAGGTTAACACCTTGTTGCAATCTTTTTTTATTCTATTTCTCCCTATGAATATTATAGAGCCAATATTTCTAGTTTTTGTTATATTTTTAACAATTTTCACTATAAAATACTTTTAAATACTTTATAAACCATATTTTTTGTTAATCTTTAGTTTTTATCGTTATTAATTAAAAATCAATTGAGATATTTTTTTAGATATTTACCTGTGTATGATTTCTCTACTTTTGAGACCTCTTCTGGAGTACCTTTGGCAACTATAGTGCCACCCCCGTCTCCACCTTCTGGACCTAAGTCAATTATATAGTCCGCCGACTTTATGACATCTAGGTTGTGTTCTATGACTACAACAGTATTGCCATTTTCAACTAGTCTATTTAAAATTGCTATCAATTTTTTAATGTCATACATATGCAAGCCAGTTGTTGGTTCGTCTAGTAGATAAATTGTTTTTCCTGTAGACTTCTTTGAAAGTTCAGTCGCAAGTTTAACTCGCTGTGCTTCACCACCTGAAAGTGTGGTCGCTGGTTGTCCAAGTTTTATATAATCAAGTCCAACATCATGAAGTGCCTGCACTTTATTTTTTATAGAAGGAATATTCTCAAAAAACTTCAGCGCCTCCTCAACCGTCATATCAAGCACATCTGATATGTTTTTGCCTTTATATCTTACCTCCAATGTTTCTCTATTATATCTATGTCCTTTGCAAACCTCACATGGAACAACTATATCAGGCAAAAAGTACATTTCAATTTCTTTTACGCCTGCTCCCTCACATGCATCACATCTTCCACCTTTTACATTGAACGAAAATCTTCCCGCTCCATATCCCTTGGCTTTTGCATCAGGTGTGCTTGCAAACAAATCTCTTATTGCAGAAAACATTCCCACGTAAGTTGCTGGATTTGAACGAGGTGTTCTTCCTATTGGTGACTGGTCGATGTTTATCACCTTATCTAGCATTTCAACGTTTTCTATCTTGTCAAACTTACCAAGTTCAAGTCTTGAATTGTTGAGTGTATTTGACAGATATGGATATATTACTTCATTTAACAGAGATGATTTCCCGCTTCCCGACACGCCAGTTATACAGGTGAAAACTCCTAGTGGTATGTCTACATTTAGATTTTTAAGATTGTTCTCTTTTGCTCCCTTTACCTTTAAAAATTTATTTGACTTTCTTCTAGTTTGTGGTACCTCTATTTTTTCTTGCCCTGTCAAAAATTTCGCAGTTATTGAATTTGGTGACTTTATAATATCTTCGTAAGTTCCATTACCAACTATCTCGCCACCATGCACACCAGCAAATGGACCGACATCAACTATCCAATCTGCAGATTTTATGGTGTCCTCATCATGTTCTACAACCACCAAAGTGTTTCCAAGGTCTCTAAGATGTTTAAGAGTTGCAATAAGTCTGTCATTGTCACGTTGGTGAAGTCCAATTGATGGCTCATCTAAGATGTATAAAACACCTGAAAGTCCACTACCTATCTGTGTTGCAAGCCTTATACGCTGTGATTCTCCGCCTGAAAGTGTCTCTGCAGAACGTGATAATGTGAGATATTCTAGTCCGACATCTGACAAGAACTTAAGTCGCGCTTTTATCTCTTTTAGAATGCTTTTGGCTATCTCCGTCTTCTCTTTAGACAAACTTAAATCGTCGAAATATGGCAAAAGATCGCCAACTGACATATCACAAACCTCTGCAATATTTTTACCTTTTATCTTTACTGAAAGTGCACTTTCATTTAATCGTTTTCCCTTGCAGGTCGGACATATTATTTCCTTAACAAACTTGCCTATCTCAAACCTTATAAAATCACTCTTGGTCTCTGCAAGTCTACGTTTTAAATTATTAATAATCCCCTCAAATGAAAGTGCTTTTTTGCCATTAAAATGTTCAAAGGTCTTATTTCTTGCCTCACTTTCGTACAAATCAAGTTTTTCACCATTGTTTCCATATAAAAGCAAATCTAGTTGTTTCCTAGGGAGTTTATTGACTGGACAGTCTAAATCAATATCATACTTTTTTGCAAGTGCTTTTATATACCTCTCAGCAAGACCTCCACCATCCATTCTCCAGCCTGTCGAATTAAATGCGCCCTGGTTTACAGACAAATCTCCATCTTTTAAAATTATCTCTTCCGAAACATCTGAGTACACACCTAATCCCGAGCAGGTCGGACAGGCACCATATGGTGCGTTAAATGAAAATAGTCTCGGAGTAATTTCTTCAAGTGTCCAGCCACAATACGCACAAGAATAATTGGTACTGTAAAGTTGTTCGCTTTCATCATTCTCCACTATTACAAGTCCATCAGCAAGTTTAACTGCTGTCTCAATGCTGTCGGTAAGTCTGGAATTAATACCGTCTTTTAATACAATTCTGTCAACAACTACCCTAATATTATGCTTGATATTTTTGTCTAGTTTTATCTCTTCTTCAAGCAAATATATACTTCCATCAACCTGCACACGTGTAAAGCCTGATTTTTTCAAACTTTCAAATTGTTTTACAAAACTCCCCTTCTGTCCTCTTACAATAGGGGCTAGAATGGTAAGTTTACTACCCATTTGCATGGCAAGCACTGAATCAACAATCTGGTCAACCGTTTGCTGTGAAATTGGCTTTTTGCAGTGAGGACAATATGGTGTCCCTACACGTGCAAACAAAAGTCTTAAATAATCATATATTTCAGTCACTGTTCCAACTGTTGAACGTGGATTATGATTGGTCGTCTTTTGGTCAATGGAAATTGCTGGACTAAGTCCATCTATAGACTCTACATCTGGTTTTTGTGCCTGCCCTAAAAATTGGCGTGCATAAGATGAAAGACTTTCTATATACCGCCTTTGTCCCTCCGCAAATATTGTTCCAAATGCCAAACTTGACTTTCCAGAACCACTTACTCCTGTAAAAACTATTAATTTGTTTTTTGGAATTTCTAGTGAAATATTTTTTAAATTGTTTTCTTTTGCACCTTTTATAACTATTTTATCTTTCATAATTTTATTATACCACTTTTACACAAAACTAACAATTTATTCTATAAATTTAAAACAAAAAAGTCAAACATTTCGTTTGACTTAGACTGTAGACAAATTAACAGGCTGTACAAAAACGAGCGAGGCAAGGCTCGAAAAATGCCTAAAAGCAGGAGTTTAGTAGTCCTAAATGACTGTTTTTAGGCGTTTTACAGTAAACGCAGCAAGAAAAATTTTTTAAATTTTTCGGTCGCGACGTTTTTCTACAGTCTGAAAAAGTCAAACATTTCGTTTGACTTTTTTTTGTTTATTCATCTTTGTCTATGTAATTTTAACAATTACTCCCTCTCTGCATCGTCAACAACAAAAGCATATCCGTCACCAACATTTGAATTTTCCTCATTCTCTTTCATGCTTTCAAGTAGGTTGTTGTATTGATTGTAAAGTTCTGCTAGTTTATGATTTAATTCTTGTCTTTGCATATAATATTCATTCTCAGCATAGATATCATTATTTGCCATAGCCTCTTCTTGTAACCTTTTTACTTCTTCAAGTTGTGCTTCGAGCGAAGATATTTGTTCTGCAAGTTGTTCTAATCTTTCTTCATCAGTCAGTTGTTGATCTTGTTCTTGTTGCTGATTTAGGTTTGTTTTTCCATCATCATTTTCACAAGCAGTAAATGCCACTCCTGCAAGTGCAACGGTTACAAATGCAAATCCTGCTATAGCAAAAGCCATTGCCTTTTTTAATTTTAATTCTTTTTTTAAATTTTTATTCTCATTTTCCATACTCATATCTCCTTTGTTATGTAAATTATACCATAACAAAATGATTTTGTCAATAGGTTACAACGTAATATTTTTGTAAAAATTTTATTTTTGTAAAAATTACCTTTTCTTTTTATCATAGGTTTCAAGTTGTTTGCGAAGTTTTTGGATTTGATTTCGCAGTTCTATCGCCCTTTCAAAATCGAGTGCCCCTGATGCAACCTTCATCATAGCGGTAAGTTTTTCAATTTCATCAGGAATCTCCTCTTTCTTTAATTTCCCATCACTCACCTTTTTAGTAATCTCAAGGGTATTTTTAACCTCTTTAATTATTGTTTTAGGGATTATTCCATGCTCTTTATTGTATTTCTCTTGCAAAGCACGTCGTTTTTCTGTCGTCTCTATTGCCTTTTTCATTGAATCTGTGATAACATCTCCATACATAACGACTCGTCCATTCGCGTTTCTTGCAGCACGTCCTATTGTTTGAATCAAAGCGCCCTCACTTCTTAAAAAGCCCTCTTTGTCAGCATCAAGGATGGCAACAAGTTCTACCTCAGGCATATCTAGTCCCTCTCGCAAAAGATTTATACCAACAAGTACATCAAATTCACCAAGTCGTAAACCATTTACAATCTCTACTCTCTCCATAGTGTCTATTTCAGAGTGCATATACTTAGTTTTAAAATTATGTTCTTGAAGATAAGTTGTCAAACTTTCTGCCATCTTTTTAGTAAGAGTTGTAACTAGAACTCTTGCGTTATGTTTAATAACTTGTTGGATCTCAAGCATTAAATCCTCAATTTGATTTTTGATAGGCTTAACTTCAATAATAGGATCTAGAAGTCCTGTTGGTCTAATAACCTGTTCGACAACCTGCCCAGCGTGAGACATTTCATATTGGGCTGGTGTTGCTGAAACATACATTACCTGCCCTATCTTTTTTTCAAACTCGTCAAATGTGAGTGGTCTGTTGTCTTTTGCTGCTTCAAGTCGAAATCCATAGTCGACAAGAGACTGTTTTCTTGCTCTATCTCCATTGTACATGGCTCGAATTTGAGGCAAAGTCATATGACTTTCATCTATAATAGTTAAAAAGTCTTTTGGAAAATAGTCTATAAGTGTATAAGGAGCCTCTCCAATCTTTCGTCCATCAAAATATCTAGAATAGTTTTCTATCCCACTACAATATCCAACCTCTCTCATCATTTCAAGATCATAGGATACCCGTTGTCCAATACGTTCTGCCTCAATTAATTTCCCCTGCTTTGTAAAATTTTCAATAGCCTCTTCTCTATCTTGTTCTATTTGCACAAGTGCTTGTTCTAGTCTACTTCGTCCAACCGCATAATGTGTTGCAGGATAAATTGATACACATTTTAATTCATTTATGAGATTCCCTGAGACCGACTCAAAATTGTATATTTTTTCTATCTCATCACCAAAAAAACGGACCTTTATTGCAAGTTCAGATTGATTGGCAGGGAAAATGTCAAGTGTGTCACCTTTTACTCGAAATGTCGACCTCTTAAAATCTATGTCATTTCTTGTGTATTGAATATCAATAAGACGAGAAATTATTTCATCCCTATCAACAATGTCACCCTCCCTCAGAGAAATATGCAAGTTGTAATATTCATTGGGATTACCAAGTCCATATATGCATGAAACAGAAGCAACAATGATTACATCATTTCGCTCTAATATAGATGATGTTGCTGACGAGCGGAGTTTGTCAATTTCTTCATTTACTGCCATATCCTTTTCTATATATGTATCAGTTGAAACAATATATGCCTCTGGCTGATAATAATCATAGTAAGAAACAAAATATTCAACTCGGTTATGAGGGAAAAACTCTCTAAACTCATTACAAAGTTGAGCGGCAAGTGTCTTATTATGTGCAATTACAAGTGTTGGTTTTTGCATTTGCTGTATTAGGTTTGCCATGGTAAAAGTTTTACCACTTCCCGTTACACCTAAAAGTACTTGTTCTTTTAGCCCATCTTTAAACCCCTCTACAAGTTTCTCAATTGCCTGCGGTTGATCACCCGAAGGTTTATAATTTGATACTAATTTAAAATCCATACCCTTACCCTTATTTATAATCTACTTCTCACTCGCAAAAATATATCTTCTGAGAATAATGTTTTTTCAGATTACATTATATAACAAATTGTTTTAATTTTAAAATGATTTTGATAATTTAACTTTTAAAAATTGCTTTTAATATTAAACCAAACACAAAACTAACTGTGGCGAGAAAAATACTACGGAGGACCAACATAAAAAGGGCTTTCCTTTGTCTCTTAGTGTCCGCTAAATAGGATTGTCCTTTCTTCTTTAATTTTACACAATAGTAATATCCATTTTTGCTGTCTGACACCACAAAATCAATATAATTTTGCAAGGATAGACTTGCCATTATCTCATCTATCTCATTAACTGACAGCACCATCTTCTTGCATATTTCTTTTGCAATATCATGTGGAGAAATAAGGTAAGTCTTTTTCCCTGAACATACCTTACACAAATATTTCAATACTAATTTCTCTTTGCGATTATCTGGCATAAAAATTCCTTATAATTATTTTTTCAATTTCACAAAAAAATATTACAAGAAATAAATAGTTATGTATAAAGTTTTGTCAATAGCAAAAAATAACTATATGCTTGACATTAAGTCAAAACTTGTTTTAAAAATACTGGTAAAAGAATGTCCATATGGTTCTTATAATATCATTGAATCAAAGGACATTATTTCTGCTATGCCAAATAAATATAAAATTGATGCGGAAGGGCTTGAAAATATACTTACATTCCTTGAAAGACAGGAATATATCTCTATTAAATATGATGATGACGGACTGTATTGCCTCTGTGTACTGCCTTTTGGTAGCGAACTATTGGAAAATGACGAAAACAAAAAACGAGAAGATAAAACTCCTCGTCTTTGGCTTTTTATTTTGCTAGTCTTTATTTCATGTTTTGTTGCTAGTCTTCTAGGAACAATGATTGCAAATATTCTAATCCCTCACTAAATACACGTATTGTAGTTTGTCTTTCCATGCTGTATATGCCATCTTTACCTATAATTAATGAGTCTATCAATCTACAACCTGCGAAATTAAATACACCTTTCATCTTTATAAAGGATAATTCGTCTTGATTAGATGCAATACAACTTCCACCTGGATGATTGTGAACTAAAAATGCTCCTGGCACTTTGAATGTCGAAATGTAAAGAGCGACATCTCGCATTTCTATTCCTACCATGCTTAAGTTGCCTTTTGCTAGACACCTACCTTGCACAATTTCGCCTGAAGTGTTGACACCAAATATATGCAACTCTTCTTCCGCACGATATCTTAGCATTTGTTCTGCATAATCTAGAAAATCACCTAGCGACTTCAAAGGCTGTGATTTTAATTTTTCATTTGTGTAATAATAGAAAATTTCAAGAAGTGAATGTATCTTCTGTGCTGCCGTCTCGCCTACACCTTTAACCTCCATTAAGTCTTCTACTGATGCCTCTAGTACTGTTTGAATATTCTCAAAACGGTCAAGGAGACGGTGGGCGAGAGGATTTACATCCCCTCGCGGAAAGATAAAGAAAAGTATATACTCAAGTACCTGTATTTTACTAAGTCCATCAAGACCAACACTATTGACAGTTTGTGTCAATCTTTTTCTATGTCCATCATGAATACATTTTCCGTTTTCTGATTTTGTTGTTTCTTTCATTTTTAATCTCCTATTTCATTTGCATTTGCCACTATTTGATCATAAGTAAGTCCATTCCAATCGCTAGTATCTGGATACTGAGTAGTATAGTCTCCTGTTAATGTATACCAATCAGCCAGTAAATTTTTAAGAGGTGCGTGTTCAACACCATCATCATCTGTCCAGCCTTCATTTAATTTCTCAAGTGTAAATGTGCCTTCGACAGAACCATCATATTTCAATAATTCGCCTACTTCTTGTGTCCAGCAAGATTGATACCAAACTTCTTTGTCATCTAATCTTAGCCTTGTTAGGCTATATCTACCTCTTGCTCCGCTTAGTCCATCAATTCCAACACGAGCATAAGCAGATTCTTGTTCACTTCTGTCTGCCTCGACATCATTGTTAAACAAGATCTTACCCGCTTGTCCTCCATTACCACCAGAGCCTGCCTCACCTGGCTGGGCTATCTCTTCGCTAATAACTCTTAGACTTTCAGTTGCTCTGTAGCCTGAGCCACCTGCTCCGCCATTTCCACCATCACCTGTTTTGATAATTCCATGGTTTTCGTAGTCAGTTATATTCAAAATGTTGTTGTTTGTAATGATAATGTTTTTACCATCTTGACCGTCCTCGCCATCTTCGCCATCGCGCCCATAGATTTTAGAATTTTTACCATTTTCGCCATCAAGTCCATTTGCTGATGAAATAAAACCATAGTTTTTAAAATGTAAAGGATAACTGCTAGTTGTACTTAAAACACCATTTACTATTGTCAAGTCGTAGATTTCACCTGTAACATTAGTATTTGTAGAATTGTTATTGTTATTGACGTTTATGTCTGAGGTAATAGTCACATAACTTGTTACATCAATAGTGTGTCCACTGTATGTTGAGTTATAATCAATTAGAGCACCATTTTCACTGTTAAAGTTGGTGACTGAACCATATAACTTAACGTTATATAAGTTCGCCGACATATCTTCGTCTCCTGCATCTACATTTTTCTTTATAAATAATGTGTCATGGTTTTCACCTAAGAAATAGACATCTTGAATAAAGCCTGAGTGCAGTTCGTTGAAGAAAGGTGCACCATAGTAGGATATATAATAACCATTTCCTATGATATTTATGCCATTATTTTTTACAAATCCAACAGAGGCAATATTTGTAAATGTTGTATCATTCATTAAGATTATTGAGTATGCAGGACAGGTTTCTGCATCAGCACTACTTGTAACTGTGCTGTCGCTATCACTTACTGTGAGTGTTCCATTATTTTTTACATAGACATGTAGTGCCTCATCACTATCAACCGGTCTTAAGAATACATTGTATAGAACAGTGTCTCCAGATACATCTACTGAATAGAGGTTAGTATTTGAGCCTAATTCATAATTAAACATATCCTTATATTCGCTTGCTATGTTTGTGTCAATCTGATATTGAGAATATTCTCTAAACATAGTAGGATACTTTTGCCATTCATAACCTAGTGCCTCAATTTGATTTTCATAAGATACATCATCTCCAAAATCTATAGGTTCAGTTAAAATGTCATAATCGTTATTAGATATAACAAGATAATAATTCCCTGCTCCTATATTTTGTACTCTGAAGAGTCCGTCAAGTTCTTCTTTTGATACATATGGTACATATTCACCATCAACATAAGTTAACAGATTTCTAACTAAATAACCTTCCCTATCAGGACCATAAACTGTAGTTATTCCGCTAATATCTTCAACAGTCTCTCCAACATACTCAATTACTATACCTTCATCAATATCTTCAATAGCACTATCATCATCTACTTCACCAAGTGGAGAACCATTTCGATCAAAGTATATGGTATATTCTTTAGTATTATAATCATATTGAAGAATATTATTATCATTACTATCACTAATGACAAATACCATGTGTTCTTCTGTCTCAATCTCCCCTGATTCGTCATAGATATATTCGCCATCTTCATCGGTTAATGCATAAGGAATTATGTCATATGCTAATTTTAAATATGTATCATTATATTTAAACATTATACCTATGTTTTCTATGTTGCCAGAATCTCTATTGAGATCCCCTCTAAATACATACTCAGAATATATAGAACTCTCCGTTGTATCATAAACGTTTACATAGAATTCTTCAAGGTCATCCTCAGTTAACGCATAACTCGAATATACATCTATTCTGAAAGATTGAGATGTATCTGATATCTCTAAACCTAAATTGTCCGCCTGAATTTCAAAACCAGCCTCATTGTTAGGTTTTGTAACAGCATTGGTTACAGTATTTTCGGTTCCATCTTCATCAATTACCGAAACATCATATATAACTGTCTCACCAAAGTTTACACCATTTAAGTTCATATCAATTTTATTTAATGCTGTAGTATATGATTGAGTGTAAGTAAACGATGCACTTCCTCTATAAACCCTTATAGACATACCTGTTCCAGTATAAAAGTAATATGATGTTAGTCCTGTATTTGACCTTATTCTTGCACCATTTTCATCTATTACTATTGCGGAATTATCTGTTTCAAACGTCCAATCACGGTTGAATGTAATTGTTGCGTTTCCTACAACTTCACCTCTGAATGTGATATTTACATTCTGCTCAACTGATAAAGGTAAATCATCAAATAAATTTATCTCATCAAATGAAATAGTATTGCTTGTGTCATTTGTAATAACCCTCAAACTATTAAGAAATGCTCTAATATCTCCTGAAGATGCACCAGAAAGCGTCAATACATTTCCGTCAAGTTCTACATCAAAGGTATATCCGCCACTTGTTATACTTGTAACTCCGTCATTGAGTAGCCAAGTGCTATTGTAATAGCCTAAAACGACGTCTCCGTCACTTGTAATACCTACTGCCTGAGCAATATCTGTTAGCAAATTAAGTCTTACAGTGTTGCCAGTGATACTTCCATACCAATTAGATAAGTCTCTTCCATATTCAATTTCTCCACTTCCGCTTTCGCTTTCACCTATTAAGTCACCCAAAGTTCCTGGAACATCATCCTCTGCACTTCCACGAACTCCGCTGAATGATATATCCTTATATCTAGATTGTAGTCCGCTTATTGTGCAATAGTAGTTTTTATTTGCAAATTTCTTATTTATTATGTCTATAACTGCATGATTGAAAGCATCAAGTCCCGTTTCAGTGACTTCTTCGTCAGAACCTGTTTCAGAATAGGTGTATCTTGACGAGGTACCATTTAGGTGCACTCCCTCTTCTACATTGACTGTTCTTGACATTTTTCCATTGCTAAGTTCAGCATTTGGTATATAAACAAGAATATCGTCTTGTAATGCAAAGTATACTACATCTACATAATCAGGATCTTTTTCTTCATCAAAATCGTCGTCAGTTACTATGTTTTCTTTGGCTGGCAACACTCCACCTGGCCGCAAGTAAACTGCCTTGACAACGTCTTCATATACCACATCATTATATGTGAGTGTATAATCTGATATTGGCTTAAGTTGATTTATGTTGTCTGTACCTATACCAAATGAATATTCATTTACATAATAATAGTTAAGTGTTGACATATTGAAATTAAGTGTCACATCATAATTAAGTGAAACGTCATAGTTAATAGTCCCTTGAAGTCTGTCTGCACTATAGCAGGTAAAGGTTATTCCACTCTCATCAATACTATTTACATAAGTTGACAAGTTAATTGTCTCACCGCCTGTTGTAGTGCCTCGTGCAGAGACAGAATAATACGACCTATTTGTAACATAAGGAAGTCCCAAATCAGTCCATGACTCTGTAATTTGATAGTTATATATTCCTGCACCAAATATTGCATTTAAACCATCAGAGTCACCTATATAATATGATGAGCCTGCAATGGATACAACTTTTGTATCTTCGACACTTGTCGTGATATTGCTTCGAGTATTTCGTTTTATGCTATCCCCGTCACTCTGTGCAACAGAAATATTATGATTTTCAAAGATAAGTCCGTCTTGGAATTCATTACTATATCTACTATATGAGTCGAAGTCAAATGATGCATATTCGTCATTTTCTGTCTCTTCTGTTATATCTGGGTCAACTTCATCCCAATTAATATTTGCGGTCCACCACCACCAAAATAGACCACCGCTTCCTGTGTAAGTATTATAATAATTTATTTCTGACCTTATTTTTAATCCTACTGTAAAACTTGTAGGCAAACCAAAACTATTATAAGATGTCACATATACATTTGATGCATTTCCATTTTCATCATTAATTGAGTTGTTCACTATTTCTGTATCTATGGTTATTCTAGAACCACGCATAATTGTAATTGTTGCAGGAACAGGTACATAATAAACTGGAATTATATAAATGGCATTTGTTGTTACAATTGTGTCTTGATCCATTCTTGCTGTTGTTGCATCAACTTTTTCGCTTATTTGTGACCAACTCCAATTATTAAATGTTTGATTTTCATCGAGGTATGAACCGTTCATGTATATTGAATCTTCGCTGTTATCATAAACCTGTATTGTGTTTAAGTCTGCTGATAGGTATTCAATACTTCCTATTGCATAAGCCCAAACATTTCTTTGGTTTACTTGATAAATCTGTAGATAGTTATTATACCATCTGAATTCTGTAACAGGACTTGAGCCTAATGCCTCAATGGTTCCCTCATTATAGCAATTTGAAACATATGCATAATCTGCGTGACCTACAATTCCGCCACCATAGGATACACCCATTGTGGTGCCATCGACAGTATTGCCATTTGATTTGTTTCCTGACTTGATTGTTCCTGAGTTATAGCACCCTGAAATTTCAAAGTTGTTTGCACTGCTGTAACCTACAAGTCCACCAACAAAGTATCTACCTTTTGTTGTAAGTAATGTACTTGTATTAGCATATCCTGCCATTACTGATGATGCATTATAACTATATCTAATACTGCTTGGCTCATCTGCCATGGTGTCGTAGAACACAAACCCTACAAGTCCACCAACGAAGTAATTTTTAGACGATGCACTCTCATCATTATCCGCAACTGCTACATTGATTGGAGCATAGTTTGATGAATAGTTGATTTGCGAGTTATGCATTGTTCCAACTATACCACCTACTGCGAGAATATTGCTTGTATCGTCATACTCTGATACATCTATTGTAACAAGATTGGTTATTGCAGAGAGATTAGAGTTTTCCGCCTCATTTGCAAGTGCACCTATTGTGAGATATGATGCCGAGCCATTGAGCAAATAGTCATATTGATCAATTTGTACCATTGAACCACTATTGCTACCATTAATTGTACCTATAAGAGTTATATTTGTAACAAATGCATTGTAGATAGTCTTTGCTAAAAGTCCATATCCCTCAATGTTTGCATCTGTCAATCTAAGGTTTTTAATGGTAGAAATAGGCTTAACATCACTGTCTAAAGATACTCCTATACTCTCAAACAAAGGTACACTAAGTCCTGAAATTGTCCTTTCTCTACCATCGAAGTATATTGGCTTAAATGTAATTGTCTCTTCTGTTGAATCTTCTTCATCTGTAGAGGTTGTAGTTGAAAATTCAAGACTTTCCCAACCAGATGAATAGTCTGTATAATTTAAGTCTATATCATACATGAGAATAAAGTTTCTTATAGAATATTCACTTCCTGACACAATCTTTGTCATATTGTTTGACAAAGCAAGCAATCCTGCATTTGTTATAGCAAAGTATACATTATCATAGTCGGTAGGAATCTCAAAGTTTGCAAGTCTAGTGTATTCTGTCTCGCTAACATAATACTCATACTCGCCTTCACTTGCTGTTGTTGCGCTTGTTATCCTTGCATAAGAAGATGTTTTTAAATAACCTATCTTTGAAGTTGGATAACCATAGTTGAAGTCTATGTTGCTTAAATCATAATTTTCAGCAAAAGTTGAATTTCCATTAGCATTATTGAGCAGTTGCTCTGTTGATAATCTATAAGATGTCCCCTCTTCACTGACAGCCGAGTTTACTGCATTGTAATCAAAGAATGAATTTGATATTGCACTTATATTTCTGTCAACTCCGAATACCGAAAGAGAGCCATCTGCGTCTGAATTTGATGTGTAATCATTTAAATCTAGTCTAGAAATTGAATAACATCCGTCTATTCTATATGTCTCTGTTTCTGGAACGTCACTAAATGCATAGAGGTTTGCCGAGATGTATGAGGTTATACTTCCTGTTGAATAAGTGTTGAAAATAAACTTATTCAAAGCAGATGAAATAATCATTCCGTCAGTCTCATTTAATAGACCAGCAATTCCATAGACATTTCCACCGTCACCACCTCTATAAACAATATCAAGGTTGGTATTTGAATCTAAAATCTTGCCTGAATATAGGTTTGTAACAATACCACCTACATCTACACTGCCTCTTCCGCCTATGTCGAGTGTACCTTTTGTTTGCACTCCATAGATAAGTGAATTGCCATACATATTATTTGCAATACCTGCAAAGGTATCATCTGAGGCCTCAGCGGATACGTCTAAGTCTAATACAAGTCCTGAAACATAAGAATATCCACGCAAAGTATCAATTAGTGAACGTTTTGACACACTATCATCGTCAATTGAGTACTTGATTTCCTCGCCGTTTCCAATAATTGCAATGTTTTCAAGAGTAGTATCATCAATCGTCGTAGTTATTTGTGTTGTTAAGGTCGCAGATTCACTAAAGGTAGCATATGTCATACCATTGAACTTAAATTCGTTATCTATCTCTGTACCGTCATCTGTTGATAGGTCCACAGGACTTACCTTATGTCCTGTTTCAACACTTCCTGCACTTACATATATTAGTCTGCTTATCTCATCATATCTGTCAATCATGCTTAATGCTGAGTCTGTTCCGTCGGCACCTATGCTTGAAGATGTGTATCCCAATCCGTTTGTCCTATATGCAGAACTATATGCTATATCACTGCCATTCTCGTCAGTACATAATGACACTGCATAGTTGTAGAAGTTTGTATTGATTGAACCACTTGATGCAGGCATTGGTGTATCGCCAAAAAGAGCATTGTTTAGATTGTCAAGGTCACCGCTTGACCTAGCAAATCTATTGTTAAAACTTGTAACCATTGAATAATTGTTGTTTGCTATAAACCTATAAGAATTTGATATTCTACCTAATAGTCCACCAAATACATAGGAATTTAGACTGCTTAGTGTCTCGTCGTATTCGACAAAGACGTCACCATAGTTAAATGCATTTGTTAGCGTTACATTGTGTGTATTTGAAGATGTTGCACTTGACTCAAGTGCACCAATAGTACCGCCTGCATAGACTGTACCACCTCTACTAGAATCTCCATAGACTTTGAGTACCCCTCCAAAAGAGGTGTTTATTAGCGATATTGAGTCACTGGCATTTGAGAACATAGTGCTTCCAATAATACCACCAAAGTTGATATTCTCTATATTTGAATATACCGCACCAATAAAGCCTACGTAGGCGGTATTTGTTGCACCTATTGTAACTCTTGCCGAGGAGTTATCTGTATATGTTCCCTCATGTCTTACACTTCCTATTATACCACCAACAGAAACATCTGCATCCACATTTTCACTCGTCACAACAAATTGAGCATTTGATGTAATTCCACTCGTAAGATTTACCGTGCTTGCACTTGTGACTGTATTTGGAAGAGTTGCTGTTGACTCACCTAGTACTGAACCAACAGACGAGCCTGAACCCAAATTTGAAAGTCTTATTGTCTGTCCACTTCTATTGAGTACTGTAAAGTCTGAACCCGCCCCCATCATGCTGAACGATGCATTCGTTGAACCTACAACAATACCAACTTTTGCGTACCCGTTCACACTCAAGGTATTGTTTTTATAAGAAGATGATTCAAAGGTATTTCTTGTATTTGTCATATCATAGACACTAGAAATGCTACTGCTTTGGATAGATACGACCTCAAAATTCATTTCTCCTATATTTGCAAGTACCATTGCACTCTCAAGACGACCTGCAAAACCACCTGCATGAAGGTTGTTTATATTAACAAAGGAATTCCTGCCGTTTTGAACTGCGTACAAACCGCCATCAAAACTTGAATTTGAGAAATTAATTGAATTTACATTTGTATTGCTAGCAAATCCAAAGATAAGACCTGTATAAAGATTTTCAAATGTAGGATTTACAGAACTGCTTGTATCATCTAGGTAAATATCAACATAAGTTGAAAAATCTTCTTGTAGTGACAATATATCAAGTCCGTTGTTGCTTCCAACATAACCACCAATATACGCATTTGTTGCAGAAGTGTTCGTCACAGAAATACGTTGATTTGAGGTAACGCTTATACTATTTCTTTGAATTCTTTGCAAGTTTAATTGCATCTCAAGTGCTGATTCACTACGCAAAATCTGTCCAAAATATCCGCCAAGATAAATGTTCTCATAAGTCATGCCATTTGACGAGAGATTTATTAGGTTTGCTGATGTTTTAAGGTTAAATCCATCAACCTGCATAGTAGAACTTGAACTTGATTGATCCATTACACCAGCAATAAGCCCTACATAAATTCCATCATGGGCTCCTGTTAAGTTTGTGCTGACAATATATGAATTTGAACCTAATCTGCTTGCATCAATAGTCACATTGACAATTGTTGAGTTGACAATCCGTGGTGCAAGTATACCAAAGTTTAATTCGCTTATGCTTGTAGTTCTAGTATCGTCAAATCTAATAGGTGAATTTACTCGCAATTCAAGACTGCTTACAGTAGCCTCGTTTAAATCACCTCTAGAGAAAAGTCCAGCACTGCCCTGAATATTAGTGTCAACACCTATTTCGCTAGTTCCAGCAGGCGCAACATATTCTATAATAACATCATTTATGTAGAATCCTGGACCAGTCGAATCTATAAACGTGCTATCCGAAATGATGCGCACTCTTGTTTGAGTTGCACCACTGTCCTCTCCAACTCCGTCAGTTATATAATAATTTCCGCCTATGATTGAGCCAGAGAAATTTTGTACAGGATATCTACTTATTATATCAGAATAATCTCTTAAATCAACGTGACTGTATTCGTCGGTGACATCCTCTGATATAAGTCCACGAACAACTATTGTTATATCACTTCCGCCACCTGCATTTAAAATTTGGAATACACGGTCAACACTTTCTTCGTAGTCATCAAGATAGATGAAGTTTGTTACTTTCTGATACATTATTGATGGGAAGAGGTCCTCAGGTTGATGAACCCAATTGCCTGCATTCCATACACCAGAACTTAAGAAACCTTGTTGAGTTGAAGAGTGTCCTACTTCTGATGATGTAAAGTTTATAGGTGAATTAATCGCATAAACATAGTTATTTTCATACAAATTGTTATCTGTAAGCGAACCATTGACTGTACCAAATAAGTTAAGATTTACTATATTGTTATTGAATGTATAACTTTCATAATATGCCACAGTTGGCGCGTTGATTCCACTGCCAGAAGGTCCGTTTGTACGAAGTCTTATAAAGTTCAAATAATTTGCAAAATTATCTTCATTGATGTTTATTTGAGTCTCGCTCTCTTTATCTTGATATATCGAGCCCAAAATCAAGTTTTTCTTAATTGTTGAAGATATGTTGGCTGAATTATTTATTGTAATAAAACTGTTACTATTATAATCGTAATTTGAAATATAGTTAAATGCATTGACTGCAAGTAGGGCTATTCTGTTGTTTTCACCATAACTTACACCAATTATGCCACCTGCTGTCATAACAGTGCTGTCGCCATCTTGTCTTGCCCTAACATCACCTGTTGCATAGACTTCATTTAAGAAATATTTTGTAAATACATCGTCGTTGAGAAGTTCTGCCTCGGCAAGATAGGTGTTTGCATTTGTAAGGTCAATTCCACCTATTATACCACCTGCAAAGTCTGCTGAATTGCTTACAACATTGAGTTTTGAATAAGACACTTCTAGGCGTCCGCTTTCTACATATCCCACAAGACCGCCTATATACATTTGACTATACGAACTGTTCTCAAGAGTGAATATGTTTGTTGCACCACGTTCTTCGCCTGTATCGCCTGTGTAGAAACTTGACAGCCCATCTTCTATAGTATCTTGCACACTAGAGTCATATTCTGCAAATATTCTGCTAAGACCACCAAACGACTGTCCTATAACACCACCAGCAAAGTATTTTGTTGACAGGATATGTGATACAGTATTGTCACTATCTGCACTGATTGTAATTCCTGCATCTCGAATATTAGTTTGATATGCTGTTAAACCAAAGAGTCCACCAGCGACTTGTCCTTGAACATAGACAGTACCACTTACTCTTATATTGTTTATCGAATAGTCGTATACCTGATTGATATTGAAAGAATTTAACATTGTCACAAAGTGGTCAGCGTAACCTATAACTGAACCTGCATAAGAATAATTGCTGAGTTGTCTTATAAGTGATGAACCTGTCGAAGTCGAGTTGTTAAGGTTGTTTCTTATGTTGTTTCTAATTGTAGAAATATCTCCTGAAGTGAAGTAGTCACCTGTTATGCTATTTGAATACCATTCTGCAATCACATGAGGATTTGTAACATTAATATTTCGTATTGTGGTATTACCGAACGATAAACCCACTAGACCTCCAACAAAGTTAAGTCCACTAATTTGTGCATTTTCATTAAAGTTTATATCAATATTTATAAGAATTGAGTCTTTAGCATAACCAGCAACACCACCAACCATGTTCACACCGCCTGCTATAACTTGGTTTATTGTTAGTGTGAGATTGCTTATAAGTGGTGTTGAGTTGTTTCTGCTTTCCATTGAGGCAAACAACCCATAACCTATTCCTACCCCTTCAGATGCAATTGAAAGGTTTGAAATAGTAAAGCCGTTGGCATAGAGTCTACCTGAGAAAGACTTTAAAGATGACGGCAAAGTTATAGACGTGCTTAATTCTAATAATTTTATATCTGAAACAAGTCTATATGTACCCCAAATTGAATAGTTATTGAAGTATTGTGAAATATATGTTGATTGAGAAGTACCCATAGCCTCAACAAATTCTTGAGCATTTTCAATTAAAATAGGGTTATTCTCAGAGCCTAAAGAGGTGTTTATTTCCCTTGAAGAATCGGTAAACTGCAAGATTGCATAAGGGAGAACATATCTTCCCTCTTCACTTTGACCTGTCATACCATCATAGTCTACGCCATCTGGTATAAGAGACATATATCTATGTGAATATGTTTTTATATTTGGTTCTATTAATTTTATGCCATCTTCTTGACTTATGCTCCAAATACCGTCGTTTTCTGAACTTGCAATAGCAAATCCATAGAAATATGTTGAAGATTCAGGGTTGGTAATCAATACTGCACCTGTATCATAGAGTGTTTCGTTTGAATTGTCCGAAGAGTCTGGATTATTATAGTTTGATGCATTAAAGAAATAACAATTTATATAATTTCCATTTGCAAGCAAGTCGCCACTTGCATTAACTCCTGAGAAGTTCATCTGTGTTGAACGAGAGTTTGCAATTTGAGATGCTGAATAAGATGTCTCTATTGTTCCCTCATTTCTATAGACAAAGCCTGATGCTAAATATACATTAAGTGCATTTGAAGAGTTGGAAATTAAAATATTTGAGTAACTATCCTTAATTGAGCCTGTATTTTCATTTACAAAACCTGCTATTATACCATAACCTGATTTTAGCGAGGTACCTGTATAGGCATATCTTTGACTATCAGAATCATCACTCTCATCACGTTTACCCTCAACATAACTTGTAATTACCGTTCCACTGTTTGAACCTACAAAACCTGAGGTGTCATAACCTGTAGAATTTGACTTATTCTCCATATCTAAAAGTTTGACATAGGAGGCAGCAATTGCTCCTGAATTTGAAAGCACAAAACCTGCCATATCTCCCTGACCTATTATATAGAAGGTGTCAAGGTCAAGTTCTGAGGCATAGGTATAACCCATAGCAATGGTATTGCCACTGCTGTCTATCATTTCTCTATCCTCACCAAGAATTGTGACTGAATCGCCACCTACTCTCGAATTTGTTATACTTCCACTATTTTGTATAACAAGTCCTGCTATTTGAGGTGTCCATGTTGAACCATCATTGATATAAACTTCTTCTGTTGTATTTGCGCCTCTTATAAATTTAACATTGAATCCTGATGGATTGTTATGTCTTACTGTTGCTGGTACTAAAAGGTCTGCCGTTCCATTTGCATAACTATCTGTATAGAAAGATACTACCTCACAATTTGTAATTACACCCTCATTTGTCACTGCAAGACCTGCAATATTTATTCGTACATTGCTTGCAAGTGATGCCAGGTCTATTGTCAGTTGTCCACCATTGTAGATGTTAACTCTAACATTCTTTAATGTTGTTGATGAAAGAACGGTGTTGAATAATGCTAAGTTCAAAGTACCTGTCTGCGTTGTTTGATTGTAACTCTTTATATATATAGTATAACCGTTACCATCCAAACTTCTTATCAAACTTGTATTGAAAGCGGTGTGATTTTCAAGCACAATATCATTTGTCAAAATATAATCATTTTGAGATATTGTACCACTTGTATATCCATCTGGATTTAATTTTTCAAATTCTGTCGCGTTTGGAATAATTGAAGGAATATCTTCATCAGAGTAAATATTTACAGTCACCGAGAAATCGGTGTAATATGGTGTTGTGACTCCATCGTTTGTATAAATATAGGTTGCAAGTCTGAATCGCACTACCTCACCCTGTCTCGAACCTATTATAACAGCATCTTGAAGTCCAGCATCATTTGTAGAAAATTCAAATCTTGCTCCTGCTGTGTTTCTATAATCATCAGTAACAGGCACCATTTCATTTCCTACAAGATAGCACAGTCTTTCACTGAGATTATAAGGTCTGTTTTCTTCCAAATTATAATTTATTGCATACTGAATATATCTCTCGCCTGTTACGTCACTTGTTTTGCTAGATACATAGTACTGATTTATTTCAAAATCTTGTCTTGCCTGCAAAAGTTGACTAACCTTTTCTACACTTTCGCTGTCGCTATGGTCATAGTTGTAATTTTCTGGTAGTATGTCATATTCAATTTTAAATGCCTTGCCAATTCCAAGCCATATATCAAGATTGCCGTTTTCTAAATCACTAATCTGAACATTTGATGTGTCAATTTTAAAATCAACAAGTGTAATCGTTGCATAAGCATTTCTAATCTCTTGCACTCCGTTCTGCGTTCTTGTGACAATTGCGTGAACAGATATTGTATTATTGTCAGAACCTGTACTTGCTTTGACTGAAGATGTGATAGTTGCTGTATAGGTTTTAATTCCTGTTATGCTATCAACCGTTGGCTCACTTAGAGATGATATGTTAACACCTCGTATGTTCTCGCCCTCAAGGATAACATTTTCAACAACTTGGTCAGCAAACACTTGAATTTCTACATTTGCAGTTGAACCTAATGCAAGATATGATTGATTTTCGCCATCTACAAGTATTGTTGGCTCAGATAGATAGTTTATTGTCAAATAGTAGTTAACTTGACTTAAAAGAGCACCCTCACTTGTAAAGAAAGAAGCGGTAAATCTCAAAATAGTGTCTGAATCTACTGATGAACTAATTGAAACTCTAAAATATAGTGTTCCATAATCTCTGTCAAGACTTCTATCAGGAGTAAATCTTATTGTGTTTGCAAAAGAATAAACATCAGCATCTTTGTATGTAATAAACGAGTTATTATTTGAGTTATAAGGTTGCAAAAGTTCAAAATCAACCGCATTTGCAACTGTCGCATTGCTATAGGAAAGTTCTACATAATCATAGTGAGCAAAGTATGGGTTTGCTGTAACTTGTAAAATTGAACTGCTCCCTGGACTTACTACACTCGCCTGCTCGCCTTTTTGATGAGCGGTATAATAAACACCATCATCGTTCACCCAAACAGACCTTTCAATTTTAAAACTTGTTACATCTATGTTTGTAAAATTCTGTCTTGTAAGGTTTAAGACAATTTGACCTGAATTTCCACCAACTTCTTGGCTGTTGCTTCCAGAACCACTCTCAAAAGCAACTACAAAATCCATATCTCTATCAATTCGACTTCTATAGTCAGCATATACCGAGAAAGAAACTTCAAATATATAACTATATATTCCTGTATTTTCGTTATAAGCACTATCTCTATTTAATATGGTAATTGTTGCCGTCAAGATGTAATCATCTTCATTTTGTGAATAATCTTGTGGCAAAGTATAGTGATAAACTGATATATCACCATATGAGAGAGAATCATCCTTTTCTGATATGTAAAGTTCTAAGTCATTGTAGTAAATAATAGGTCTTAAATTGTCATAATCTGTCTCTGCTGTTGTGCTGACCTCCACTCTAACTGGTGCATTAGTTGAAGGAGTAAGAGGTATACTTTCGCCAGTGTAACTGAAAGATATTGCCCCATCGACAGCAGAAATTGTAAATGTTCTTCTAAATTCGCCGTTTATGGCAGTTTGATAGTCACCTTCTGTAACAATTACGTCTACATAGATGATTGTATCTGTCGACTCGTTGTCAGTTGTTATAATAAATATATTGCCTATTTGAGTTATATCTACACTATTTTCAACATTTGGCTTAACAGATAAAGCAATGTCACTTTGCAGTAGCGAGTATCTAACCGCAGTATTTCCTAAAATGACAGTCGAATTTTCATATGTTACTGTGTATTGTCTTGACTTTGTTTTTTGTAGATATGTTGTAGAGCCCTCTTGTACTTGATATGTGTTATCCATGCTGTCAGTGTAAGAAATTATCATTTGAGATAATGCATAGACAACTTTTATATTTATGGTTTTAGTATTTGTTACGTCATGCTTTGATGAAAGTGTCAAGGTGATATCGCCTACTGCTGATAGATGCAATGAAGAGCCTATCACTCTGACAACATCGCTATTAGATGATGTAATTATTATATTGCCTGAAATATTCCTACCAAGAAGTTCCGAAATAGAAATTGTGTTTAACTCATTTATATCATTTTGAGCGGAACTTGTAAGGTCAGCACTTCCTCGCACTACATCATAATAGAATAGTATTCCGCTGTTCTCGGAAACTGCTAATGACTTATAATATCCGTTTTCTTGGTATGTTTGTACACTATTCCCTGTTACATCTGTAACTTTCTCTTCTTGATAAAGGTCTCTAAAGTGACTATTGCCATTGTTTACATACTCATAGAACCCATCACCTGATGAAATGAGGTTGTCGTTGTTTGTATCTCTATATTGAACAGTGTATTCTCCGCCATTATAGTATGCCCAATAGAAATCTGAGCCCTCTGTTACGTTTGCAAATTGTAACTCGCCAGCCTGGGCATTTCCTGCATAGTTCGACACGTTATCAATTACACCGAAAGAGTAGTAAATTCTAGTTTGTCCCTCAATCTGACCTACTATAGCACCCTTTGTAACTCCATTGAACACTGAAATATTTGATGATGTAAAGTTGTCAATGTTGTAATTATATGCGTAAGAATACCCAATTGAAGAGCCTTCTGTTGCCTGTCCTACTATTCCACCTACTATATTTCCTACAAATGTGTTGTATGTAGTTGTTTCACTATTTCTATCATGCAGATTATAAAATTCAACCCTTGACTCTGAAATAGTTGCATTGTTTTGTCCTGCAATTCCACCTATTGTAGAGTTTAGACTGCTTATGGTAAGTCCAAGCACAGATGAGTTTGTTATCTCTCCGTTGTTGACACCGACAATTCCGCCGACATAACCTATCTCCGCATAATTAAGTATGCTTGAATAAGTTTGATAAACGTCTATGGTCACATTATTTATTGTACCATAGTTTATATTTGCAACAAATCCTTGTCCTGTAACATTACCTGCAAATACTATATTCCTTATTTGTGCATTTTCTGTTAGTTCGTTTGCAAAATTTGAGCCATTTAAATTAACTGTAATAGTTTCATCATATCCTTGAAGTCCACCGCTGAAAGATTCTATTGGCAGTCTATCAGAGGAGATTTCTAAACTATTCATAACTGTATAATATGATGTTGGAATGATTCCATTAAATGCACTCTCGTCATAAATTCTATAAGCATAGTCAAAATTGCTACCATCTGCAACTGTTATTTTTACTTTTAGTAATATGTCTTTGAAGTATACAATTTCTGGCTCAGTTGTAAGAGATGTATTTGACATAAAGAATGCATTGTTTACTAAAAAGTCATACCAAGTCACACCATCTGACCTTAACAGTCCTAATAGTCTTTCACTAATTTGACTTTGCACTATTTGGTCATCTACATAATAATTGTAAGATATATTTCCGTCATAAATTGCATCTTCTGGAAGTAGGTATATATATCCTGTTGTTCCTCTTGCAATTCTGTCACTAAGTGATATGCCAATTGTGTCCTGTGATACATTATTAACATTAATAAATGTGCCGTTATCAATCACTGTGCCATTTTGGTCGGTTATTATATGTGCTATGTTTGTATTTCTAGCATTTGTTGGCGAAGAAGTAAGGACTATATAATATGGTTCATTTCCAGAATTAATCCCCTCTCTATTTACCTCAAAGTAAATACCATCTTCGTCACTATTTTCCCATATCAAACTTGTAATGCGTTGTGCGTTTCTTATGGTTATGTCTATTGTTGTCCACATAATATCCATAACCTCTTGCCCGTCCTCGCCATCTACAATAAGTTGATAGTGGATTTCTAGGCTATCAAAGAAACTATAAACACCATAGTTTGAAATTGTTACAATTGTAAATCTTAAATATGAGTCAGTTATGGTTATATTCTCAATTAAGTATCTTCCATTCTCCCAAGTAATCGTATCCTCTGTCTTTGTCTGTTTACCCATAACATAATTGCCAGAGGAGTCCTTCATGGTAGAGACAAATTCAAAGTTTTCAATTTTATTATATGTTACATTTGAATTTGTAAAGTTTATAGTTATTGTTTGGCTTGTAGAATCATCTGTTGTAACTGAGTTCCTAGAATATAAATTTACCTGTCTGTCACTTGATGGAGTTATGTTCATTCCATCAGGAGACACGTAACTTTCAATTAAAATTATCTTTATAATGGTTATATCTCCACCCTGCTCTGCACTTTGACCTGTGAAAGTTACCACTGCATAAGTAAAGCCCACACTGCTTGTAATAATACTTTGTTTATCAGCAGAGAAGTTTGCAATTGCACTCACACCGCCATAATTTCCTCTCGCATTTGCAATAATTCGTGCTATGCCATCTTGAGATGAAATAAGCGCCTTAAACATTTCTAGTGTGGAAGATGCACTTTCTACAAAATCATAGTAAGCAATATCAATTGTTGCCTCAGCCTCATAATTCCCTGACGAATTAAAGGAATAAAGCACAGGAGTTGTCGTTCCATTTTTAAGCATAATGCTTGAAAGGCTTTCTCTTTGCCCTGGATATGTATTTCCATTTACATCATAAGACAGATTATTTGTATTATAATTTGTCATTGAGGCTGTGGTATTGCTTGTATCATAAAGAATAACCGCCTCGCTAAGTGGCAAGAATATATCAATTTCAAACATCTCACTTTCTAGACCATTCTCATGACAAATTTGATAGTAATCCAGGCTTGTTATTCCATAACTTGACCTGTTTAGAGTAAGTGTTATAGAAAATGTTACAGAATCTTCTGTAGATGATACATAG
The DNA here is from genome assembly GCA_944350275.1 of uncultured Clostridia bacterium. GTDB lineage: Bacteria > Bacillota > Clostridia > Christensenellales > UBA1242 > Caccovivens. The sequence goes on along the minus strand of CALVOK010000027.1, from coordinate 9,461 downwards.
GTAGGACGAAGAGGGAGAGTAACATTGTCGCTATGATTTACAATATATAGTCCGTCTATTGAGGTCTGTCCTTGTAAAGTAAATGTCTTTGTTACATTTATATCAGTATTGCTTGCGCTTGAATCAACTCTAAAATCGGCATTTTCAAATACGAAGTCATCTCTGCCCACACTTTTTATAAGTTTAGCATAGAATACATTTGTTACATTTATGTTGTCTAAACTTCTAAAAGTTATCTCAATTCCTTCAAAACTTTGAACCTTTAAGTCGGATGCTGCCTTCATATAAATTCTGTTTGCTGAAAGAGGATTATCAACTCTTGTTGTATAAACGTTTCCATCATACTCAAGCGCAATTGGTGTCAGTTGATTGTTGTTTTGCTCATCTTGATACCAAAATTCAACAGGGCATCCATCAGAAAGCCCACCCTCTGGCAAAATTCCTGCAGTAACTCTTACACTTATTGAATATTCTTTTGATGCTCCTATCACTGACTCAGGGGTTATATCTACAAAATATTCTCGACCTTGCGAGTTTTGATACTCTGAGTACAAAACCTGAGTTGAGCCCGCTATATTATCTACATCCTCATCGCTTGAAGAAATAACAATTCCATCAACTTTGTTCCTTACCTCTATGTAAATAGGCTGACTTACTATAGGTGAAAGATTATACTTGCTATAACCTATTTCAAAATAAATTACATAATTCTCGTTTAGATTATCAATGTTTTTATTTACATAAACCGAGTAAATCAAATTTCCCTCAGCATCATTTCCTGAAGCCCCTACAATAAGTTCGTCAGTCTCTTCTCCTTGAGAATTTAGCACTCGTCTTGTAACTTCTAAATCTTGTCTCTGTGAAAAGTTTAACTTAACATAACCTGTGTACTGTTCCTCACCATCCTGCATTTTTGGAACAATAGTAAAAGTATTGTTATCGTTTGTAATTTGTTCATAACTTTGATTGTCTCTATTGTATGACCAAGACATAGTCAAATCATCTCTAAGTTGGTCAATAACAGGAAGTTTAATTTCACAACTTATTCCTGTCTCGGTAGTTGCAATTATATAGACCACATTTTGTGCTGTCTCTGGGTCTATTTGCGAAAACTCTGGAGCAATAGTTAAAATATTTCCTTCAATTGTTGCGTTTTGTTGACCTTCTCGAAGAGTCCATGTTATTGTTCGTCTACTTTCTTGAGATGGAGAGAAATTGATAAGATTTAAATCTACAAGTTCAACACTTCCGCCTCTTATAGCAAAATTATCTATCTTACCCTCTTCCTCTTGTGCCTGTTCCATTGATGTTACCTCACTGTAGACAACAACATTGATTGTCTTAGTGATATTTCCTTGATACGAGGTTACATCGATTTGTCCCTCGCCCTCAGATATACCTGTAATCGTGATGACGGTCTGCCCATTGTCTCGCGACTGGGTGCTACAAGAAAGGATGTCGGACGCCTCACTTTCATTGACTTCGACATAACTATCATCTGTTCCCGTAACGGTTACAATTACCTCTGCTGTTGGCGAGATAGTGTCATCTCTTATTTGTATTTCAAGACTCTGAGTTGACAGTTCCATTTGTACATTGTTACCACCGCAAGCAGTCAACACTGTTGCACCAAGTAAAACAAATATACTCAGCAGTCCGACAAAAAACTTTTTCATATATCCTCCTCGAAGATTTCTATAATCAAATTAGGCAAGCAATTTTCGTATACCATGATTATACAATTTGTAGTGTTTTTTGTCAAATAAAATCAAATAAAACGGAAATAAATATATTAATATATTTAAATTTAAGTTTTTATTTTTAATTTTACTATAAAATAGTTTTTTAAAAAAACTGTAATTTTATACATAATTTAATTTTTTACCTGTTTTTACATGAAAAAATGTTATTTTTATTGTGTTTTTCACATGATTTTGATATAATTTTTATGTTTCGGAGTGATTATGCAAAAAATTTTAGGCGCTATGAGAAAAGCGTGCCAAACCTACAACTTAATTGAAGATAATGATAAAATTGCAGTAGGAATTTCTGGCGGAAAAGATAGCCTTACACTGCTTACCGCGTTAAAACAGTTTCAACGGTTTTCTGATAAAAAATTTTCGCTTGTTGCTATTGCTATTGATTTAAGTAATGGGGAAAATGATTATGGTGATATTGTTTCTTACTGCGATAAAATCAAAGTTGAACTACATATCATTCCTTCAAATGTGTTTGAAATTGTCTTTGATGTGCGAAAAGAGAAAAATCCTTGCTCTCTTTGTGCGAACTTGCGACGAGGGCTTCTGAATAGCAATGCTAAACTAATTGGTTGTAATAAAGTAGCACTTGGTCACCACAAAGATGACCTGATTGAAACCTTTCTTTTGTCTCTCTTTTTTGAAGGACGGCTTTCCACTTTTAAGCCTAAAACTTATCTAAGCCGAATGGATATAACAGTTATTAGACCACTGATATATTGTGATGAAAGCGAGATAATAAATGTTAGCAAATCTCTCCCAATACTTGAAAATAAATGTCCAGCAAATAAGCACACTGAACGAGAAAATGCAAAAATTCTGCTAAAAAATCTTGATAAAATTTACCCTAATAGTAGAGAAAAAATATTTAATGCTATTATTCATTCTGAACGGTATAATTTGTTTGATAAAATTTAGCGAAAAATTAAAAAATATATTTAAAATACATTAAAAATTTAAATTTTATTAAAATTTTATTAATTTTTTACTATTTTTTGAAGTTTTTATAATAATTTAACAGAATTTAAATAAATTTTTCAATAATTTATTATTAATTTAGCATTTATAAAAAATATTTAAAAATTAATTTTAAGGAGAAAAATATGGTTACATTAATTATTTTAGATGGTTTTGGAATAAATAAAAATAAATTTGGAAATGCTATTGTCTCGGCTGGAACACCTAACCTTGACAAACTTATAAAAATGTATCCAAACACATCATTAAAAGCAAGTGGAAATGCAGTGGGATTACCCGAGGGACAAATGGGAAACAGTGAAGTTGGGCATCTAACTTTGGGGGCTGGTAGAGTCATATTGCAAGACCTTATGAAGATAGATAATGAGATAAAGACGAAAGCATTTTTCTCAAATAAAAACCTTTTAAAAGCAATGGCTCATGCAAAAGAAAATCACTCCGCCCTGCATATTATGGGACTTTTATCTGATGGAGGAGTCCACTCTCATATAAGTCATCTTTTTGCATTAATTGATATGGCAAAAGAAAACGGACTTGAAAAAGTGTATATCCATGCCTTTCTAGATGGACGAGACACACTGTATAATAGTGCTTTAAAATATATTAATCAACTTCATGACAAGTTAAAGGGCACAAATTACAAAATTGCCTCCCTGTCTGGAAGAATATACGCAATGGATAGAGAAGAGAGGTACGAGAGACTTCAAAAAGCATATAATACTTTGGTTTTTGGTGAAAACTATAAAAATATGACAGCAAATGAGGCAATAAACGAAAGTTACAAACAAGGTATTTATGACGAATTTGTGGAACCTGTTCTTCTTGAAAAAGACGGAACTATAAAAGATAATGATAGTGTGATATTTTTTAATTACCGCTCTGACAGAGCAAGAGAACTCACCTTCGCCCTCACTGATAAGAACTTTTCACATTTCAAAACTAAAAAATTTAAAAACCTGCTTTTCTCACCTATGGAGGAATATTCTTCCGAGTTTAAAAATCTAAATATTATATATCCACCTGAAATTGTTGAGGACAACCTATCTGCAATTATTTCAAAACATGGGTTAAAACAATTCCACATTGCAGAAACAACCAAATATGCTCATGTAACATTTTTCTTTAATGGCGGTATAGAAAAGGCATACAAGGGAGAAGAGCGAAAACTCATTGAAAGTATTGATACACAAGACTTTTCATATTATCCAAAGATGAGAGCAATAGAAATCACTGAGGCAACTCTTGACGCCATTGCATCGGCAAAATATGATTTTGTTTTAGTGAACTATTCAAACCCTGACATGATAGGTCATACAGGAAATTTTGAAGCCACAAAAGAGGCTATAACCTGTGTTGAAAAACAGGCTTATGCCCTCGCCCTTGCAACACTTATGGCAGGCGGAGATTGTATTATAACAGCAGACCACGGAAATGCCGAATGCATGATTGATAAAAATGGCAAAAAAATAACCTCTCATACAACCAACCCTGTACCTGTAATTTTGGTAAGCGAGAGATATAAAAAGGTAAAACTAAAAAAAGGTCTATCAATTGCAAACATTGCACCAACCGTTTTAAAATTGTTAAATTTAGAAATACCTTCATCTATGAAAAAAACACTTTTTTAAATAGCAATTTTAATATATTAAATAGGTGTAAAATATTTAAAAATTAGCATAAAATATCTAAAAAATAAAATATTTATTTCTTTATTTAAAAAAATATGTAAAATTCACTTAAAAATCAAAAAAATATGTAAAATTCATTGTTTTTACATATTTTTTTATTGTTTTAATTTAATTTTATTAATTTTTACTTAATTTTATTTAATTTAATTTTTATTTTTTTATATATAAAATTTTTATTTTTTAATTTTTAATTTAATATTAAATTTCTTATAATGTTTTCCGCTTAATTTTTTATTTTATATGAATTTCATAATTAATATTTTTATCTAGATTTTCTAGAAACTCTTTTTCATTTTCTTTTGTACCAACAATAGCATTGTAATGTGTCGGCACGACAAGTTTTGGTTTTATTATGTTTGCAAGAGTTGCACCCTCCTTGCCGTCCATTGTAAATGTTCCACCTATTGCAATCAATAGAACATCGCATTTAACTTTTTTGTTATCCTCATTGATATCACAGTCTCCTAAGATTGCATAGGTTACATTTTGATAAGTTATAACATACCCTACCCAACCATACTCTTTTTTATGGAAGTTTTTGTTGACATTGTAGGCAGGTATGGTCTTTATCTTCATTTCATCTAAGACAAACTCTTGATTTGGATATACCACAATTACTTTATTTTTATATCTCTTTTTTATCTCTAGTGCGACATCCTCCGGTGCTATAAAAATTGTATCATCCTCTACAATCTTATCTATATCCTCTGGCAAATAGTGGTCATAATGAGGATGAGTGATAAAGATATACTTTGCCTGATATTCCCCTTTTATTTTATATGGGTCAATAAAAATTTTGTTGTCTATCATAATTGAACTATGATAAAGAACCTTTGCACTATGTTCCAAAATTACTTCTCCTTTGTGATTGTTTTATTGATTTGTATTTCGTTTTTGATATTTTATAGATTTGTATTTAGAATAATTATGCTATTTTCTCGTCAACTTCTTCTAGGTTATTTTGGTTAATATTTTCGTTTTGAGATATAAGTCGATTATAAATCTTTAAGAATTTTGGTCTCAAATATCTTTGAACAAATATTGGCATTATATGAAGAGACATATTCAAAAAGAAAATTGGAAGTCCTATTGTAAAGACATATTCTCGTGGCAAAAAGACAAACACAAGCAATCCTGCAACAATAGAGTAAAAATGTAGTGCCTCTGCTATGCAATTCTCAGTCAAAAATTTGAAAATATATTGCGGATTGTTCGGCTCAGCAATTTCAGTTTTTGCAAAACCACTAAGTTTTCCAAGTTCTGGTATCTTATCTTTCCATTTTTTGATTTTTAATTTATTGTAAAATTTGTTTTCTTTCCTTGAAACTTTGTAACGATGTCTATATGGGCTGAAAACTTTTGCAGGCAAAATTCGTGTTATAAGAGTGATGATACCTGCCATTATACCACATATTGCAACAGCAAGCAGTAGATACAAAAACATTGTGCCTACACTCATATCCTTTGAAAGTGCATAAAATAGATTTCCTCCTGCGGTCAGTGTCAGACCTGCCACCAAAATTATAATGTACAATTTCATATATATATTTTATCACATTTTCAATAAAAAATAAAGTAAGTTATAAAATTTTCAAAAAATTTGAATAAAAAATTTGCAACATATTCTTCAAAAAATACATTGCAAATTTTAAAAATATAACATTTTTTATTGTTTTTTGCCCTAAAATCTATGAAAAACAGCATTTTTACTGTAAAATCTATAAAAATCAGCATTTTTTCATAAAAACATAATAAATCATACAACCAAATCACCTACACCGCAAGTTTGAAAGCAGCACGGGCGGCATTAGAGCGTAAGTGGACGCGATAGTTGATATAAATACTGCCATAAGAGTAGATATAGTCTGCATAAGCAGCATAATCAAATGACGGAGAGCGAAGCCAAAACCATTCTCCCCATGCTCTGTCTGCGTCGTTGCCAATCGTTGAGTTTTCACTAAGGAGATTGCTTGCCTCATAATATGACAACAACCAGAATTTGTCACCATCTGTCTCTTGGTATTGATATTCTGGATCGGCACTGCTTAGATCTGGGAAGTTTATACCATTCCCGTTTGAATCTAGTCCGTCAGTATCATTATAGTTTCTAGAGTACAAGTCTCCTAAAGTCCTTGCTATGATTTGACTGTAGACTATATCATTCTCTGGATCTATATGCAAATCAGTAAACATATTTGATTGATACCTTGAATCTTTTGATGGTTCGTAAACTGTCCCTTCATCTACTGATGTAGTAGTATAACTCTTGCTTACTAATTCCGTGCTATTCATATATTGTCTTACTGTACTTGTTGAATAGTCGTTGGCATCTATATTATCCCATCCATTTAGTTGGTGATCTATTTTTAATGATGATTCTAAGTAGTCATTATTAAAAGAACACCATATTCCATTTGATTCACTGCTGGAAAATGCACTTGTATACGTTTCCAAGATAAAGTATCCATTGCCTGTTGGTCTGGTGTTCGGGTCAAAGTTATAGTGTTGTCCTTCGGCAAGTACTGCCTGTGTTGTCTCTGTCTCAGCAACATACTCTGTTGTCTCTTCGGCAAAGTACCTCCAACGTAGATATTCACTCTCACGTTTGTCCTCTTCATTGTCGGTAGTTGTTGAATAGGTACCCATCTCTACATACCAATATCCCTCTTCTGTATATAGGCTTACTTCACCCTCAGCAGTCGCTTGGAGCAGGTCCTCTTTCTCCTCAAAGGCAACTTCTAATCCCTCTACTGTTGTAGGCGAACCACTATTGTTTGTCACTGTGATTTTAAGGTCTCTACTCTCTCCGCCTGTTATATCACCAGTCGGGTTTTTCGGCAAATATAGACTTGTTGAGGTGATTGTAACTCCACTTGTGTTGTACCATGACACATTGTTTTTGATATAGTTTGCATTTAGTGAGGTCATGGATATAATTACTTCAGTTGTTCCTGTCTTAAATGATATATCTGACAAGTCTAATGGTTTGTTAAGTCCTTTTATTCCGTTATATTCAGTTGTAGAATCTGGTGTACTATCATTAATTTGAACGTTTGTCACTTGCACCGCAGGGTCAACATACTCATCAATTGTGATTGTAATATCACTTAAATCTATTGATTCTAGGTTTGGTGCGGTGACTATTAGAATAAGTGTACCATTGATATCTGTTTCTTCTGGGTCAAATACTTTATCTCCATTCTCATCTACCTCTGTAATTGTTGTCTCATAGACTACACCACTGTATGAGACTGATACACTGTCCTCTATCTCTGGATCAAGTTCTACCCTTGAAATTGCCCATTGTATGTCGGTGGTATTGATAATATCAAAGTATAGAGCAAATGAACCTATTTTATTGGCATTCTCGTCTGTATAGTCTCCTATATTCATATTAAACTCACCATTTATGTATCCTGGTTTGAAACTACTGACTATTTGAGGCTCACTGCCATTATCTTGTTTAATTCTTACCTGTTTTACATATAGACTTCTATCTTCTACTCTAAAGGATATATTACCTGCTAAATTTACACTTTGCATATTTGATGCATAAATACCAACCGTCAGCACTCCAAACATTAGAAACAACATCGCAAGCATTGAAATTAATTTTAATCTAAGTGTTTTCATTTGGTTAACCCCCTTGTTTTAGAATATCCATAATTACCCTTTATATGCCATTTATTCGCTTTCTAGGTGGTTTTAAAATAGGGTATCAAATTTTTTTTGATACCCTATTTTACCCCCCCCGCCCTTTTTGTCAAGCAAATTGCAGTACTTCGTAAAAATTTATCACCAAAAAGGGCTACCGACCTGTACAGCATCCCCCAACGTCCATAAGGTCTTATTAAAAAAAGGTGGACTTATCCACCTTTCAGGCTGTAGAAAAACGTCGCGACCGAAAAATTTTCAACATTTTTCTTGCTTCGTTTACTGTAAAACGCCTAAAAACAGTCATTTAGGACTACTAAACTCCTGCTTTTAGGCATTTTCCGAGCCTTGCCTCACTCGTTTTTGTACAGCCTGAGGGTTTATCTACACTCTAAAAGGTGGACAAGTCCACCTTTTGCTTTGAAAACTATAAAATATTTTGAGTACTTTTTTGCTATTAAATGTTTATTTTAAAAACTTGCCCATTTTGATGCTGAAGAAGATGTTAGTTATCCACATTTGTTAAAAAAAAATATACTTATCTAAAAAATTTGTTGTATCTAATTATCTGCTTTTAAGAGACATATTTTAGATGTTAAAGATGTGATTAAATAATATTTTGTTTTACTAAATATACTTTGATATGCCAGACCGGGTTCGGTATGCGGAGCATAAGCACAATAAAAATTTTTTATTGTGCTAATCCCTGGTAGGCAATAAAAAATACCATGACCTGCATGGCACTATTGGTGGCCTACCCGGGATTCGAACCCGGGACCCCTTGATTAAAAGTCAAGTGCTCTACCGACTGAGCTAGTAGACCATATCTAATATATTTTGATGTTTTTGATGTTGCCTGTTTATAATTTTAATTTGTGTCTATTAATTATGTTATTTAAATTTGCAATTCTTTCATACAACATTATAATTATAAACCATTCATGTTTATTTTCTTACGGAAACAATTTTTGTTTTTAAGTTTTTCTTAAAAACATTGGCTGGGGTGGCAGGATTTGAACCTACGAATGCAAGAATCAAAATCTTGTGCCTTACCACTTGGCGACACCCCAATGTGTGTCTTTTGTGGCTGGGGTGGTAGGACTCGAACCTACGCAATGTTGGAGTCAGAATCCAATGCCTTACCACTTGGCGACACCCCATTATATTAAATTATGGGGTGGTCTAAGGGAGTCGAACCCTTGACCTCCAGAGCCACAATCTGGCGTTCTGCCAACTGAACTAAGACCACCATAAAAGTTTGTGGTGCTCCCAGAAGGATTCGAACCTTCGACCTTTGCCTTAGAAGGGCACTGCTCTATCCAGCTGAGCTATGGAAGCCCATGGAGCAGGTGAAGGGAATCGGACCCTCGCAACCAGCTTGGAA
>CALVOK010000026.1 GCA_944350275.1 uncultured Clostridia bacterium | reverse complement strand
CGAAACAAATTATCCTCTTTTAAGAGAGCGGGCGGATTATCCGCCTTTTTAAAGAGAGCGGACAGTAAAACTCTTATTCTATATAAACTACATCGGACAATCGCCAAGCGTCAGGCTTGAGAGCGGAAATACAATATATATTTTGCACTTATTTAAGCGGACAATCGCCAAGCGTCAGGCTTGAGAGCGGAAATACAATCTATACTTAAAATACACTACATCGGACAATCGCCAAGAGTCAGGCTTGAGAGCGGAAATACAATATATATTTTGCACTTATTTAAGCGGACAATCGCCAAGCGTCAGGCTTGAGAGCGGAAATACAATCTATACTTAAAATACACTACATCGGACAATGATCCAAACTAAGTTTGGTTAGTAGTCCTCGAGGATTTTTTGAGCCTCAACTACGTTTGCTCCTGTCATTATGCCGATCGGAAGTTCATTGTTCTGCCCATGCTTAGTGAAGAGTATAGCGAGAAGTTTGTGGTTATTATTAAACTCGTTGAGTGCTTCCTCTATTGTGCAGTCTGCCTTCTTGACCGTATAATAATTGCTATTTTGCAAAGTTGAGAGCATATCCTCAATCTGAACATTGTCAAGAAAGGTGTTACACTTGCCACCCGCTATCAAATATTGTCCCATAGAATTGAGAATCTTCTGCCCGTTTGCCACACCAATTAGATTGTTGTCCTTGTACACTGGAATATTGCTAAAATTACTGCTTGCCATGAGAGTTATAACCTCCCTCATACTCTTGCCTGCATAGGTTATGACAACATTCTTTCGCCCTATTGAATCAAGCACTTTTGGCGGTGTTGTGAGAAGTTTTCGTATATGCTCTATATTCTCAACAACTGTGTCATGTGGCTCAGCAATTACAAAATCCTCGTTGTTGTTGTGTATAATTGCATTTCGAAGCCTACCATAATCAATTAGGTCATCCTCGTATTTTCTTACCACATAATTAAGTACAACCGACTTACGAATAAGGTCGGAAAAACCCATAGCCCTGTTCATACCGTAGCGGGTTTTAAGCGAATAATCTATATCATTGTACGCATCTAAAAATCTTTTCGCATTGCTATTTTTAAAATCTTTTTCCATTGTAACTCCATATTTAATATGATAGCACATTTTCACAAAAAATCATAACTATATTGCGTATTTATCAATTTTTTAGTGTTTTTCTTATAAAAAACTTGTAAAAATCAAAAAAATACAATATTTGCAAATAAAAATTTAACCATTTTTAATAAATATTGTTTTTCTATTGCTTTTTTATCACGTTTGTGCTAAAATAATAGAGCCGAGATAGATGGAGAGTTAGCGGTGCTCTGTAACCCACAATCCGCTATAGTGGGGTCGAACGCTTGTATGCGGTTTGGTCTTGTCAAATATGTGTATAAATTTTAGACGTTGAAATCAAGGTCTTATGCAATCAAAACCTCTGAACCATGTCAGATCCTGACGGAAGCATCATTAAGGAGACATTTTGGTGTGCCATAAGGTTGCTTTGGTGGAGTTTGAAATTTGTAAGGCAGTTGGTGAAATCTTATCAAAGCAAGTTCTCGGTCCACGAATATTCAAGGCAAATTGCCTTTAAAATAAAAATCAAGGATATTTTTGTCCTTGATTTTTTGTATTTTTGGGAGTTTATATGTAAAGTTTGAAATTTTTTGATTAAAATTAAAAAGTTTTTGATTAAAATTAAGGTCTTTAAATAAAATTTAAAGTTTTTTAGAGGTTTGAGATTTTTTAAGATTAAGTTTTTATTTATAATAATATTATTTACCTTTCAACTTATCTTCAACAGTTTTAACACCCTCTTTGACCTTTTTTTCGAGTTGTTCCATGCCTTGCTGGGCTTTCTTTTCCATGTTCTCGGCACCCTTAATTATCTTTTTTTCGCCCTGGTCAATCATGTTCTTTGTACCCTGCGAATACTTGTACAAAAGTGCACCTGTTAAAAGTCCCATGCTGAAACCTAATAGCATCATAACGTCTTTCATAATTTCCCTCCTACACTCTTAGTATGAGCAAAAATTGTTAAATTATGCATATGTATTAAGAATATAAAGAGTTGAAAATGTAAATCTTTGAAATTTTTTGTGTTATTTATAGAAAAAATACAACAAAAAACTCCTAAATTTAAAAAATCAGGAGTTTCTATTATACTTTTTAACAATCTATTCGTGTTCTATCTCATCATCTTTTTCATTCAAGAAAGGTCCGTTTACCTTATAATTTTCATACCTAGAATTTAAAAGTATTAGACCTAAAGTGCTGACCGACAGACAAGGAATAATAGAAAATGCTATATCCTTGCCAACTTTGATAATAGCCTGTGCATTTTGATACTCAGTTTTAAGTTCGGTGTTTGATGAAGATAGAAGTTTGCTTTCAATATATCTTTCTCGTGCATTCTTATCTACGGAGTTTACTTTTAGCATTGTATCAACTATATCACCATCATTTTGCAAGGCAAGTTTGTTTATATCCTCATCTCGCGAAAGCAAATATTCTTCTGTCTGAGCATATTTTTTGAGAACATCATCTTTTTTAATTTCGCCTGTTGACCTAACCACTACAGATGAGAGGGCAGGTAAAAGAGTTATGCCAAGAGCAAGAATGATAAGATATGGTCTTACCCTCATAAACCTTTTTTCTGACTTTAATTGCTGTTCAACTGTACTATCTTTCATATCCTTTCTCTTAAGCATTTTGCAACTTTTCTTCCTTCTCTTTCTTCTTGTAGTAATCTTCAACAGCGCCTGTTACAGCCTCTTCGGCAATAACCGCTGAATATGATTTGTTATCAGGGATGTCACCCTCAAGTTTGGACATAACATCACTGACTGTTATGCTCAAAGCCTCTTCGAGTGTCATATTTATAAGCATTTCGCAGACAATATCACAGGCAACAATGGTGCTTACCCCGCCGTATGCCTTAAATTTTGCGTTTGTGATAATTCCATCCTCGTCAACAAGGATATAGATTTTGACAAGGTCACCACAATCCTCGTTTCCTGCCTTGCCTGTTCCGTTTGCACCACGAAGTCCACCTGCGAACTTAGGATTTTTAAATCTTTCTAAAATTCTACTGCTATACATGGTTTACCTCCTCCCTGCTTTTGTTACTGCTGAAATAGACCTTAACTGCGAAACCGACTTTTCAAGTACTTCTATAACATAGTCTAGGTCGCTTCGGCTTGTGTTCTTTCCAAAAGATATTCGGATTGATGATTTGATAATATCATCTTCAAGTCCCATCGCTTTGAGTACGTGTGATGGCTTTGCCGAGTTAGACGTGCAGGCAGAACCTATTGATACCGCTACACCCTCCATATCAAGTAGCATTAAAAGTGATTCATTATCAACCATTTCAAATGACATATTAAGAATTCCATTGACCTTTTGTTGAGGATGACCATTTACATGAGTGAATTCAATCTTATCTTGAACATTTCGGACAAAATAGTCTCTCTCGCTCCTCAATTTTTGCTGGTTGATTGTCATGTCACGCACAGCAATCTCTACCGCCTTGCCAAAGCCTGCAACTGCTGGAACATTGACCGTACCACCTCGTCTACCTCGCTCCTGATTTCCGCCGACAATTAAGTTTTCAATTCTGATACCATTTTTAAGATAGAGGCATCCAACACCCTTTGGTCCATAAATTTTGTGACCTGAAAGTGTCATAGCATCAATTTCCATGTCTTGAACGTCAAGTTTTATTGCACCCACCGCCTGCACTGCGTCAGTGTGGAAAATTGCACCATAGTCATGCGCTATCTTTGCAATGGTCTTGATGTTTTGAATAGTGCCAACCTCATTGTTTACCGCCATAATAGAAACAAGTGTGGTATCCTTTCTGATAGTGTGCAAAAGTTCTGCCATGTTTACAAGCCCTTGTTTGTCCACAGGAAGATATGTGACCTCAAAACCCTCCTCTTCAAGTTGCTTGCAGGCATCAAGAACGGCATGGTGTTCAATCGCACTTGTTATGATATGTTTGCCTTTGTTTGAATAGGCATGAGCAATACCCTTGATTGCCCAGTTGTCTGCCTCAGTGCCACCAGATGTGAAATAGATTTCGTTTGACTTGTTTGCATTGATTGCCTTGGCAATTCTATCTCTTGCCCTGTCTGTAATAGCACTTGCATCACGACCATATGAGTGGAGGGAATTGCTGTTGCCATAGATTGCATTAAAACATGGGAGCATATCAGCAAGCACCTCACTTGAAACAATAGTGGTTGATGCATTGTCTAAATAAACCTTTTTACTCATAATAAAACCCCTTTTGATAGTAATATTTTATCACGTAACCAAGATAAAGTCAATAGTTAGGTCAAATAAAATTTGAAAATAGTGTTTTCAACTAAAATTAAAAACAGGTTTTGTCATTGAAAAATAAAATACTACTTTAAAACTAAAATTAAAATGTCTTATAATAAAAATTGGGCGAAACTTGCGGAACACATTTAGTGTTCCTTTTTTATTTTCCTAAAAAGGAAAATAAAAAATGTTTGGACAAAATGTCCAAACATCGCAAGTTTCGCTCTCTTAAAAACCAAATAAAAATCATCACCGCATAAAAAAACATTTATATGTTGTATTTATAAAAAACATTTATATGTTGTATTTATTATATATTATATACATTATATATAACACGTATGATATACATCTTAAATTATATAGACATAATATATTACAAATATTTTTTGAGTGCATTTACGCAGTCCTCAAACTGCCAAACACCAATATGTTTTTCTTCATCTTTTCCATCCTTGAAGATATAGAGAGTTGGAATAGACATAACACCATATTGTCTTGCTAGGTTCTCATTTTTGTCAACATCGACTTTGACAATCTTTACCTTGTCACCCAACTCCTGTGCAATATCTTCGAGAATTTGTCCCATCATTCGACAAGGCATACACCAGGTAGCGAAAAAGTCGACAAGAGTAACCCCCTCTTTAACTTCGCTCTCAAAATCTTTCTCTTCTATTTCTCTCATATTTTTCTCCTTTTTAAAAGTCATATTTAAAGTTAAATTTTATAATTTACTTATTTTTTAAGTTATTTTTAGCAAATTTAACACTTTTTAGTCAAATTAAGTAAAATTTTTGAAAATTTAATCAAATTTTGTCGTCTATAATTTTATTGACTATAGCGGATGCAATTGTTGCACCGATTGATGCAGGATAATAACTTATGCTTGCAATCTCGCCACTTGTTTTGATAGGTTTTGAATCGCTTATGACAACCTCGAGACTATCAACACCATTTTCTCGCAAACCTTTTCGGATAACCTTTGCAAGTCCGTCATCATGGGTAGAGAAGATATCTGTTAAGAAAAAATGAGGAATATCATATCGGTTTCCAGCACCCATGGCAGATATGATATTTATATTGTTTTTCTTGCAATAAATAATTAAGGCAAGTTTATCTTTTACAATATCAATTGCATCCACGACAACATCGCAGTTTTTTATAAGGTCCTTGACATTGGTCGCGTCAAGTTTCATGTTAAATGTTTCAACCTCTGCCCTTTCGTATATATCTAAAATCATATCCTTTAAAGCATCCACCTTAACCTTGCCAATGGTGCTATTAAAGGCAATGACCTGTCTGTTAACATTGCTTGGCGAAATTTTGTCAAAGTCAATAAGTGTGAATTTTTCAATTCCTGCCCTTGCCAGAAATACAGCGGTATATCCACCTACACCACCACAGCCGACAATAGTCACTCGTTTTTGTCTTAATTTTTCAATATTCTCTTTTCCAATTAACTTTTCAGTGCGAGAGTTATCCATAACTAAAGAATATCACAAAAAACCATTCTTTTGCAAGAAAAATTAAAGTTTTACACCTTAAATTTATTTGTTAGATTTTACTATATTTTAACATCAAAATTTTTTAATTATAAAATATATTTTTTAAGGTCAAACCTCTTCTTTGTGTCTTTAAAGGCATTTTGAACATAATTTCTATCAATAGTGACAGTGGTCATAGGAAGTTCGTCGCTCGCATTGAAAGATATATCCTCAAGCAAGGTTTCCATAACTGTGTGCAGTCGTCTTGCACCTATGTTCTCACTGGTCTCGTTTTCTGCCGCCGACATCTCTGCTATCTCATCAATAGCATCGTCTGTGAATTGAAGGTCAATGTTGTCGACTTTCAAAATTGAGGCATACTGGAGGCAAACCGAGTTCTTAGTCTCTTTTAAAATTCGTTTGAAGTCCTCTTTTGTCAGGCTGTCAAGGTCGACTCTAATAGGAAAACGGCCTTGAAGTTCTGGAATCATATCCTCAATTTTTGAGACATGAAAGGCGCCTGAGGCAATAAACAGAATAAAGTCAGTTTTAACGTTACCATATTTAGTTGCTACAGTGCTACCCTCAACAATTGGTAGAATGTCTCTCTGCACACCCTCTCTTGAAACGTCTTGATTATTTGAGCCACCTGCTTTACCTATGATTTTGTCTATCTCATCAATAAAGATTATGCCCTCTTCCTCCGTTCGTCTGATTGCCTCGGCATAGACATTGTCTTTATCAATAATTCTGTCGCATTCCTCACTTGTCAGAATTTCCCTCGCTCTTTGAACGCTCATTCTGCGTTTTTTGCGTTTTTGTGGCAGGAGTCCGTCAAACATTGAACCTATATTTATCTCTGGTCCGCCAACTGCAATCATAGGTTTTGGGTTGTCAATGACAAGCACATCAATCTGTTCGTTTTCAAGTTTTCCCTCTTTCAACTGCTCGGCAATAGTGGTCTTGTCAACCTGCTCGTCATTTGCTCGTCTTGTATCGCATATTGCATCCAAAATTTTGTTTTCGACAATAGGTTTAACCTTAGCCTCAATCTCATGTGCTTTTTCATCTTTAACCATTCGCACAGCAACTTCCACAAGGTCTCGAATCATGCTTTCGACATCTCGTCCTACGTAGCCCACCTCGGTATACTTTGTTGCCTCAATCTTGATAAAAGGTGCCTTAACAAGTTTTGCAAGCCTTCTTGCTATCTCCGTCTTACCAACACCTGTAGGACCTTTCATGATGATATTTTTTGGAGTTATCTCCTCACGCATCTCCTTTGGAAGTCTACTTCTTCTATATCTATTTCTCAAAGCAATAGCAACCGCTCTCTTCGCTTTTGCCTGTCCTATAATATATTTGTCAAGTTCCTCAACAATTTCTCTTGGTGATAAATTCATATTAAACCTCCTCTACTGTAATATGGTCATTTGTGAATACGCAAATTTGACCTGCAATCTCAAGAGCCTTTCTTGCAATCTCCTCTGCTGGCAGGTCGGTATTTTGTTTAAGTGCTTTGGCAGCGGCAAGTGCATAATTCCCGCCTGAACCTATTGCACAGACATCGTCATCAGGTTCTATAACCTCGCCTGTTCCGCTAACTATCAAAAGTTGCTCTTTATCGGCAACAATCATCATAGCATTGAGTTGACGTGATGCCTTATCCTCTCGCCATGTGCTTGCAAGTTCGACAGCACTTCGCATAAGGTTGCCTGAAAATTTGTTGAGCATATTCTCAAACCTCTCGCATAGCGAAAAGGCATCGGCAACAGAGCCTGCAAAGCCAACAACAACCCTATCATTATATATTCGTCTAACCTTGTGTGCATTTGATTTAAAAACCACACTCTCAGACAAGGTGACCTGTCCGTCACCTGCAATGGCAATCTTGCCATCACGTTTAACACCGCATATAGTTGTTCCTCTAAACATACTTTCCATTTGTATAAACCTCCTTAAAACGTGTCAGACTTTCAAAGGACCTAGAAAAAAGTTCGTCTATATAGATAGGATTTGAAAGTTCTTCACCGTTTTTTATTAACTCATAATTTTCATAATTTATCGCAGTTGCATTATTTTTGATAATACATGTTTTTGTAATCTTTTTTGCAAGAGAACCTATTAGGCTGTCCTGTGGAAGAGCAACCATCCTCTTTCCGCAAACGTAGTTATTAACATTCATCGCCGTATAAAGACCGCTTGCCAAGGCACCTAGGTATCCATTTACTCCTAGTATCTCGCCTGCAAAAAATAGGTTGTGGTCTTGCAAACTTTGATTAAAGTCGTTGATAACAAATCGAGAATTTATAAACACCGCATCTAAGACATCAGCCTCTCGAATTAACTCCACATTTCGTAGCGCCCTTATGCTTCTAAAAATTTCAAGTTGACTTCTTTTGTCAAGTTTGGAAGAGATGCCCTCAATTATATATCCCCTCTCCTGTTTGTGAAGCCTGATAACCGCATAGGGCCGTGCAATATTTTCAATATATAGTGGCATCATGGCATATGTTCTTATTGCCTCTTTGTTTTGAATTGCAAGTTCTTCAATAGTATTTCTTGTAAACTTATGATTGTAGGCAATATTTAACCTGTTCAGTTGACCTATAACCGAGTTTACAAAGGTAAGATATTCGCTATAGTCAAGCGGAATATAAAGATTGTCACCTTTTTTGTGACACAAACTTAAATCTATATTATCAACAATAGGACACACCTGCCTCTGTCGGAAAAGTCGCATTGAACCAAACTTCTCGCTCAAAAATTCAAACATCTTCTCATCCGTGTTTGAACCTGTGGCAATCACGTTTATCTCTCTAGGATTAATCTGACATATTCGAGCATTGAAAATTTCAATGTTGTCTTTAGATCGGATAAGTCTTTTCCCATATTCTAGCACTTTTGTTGCCTTACATCCTGGATAGCCCTCTTTAACTAACCTCTCTTCCTCTTTTATGAGTGGACTGCCTAGAAATTCAAGTTCATTTTTGAGCAGATTTTCACAAACTAAACTTCTTTCACCTTTTATTTTGCCTGTGCATCGGTCACAATTACAGACGTGACTGACTTGCTGGTCAAAAATGTGAACTTTAATTCCATGTCCTGCCAAGAACAAAGCACATTCTATCCCTGCAAATCCGCAACCTATAACATTGACAACGGGCATATAATAATTCATAACAACCTCTTTAAGTCATATAGACTTAATAAGTATATTGCATTTTTTTGTTTTTAGCAATTTGAAAGAATGTTTATTTTTGAGAAAAAGGTCAAAGTTTGTCTTAATTTGACACTTCCAACTTTATTTTAGCAAAAATCACCTTTTTTTACAAACAAAATTGTTAATTTTTCAAAAATTTCACAAAAATAACAAAAAATACAGCATAAAAACACTGTATTTCTTTTACTCCTAATTTTTATCCTCTTGATAGTCACAGGTTGAGTTTGAGCATTTTATCTTCTTGCCCTTTATTACAAGTGGACTTTGGCATTTAGGACATCTCTGTCCTGTCGGTATATCCCAACTCATAAATTTACAATCTGGATATCTCTCACATGAGTAGAAAATTTTTCCTTTTTTGCTCTTTCGCTCAACCATGCTGGCACCACACTCTACGCATTTGCCTACTTTCTTTACCTCCTGCTCAATAGGTTTTGTATTTTTGCATTTTGGAAAGTTGGAGCAAGCAAGAAACTCGCCAAATCGTCCATTTCTTATCACCATTTTTCCGCCACACTTGTCGCAGATTATATCAGTCTCTTTTGGTGGCTCTTTAAGTGTTAGAGAACTCTCTCCTGCCCTTGTCAGTAGCCCCTCAAAGCCATTCCAAAAGTTTGAGACTACGTGGTGCCAATCTTCGCCCTTGTTTGCTATATCATCAAGTCGGCTTTCCATTTGTGCGGTAAACTTTACATTTATCACACTTGAGAAGAATTTTTCAAGATAGGTTATCACCTTTCTGCCAAGTTCGGTCGGATGAAGATACTTTTCTTTCTTTTCGGTATAATGTCTGCTTGTCAGTACTGTAATAGTCGCAGCATAGGTCGCAGGTCTGCCAATACCCTTTTCCTCCATGGCTTTGACTAGACTTGCTTCGGTGTATCTTGCTGGTGGTTTGGTAAATTTTTGCTCGGTTGTTATCTTTTCACAATCAAGCATTTCACCCTCTTCCATTTTAGGAAGTTTTCCTGCCATACCCTCACCGCTATCCTTATCCTTGTCGACATATTCCTTGTACACTTTTGTGTAACCTGCAAACTCCATTGTCCTTCCGCTAACTTTAAAACCATAACCCTCGCAGTCAAAGTTAACAGACACGTTTGAGTATTCAGCCTCACACATCTGACTTGCAAGGAAACGTTCATAAATAAGTTTATAAAGCCTATAATTATCACTTGTCAGTGTCTCTTTTGCCATTTCAGGAGTTATATCCATGGTAATAGGTCTTATTGCCTCGTGAGCATCCTGAGCCGATTCCTTTGTGTGATAGATGTTAGGTTTTTCAGGAAGATACTCCTGCCCATACTTTTCTTTGATAAAATCTCGGCAGGCATTTTGTGCATCAGTGGAGACACGAACTGAGTCGGTACGAATATAGGTGATAAGTGCAATTTTGCCCTCACCCTTTATTTCAACACCCTCATAGAGTTGCTGAGCAGAGGATGTCGTTCTTGCAAGAGACATATTGAGTTTATTTAGTGCGTCCTGTTGCATGGTGGAAGTGGTGAAAGGTGCAGGTGCGTGAGATTTTGTTCTGCTCTTTTTAATTTCTGTTATAGTAAACTTCTTGCCATCTGTCGCTTTAAGAATCTCGTCAATCTCTTCCTTGCTCTTTGGAATAAACTTCTTCTTATTAAAAGTTACAAGCGAGGTTTTTATTTGATTATCGTCCTTTTTTAAGAGAGCATTTACCGTCCAATACTCCTCTGGAACAAAAGCCTCAATCTCTTTCTCACGGTCGACGACAAGTTTGAGTGCCACAGATTGAACTCTACCAGCACTGAGTTTTGGTGCTATCTTTCTGCAAAGAATAGGCGAGAGTTTGTAGCCCACAATTCTATCAAGAATACGTCTTGCCTGCTGTGCGTCAACAAGATTTAAGTCAATCTTTCTTGGACTTTCAAGTGCCTTAGTAACCGCCTTTTTGGATATTTCGTTGAACTCTATTCGGCAGGTCTTATCCTGAGGAAAACCTAAAATATATGCTATATGCCAAGATATTGCCTCACCCTCACGGTCAGGGTCGGTTGCAATTAAAATCTCATCTGCCGACTTTGCCTTTTGCTTTAACTGTTCAATCAGTTCCTTCTTGTCAGGCATTATCTCATAATGAGGCTCAAAATTATGTTTTAGGTCTATTCCAAATGTCTTTTGAGGTAGGTCTCTTATATGACCCTTGGTTGCAAAAACCTCATATCCATTGCCTAGATATTTTTTTAGCGCCTCTCGTTTAAATGGTGATTCTATTATGACTAACTTCAATTTGTCCTCCATACTTATTAAACTTATTTTACCATTCTAAAATTTCTATTAATTTAAAGAAATAAATCCGCCTGGCAGTCTTGTTATTATGCCACGAATTTCAAGCATTGTCAAATTGCTGTTGAAATTATTTATTGAAAGATTGCAATTTTTTGTAAGATAATCAATATTCTTCATGCCATCCCCTAGCAAAGAGACAATTGCCTGTTCCTCAAAGGTGAGTTGATACTCTTTCTTTGCCGTCTCTGCCTCAACTTTGTAAATATCAAGAATATCTTTTGCCTCTGTTACACATATTGCCTGTCCAGACTTGATAATCTTATTTGGAAGTTCACTTGACGGCGAGTCAATGTTGCCTGGCAAGGCATAAATGTTCCTACCATAATCAAGTGCGTAGTCCTTTGTATGAATTGTTCCGCTTTTTATACCTGCCTCCGTGATAAGAATTCCGTCGCTAAGACCTGCAATAATTCTATTTCGCACAGGAAAGGTGTATGTCGTTGCCTTTTTGGTTGGCGAATATTCGCTCACTAAAAGTCCCTTTTCTGCTATCTCCCTGGCAAGAGAAATATGCTCGGCAGGATAAATGCGGTCAAATCCTGAACCTAACACCGCTATTGTCTTTCCGCCTGCACTTAAGCATGCTCGGTGGGAGATTGAATCGACACCATAGGCAAGTCCGCTGACAATAACAACTCCTGCCGAGGCAATATCCTTAACAATTTTCTCAGTTGCAACTCGCCCATAGTTTGTCGGTTTTCGCGTGCCAACCACTGCTAATGACTCTTTATCAAAAAGTCCTATGTCACCCTTGCAGAACAAAAACATCGGTGCGTCTGGAAGAGTGCTGAGTTTTCTTGGATACTCACTGTCAAACTTAGTCAAAAGAATGATATCTTTATTCTTTAAGTCGGCATAGTAGTTTTCCACCGTCTGCTCATTTGCCCATGCTTTCATATTCTCTGCGACCTTTTCGTTTAACACTTTTTTAAGGTCAAGACTAAAAAAATGTTTAAAACTAAAATCATCTTCCATCAAATCAATCAACTGCTGATTTTTAGAATATGTATTGTCAAACATAGACAAAAACACCAAAAATCTATTAAAATCACTTCCTAAATCAATCATTTTCTATCCTATTTATATTATACTTTAAATTTTTACTCCTATCCTTTTCATCACTTTTAAAAAATATGTAAAAGTCTAAGCCTTATGCTATTTTATATAAAAAAATACATTTTTACAAATAAAATACAAGCATTTATGCTAAAAATATGAAAATTTTTATGTTAACTCCAATATTTTCGGTCAAGTGTTCTATATGAAATTGCCTCTGCAACGTGTTTTGCCTCAATGTTTTCGCACCCCTCAAGGTCGGCAATCGTACGCGCAACCTTTAAAATACGGTCATGCGCTCTCGCACTGAGTTTAAGTTTCTCAAATGCACTTCTTAGCATCATATCACCATTCTTGTCAAGTTTACAATATTTCTTCACCTGATATGATGTCATCTTGGCATTGCAGAAATTTTTGTCAAATTTATATCGCTCCGTTTGAATACTTCTTGCCCTGTCTACCCTCTTCTTTATCTCGGCAGAACTCTCCTCTTTGTTCTCGCTCTTTAGTTGGTCATATGTGATATTGTCAACTTCTATATGAATGTCAATTCTGTCCATTATTGGACCTGAGAGTTTTGATAGATACCTTGTAATCTGACCTGGCGAGCAGTGACATTCCTTATCCTTTGAACCATAGTTACCGCAAGGACATGGGTTCATGCTTGCAATAAGAGTGAAATTGGCAGGATATGTAATTGTCGCATTACTTCTTGCAACCGTTATAACACCATCTTCAAGCGGTTGTCTTAGCGTTTCAATCGTCTGTCTTGAATACTCTGGAAATTCATCTAAAAATAGCACTCCATGGTCGGCAAGTGAAATCTCGCCTGGTTTGCTGTTCGCTCCGCCACCTGTAAGACTGACTGTACTTGCTGTGTGGTGCGGACTTCTAAATGGCCTTGTTGTAACTATCCCTTTTTTGAGGTCAAGTTCGCCTGCAATCGAGTGAATTTTAGTCACCTCGAGTGCCTCTTCAAAAGTTAGACTTGGCAAAATAGAAGGAAAGCATTTGGCAAGCATACTTTTTCCGCTCCCTGGAGGTCCTATCATAAGAAGATTGTGTCCGCCTGCCGCCGCTATTTCAAGCGCCCTCTTTGCCATTGCCTGACCTTTAACGTTGCTAAAGTCCATAGAAATATCAAGTTTTTCGCTTTGAAGAGTGCTAAAATCACAACACTTGATAGGCTCTAATTCCTCCACACCGCTTAAAAAATTTATCGTCTGCTTGAGCGAGTTTACACCGTAAATTTCAATTCCGCTTATAAAACTTGCCTCCTCCTTGTTTGCAATCGGTATTATAAATTTTTTGTAACCAAGTTTGCATGCAGAAATTAAAAGTGGAAGCACCCCTCGCACCTGTTTGACCGAGCCGTCAAAAGAGAGTTCGCCAATGTAGACGAAACTATTCTCATTCTTAATTTTATACTCCTCATTGCAGGAAAGTATAGCAACTGCAATTGATAGGTCATAAAGTGCTCCCTCTTTTTTAATGTCTGCAGGTGCAAGGTTTATAGTTATTCGCTTTGCAGGATACTCGTATCCGCTGTTTTTTATTGCCGAACGCACTCTCTCCTTTGCCTCTTTGATAGCGGTGTCAGCAAGTCCTACAATTTCAAAATGAGGAAGTCCATTGCTTACATCTGTTTCAACATCAATAGGATAGCCCTCTATTCCTTTAAGTCCAAAACTCTTTACTTTTGATAACATTTTTTCTCCTTATATCTTTAGCCTATTATAATGATTATAATAAAAAAGACATATTTTTACAAATTATTTGCAAAAATACGTCAAAATTATTGATTTATTTTCATTTTGTCTGCTTGTCAGATGTTGAGAGTTTTAATTTTTTTAGTTCGACTTTTCGCTCTGGACTTATCCTGTAAGATTCACAAACCTTTTGAATAGTCTTATTTCTTATAAATGTATCACTAGTTTTCTTCAAAAAATTATACATAAATTCATAATCATAAACAAATGCCTCTGCGTTACACCATGCAATTGCCATTTTTACATAAAAATTGTCGTTTTTTACCTGATTTACAAGTTTAATGACCCTTTTGTAGTCACTTTTAAGTTGATATTTCATAAGCCAAACAATTCCAAATCGGTTGTAAAAAGGTTTGTCACTTTTAATTAAATCAACAAAATATTCTCTCTCACTCTCCATCCACTTCAGCCTTGCTATTATAACATCACAGGATGCCCAATTGTCTATGTATGGCAATAATTTGTTTAGCATTTCAATCTTGTCCTTAGCAGGCGCATTGCAATAGCCAATATAACAACCTGCTAAAACTATCTCCTCGTAATTGTCAAGTGGAAACTCGTAGAAGTTTGCATTTATCATTACTAGACTTTTTGCAAAGTCGTCAATCTGCTTTGTTGTTGTCCCCTTTATCTCATATGCGGTGTCAACAATCTTCCTATCAAATTCCGCCTTTTTACTGTCACTTATATTATTAAAATAATCTGTCACAAGTTCTCTTATCTTCATCTGTGTTCCCCTTTGTAAAACATCTTTAAAATCACTAATTATTTTAATACACATTTCGCTTTTTGTCAATTACATATTTTTGATTATTTTTTAGCAGTCTTTTTACTGCACCTTGTCAATTTGCTGATAAAATAACTTTTGACTTTAAATAATTTTTAATTATAACTATAATAATGTTGATATTAAACTATATCTCATCTGTCAAATAAAAAAAGATATGAATTTTTCATATCTAGGAATTTGGTGTTCCCAACAGGACTCGAACCTGTGACTAGCCCTTAGGAGGGGCTTGTAATATCCACTTTACTATGGGAACATCTTTTTGTATTATATCATATTTTTTTATTTAATACAATGATTTTTACAATTTTATTGCAATTAATTTTTCTTTGCACCTTTTTAAGAATTGGACATGATTTTTATATGTTTATGTTGTATAATAAAGTCATATTTAGGAGGAAATATGGCATTTAGCATAAACGAAAAACTATTAGCAGAAAAATTGATAGGCAAAATCTCATACCCTGACCCACATATATGCGACTTTTATGAAATTGTAGACATAAACGAAGGCGGAATGGTTCGTCTGAGAAAAAACAAGGCTATATCTGTATATGAGCGAGGAGAGTCATACTATCCAGAACTTCTAAAAAGAACTACCCTTGACGACAGACTTGACGAGTTTAAGCAAGAAAATTGACCTCAGTGATAGCGTTATGGGAGTTGTCAACAAACTTGGAGAAGGAAACATCGGTGCAATCAGTGTGCTTTTTAAAATGTTAAATGCAGGTTTCAAAAAAGACATGAGCAAGGAAGAAATTGAAGAAAAGACATTTAGCAATATTATGACACTTCTCAATTTTGATGATATGAATATGCGTGGCTCGCAGATATGGCTTGCCTGCAAAGATGCTTGCAATATAGATATAGACAAGGTTGACTTCTCAGTAGACAATAAAGACAATGAAGAAAACCAAAAATTCTTAGATTTCATTGAAAAGGTTAAAGACAGAGACGAGGATTTTATCGAGATTGTAAATGACCTTGCTTTGAAACATCACCTGCCACACAAAGCAGTTAGCAGTGGCGCAAGTTTTATAATAGCAGGTGGCAAGGATGCAAGCGGACTTTACTTTACAGATGACGAGAAGAAAGACTTTGATAATATAAAAGAAAACATCCCACTTCTTGACTCCCCTGATGAAAATCTTAGTCCAATAGACAAACAAATAATCATCAAAAATGCAGATGAAGAACAGTCAAAGACAGCAAAACCAAGCAAGGTAGAAAATTTCTTTAAAAAACTCAAAGGTGCAATTAAAAATAGAAGAACAGTTGAAAAAGATGATGACGAAAATGATGATGAGAAAAAATAATTTTTAAATAAAAAATATGATAAAATTAAATATTATATAATAATTACAAATAATTAAAATAAAAATCTTTAACATAATTTAAATATTAAAAAATTAATTAAAATTCTTCTATTTTTATTAAAATTAAATAAAAATAAAACAAAAATTGCTAAAAATTTAGTAAAAATAGACAAAAAATATAAAATACCGACTATTTTTTAGAATAATCGGTATTTTTATTTTAATTTTTATTGTTTATAATTTTTATTATTTTAATTTATTTTTAATATTAATAAAATAATTTTTCTAAGATATTTTATTTATTTTTCAACATTTTATAAATTTATTTATTAATAAAAATCGAAATGTCTTTGTTTACAATTATATCTTCTCTTGCAAAAGTTGTTTCTATTTCTTCGAAAATTACACTTGCAACATCGGCAATTACAATTTCTGTTATCTTTAAATCTATCAAAACAATCTTCTATAGGCTCAGGGAATGAGTTGCAGTTTTCTTCTCTCTTAAAGTCGCAAGGATTGAAATAACAACCGCTACAAAAATCAAAGAATATGCATACATCACACTTGCACTCTGGGATAACTGGGTCATTTACTATTGTCTGCACATTATTGCTGACAAAGTTAGACGGCAATCCTTGAAATTCTGCAGATACATTTGAAGCATTGTTAATAATTCTCATATTAACCCTATATTACTCTAGCCTGGAAATCTACTCGTACACTTTGCCCAGGGTTAAGGTTTGGAAGTGAGAAGGAAGAAATTGGATTATATCCTGGGAAAGATACATTGTCTATTCTTACAGAATCAGTGACAAAGGTCAGTCCTGCCTGCAAAATATCTGAGAATACTAGGTTTGTTGCTGTTTGACTGCCGGTATTAGTAATAACTGAGGTATAATTTAATATTTCTCCACTTATTGCAACAGTCTTATCCACGCTCTTTACAACGTCAAGCCGAGTAGAGATAACAGCAAATGTTACAGTGTTTGTGTTCTCTGTGAAATTTCTTGTGCCTTGCGGTGTGTCGACTGAGTAATTTACAGTTGCGAAGTTGTCGACTGTGTCTTGTGTCTTAGGGTTATCTGCAAGTAAGGTATAGGAAATTGTGGTACTGTCGCCTTGTTGAAGGTCTGGCAAGTTGAAACCTGTAATTAGGTCGTATGCTGGATAACTTACTCCGTCAATTATTACACTGCCAGCAACATGAGATGCTCCCGCTGCCAATATGTCATTAAAGAATAGATTTTTAAGAACAAAACTTGAATTGTTGGTAAGTGTTATGCTTTGAGTGGTGTTTTCACCCTCTCTTATAAAGTCGTCGGCTGTAGATTTAACTTTACTAAATGTTGTGCTTATCACTTCTGTGGTAACTATGTTACTATCTTGACTGCCTGGGACAGTTTCGCCACCTGGCAGTACTGAAAGAAATGTTACACCTGATTGGTTTGTTATAATCATATTATCTCCTGTTATTTGTACTTTAAAGGTTATAGTTTTTACCTGTCCTATATCCAAACTGCCTATGTTTACCGAGTCCTCTGGGTTCTGTCCTGAGAAAGTCACTCCGTCAACCGTCAATGAATCCTCGACAAAAGTCGTTCCTGACGGAATTGTATCGGTAAATACAAGGTCTGTGGCATTTAGGTTGCCATTGTTGGTTATAAAACTTGTATACGTCAAAATTTCTCCGCTAAGAGCAACACCTCTGTCAACTGTCTTTATATTATTGATAGCCTCATTTAATATAAACACTGAGACAAGATTGCTCGTCTGCTGAAGTTCAATTTTAAAGTTTGGAAAAGGTTCAAACTCAAAATTTACTGTCGCGGTGTTAATTGCAGGGTTTATCAGCGGAACAGATAGTGCCTGCAAGGTGTAGGTCACCTGTTTTGTCTGCCCTGGCAAAATAGTTCCGAGTGAAACAGGAAAGGTGTCTGGTTGCACCACTCCGTCAACTCTTATTGAGCCACTAACCAGTGTTAGCCCTGCTGGGATACTGTCTTGAAGGGTTGCATTTTCTGCATCAAGTTGACCTGTGTTTGTCACATTTATGGTGTATTCTACGTTCTGTCCGACAAATACCGCCTGGGTGTCTGCCGACTTAACAACTGTTAGTGATGCACCTTGCGAGTCAATTTGAGTTGCTAGCGCATTTGGAACATAGAGGTCGCCTGAACTGGTAAACCTGAAAACCGCACTGCTTTGAAGAGGCTCAAGGTAGTTTGTTACATCTACCGCTGTTATGTCCCAGCCCTGACGTCCTGCACTGATGTTTGTTCCTGCCGAGGCATTTTTGTTTCTTGTTCCAAACGTGCCTGAGGTGTCAATCAGTCCATTCTCATTGTTAATTTGCGAGCCAAAAAAGTTGGTCGCTTGGTTGTTCGGACCTGAAATAACGGATAGAGACAGGGTATCTCTGCCGAACAAAAATTGGTCACCTGTCAGCACCGCATCACCCTCTTGTGCACTCATGAAAACTTTGCCACCAACCGAAACGGCAGGTGTGATAAAACCTGTGAGCGTAGTGTCGCTTACTGGAGTATTTGGACCAACAACCGCTCCACCTACCCATAAGGTAAGGTTTCTTATAATCTCGTTATCATTGTGATAGACTATTGCAAGTGTCCACCCTGCATGATTGGTCTGATTGGTTTGATTGTCGTTTGCTATAATGAGAGCAGGAACGCCACCTGTCGAATAAGTCCCATTGAGCGAGTTTGCAACTATATTTGTTACATTCGCCGTTCTAACATAAAAACCTAAATCATATCCACTTCCGCTAGGAATCACAAAGGTTTGTGATGTTAAGCCGTCTGGCGAGATTGAAAAATTTGTGCCATTTGCTGTAAAAGTAACAGCATTATCTATCAAATTTGATATATTTTGTGTCTGCGAACGGTACAATCCACCCCAAATGAGTTCGGCATATAGCACAGTGCTACCAATAGGCAACTGCAATGTTGCATTGGAACCATTCTCTAGATAATTTGAGGTGGTGCCATTTGGGAAGTTTGAGAACTGAGTATTGTTCAAACTTGTAAATGCACCTATTGAACCGAGAGTGCCAGCGGAGAGAGTATTTGAGGATTTACTTAAACCTAAAGTATTACCTATAAAGCGGATGCCACCCCGCTCAATAGTTGAAAATCTTTGCACGAAAGCCATAAATTTTCCTCTTAAATCACACAAGCCCTATAAACATTGTATGGAAAGAGGTGAGAAATGTTATAAAAAAGCAGGTTTATCCCTGCAAATTTATATTTTAAATTTAATTTTATAGAAAAAATAAAACAAAAATATTTTTCTAACCTTAATTTATGTAGACTTCTTATTTTTTTGTGTATACATAATATCCATTTTCTGCAGTCTCGCTACGAATGAATGTGTCACCATCAAGATATGAGTTTTTTAAATTTAACTCATCAATAAAATTCGCTGGAACATATACAGTTTCATCGCTTGTAATGTTTTGGAGCAAATTTTAGTTTTTGAAGCAAATTTTAGTTTTTAAAACAAATTTCTGGTCTTATAAATGAAAATTTTGCTTTTCTTTATATATTATAGTTAGGTTTTACCTAATTGTCAAACAAAATTAGGTATAAACTAATATAATATTGCTATGAAAAAGGAATTTTATGCATTAAGCAAGGAAGATACAATCAAAAAGAACTTAAAATTTGAGATTGAGCATTGTGGGAAGAGCAAAACTGAGATAG
This sequence comes from uncultured Clostridia bacterium, assembly GCA_944350275.1. Lineage (GTDB taxonomy): Bacteria > Bacillota > Clostridia > Christensenellales > UBA1242 > Caccovivens. Next base: position 24,445 of record CALVOK010000026.1, on the reverse strand, counting down.
CAAAGAAACTTGGGATATCAAAACCCACACTCTCTCAATATCTTTCTGGTAGAATTATGCCATCTCTTCCCACCTTTGCCCTGCTGTGCGAAATCATTGATTGTTCGGCTGATGATATTTTGGAAATAAAGTAGCAAATAAGTGTCCTATTTAAAACATAAAATAAATGATAAAATATTTCGTCATAAAATTATTACACAAAAAAGACCTCTTCAATTTCTTTTGAAAAACTTTATAAGTTCACTTCAAATTATCAGAGGTCTTTTATTATTTTAAATTATTTATTATCTATTTAAAACTATTTATTATCTGCAGATTTGATTTTTGCAGCCTTACCAGTAAGTGCTCTTACATAGTAGAGTTTTGCACGTCTTGGTTTACCTTTTCTTACGACTTCAATGCTTGCAACTAGTGGTGAATGAAGAGGGAATGTTCTCTCAACACCGACACCATTTGAAATTTTTCTAACAGTGAAACTTTCTCTTACTCCGCCATTTTTGCGAGCAATAACGACGCCTTCATAACCTTGAATTCTTTCCTTGTCGCCTTCTTTAATCTTAACACCAACTCTAACAGTGTCGCCGACATTGAATTCAGGCAGGTTTTCTTTCATATATTCTTTTTCAATTTGGTCAATTACGTTAGCCACCTTTCTTCTCCTTTTAATAAAATTTTATATACTAAAATGGTGATTAGCCTCTTTTTCTTGCTCTTTTACGAGCGGCTTCTCTTTTCATTTTCTTTGCAACACTAGGTTTATAATATGCTTCTTTACGTCTAATGTCACCAATTATGCCGTCTTTCTGACATTTTCTTTTAAACTTTTTTAAAGCACTTTCTAAACTTTCGTTTTCGCCGACTTTAACAGTTGTCAAATTTCTCACCACCTTCTAATTTTAGTTTTACCTTTATATTATATTGATTTAAAAGGTGTTTGTCAAGAACTTTTTACAAATTCATTTTATTATTTTTGCAAGTGCACCGACATGGAAAAGTTTTTCTATTTTAACCTCGACAATTTCATCTGTCAAATCGTCAATCATTTTATTGTCAATAGGTATGTAGCACCTGATATAATTTTCTGTATAACCTACATAGTACCCATCGCTTTTTTCTTCAATAAGCACCTTACCTCTCTTATTCTTTTTGATAAAATCAATTTTGAGTTGCTCGTTTAACTTATTTAATCTCTCAAACCTCTCCTGTTTTACCTTGCTAGGCAGGTCTTTATATAGTTTTGATGCCACCGTACCCTCTCTGTTTGAGTACTGAAAGATATGAAGTCCTGAAAAGCCAACCTCTTTTATAAAATTATAAGTTTCTTCAAACTCCTCCTCGCTCTCACCAGGGAAGCCCACTATCACATCGGTGGTAATGCCAGCACTAGAAAAATACTTTCTTATTATCTCCACCGACTTTTTAAACTCCTCTGCGGTATAGTGTCTGTTCATTCTTTTAAGAACGGTTGTGCTTCCACTTTGGAGTGACAGGTGAAAATGTGGACAAAAATTGTTAAGAGAGGCAAGTCCTTTTGCAAAATCCTCGCTTATCAAACTCTCCTCCATTGAAGAGAGTCTCAATCGTTTTCCGAAGGTATCAAGTTCGGTAAGCAGTGTCAAAAGTGCAGGTTTTCCGTCAATTTTATAGTCAGTTACATTTATCCCTGTCAGCACTATTTCCTTAATACATTCATCAAGTTTTGACACCTCATCAATGATTGAAAATATCCCTCTCGACCTACTTCGCCCTCGAAGATATGGAATTATGCAGTATGTGCAAAAATTGTTACATCCATCTTGAATTTTTATGTATGCCCTCGTTCGCGTCTGCTCGGCGAAGAGGTCGTCCTCGTAATCTTTTGGTAGTTTTTCTATTCTGTTATGTTTTTTTAAATATCTTTTGTCATTTTTGGCAAGTTTGTCAATATACTCTGAAATTTTTATCTTCCCAGCAACACCGCTGACATAAGTTGCGCCCTTTTCCAAAAACTGCTTTCCATTCTTTTGACTTGCACAACCGCAAACAAAAAACTTAGCATTACTATTATATCTTTTGCACCTTGCAATCATCTGTCGAGACTTTCTCTCCGCCTCTTGTGTGACCGCACAGGTGTTTATAACATAAACATCAGCAAACCCTAATTTGTCTGTCGCCTCGTAGCCTTTGAGTTTTAAGTTGTAAATAAGTGCATCGCTCTCATATTTGTTTACCTTGCACCCAAGTGTCATAACACATACTTTCATAACCATTATTGTAGCAAAATATCAAAAAAATTGCAACATTAATTAAAAAATTTGTCTTTATATGTTATAATAAAGATATGTTAGATTATCAGGATATTTTAGATAAATTAAATACATCTCCCTTTCGAGCAAAGTTCCACCTAAAAAAACAAGATTTTGTCTATATTGAAAAGAGAGGAATTGAGACAATTAGGTCGCACACCTATGATTTTGTAATAAAACGACTTGCTCCATATCCCACACTAAATGACGGAAAACAAACTCCCATGAAAAATCATCCTGTTTTTGTCGCACAACACGCAACTGCTACCTGCTGTCGAGGTTGTCTTAAAAAATGGCACAAGATTGCCAAAAATAAAGCACTAGATAGTTACGAAATTGATTTTGTTGTTAATCTTATTATGGCATGGATTGATAGACAAATTAAACAAAATGAAAATATAAATAAAAATATGTAAAATATTAAAAAATAAAATTATTTTTAAATAATAAAAATAAAAATTAATAACATATTTAATTTAATAATAAATACAAAAAAACGTTTAGAAATATAAAAAAAATCGCTAAAAATTAAAAATTTAGCGGTTTTTTCTTGAAAATTATGTAATTTATTCAATTTTTACATTAAAAAATATATTTTTCGACAATTATTTTAATATTATTTTTAAATTAAAATTTTTAAATATTTTCTGCCAAAAACATATTGTGGAATTTTTCGTTATTTTCAAACAAATCGTCAAATGTTCCGTCATCTACAATTTTTCCGCCGTCAAGGAAGAAAATTTTATCTACATTTTTAATAGTTGAGAGTCTGTGAGCGACTATTACTATTGTGCTTGTGCCCTTTAAACTATCAATGCTTTCTTTTATATGTTCTTGTGCAAAGTTGTCAAGCGAACTTGTACTTTCGTCAAAGATTATAATCGGAGTTCTTCTTAAAAATGCCCTTGCAATAGCAAGTCTCTGTCTCTGTCCGCCAGAGAGTTTTATTCCGCTCTCGCCCACAACTGTATCAAGTCCATTTGGAAGAGTGGAGATAAATTCTTTTAGATATGACTTCTCAATTGCATTTTCTAGTTCTTCCTCGCTTGCGTCACCTTTTGCCATTAAGAGATTCTCTCGAATGGACATATCAAATATATAAGGAAATTGATTTACAAGAGAGATATTTGTTCTTAGACTATCCTTTGTCAAATCATTTATATTTATATCATCAATTGTGATTTCCCCGCTGTCAACTTCGTACATCTTGGACATAAGTGAGAGAATTGTGGACTTGCCACTGCCCGACTTACCTACAAAGGCAACAGTGGTATGCGGTTTGATTTCAAAAGAGAGATTTTCAACAACGTTGCCTCCCTTGACCGTTTCGCTCTCATCACCTTCCTTGTTTAAGTCGTCTTTTGAGCGGAGTTTGTCAATATAGCCATAACTTACATCTTTAAATTCAATCTTCCCTTGAACATTTTTAAGTTCTTTATTTCCAAACTTCTCAACAGGAAAGGTCTTGTTGTCAAAGAGTTCAAAAATGCGATTTCCAAAAACCTCTATATCATTTTTGATGTCTAATAATAGGCTTAATTCAAGGACAAAGTTGCTTAATGCGTGTCTGTTAGAATATATAATCATAAATGATGAAAATATCAATAGTGCCCTTTCAAGTAAAATTATACTTATAAAAAGTGCCGTCATTGCAAAGATTGTGTTTATCATATTTCTTGCCTGACCAAAAAGCATCTGTTGTATGTTATGTTTGCAAGAGAAATTGTTATAATCATCATAATACTGCTCTGTTGTCACCTTGAGTTTTTCTTCAAGTCCAAGTGATTTTATATCTCTTTCGCTCTTGACAATCTCAGTGGTGAGCGAGTTGATTTTGTCAAACTTCTTGTTTGATATTTTTACATTTTTCTTTCTAATTTTTAGTCTAATTCTTTCTATAATAAAAGCAATTATCATTCCAGCAGTCAGTATAAGACCGACAACCCAACTAAGCACATATATGTAAATTCCTATAACCAAAAAGTATATCATGTTTGATATATAGTCAACTACCATAACCAACTTTCCAATAAGTCTGTTTGGGTCGTTGACTATCCTTTGGACAAAGGTTCCTGTCGAATTGTTGGCATAGGTGCTTGCACTAAACTTAAAGGCTTGATAGGCAAGGTCGTTGTTCATTTTTGAAACAACTTTGGTGGAAAACTTGTGATATATTGTATTTTGCAATCCATAACATACTCTACACAACAGCAAAATTATTGCTACAATAATAAATTTTATAATCGCACTTCGGTATAGTTCTCTCTGCCCTGCCACCGCCTCTGTGATGTCTGCAATGCCGTCTGCAAACAATACTGTCGTCAGAACATTGAATACAATCGTCAAAATGGTAATTGCGATGTAGCCAAATATGTATAATTTATGTCCCTTCATGTAGTCCCATAGTGATGGGATATTATTTGCTTTGCGGTAGGCTTTTCTCTCCTTCTTCTCCTTTCTTGTCAGTTTCTTCTTCTCTTCTGTTTTTGACCCCATTTCACCCCCTTAAAACTATTGTTTAGTATATCAAAATAGTCTCTTTTTGTCAATAACAATTTTTATATGATTTATTAGGTTAATATGGTTATATAATTTTTAATATAAATGAACAAAAATATTGTGGGACTCAAGATAAAGGCGAGAGTGCAGGAATTTTTAAATTTCTTTAAAAATTCCTAAAAAGTGTGAAACACTTTTTGGTGAGCATTTATGCTCACGCACTCTCGCCTGCAACAAAAATATAAAATTCCGATAAAATTATCAATAATTTGGATAAAATTATCAAAAATTTACTTGAAAATAATCAAAAAATATTTTAAGCGAATACAAAAATTATGATAAAACATTAAAAACCGCAAAATCAACTTTGTATAAACAAACTATAAAATTTACGCACCAAGTTCGCTTGAGTTCTTCTCTTCCTCTTTCTCTACGATGGCAATTTTTTGGACAGAGACCTCGTATGCAGTTTTTTCTTCAAAAACTCCCTCGCTGACCTCTTTTTTATAGTTTCGAGATTGAATTCTCCCTACGAGTTCAAGTTTAGTTCCAACCTTTTGATTTTGCATGAGTTTTGCATTTCTTCCCCAAAGAATGCATGGGATATAATCTGATTTATTAAACATCAGTCTATTTACTGCAAGCAGGACATCACAAATTTCACGATTAAAAGGTGTCACTCTGTAATTAGGTTCCTTGCAGATAAAGCCTGTAAGATGAAGAATATTAGTGTTTTCTTCGGCAAGGTTATGCTCATCTAAAATTTCTTTTACAAAAAAAGATAGTATAAGTCTGCTTTTTCCATCAATCACGCGATTGTAAGAGCGAAGTTCGCCACCAAAAGCAAAATCCTCACCCTTTTTTAAGTTAAGGTTGCACGCCTTAACAAGTTTTTCTGAAATTGTGAAGGGCAATATGTCGACATTATCCGACAGTCTTTCAATCTCCATTTTTCCCTCATAGAATTTTTCACCTTCCACCTCAAAAGATTTTGTTACATCCTCGGTAAGTTTTCCAACAATTTGACCTCTGTTGTTTGGCACATTCATAACTAAAGTACTTTTCATTTTTTCTCCTTTTTAACTTAATTTTTGTGTTGTACTCCATTTGCATCAATAGTATAATTGTCGTTGTAAATAAGTTCTCCTACACTTGTCACTTTGTAACCTTTCATTGTCAGCCAATCAAGAGTAAGTCTAAGCGACTCACACACATTGTCAGCATTGTTGTGCATTAGAATTATTGAACCATTTTGGGCGTATTTCATAACTCTATCTGTCACCTCACTTGCCGACAATCCCTTCCAGTCAAGCGAATCCACATCCCATTGAACTGTTTTCAAACCAAGAGACGAACAAACATTTAATAGTGTGTTGTTGTATGAACCATAAGGCGCTCTAAACACACCGACCTCTTTGCCTGTAATATCTTTGATTTTGTCAATAGAGGTGGTAAGTTCCTGTCTTATAGTCTCCTCGTCAAGTTTAACCATATCAGGATGAGTATTGGAGTGGGTACCTATTTCAAGTCCTGCCTCGTCAATTTTTTTAACCATTTCAGGATACTTATCCACCCAAAAGCCGACAAGGAAGAAAGTTGCAGTAACGTTATACTCGTCTAAGATTTCTATAATCTCCTCTGTCTTATCAGCACCCCAAGCGGCATCAAAAGAGATTGCAACTTGTTTCTCCTCTGTGTCAACCCTATAAATAGGCACAAGTCTTGACGAAGAGCCAAACCACACCTGTGCAGGCGCGCCACCCTCAAATGAAATACATAAGAGAACGACCACTACAAGCATTGCTAAAAAAATTTTGATTGTTCTTGATTTGATAACACAAAATGGCATACAAACCTCGCTTTTAATAATAGTTTAATTTAATAAAATGTTACAATTAGAAAATTGTTGATTTTTTACATTTATTATTTAAATTTGTCGAATTTTTATGTTTACAAAGTATGTATATTGAAGTGGCAATTAAAAAATTACTTAAAATAAAAAAATTCCCTAGCAAAATTGAAGTGAACACCTTAAGTTTCTAACTTTTGATGTTCACTTCAAAAATTTAGGGAACTTTTCTATTCTCTTGTTGCTATATTAAAACTATAGTAGTCATCACTCTCCGTCACCTCTTTGCCAAACCATTCAGGCGGAGAGAAGTTTTCCATCTGCTCAGCATTACAAAACTCAACCTCAATAAGTTTAATAGGTCTAGGACTTAAAAAGACATTTATCTCGCAAGATTTTGTGCCTTGAAGTGTAACAAAATACCTATCTTTTTCGACCGTTCTGCCTTGTGAATATTTTTTGAGCAAACTTTTATACTGCTCAACTGTAATTTCTCTTTCAAACTCATCTCGCGCCTTTCCAAGCCCTATTTTCTCTGTAAAAAAATATTTTTTATTATCAATCGCTCTTACTCTTGTCTCGTTTATGCCAAGATTGAGATAATTTTGTATAATATGTTTTTTATCAAAGCACATTTTTAGAATACCGTCATCTTTAAGCAAAAATTTTCTTTCATACTCTATCGACATCTTTATCTCCCATTATTCCTTAACAACTTGCATACATCATCGGTAATTTTATCTGCACTCTCCTGTCCGCAAACAACATCACTATACTTAATATTATTCACCTCAAGTGATGATTTTATCCTCTCACTTGCCTTTATGCTTTCATCCTCCGTTTGATAACGTCCCTCCCTCACGTAAGGATGGTTACGCTCAACATAATAGACAATATTGTTATAGTTTTTATAGGTATCTAATATAAGGTCATTGAAAATTTCAGGTTTGTATAATCTCCCACCTTCATCATTGTAATACATAGAAAGAAGTATTGGACTGTCGGTCACAATGACATCAACCTTATCTTTTACCCTCTTAAGCATATGGTTTTGCATTGCAAGAATATAGAGTTGGTCGCCTAGTTCCTCCTCTCTCCCCTCATAGACAAGGTCCTTTGCAAACTCAGGAACATACTCACAACTTATCTTCCTTTCCTTTAAATTGCTTGCAACCCTCATTGCCATGTAAGATTTGCCAGCACCTGGCCCTCCCACAAAATTAATAACTAAAGTCTTTTTCATATTTATCTCCTTTTTAATTTATATAAATGTGTATTCTGTACACTTTTATAACCATTTTAAAAATGCTTTATATTAAGCATTTTTGATTATTTAAACATACATTTATTGTTTAATTTTATTTTTTTATCTTTATTCTTCTTTTAGATTTTCACAGAACCTATATAATTTTGCGGGTTTTTTGCCCGTGGTCGCCTCATATTCACCTGTCGGTTCAATTATTCCGCTTGAAATCAGTCGTTTTCTAAAATTCCTTCTATCAATCTCCTTATCTAGTATACTTTGATAGGCATTTGATATTTCAGGCAAGGTAAAGGTCTGAGGAAAGAGATTTTTTAGAATTTGTGAGTCAAACATTTTTTCTTTTAAAAACTCTATTGCGTCAGTTAAAATCTTGTTATGGTCATACGCAAGCGGAGGCACTCTATCAATCAAAAACCAATCTGCATCCTTTGTTTTTGTTGTCTTTTTAAGAATTTTCACCTTTTTACAGTCAATTACGCCAATATAAACCACCGCAAGCATCCTCATGATAGGGCTACGATTTGGGTTAGAGTAAACTTTAAAAAATGTCGTCTTTATATTTTTTAAACCTGTCTTTTCATACATCTCTCTTTGCATAGCCTCTTCCACCGTCTCATTGTTATAGCAAGCACCGCCAACTAAAGTCCACATATTTTTGAAAGGTTGGTTATCTCTTTTTAATAACAAGACTTTAAAATTGCCATCCTCGACTGTAAACAATGCCGTGATTACGTGTATCCCCTGATTTTTATATAGTGGATTATCTTTTTCCATTTCTCACCATCCGTATATATTATGCGTAATTTTTACGCATTTGTCAAGCATTTTTTAAAAGATTTTTGCTTTTTTATAATAAAACTAAATTTTTTACACAACAAAGTTAATATATAAGACAAGTTAAATAAAAAAACATATTTGATACTTTCATACCAAATATGTCTTTTGTTTATGCCATTTTGTTTATTGTGAAAAAGTTTTTCTTGATTATCTCGTTACCTGTCGAAAGACGTTCGCTCTCTGGAATTTTCTTGGTGTCCATTGGAAGAATCTTCAGTCCAAAGTCGACGGCAAGAGTTGCATTTCCATTTACATCGCAGGCATAGAATACATTTTGACAGTTCTTTGCAAAGTTGATATATTTAAGTCCCTTTCTATATCTTTGAGATAGAGGGAATTCCTTGATAGGTATCTTTTTGATATAACCATTATCAGTTACAACTACAACCGCGGTGAAATCAACTTGTTTGGCAAATATTACACTGTCGCTGTCATCAAGGTTTATTCCCTTTACACCTGCCGAGATTCTGCCTTGTGATGGAATGTCGCCTTTATCAAAATTAAGTGACATACCCTTTCGAGTCAACATGAGGATACTCTTGCCAGGTTTATCAAGTTCAACATTCTTTACTTCATCACCCTCGTTTAACTTGCACACTTGGTAAAAACTTTTGTTTACAATTATATCTTTAATCTCGCTTTTCTTAACCATGCCCAGTTTAGTCATAAACAGAATATTACCCTCTCCGCTTGGCAACTTCATTATTTTAACAGGTGTTTCATTTAAGATGATATTTTTATCAATAGAGAGAAGAGACTGACCTTTTTCTCGCCATTTGCATTCATTCAATGTGCTGACAGGAATTTTTATTGCATTGCCCTGGCTTGTGAATATCAAAACTGTATCATTACCATAGACATTTTCAACTTGAAGTGGCACGTCATTTATAGTTGAATTGTCGTTTAACGTCTTTTGGCTCATTGAATAGTTCTTAGCAGTAACCTTTTTAATAGTGTTTCCTGCAGTTATTGCAACAACATAATCTTTGCTATCATCTCCGCTGTCCTCGCTAACAGTTTCTAGAACAATCTCGCCATTTCCTGAGATAACCGTCTTTCTAGGATTATTATATCCCTTCTTTATCTCCAAAATCTCCTTTTTAACCAAATCATATTGAGCCTTTTTGGAAGCAAGGATAGCCTCATATTCAGCAATTTTTCTCTTAAGTTCGGCAAGTTCCTCTTGAAGTTTGTTGACTTCGAGATGCACAAGTCTTGCAAGTCGCATATCAAGTATAGCCTGTGCCTGTTTTTCGGATAGCGAGAATTTGTCTTTTAATTTCTGTTTTGCTTCGCTTACTGTTGCAGACTTCTTGATTATCTTTATGACCTCGTCTATATTTTTAATTGCAATAAGCAGTCCCTCGACAATATGTGCCCTCTCTTTTGTCAAGTTAAGTTCATATTTTGTGCGTCGAACAATGATTTCTCGCTGGTACTGTGCATAATAGGACACTATATCAAGCAGGTTTAGTTGTTTTGGCTTTCCTCCTGCAATTGCAACCATATTTATCCCGTAGGATATTTGAAGATTTGTTGCCTTGTAAAGATATTCAAGTATCTTTTTAGGGTCGGAATCTTTTTTTAGACGTATGACTGCCCTCATACCATTTCTGTCTGATTCATCTCGAATTTCGGTAATAGAGGACAGTTTGTCCTTGTTTGTCTCCTTAAGTTCGGCAATTTTTTGGAGAAGTTGAGCCTTATTAACCTGATAAGGAAGTTCTGTGATAACAATATTTACCTTATCCCCATTCTTTTCAATATTAACCTTTGCCCTAATTAAAATTTTACCCTTGCCTGTCTTGTATGCCTGCTCAAGTCCGCCATCCACATCAATTATCTCAGCACCAGATGGAAAGTCAGGGGCTTTGATAACCTTCATAAGTTGCTCAACCTTAATATTAGGGTTGTTTATATATGCAACAACACCATCTATTGCCTCGCCTAAGTTGTGAGGCGGAATATTTGTCGCAACGCCAACCGCTATACCTGTCGCACCATTGACAAGAAGGTTTGGAAAGCGTCCTGGGAACATATCAGGCTCTTTGAGCGAATCGTCAAAGTTTAGACTCCACCTGACAGTGTCTTTTTCAAGGTCTCGCATAAGTTCCATGGCAAGCGATGTAAGTCTTGCCTCGGTATAACGCATAGCAGCAGGGCTATCTCCGTCAATAGAGCCAAAGTTTCCATGTCCGTCGACAAGCGGAGCACGAAGCACCCAATCTTGTGCCATTCTACACATCGCATCATAAACAGAACTATCACCATGCGGATGATATTTACCAAGGCAGTCACCCACTATTCTTGCCGACTTTCTATGAGGCTTATCTGGTGTAACACCGAGTTCGAGCATAGAATAGAGTATACGACGTTGAACAGGTTTAAGACCATCCTCCACACGTGGAAGTGCTCTATCCATGACAACTGTCTCTGTATACGGTATCATGGAGTCATGTAGCACTTCGCTCATGCTTTTATAGATAATACCCTTTTCGCCATCATCTCCACCATTTGAGTCTGTTGAAAAATCTTCATCTTCAGTCATTTCGTCATACTTCATTTTCTCTTGCTCAAAATTGTTATCGTTTTGCATAATTTCTCCTAAATAAATGGTTTTGTTACAAATTTTCGTCTTTTTTACTGTTTTTTTGATATTTTTACTTATTTTTTAAGTTTTGACAGTTTAATTTCTAACAACTTTGTTATTTTACATCCTTTTTATAGTTTTTGTAAAATTCATCTTCTCTATCAAAGTTTGCGTGCTCGTTTATATACTTCTTTCTAGATTCAATATCATCACCCATAAGAGTTGTAACCATCTTCTCTGCCTCTGTTGCATCCTCTATTGTCACTTGAACAAGACTGCGTTTCTCTGGGTCCATAGTTGTCTCCCAAAGTTGCTCGGCATTCATCTCGCCAAGACCTTTGTATCTTTGCAGACTATAACCTCGTCCTGCACGAGCAATAGCCTCAGGCAGTTCATAATCTGAATAGACATATTCGTTGTAGTCCTTTTTATACACTCTATAAAGAGGTGGCAGACCTATAAAGACGTGTCCGTCATTGATAAGTTCTCTCATGTATCTAAAGAAGAATGTCAAAAGTATGGCACGAATATGAGCACCATCTTGGTCGGCATCACTTAAAATTATCACCTTATTGTACCTAAGACTTGAAAGGTCAAAGTCCTCGCCTATACCCGTGTTGAGCGCAGAGATAATTGTCCTAATCTCCTCGTTTGCAAGCACCTGGTCAATTCTCTTTTTCTCGGCATTAAGCGGTTTACCACGAAGTGGCAAGATTGCCTGAAAACGTCTATCACGACCCTGTTTCGCAGAACCTCCTGCCGAATCACCCTCGACTATAAAGAGTTCTGACTTCTCTCGGTTTCTTGAGGTCGCAGCCGCAAGTTTACCAACAAGATTGAAGTTCTCCGCCGAGTTCTTCGCTCGAGTAAGTTCTTTTGCTTTCTTTGCCGCTTCTCTAACCTTTGCCGCACCTTTTGCTTTATTTACAATAATTTCTGCAGTCGACGCATTCTTTTTATCCTTAAAATACTGTGACAACTGCTTAATTGTAAGGTTTTCAACGAGAGTTTTTGCCTCGGGATTGCCAAGTTTAGTTTTTGTCTGCCCTTCAAATTGGACATTGTTCATCTTGACATTGAGTACAACCGTTATGCCCTCCCTAAAGTCTTCGCCTAGGAGGTTTTGTTCTTTTTCTTTTAAAAGACTGGCATTTCTTGCGTATTCGTTCATCACCTTTGTGAATGCACTTTTAAAACCTGTCTCGTGGGTTCCACCCTCAATTGTCGGAATATTATTGACAAAAGAGAAGGAACTTTCTGTGTAGCCATCTGTATAGATAAAGGCAACTTCAAGGTCGAAATTTTTATCCTCCGCCTCAAAGTAAATAGGTTTTGAAAACAGTTTATTTTTGCCCTCAACCAAATACTCCACGAAATCAGAGATACCGCCCTCATAATGATAATTCTCCTCTCGCTCGGTATTTAGGTCCACAAGTTTTATTTTAAGTCCTTTATTTAAAAAGGCAAGTTCTCTCGCACGAGAACAGATAGTTTCAAAATTGAACCTAATGTTACCGAACATATCACTGTCTGGTAAAAATGTAACTTTTGTACCTGACTTGTTAGTCTTTCCAATAAGTCTTAAAGGCTCTTTGACAACACCGCTATGCATTTTTCCATCTTCATCCATATATGAATGGAAACTTATAAAATACTCCTTGCCATTCTTGTAAACGGTGACATTACACCACTTAGAAAGTGCGTTTGTAACTGAGGCGCCTACACCATGCAGTCCACCAGAAAATTTGTAGTTGTCAGTGTTAAACTTTCCGCCTGCGTGCAAGGTTGTATAGACAACCTCTACCCCTGATTTATGCAGAGTAGGATGCTCGTCTACAGGTATTCCTCTTCCATTATCCTCAACCGTTGCCGAACCATCGGTGTTTAGTGTAATTGTTATAGTATCGCCATAACCATTTGCTATCTCGTCAATCGCATTGTCCACAATCTCCCAAAGCAAGTGGTGCATACCTTTTGAGCCTGTTGTACCAATATACATACCAGGTCTAAGTCTTACCGCTTCAAGCCCCTCAAGTACGACAATATCTTTTGCATCATAATTCTTTTCAGCCATAAAAGTTTGCTCCTAAAAATAATCTCAATACTATTATAACATAAATTTTTAAATTTAACAATAAAAAATTATAATTAAAAGACAAGGAAATTAACAAGAATATTTATTAAATAAAATGCATAATTATACATTTTTATAAATTAATATACATTTTAAAAAAGTGAATAATATGTCGAAACTTGGCATAAAAAAAAGTGATTTTACATAACATAATATGAGGAGCAATTTATGAAAACTATAGTTTTGACAGGTGGAGGAACTGCTGGGCACGTATATCCCAACATTGCACTAAATGACTATTTAAAAAAGGATTATGTTGTTCATTATATCGGTGGAAGCGGTATGGAAAAGGATATTGTCTCGAAAGAGGACAACATTATATTTCATCAAATAGATGCGATTAAACTTGAGAGAAAATTGACTTTTAAAAACTTTCTTATCCCCTTTAAACTTATAAAATCTATTTGTCAATGCAAAAAATTGTTAAAAGAAATTAAACCTAATGTAATTTTTTCTAAGGGTGGCTATGTTGCCGTTCCTGTTTCTATTGCAGGTAAAAGTTTAAAGGTGCCCATTGTGAGTCATGAGTCTGACCTCTCGCTTGGGCTTGCAAATAAAATTATTTTAAAGTGTTGTGACAAAATGTGTTGTACTTTTGAAAATACTATTGTGGCTAACAAAAAATGCGTCTATACTGGGCAACCTATTCGTAAATCTATTTTGCATGGAAATAAAAGGAACCTTTCTTTTTTTCAAGACCTTGATAAAAGTAAACCGAATTTACTTGTGATGGGAGGGTCGAGCGGAGCAAGAAATATTAATAAAATGGTGATAGAAAATATAGATAAGTTAACAGAAAATTTTAATGTTTTGCATCTAACAGGAAAACAAAATGTTGAGAAAAAGGATAAAAAAAATTATTTTCAAATTGACTATGCCGAAAATATTGGTGACTTTTTAGACCTTTCAGACATCGTTATTTCACGGGCTGGCTCTGGTGCCATACATGAAATATTAGCAATGAAAAAACCTATGCTTCTTATCCCTCTTTCAAAGAATATTTCGAGAGGCGACCAAATTGAAAATGCCAAACTCTTCAAGGAACTTGGCTATGCTGACGTTCTTGAAGAAAATGACTATGATAAAAATATGTTTTTTATAAAAATAAATAATTTATATAAAAATCGTCAAAAATATATAAAAAATATGTCGAAAATAACAAATTTTAATGCTTGTGAAAATATTATTGATCTAATAAAGCAGGTTGAAAAATAAAGTTAGGCGAGAAAGCGTGAGCATATATGCTCACCAAAAAACTTCCGTTTTTTCAAATTTTTAAACACGTTTAAAAATTTGGCTTTCTCGCCGTTTTTTAGGTAAATAACCTTATTTTAGCATTATTTTCTCTTTTTAATTAAATTTTCGCTATTTTTTAATTTATTTTGTTTTTATTTATTTTAAAAAAATTAAATTTATATATTTTTATAAAAAAAATTAAATTTCTTATTAAAATTTCAAATCTAAAACATTATTAAAATTTTATTTAAATTTGCTACTATTATTTTTAACAATTTTATTAAATTCTGGATAACCATAACCTTCCAGATTTTTATTATATGTAATCGGTTTGCAACAACTAAGCAGAGTTCTTTTTACCTCTATTGGTTTAAGCGAGGGGTTATTTTCAAGAATTAAAGCACAAAGTCCAGCAATCATTGGAGTTGCAACGGATGTTCCACTAAGCGAGGTATAACACTTTTCATTTCCGCAAGAGACAATATCAACTGACGGAGCAACGAGGTCTGGTTTATATCTAGAAAATGCAGGACCTCGAGAGGAAAATTGAGCAACCTCAAAAAAACTTTCATCAAAGCAATCCTGGTCAATTCTATTATCATCAAAGCCACCAACTGTTATAATCTGACTTGACACGCCAGGACTTTTTATAGTCTGAAATTCAGGTCCACTATTGCCCGCTGCAGCGACAACAACAATGCCCTCTTTCCATAGTGCCTCTGCACCTGCCATAATGGGATCATTTAGTCCAAGAGGCTCACTACCAAAACTCATACAGACCACATCAATGTCATAGACTTTATGATTTATGTATATCCATTCCATTGCATCCAAAATCTTATTTGCTGTTGCCTCGCCCTGAGATGAAAGTGCTTTAAGTGAGATGATATTTGATTTTGGTGCAATACCGCTATATCTTCCACCAGAGAGAGCACCGCTTCCACTGCAAACACCAGCAACAAACGTTCCATGTCCATTGTCGTCGTAGGGAACAGTCTTATCATTTATAAAATCTTTAAAAAACTTTATCCTTTTTTGCCCAATGCAAAAATCACCGTGCTCAATAATACCTGTATCAATAAAAGCAATCGTCTTATCCTTTCCTGACAATGCAACATCCTCTACTTTTAAAATCTTTTTTGCAAGATTCATAAGAGTGGATGCGGTGCTGACTGAAGAGATAAATTCCACTTGACTTAAATTTGATAGATTGGAAATCTGCTTTTTGCTTGCAATTATTCGAAATGATTTTATGAATAAATATTCATTTAAAATTTCAATTTTTCTCTTTTCAAGTATGTTTTTGAGCCTTTTATAATCATAAGCCTTGACTATTGCCTCAAATTTTTTATCCTCGCCCAGCATTTCAACAAGTCTTAAAAGTGTTTTGTCTATTTTGTAATTTATCATTTTAAACTCTCAAGTATCCTTTTCATATTTTGGTAATTTTCTTCGCCAAGTGAACCTCTCAATCCTTCAAGCATTCCCTCAAGTCTATCATATGAAAAACTTCCGTTTGCCTTCTGTCTTGCCACCTCTTTGAAAAGTTCTTGATTTAATTGCTCTGAGGATAAATCTTTGTACTGATTATATTTGTCCATTATTTCTTTTTCGCTGACCTGCCCACTGCCACCCTCTCTATGATAGTCTCCACCTTTTTCTTTGTCAGTAACTTTAATGCTGTTCTCTTTTTGGGCATTATAATCTGATAATTTCATAACTTCTCCTATATTTCAATATATGATAGGAAAAAATATAATTTCATAATTTTTTCAACTTTCACAAAATAAGAGAATATATTTAATTATGGATAATTCTCTTTTTGAAATGTTTTCTAAACTTTTTGGCGGAATGTCTGGGCAGGGTTCACCTCCTCAAAACAATCAGAACATCTCTAATAATCCAGCAAATAGTTACTACCCTAGCGAAATAAGAACCGCCTCAGATAACTGGCAACACTCTACAGGTCAAGACAGTTTTTCAAATAACTTTAATAAGCCTAATTATCCTAATAGTTTTATGCAAAACAGTCAAAATAATTTTAATCAAAATATGGGGAATTTTAATCAAAATTTAGGAAATTACAATCAGAACATGGAAAACTTTAGTCAAAATAATTCTAATGAAAACTTAGGTGGTGTAGGTCAAAATCAGAATTCTTCGGGTCAAAATCCACTTTACAATCTTTTTAATAATGCAAACCAGCCACAACTGTTAAATATGCTTCTCTCTATGCTGGGAGGCAAAAACCTATCTGGAATAAGTGATGTTATGTCAAATAAAAAAGAGGAGAACAAAAATCAGGCTTCTGCCTCATCCTCTCCTCCAAAAGATGATATCATTTTATAAGTGTAACTTAAAGTCGTGTTGCTCATTATTATACTTATATTATTATATTTGACAATAATTTACATCATGTGTTAGACATTAATTTTATATGTTATATATAAAAAATAGGCAATTTTGCCTATTTCATCTTTCTTTTCAACTGTTGCATAATATCCTCTTTGCTTAATTCTTTGTCCTCATCTAGACTGTCGACTATTGAACCATACTTAAAATATATTTTGCGTTTACACAAAATATTTGCTACCTCTTCTTTTGTTGTAGCAACAATAAGAGTGGTCTTTTTGGTCTTTAACTGTTTGATAAGCGAGAACACAACCTCTTTAGTTGGCTCGCTGAGGTTGTCAAATATGTTGTCAATCATAAGCAGTTCAAGATTATCTCTTAGAGTAAGTCGTATCAGCGAAAGCACATATTTCTCCTCAAGCGTCAAATCTTTTAGTTTTGTATCCTTTATTTTTTCAAGTGAATATTCAATTATGGTATGGTTTATCTTATTTTCTATTTCTTTATCAGTCAGTTCCCACCCTTTCAAAATATATCTAAAATTTTCATAAACCGACTTTTTCTCAAGAAAAACTGGTGATGCTGGCACATACCCTGCATTTATGTCAGTCTTATAGTTCAACTTTTCAATAGGAATGTCTTTGATGTATACCTCACCTTTTGTCAATTTTTCAAGTTTAGCAAGGATACGCAAGAGGCTTGTTTTACCACTTTCGTCCTCACCTACAAATGCTACACTCTCACCGCTTGCAATGTTTATGTTTATATCATAGAGCGCATAAAACTCTCGTGTATATCTTAAAAACAAATTTTTTATTTTTATCATTTTAACCTCTTCAAATTTTAAATTAGGATAACTTCTCTTATTTTGGAAATTCTACTATAATATTATTTTACTATAAAATAAAAAAAAATAAAAGCAATTTTTTGCCTTTATTTGATTTTTAATGTAAATTGGTCACAAATAGGCTCGCTACCCACCAAAATTTGCCCTGTACCTTGAGTATTTTGCTCAGCATCACCCGCTACAACTCGAAATGTTATCTCAATTTCTCCATCATAATTGAATAAATATGTTCGACCTGTCGCATCAGAGAATTTTTCAAAGGTCTCCTCTCCCTCCTTTCCTTTTGCAATTGCAATAAGGTTGGTCAGTGAATACCACTCATCGTAGTCATCAATTTCCAGCACAATCTTATCTTGATTTTCCTCCCAAAAGGTTATATCACAAATTTTGCTGAACTTAATTTGCACATCAACATGTTTATCTTCAAGCCTGCTGTCACTTAAAAAATTTATCCTCACCCCATAATTTTCACTGCCTGCAGATGTTATCTCGCTTATCGTAGCACAATGAAGCATTGTCGAATCCTCGCAAGCGGTTAAGAATAAAAGAGGCAATAGCAAGAGAAGAGAAAGTAAATATTTGAAGATTTTTTTTGATAAAATCATATTTTTCACCCTTTATTTGATACAAAATTATATATCTAAAGGTATTATTAACAAAAAAATATATTTTAAACAAAATAGTTAAAAATATATTTTATTGTATAATCTGCGTATTAAACAATGCGCATTCTATATAATTTAAAACGACAATCTTTTTTTGCTAACTATAAAAGGCATTTTCTATATGATTTATTTCGTTGTCAACCACTTCAATCACGTCAAATCTGCATCCGTCATAGTTTAACTTTGAGTTTTTCAGAAAACTCTCTGCAGTCAGGACAATTTTTCTCTGTTTTCTCCTGTCAACCGCCTCGCTCGGCCTACCAAATTGGCAGGTCTGTCTTGATTTAACCTCAACAAAGACTAAACACTTATCTTTCATCGCAATTATATCTATTTCACCTATATTGTTTCTATAATTTGTCTCAATTATCTTATACTTCTTATTTTTAAGGTACTGACAGGCATTAAATTCGCCTATATTTCCTTTAATTTTGTTAAAAACCTTCATAATAAACCTAATCTAAAGTTATTTCCCCAATTCTTCCCTTGCGAAAATCATCGAGAATTGCCTGCGAGGTTCTCTCAAGGTCGAGTTCACCTTTTGACAAAATATATCCTCTCTTTTTTGCTATTGCCTCTATAGTCAATTCCTCACCATAACGAGAAGTTAAAAGATTATGATAATTTTTGTCAGCCATTCTCAAAAATTCCTCGCCCAGTTCGACAATATCACAGATGACCTCGTCTTTAATGCTACCAATAAAAAGTAGTTTTTTTGCCACCTCTTGATTTTCAAGATTTGGATAGAGTGTGCCTGGTGTGTCACAGAGTTCTATATTGTCACCAATTGAGAGCCACTGTATACTTTTTGTCACACCTGGTCTGTTTCCAACAACCGCTTTTGCTTTTCCGCAAAGATTGTTTACAAGTGTGCTTTTGCCAGAATTTGGCACACCAACGACCATTGCTCGCACCACCGTTTTTATCCCTTTTGCTTTTGCTTTGTCAATTTTTTCCTTTGCAAGAGCATTTATCTTGCCTTTTATCAATTTGCTCGCTCCCGACATGGTGCTGTTTAGAATAACAAAATCGCTCTTTTCGCCTCTATAATTTTTCGACAAAACATTGACGCGTTCCCTGTCTGCCATATCAATTTTATTAAAAACATAAAGTACAGGTTTGCCACTTGTAAGCCTGTTTAAACTTGGATTTATTGATGAAATAGGTGCACGGCTATCTAAAACATAGATTACCACATCGCATCGTGATAACCCATCTCTTATCTCTCTAAGTGCCTTTTTCATATGCCCAGGAAACCAATTTATCTTCATTTTTATACCTTTTATATTGTTGTTATCAACTTTTTATTATTATTTTAAAATGAAATTAGTCATCTTTTAAATCAGGACGAACCTTTTTTGTTCTCTCTTTTGACATTTTCTCTCGGTACTTTTCAATCTCTTTATGATTGCCAGAGAGTAAAACCTCAGGGACTTTATATCCCATAAAATCTGCAGGGCGAGTATATTGAGGATATTCAAGACTGTTATTTGAAAAACTCTCTTCGCTGAGACTTTCCTTACTTATCACACCATCAATAAACCTCGAGAGGCAATCAATTATCACCATGGTCGCAAGTTCGCCACCCGTAAGAACATAGTCACCTATTGAAATTTCAAGCGGATGAAAAATCTCGCACACTCGCTGGTCAACACCCTCATAGTGACCACAGATAAAAATTAAATGTTCCTCTTTTGAGAGTTGTTTTGCCTGCTCGCTTGTCAAGACTCTTCCACTCGGAGAGGGAAAGATAATCTTTGAGTTGTCCTTTTTTACACTCATTACACTATCATAAATAGGTTGAACAGACATAAGCATTCCAGCACCGCCACCAAACACATAATCATCACACTTCTTATGTTTATCTTTGGAAAAAGGACGGATATCTATGATATTAATTTTAATTAAGCCACTCTCCTGTGCTCTTTTTAAAATGCTACAGTTAAGATAGGAAAAACTCTCAGGGAACAGCGTCAATATGTCAATAATCATATCAAGACCTCTTTTATCTTTTCGCTGTCTGCGACTAACTTATCTCCCTCTTTAAAAAATACATCCTCGACATATGGCACCTGAAAAGTTCTACCCTCTTTTTCAATCACAAATATATCGTAGGAACCATAATTGATGACATCAAGAATTTGCCCTACCAAGTTACCATTTGTGTCATAAATCACCATACCTATTAGGTCGTCAATCAAAAACTCATCTTTCGAAATATTAATTTCAAGAAGTTCTTTTTCAATTTTTATCGTTTTGTTACGCAAATTCTCGGCATCATTTCTGGTATTTATCCCCTTAAATTTGATATATAAAAAATCTTGTCTGAGCGAAATCTTCTCTATCTCGAGAGTTTTGTCTCCGACTTGTGCCTTTTTTAAATATTTAAAAACAGCAAGGACATTTGTATAAGGTTGGGCTTTAACCTCACCTTTTATTCCTTGCGGTTTTAAAATTCTTGCTATTTCAATCACACTACTCTCCAAATTTAACAATAACTTTTTTGTGTTGTCTTGCAGAAATAGAGCCTACTATTGCTCTGATACTTGAGGCAACCTTACCAGCCTTGCCAATAACTCTGCCCATATCATCGTCAGCGACAAAAACGTGGATGGTTGTAACACCATCAGTTTCCTCTTCGCTCACTTTTACGCTCTCTTCGTCAATAACAAGATTTTTTACAATATACTCTACGAGTTCTTTCATATTTTCTCCTTATTTTTAACAAAAATATGTCTTGTGGTTTGTTATTTGGATATTTCCTCTTAAATTATTCCCAAGAGTTAACACCTTGCAAAAAAACACTACCAAAACTTTGTGCAATATTACTTTTTCTCTATAACACCGCTCTTTACAAGAATTTGTCTTGCTGTGTCAGTTGGAGTTGCACCATTTTTGAGCCACTTTGTTGCTTTTTCGCTGTCAATTTTGATAGTAGCAGGGTCAGTAAGAGGGTTATAAGTGCCAAGTATGTCTATAAACTTGCCATCTCTTGGCGCCCTAGAATCTGCAACAATAACTCTGTAGAAAGGTGATTTTTTATCTCCCATTCTTGTAAGTCTAATTTTAACTGCCATTTTTTCCTCCTTTATAAATTTATATCTTGTCGCCCAGTCGGGCGGGATATACTATAATGTTTTGCTTTTAAACTGAAATTTTAAAACATTTTGCGAAATTTTCCACTCTTCATTTGTTTCATAAGTTCTTTCGACTGCTCAAATTGCTTGATAAGTTGGTTGACCTGCTGAACACTTGTTCCGCTACCCTTTGCTATTCTCTGCCTTCTTGATGCCTTGATAATCTCAGGGTTTCGCCTCTCTTGAGGTGTCATTGATTGGATGATTGCCTTGTTGACCGTCATCTGATTTTCGTCTATGTCAAGGTTCTTTATCTTTCCGCTCAGTCCTGGAATCATGGATAATATGTCTTTGATATTACCCATCTTTTTTATGCTCTCAATCTGGGCAAGGTAATCTTCAAAAGTAAAGGAATTTTCTTTGAATTTTCTCTCAAGTTCCTTTGCCTCTTCCTCGCTGACCGCCTCTTGTGCCTTTTCAATTAAAGATAGCACATCACCCATGCCAAGTATTCTGCTTGCAATTCTGTCAGGATAGAAAGGTTCAATATCCCCAATCTTTTCGCCCACACCTGTGAATTTTATAGGTTTGCCTGTGATTGCCTTGATAGAAAGGGCTGCACCACCTCTCGTGTCACCGTCAAGTTTGGTTAAAATAATACCTGTTATGTCAAGGTCCCTGTTGAATGATTCGGCAACAGTTACAGCATCTTGACCTGTCATAGCATCCACAACTAGCAAAATTTCAGTCGGAGAAACTTCTTTTTTGATGTTTTTAAGTTCGCCCATCAACTCCTCATTGATATGCAGTCTGCCCGCTGTGTCAATGATAACCGTGTCAAACCCCTGCTTAATTGCGTGCTCAACACCTTGCCTAGCAGTCTTGACAGGGTTCTGTGTCCCCTTTTCAAAAACCTCGACATTTGCTTGCTTGCCTACAACTTGCAACTGATTTATTGCCGCAGGTCTGTAAATATCACAGGCAACAAGCAATGGTTTTTTGCCTGACTTTTTAAGATACGCACCAAGTTTGGCACACATTGTCGTCTTGCCCGCACCTTGAAGTCCGCACATCATAATTACTGTCGGCGGATTTGGTGAAACCGCAAGTTTTTGATTGTTTGAGGACATAAGTTCAACAAGTTCGTCGCGAACAATCTTTATCACCTGCTGGGATGGTGTAAGACTTTTCAGCACCTCGTCTCCAACCGCCTTCTCTGAAACCCTCTTGACAAAGTCCTTTGCCACCATATAGTTGACATCCGCCTCAAGCAATGCAATCCTTACCTCTCGCATTGCCTCCTTGATTTCAAGTTCGGTCAACCTGCCTCGCTTGGTCAACTTGGAAAATATATGGTTAAACTTTTCAGATAACGATGAAAAAAGTGCCATCAGTCCTCCTTTTTGCTTTTAGAAAGTTGCTCTCTTAAATTTGCAATCTCCCTTTGATAACTCTCACTTCTCTCAAGGAACCTAAGTTGCTCTTCATACAACTTTAGTTTCTCCTCACCTTTTGTAATACTGTCATTGACCGCCTGCCTTGATATGTTTAGGTTTTCGGCAATCTCAGTCAAAGTCAAATCATCAAAAAGATAAAAGTTTAATATCTCCTGCTGACCTTTGCTCAATAACTTGCCATAAAGGTCAAAGAGTTTGCATAACTTTACATTTTCTTCAACTTTCATATCTGTCCTTGTAAAGCAAATTTGCTTTACCTAGCAAGTATAACACTCTTTTTAAATTAAATCAAGTGTTTTTATAAGATTTTTTAAAATTTTCTCGTAAAAATTGTCGCAGTGCAAAGGTAGTCTCCATCTACAAAAATCTTTTATAACATTTTGAAATAAAAACTCTCGCAATATAAAAGTACTTTGAGTTTTTGACATAAAATTTATCTCTTTTTATATAGTTTCAAATAATTTCCACACAAAAAATTCCTATCACAATTATAAAGTGAAACCTTATAAAGAATAGGAATTCTATCGATTTTTTTAACAAATCAATTTTTATTGAAATAATTTTTAGTTGAAAAAGGTTTTTAATAAGATATTTTGAATAATTTTTATCTAAATAGGTTTTGCTTAAAATTTTTCACAATTTATGCTGTGGTTGAAACAACTTTTCGCCAATAGTAAGCATTACCGTATGTTGAGTTAAGTAAATTAACATTGTTAGCAGTATCTTGCAAATCACTGTAAGTAAGTTCTGCGTAAATTGTTGAAAAACTAAAATTCCATACCTGCCAAACCTCATCCTCCGCCATTTCAATGGTTAAATCTAGATTGGGGAACATTTCGCCTGAAGCAACATCAAATGCATACACCCCTATACTTGTCACACTTGATGGGATGGTTATTTCCGTTAAGGATGTGCAAACAGAGAACGCATAGTCTCCTATGCTTGTCACACCCTCGGGTATTGATACATTAGTAATATCAGAGCAACCATAGAATGCACAACTAGGTATTTTTGTTATAGTATCTGGAATTTTCAACTCTCCTGTTATCTCACTTGGGGTTATACTGCCAAATGGAATGTAACCCTCCTCATTGTCAACTATTGCTTGTACTTTTATTTCTCCGTCTGTTTGAGTTGTTGAGGCGGATACATCGTACATATATGAGTTTCTATTCTCGTCCATGGTGTTTATTATATCAAAGTATACCATAAGTCCACCATTGGTGTTGTTATAGGTGCCGAAGTCTATATTTTAAATAAAACACATCGGACAATCGCCAAGCGTCAGGCTTGAGAGCGGAGAGAAAGTCTATATTTTAAATAAAACACATCGGACAATCGCCAAGCGTCAGG
>CALVOK010000025.1 GCA_944350275.1 uncultured Clostridia bacterium | reverse complement strand
TGTTGCAAATCTAATAATTTTAGTGTATAATCAAAATTGAGCATAATACTTTATCCTTTTAGTTTTAAATTTTGTGTTATACTAAAACTATATCATAGATAAAGGCAATTATGCTCTTTTTTATTTTACTTTTTCTCCTATACCCCCATGAATATTATAGAACCTTTAATTTTAACGCATATTGTCTCATTTTATATGTGTTTGAGTATTTGTTTGTGCAAAAATTTACAAAAACATCACTATTTTTTATTTTCCATTTATTACACTCAATAATTCTAAATTTATAGGGTGTTTTATCAAGGTCGCATACAATAATATCATCAAATATATATTTTTCATATAAAAATTTATTATTAAATAATTCATATTGATAATTTTCTTCAAAATTTTTTAATTTTTCATCTAAATTATCATAATTTTCATATTCATTTAAAATTTGTGCTTTAAAAGTTTGATATGTCTCTTTTGTTTTACAATTTAAGAATTTATTTGCATTGTAATAAGGTTTTACACAAATCATAATAATTTCAGGGTAGTCTTTTTTTAGATTGTAGAGGATAGAATTTATTTGAAAGTCAAAATCACCATAAGTTCCGCAATAGAATTTTTTATATCCATCATTAATAAGAGAGGTGATAATATTCCTTGCCTCTTCTTGATAGCTTTGGCTCATTCCAAAATGTGAGCCCATAAAACAAACAGTTTTCACTTTTAAAAATTGATATTTAGATTATCGTAAAGAAAATCTTCTCCGTCTAGAAATTCTGATAAGGATACATCAAAAGCATGGGCTATAAGTAATACAGTTGTCAATTTTATATTATGAGTTTCATTTTGTAATATAACTTGAATTCCATTTGGACTGATTCTCGTTTCGCGAGATAGTTTATAAACACTCCATCCTTTCAAATCTAAATAATATTTTATTCTTTTTGATATTGCCTCGATTATATTCATAATTTTATACCTTTTTATAATTATAACAAAAAGATATTTATAAAATATTGAACTGTGATTATGTAATTATGGTTGTATAATTACAATTATCTAAATCTATATAAATAAAGTGAGTTATTGTTTTCCACAATTTATAAAAATCTACTCAAATCGTTTGGAATTTGAGTTTTTTTGTTATATAATAAACCTTGTGAAAAAGGAGAGTTTATGAAAAAATTTGTTTATTTATTTAAAGAAGCAGACGGCAAAAATAAAGCACTCTTTGGTGGTAAAGGTGCCAATCTTGCTGAAATGACAAACCTTGGAATGCCTGTTCCACAAGGTTTCACAGTTACTACTGAGGCTTGTACTCAATACTATGCTGACGGAAGAAAAATCAATGATGAGATTTTATCTCAAATTGAAGATAAACTTAAAGAACTTGAAAAAATGACAGGCAAAAAGTTTGGTGATAAAAACAATCCACTTTTGGTTTCTGTTCGTTCTGGTGCAAGAGTTTCTATGCCAGGTATGATGGATACTATTCTTAACCTTGGACTCAATGATGAAGTTGTTGAGGGACTAAGTGCACTTACAAATAATCCTAGATTTGCATATGACTCATACAGAAGATTTATCCAAATGTTCAGTGATGTTGTTATGCAACAAGAAAAGTCAAAGTATGAAAGAATACTTGACAAAGTTAAAGCAGAAAAGGGTGTTCAATATGATAAAGACCTGACCGCTGGTGACCTTAAAGAAATTGTTAAAATGTTTAAAGACTTATACAAGAAAGCACAGGGCGAAGAATTTCCACAAGACCCACAGGTTCAACTTATTGAGGCTGTAAAGGCAGTATTTAGGTCTTGGGATAATGACAGAGCAAATGTTTATAGAAGAATGCACGACATTCCTTATGAATGGGGAACAGCAGTCAATGTTCAATCAATGGTATTTGGAAACATGGGCGAGGACTCTGGTACAGGTGTTGCATTCTCACGTAACCCAGCAACAGGCGAGAACAAACTCTATGGCGAGTATCTTATGAATGCACAAGGTGAGGACGTTGTTGCAGGTATTAGAACACCACTTCCTATCTCTACTCTTGAGAAACAAAACCCAGAAGTTTATAAACAATTCGCAAACATTGCAAAAACTCTTGAAAAACATAACAAAGATATGCAAGATATGGAATTTACAATTGAAAAAGGTAAACTCTATATGCTTCAAACAAGAAACGGAAAACGTACAGCAAAGGCTGCTCTCAAAGTTGCAGTTGACCTTGTACATGAGGGCTTAATCACAGAGAAAGAAGCACTTATGATGATTGACCCAAAACAACTTGATGCTTTACTTCACCCTCAATTCGAGGCTGAGGCTTTAAAGAAAGCAACTCCTATTGCAGAGGCTCTTCCTGCATCTCCTGGTGCTGCTTGCGGAAAGATTTGTTTTACCGCTGAAAAAGCAAAGGAAATGGGAGCAAACAAAGAAAAGGTTGTTTTGGTTAGACTTGAAACCTCTCCTGAAGATATTGAAGGTATGGCAGCCAGCCAGGGTATTTTAACCGCTCGTGGTGGTATGACATCTCATGCTGCCGTTGTCGCTCGTGGAATGGGTACTGCCTGCGTAGCAGGTTGCTCTGCTCTTAAATTTGCAGAAGATGAAAAATCATTTACTTTGAATGGAAAAGTTTACAAAGAAGGGGATGTAATCTCTTTTGATGGTTCAACAGGAAAGGTATATGACGGTGAAATTAAGACCGAGCCTGCCAAGATTGTTGGCGAGTTTGCCACAATCATGGAATGGGCAGACAAATATCGTGCTTTAAAAGTTAGAACAAATGCTGACAATCCTCGTGATGCTAAAAATGCTTTCAACTTTGGTGCAGAGGGTGTTGGACTTTGCAGAACAGAGCATATGTTCTTTGAGGCTGACAGAATTCCTGCAGTGAGAGAAATGATTGTATCTACCACTGTTGAAGAGAGAAAGAAAGCGCTTGCAAAACTTCTTCCTATGCAAAGGGGTGACTTTATAGGAATTTATAGTGCTATGGAAGGCAAACCTGTTACAATTCGTTTCCTTGACCCACCACTACATGAATTTTTGCCACACGAAGATAGCGAAATAAAGGCTCTTGCAAAAGATATGGGAATTTCTTTTGATAGACTTAAAGCAACAGTTGCAGACCTTCATGAATTCAACCCAATGATGGGACATCGTGGACTTAGACTTGCAGTAACATACCCTGAAATTGCAGAAATGCAAACACAGGCAGTTATTGAGGCTGCAATTACTGTAAATAAAGAGAAAGGATACAACATTGTTCCAGAAATCATGATTCCTCTCACTTGTGATTGGAAAGAATTTAAGTATGTTCGTGACATAGTTGCAAACAAGGCAGATGAAATCATAAAAGAAAATGGTGATAAACTTACCTATAAGATTGGTACAATGATTGAAATTCCTCGTGCCGCTCTTACCGCTGATGAGATTGCTAAATATGCTGAGTTCTTCTCATTCGGTACAAACGACTTGACTCAAATGACTTATGGATTCTCTCGTGATGATGCTGGCAAATTCCTTGATGTTTACTATGCAAAGAAGATTTTTGAGTCAGACCCATTTGCTCGTCTTGACCAAAATGGTGTAGGTAAACTTGTAAAAATGGCTAGTGACCTCGGAAAGTCTACTCGCCCTGATATTAAACTTGGTATTTGCGGTGAACATGGTGGAGACCCATCTTCAATAGAATTCTGTCACAATGCAGGACTTACTTATGTTTCTTGCTCTCCATACAGAGTGCCTATTGCAAGACTTGCTGCTGCTCAAGCAAATATTAAAAATCCAAGAAAATAATTTGATGAATTATCCAAAAAGACCGACTTGTTCGGCCTTTTTCTGTATATATAATAAATTGGTGCTTTATAGGTGTAAATATCTTATTTTGCTAATTTTGTTAAACATAAGATAAAAAATCTAATAATTTTCAAAAAAATTAAAAATATTACACCTCAATACTTTACAATTTTGTTTTATTGTGGTATAATTCCATGTAGAAATATTTTATTAGAGGTGAGTATTATGATGATTGAACCGTCAATTGATGTACTTTTAAGTAAAACAAATAATAATAAATACGTTCTTTGTACTATTATTACTAAACGTGCAAAAGAAATAGAAAGTGTGCATAGATTTGAACTTGCAAATCAGGACAAAAAGGCAATAAGTATTGCCTGCGAGGAGATTGCAAAGGGCAAAGTTGCACCAAGTGGTTTAAATGGAACTAACGGTGTCAGTGATATTATGTAAAACAATGCAAAGATAAAATTTTATCAAACCTCATTTCAATTAAGGAGATGAGGTTTTTTATATCACTGAATTCAAGACAATAATAAAAACCAAAACAAAAAACTCTCAACCTAAGAATATAAAAACTAGGTTGAGTTTTTTAATATACAATGAAGAATTTATATATAAAAAGAGGTTGATAAAATAGGTTGATTTTTATATCAAAATATGGTTGAAATCTTTGAATAAAACAGGTTAAATTTTTTATACAACCCAAGTTATCCACATAGGGAGAAATATAGCGGAACGATAAATACAACAAAATCAAGGGGATAAATTTAAAACGTGGAGACACATATTTCAGTGTTTTTGTCGACTTTTTGTCCCAAAAAGTCAAAATTTTGCTAAATTAATTGACAAAAAGTCGGGGGGGGGTACAATAGGTTAGACCATAATTTAGGAGAAAAATTTTATCCACAAACAATTGGTGAGGCACCCAACAAGCCTGACGCTTGGCGACTGTCCGATATAATGTACTTAAAATACAGGCTGTACCGACCGCTCTCAAACCAAATGTTTGACGATTGTCCGATATAATGTACTTAAAATACAGGCTGTACCGACCGCTCTCAAATATATTAGGTTTGTTTTCGGTTCCTCTCCCTCGGGTCCCCTTGAAATTATCAAATTTCAAGGGTGACAATTCTCCTCCGACCCCCTTGAAATTTACTCTGTAAATTTCTGCGTAACAAGGACCCCAAGGGGTGAATTTTAGAGGAGTTTCCACAAAATACAGAATTTTTTCCAATACCACCATAACAAATGACAACATTTTGACGACATATAAAATACATTGCAAAGAGTATTTGTTAAAATAAGGGTGTAAAATATTAAAATGTATAAAAAGAAAACCAACTTTACATAAATAATTTACTGAAAAATAAACAAAATAAAAAGTTGAGGAGTAGTTTATGAAAACATTAAAACTAAAGTTAATTTCACTAATAGCAATGGTATGTCTAGTGCTTGGACTTGTAGTTGTAGGCATTTATGCTGCCGAAATTCAGTACATTAAACTAGGTAGGAATATAACATTCAGTGTCGATGACAAATCCTTGTATGTCCAAGATGTAAGAATACAGGAAGATATGGATTCAGATACAACTCCATATAGCCTCAAACAGCAGGGCAAGTTTATCCCAGGATATATCAATGGGTCATTCAGTATGAATCTTGGCACATTTATCAATAGTTATAGTGGACTTATGGTATGTATATTTTGATATAATAAACACTATGGATGAAAATAGAAATTCATATATGTACGATGTGTCTGCCTCAACAACCCAAACAGACGGAGGAATAGAAGTACAAGCAATAGTTGACAATGACGAGGGATATATTCCATTTGGCAGTATAACTCCAAGTGAGATAACAAGTACCACCCAACCAACAGCAACAGTAATACTTACAATAACCTCATCACAAGGAATTGAAGTAGACCTCAGTCAAATTACAATAACAATCACAAGACGAGAACCTGTTGAAATCACAGACTTTACATTCTCTTTAAGTAATACAAATTACACCGTCTCAGTGACAGACTACACAGGCAGTGACACAACAGTGACCATCCCATCTTCAATCTCAGTAGTAGAGACCAGCGACGGAACAAAATACTACGAAGGTTCTCAATATACAGTGACATCAATTGCATCTGTTAATAGTTATCTAACGGAGTATTTTCAAATAACACAACAATAACCAACGTAGTATTCCCAGACACTTTGCAGACAATAGGAAGTTATGCATTTTATGGTTGTAATGGTCTTACCCAAGTAGTTTTCCCAGACACTCTGCAGAGAATAGAAAATTATGCATTCTCTAGTTGTTCCCAATTAACAAGTGTTGATTTTGGAGATAATTGCCAGTTGGAAAGTATAGGATTTCTTGCATTTCGATATTGCGAATTATTAGAAATAACAATTCCATCAAGTGTGACAAGTATAGAAATTCAAGCATTCTTGGAAACAGGTCTCACCACCGTCACCATAGAAAGCGAGACAATTTACAATTCAGCGACATCCTCAAGTGCTTGTGGAAGATTGCTTCAATACGCCACAGCTGTTAGGGTACTTGCAGACTTTGCTAGAGATGACCATGAATACATCAACCTCACAAATTATACGAGTGTTGATAAAAAAGTGGTTATTGACGGAAAAACTTATTGGGTATATACAAAATAAAATTAAATAATAGACTTATAAAACAGATTTTTATAAATCTTCACTTCCAAGTTGTTTATAAACAAATCATAAAAAAATAAATGAAAATATTTCAAATGCACCTTAAATTTTATCAAAATTGCTTCATTGATACTTTTAGGGTGCATTTTATTTTGGAAATTTATCTTTTGATAATTTTCTTATTTTATCTTTTCCTGCTTGTTAAAATGAGATAAATATGTTATACTATTGCAAGTAGGCAAAAATGTACGCAAAAATTATTATTGACCAAGATGCAAAGGCACTTGACAGGGTGTTTGAATATATTATTCCTGCTGACATGGATATTTCGGTCGGTATGCGTGTTTATGTGCCTTTTGGAAAACGAGTTTTGCAGGGGTTTGTGGTTGACACAAGCGAAGATTGTGAGTATGACAAATCTAAACTCAAAAAAATCATATCAAAAATAGAAGATTTTTCTGCAATCAAACCTGAAATGCTCTCACTTATGAAGTTTATGGCAAAGAAAAATCACTTAAAACTTGCATCAATCTTAAGACTTTTTATTCCTGCTGAGATGAGAGAGGGGAAAGTTAAGGAACTTTTTGAGACACATTATACCTGTGACCTGAAAGATGATATAACTCTGCCAAAGAATGCAAAAAAGCAGTTTGAGATAATTGAACTTTTAAAGCAAAATGGTGGTCATGCCTCATCTTCACAACTTGCTGAGTTTGGTTATGGTGCAATCAAGTCGCTTGTAGAGAAAGGTATTCTTATCAAAGAGAAGAGAGAGGTTAAACGCACACCTTTTGTTCTATCTGCAGAGAGCAAGGAGGTCAAACTTAATGATAGTCAACTTCATGCGATAGAGACAATATGCGAAGATAAAACTTATTTATTACATGGAGTCACAGGTAGTGGAAAGACTGAAGTTTATATGCACCTTATAGAGCGGGTATTGTCGCAAGGAAAGAATGCTATAATGCTTGTGCCTGAAATTTCACTGACGCCTCAAATTATGTCCAATTTCAAAGCGAGGTTTGGAGATTTAGTTGCACTATTGCATAGTGGACTCTCGGCAGGCGAGCGTTTTGATGAATGGAAAAGAATTTTCTCAGGAGAGGCAAGAATTGCAATAGGTGCTCGCTCAGCCATTTTTGCACCTGTTGAGAATGTAGGGGTTATAATAATAGACGAGGAGCATGAGCAAAGTTATATTTCCGAATCAAATCCTCGATTTGACACGCATGATGTTGCAGAATTTAGAGCAAGATACAACCGCTGTCCGCTTGTTTTAGGAAGTGCGACACCGTCAATTGAGAGTTATGAAAAGGCAAAGCAGGGTTATTATACTCTTGTGGAACTGCCTGTGCGAGCAAATGGTCGAGAACTTCCAAAAATTCAAATAATAGACATGATGAATGAAATTCGGACAGGCAATAGCGGGATTTTTTCAAATCAACTGCTTGCCGACCTCACAAATGTGATAAACAACAAAAAACAGGCGATGATTTTTATAAACAGACGAGGCTACTCTTCGTTTTTGAGGTGTAGAGATTGTGGATATATTGCAAAGTGTGTTGACTGTGATGTAAGTTTGGTCTATCACAGAGAGGATAATCGTTTAAAATGTCATTATTGTGGCAAGCAATTTAAGGTGTTGACGCAGTGCCCAGTTTGTAAAAGTGACAATATAAAAAGAGGGGCAGTTGGAACAGAACAGGTTGTAGACAAATTAAAAGAGTATTTCCCAGATGTTAAGATACTAAGAATGGACAATGATACGACCTCAACAAAAAATGCGCATCAAAAGATACTGAGTGAATTTAAAAATACACTTCCTTGTTTGCTTGTAGGCACGCAAATGATAGCAAAGGGACATGACTTTGAAAATGTTGTGTTAGTAGGTATAGTTGATGCTGACCAAAGCCTGTATCATGCCGACTATAGAAGTACAGAACGGACATTCCAACTTATCACACAGGTATCAGGCAGAGCAGGGCGAAGTGAGAATGAAGGGAAAGTTGTCCTTCAAACCTATTCGCCAAGACACTATGTATATAAGTTTGCTTCAAACTATGACTACAAAGGTTTTTTCAGAAAGGAAGAAAATATCAGACAAACCGCGGGATTTCCGCCTTTTACTCGCATAATTCGTATACTTTTTTCGGACCATGACGAAAATTATGTGCGAGAATTGCTAAAAATGTGCTATACTGAAATAGAACAACTTAAGAATATTTATGGAGATAACATAATTTATTTGGATGCAATGAAGTCACCAATAAAACGAATTCAAGATAAATATCGCTACCAAATCATGATGCGATTAAAACTTGAAAAGGCAGACGAAATTGAGGAAAAGGTTTTTAACATTGTGGATAGTATATCAAAAACATCTGTATTTTTTGAAATTAACCCACAAAATTTATCTTAAAAGGAGAAAAATATGGCAATAAGAAAAGTGACAATGGTGGGCGAGAGTTCACTTAGAAAAAAATCAAAACCAGTGAAAGAGTTTGATGAAAGTTTGTGGGAACTTTTGGATGATATGAAAGATACCATGCATGAAAACGATGGCATGGGTTTTGCTGCGACTCAGGTCGGTATTTTAAGACGAGTAATAATTGTCGAAGTGAACAATGCTTTTATTGAACTTGTAAACCCAGAAATTATATCAAAAAAAGGCGAGGATATTGAAGAAGAGGGGTGTCTTTCAGTTGGAAGTTTTAGGGGAAGAGTTAAAAGACCATATGAAATTACAGTCAAGGCTTATGACCGCTATGGATATCCATTCACATTAAAATGTGAAAAATGGCTTGCACGGTGCATTTGTCATGAGGTTGACCATCTTGATGGGATTTTATTTATTGATAAATGTTTAGACAAGGATAAATATTTAAAACAAGGTGGAAAAATTTAAAAATTTTTATAATAATAAATACATAATCAAAAAATATTTAAATATTGAGGCAAAAAAATGAAGATTTTATTTTTAGGTAGTTCTTCCTTTTCTACAATTGTATTATCACAAATGCTCAAAAACAAGTTAAATGTTGTTGGAGTGATAACTCAACCAGATAAACCAAGCGGACGAGGGCAGAAATTAAAAGCCAACATTGTAAAGACTTCTGCGCAGGAAAATGGTATTAAAGTTTATACTTTTGATAGAATAAAAAATCATATAGATGAGATAAGGGATATAGATTATGACCTTGCGGTAGTTGCATCTTTTGGTCAAATTTTGCCACAGGATTTTTTAGACATAAAATTAACAATAAATGTTCATCCATCTCTATTGCCAAAGTATAGAGGAGCAACACCTATTCAAAGTGCACTGTTAAACGGTGATAAAGTAACAGGTGTGACAATAATGAAAGTTGCACTCAAAGTGGATGCAGGTGATATAATAATGCAAAAAGAGTTTAAAATTAGTGACGAGTATTATAGCGAACTTGAAGAAAAACTTGCCTGTCTAGGCGGGGATATGCTTTGTGATATTGTAAGGAAAGTAGAGAATAGGACTATTAAATTTGTGCCTCAAGATGATGGTAAAGCGACACTTGTTCGAAAACTTGATAAGGATGATGGCAAACTAGATTTTAGCAAAAATAAAAATGAAATTATAAATCGTGTAAGAGCATTATCCGACAACGTGGGGTGTTATGTAAATATAAATGGAAGCAAACTAAAGATAGGAAAGGTAAGAAGTGCAGATATTCCAGTTACACCAAAACAAATTTTAAAAAACAAAAAGGCATTTATAATAGGTTGCAATGATGGTGCAATAGAAATACTTTCTTGTCAATCTCCATCTGGTAAAATGGTGACAGGAAGAGATTATATCAATGGACATAATGATATTTTAGGGGAAATGGTAGACTAATTTATGCTGAGTGATTTAAGTTTCGAGGAGATAAAATTTTATGTAAAACACATGGGTTTGCCTGAGTTTCGAGGCGAACAGATATTTGATGCAATTTACAGCGGTAAATCACTTCAAGAAGTTTCAAATTTACCAAAAGCAATTAAAGACATCCTTTGCAAAGATTATCCAAACTATGCAATAGAGAAAGTTTATGAGAGTAAAGATGGTACAAAAAAGTACATTATAAAATATTCTGATAGAAATATTGTTGAATGTGTGCTAATGAAATACAAATATGGTTACACTCTTTGTGTCTCAACACAAGTAGGATGTCGCATGGGTTGCAAATTTTGTGCCTCAACATTGCATGGCCTTGCTAGGAACCTTTCTGCTGGTGAGATTTTAGGTCAAGTGCTGTTAGTCAATAGAGATATTGGTGGAAGTCGAAAAAATAGGATGATAACCAACATTGTCTTGATGGGTTCAGGCGAACCGCTTGATAACTTTGATAATGTTACAAAATTTATAGATTTGGTAAGCGCAAGCAAAGGATTGAATATCTCTCAACGGAACATTTCACTTTCAACCTGCGGACTTGTAAATCAAATTTATAAATTGATGGAAAAGAACTATAATATAACTCTAACTATATCCCTCCATGCAACAACAGATGAAAAGCGAAAAGAAATTATGCCCATTGCAAATAAATTTACAATAGATGAAATTGTTAAGGCATGTCGAGAATACTACCAAAAGACAAAGCGGAGAATATATTTTGAATACACTCTAATTAAGTCGGTAAATGATAGTCTTGATGACGTAAAAAGGCTAGCAAAACTTTTGAAGGGACTAAATTGTCATGTAAATGTTATTCCTCTCAATGTGGTCAAAGAGCGGACACTAAAAGGCTCGTCAAGACTTGAGGCATATAAATTTGCTGATATGCTCAAATCAAATGGTATTTCAGCAACTGTTAGGCGGACGATGGGAGAGGATATTGCTGGTGCTTGTGGGCAACTACGAAACCAAATAATAGAGAGCACAACAAAATAATGAAATAATGTGAAAATTATTGTTAAAAACAGTTAAAATATGTATAATTAAAACATAGGGAGATAATGCAGGGAATAGTTTTATCAAAAAATGCCAATCTTTTTACAGTTGAAAGTAATGGAGAAATACACAAAATACATCCGAGTGGAAAAACAAAGACATCGGGTATTTTTGTTGGTGACAAGGTGGAATTTGAAGAGAACATAACAAAGGTTTTGCCAAGAAAAAATTTGCTTATAAGACCGCCACTTGCTAATATTGATAGACTTTTTATTGTTATAAGCCCATCACCAAAGCCTGATTTTATTCTTGTTGATAAACTTTTAATTTATTGTACCCTTAATGATATTTTTCCAGTTTTGGTTATAAATAAATGCGATATTGCAGGTGAGGAATTTTTGAGTTTTATTACAAAAAACTATAAAAAAATAGTAAAAATCATAAAAATTTCAGCCAAAAATGGAAATATTAAAGAAATTGAAGAAAATATTGAAGGTGTTTGTGCAATGGCAGGGCAAAGTGCAGTTGGTAAATCATCAATAATTAATTCAATCTTTAAGGAAAATTTAGCAGACACAGACACGCTCTCAAAGAGAATAGAGAGGGGAAAACAAACCACACGACTTGTCACACTATATAAGTTGAGGAAAGGGTATTTAGCAGACACGGCAGGTTTTTCTTTGCTTGATTTGTCATATGTTACCAACCTAGACTACAGAGAATTATCAGCCTACTATCCTGACTTTCTTACAGCAAGGGCAAAATGTAAATTCCGCTCATGCTTACATGAGAGTGGAGACTGCGGAGTAATCAGGGCAGTCGATGAGAATAAGATTTCAATGCTTAGATATGAAAACTATTTAAGAATTTTAGAGGAATTAAAAAGTGCAAGAAAATATTAAAAAATTATATAAAATTCACGTAAAAAACAAAAAAAATAATTAAAAACCACAAAAAACACAAAAATTAACGTTATTTTTCTAAATTATTGCTTTTTGTGCTTTTAAAAAGGAGTAAATATGAAAAGAAATCTTTATATTTCAGTATCAACCGACCCAATAAAAGAGTATCAGACCATAGCCGAGTATGCAAGAGAGATGCAAGGTCATGCAGATTTTTTGCATTGTGATGTAATGGATGGAAAATTTGTTGAAAATAAGACTTATGACGCTTCGCTTGTCGAAAGTATAAATCAACATAGTCTTATCATGCTTGATGTCCACCTTATGACGCAACAGCCATTAAAGAGTTTAGAAAATTACATTCAAGCAGGAGCAAACATTATAACTTTTCATTACGAGGCATTCGATGAAAAAAATGACATAATAGAGGCGGTTAAAAAGGTAAAAGAAGAGAATGTACTTGTAGGAATTGCTATTAAACCAGAGACACCTATAAGCGACATAAGGGTTTATGCTCACGATTTTGATGTTATACTTGTTATGTCAGTAGAGCCAGGTGCTAGTGGTCAAAAGTTTTTGCCAATAGCAATAGAAAAGGTCGAGCAACTTGACAAATTAAGAAAGGACAATGACTATAAGTATAAAATTGAGGTTGATGGCGGTATAACACCTGAAATAGCAAAGCAATTATATGAGGCAGGCGCCGACATGATTGTTAGCGGAAGTTATGTATATAAGTCAAAAGATAGGCTAAAGGCTATAGACGAGTTGAGAAATTAGCAAAGCAAGTTTTGTTTGACTTGCTTTTTTACTAATAAAAACATAAGACATTATAACCTATAATTTTAAAATTTTTTCAAACTTTTGATTTGACATTTTGAAAAAATGATATATAATCAATATATAAACATTTTATAAAAATTAAATTTAGACTTTAAGTAGAATGCAACTAAAATTATATAACTTAGTGATACAAAAGTTATAAAATTCTGAATTGGTTAATTTTAATTTTTAGTCTCGGGGGTAAAAATGATTCTTTATGGAGATTATCACACACATACAAAATATTCAAGGCATAACCATGGGAAAGGCACCGTACTTGAAAATGCTTCTGCTGCTCAAAATAAGGGGTTGAAACAGATAGCAATCACAGAGCATGGTTTTAATCATTATGCTTATGGAATAAGAAGGAAAGATGTTCCATCAGTGAAAGAGGACATTTTAAATGCTCGTGAGGTTACCGGAGTTGATATTTTATTAGGCGTAGAGGCGAATCTAATCTCCGACGGTGGCGAGATTGATGTCGAAGAACAGGACTTTGAGTTTTTAGACATTCTTTTGATGGGTTATCATAAACTTGTTAAGTTTGCACACAAGAGAGATTATATTAACTTTTTATTAGCAAACAAGTTTGGCTCGCCTTACTTTCCAAGCAAAGAGAGACTAAATAGAAATACTACAGCATTTTTAAAGGCGCTTGATAAATATCCAATAGATGTTATAACCCACTTAAATTACGGTTGTCCAACAGACACATTAGCAGTGGCAAGACTAGCAAAAGAGAAAGGCACGCTTATTGAACTTAATGGCAAGAGAATAAATTTTACCGACCAAGAACTCTTGACAATGGCAAGTGAGGGAGTAAAATTTATAGTAAACTCGGATGCACATAGTCCAGAGAAGGTGGGAGAATGTAACAATGCATTAAATTTGATTTACAGGCTTGACCTCCCACTTTCACAGATAGTAAACATAGACAAATTACCAAAATTTGCAACAAAAAGGTAGGATATGAGTTTCGCGAAAGTGAGTAAATTACAAATTATAGAAAAAAGTATAGAGGACGCAGATTGCGGACTTGCTTTTTTGTCGGGATTATTGCATGCTTGTGGCACTGTAACAAAAAACAGTGAGGGACTTAGGCTTGATATAGTCACTGATTTCAAAGAAATTTTTGACTATGTTGATAAACTCACATATAAATTATATGGCAAAAAACTTAGTTTAGAAATTTCCGACGATTATATTATTAATAAAACGACATATTATAGAATAAAATTTCCAATAGATGTTTCCTTGCAAATACTAAAAGATTGTTCACTTATTTCACCGAATGGAGAACTTGTATTTATAAGTGAGATAGATAGCAACCTAGTTGCAGACGACGATACAAAAAAGAGTTTTATAAAGGGCGCCTATGTAGGTTGTGCCACTTCAAGTATAAAATTTTCAGAACTGGGCTCTCAGTTGTCTACAACAGGTTATCATGTAGAGTTTTCTTCACATAAACTTGATTTTTTACAGGGTGTACAGAGTCTGCTTGAGCATTTTAATATATCAAGTAAGATTGTCACACGTAAAAAGATATATGTTCTTTATTTAAAGGATAGTGAGGCAATTAAAGACCTGCTTGCACTTGTTGGTGCAGAACAGTCAGTACTTGATTTGTCTGACGAGATGGCAAAGAGAGATTTACGTAATACAGTTAATAGGCAGGTAAATTGTATTAATGCCAATATAAATAAGACGGTAGAGGCAAGTTTAAAACAAATTCATGCAATAAATTATATAAATAAGAAAATAGGGCTTGAAAGTTTACCAGAGGACTTACAGGAGGTGGCGGTACTGCGACTTGCAAATCCTCAGGAGAGTATGGATGAACTTTTAAAACTCTCAACAATAAAACTTACAAAAAGCGGATTAAACCATAGATTTAGAAGAATATTAAAAATAGCAGATTTACTAAGAGGAGATTAAAAGAGAAATGAAAGAGTTTGTACATCTACATTTGCACACAGAATTTAGTTTGCTTGATGGTCTTGCAAGGATTGATAAACTTGTAGACATTGTCAAAGAGAGAGGTTGGAGGGCTGTTGCTATAACTGACCATGGGAATATGTATGGTGTAATTAAATTCTTTGAGGCTTGCGTACAAAAGGGGATAAAGCCAATTATTGGCGAGGAATTTTATATTTGTCATGATAGAAAATCTCATGCAAACAGAGAGGATACAGGACATTTAATTTTACTTGCAAAGAATAACGAAGGCTATCAAAATCTGTTAAAACTTTCCTCGTTCGCTTTTTTGGAGGGAATGTATTATAAGCCAAGAATAGATTATGAACTCCTCGAAAAATATAGCAAAGGTATAATTTGTCTCTCTGCTTGCCTTGCAGGACACATACCTCAATGCATTTTAAAGAGACAATATGATGAGGCGGACAAACACGCATTATGGTATAAGCGAGTGTTTGGAGATGACTTTTATTTTGAAATACAAAATCATAACATACCAGAGGAAAAAGAGGTGCTTGTTAAACTCACTGAGATGAGTAAACGACTCGATATACCTCTTGTTGCGACGAACGACGTACATTATTTAAACAAAGAAGATTACGAACTTCAAGATGTGCTAATGTGCGTGCAACTAGGCAAAACCTATGATGACCCTGATAGAATGAAATTTGAGACGCAGGAATTTTATCTTAAAACTTATGAAGAAATGCAGGAGGCACTCCCAGGATATGAAGAGGCACTTGACAGAACACTAGAAATAGCAGATAAATGCAATGTATTCATTAAGACAAAGTCACTAAGAGAAGCGGCTGAGGGCGGGAATACCCTCGTTCCAAAAGAGGACCAATTAGGCGCCACTGACAACTTTATTCCTAAGTATGTGCCAGACACTGGCGAGTCATCATTTGAATTTCTGTCGCGACTTGCATGGGAGGGGTTATATAGAAATTATAAAGAAGTAACTGATGAATATAAAGAGAGACTTCAGATGGAACTTGATACCATTCACAAACTTGGTTATGTTGAATATTTCTTGATAGTTTGGGACTATATAAATTTTGCACGTGAAAATGATATTCCTGTGGGACCAGGTAGAGGCTCAGGTGCAGGAAGTTTGGTCGCTTACTGCTCAGGCATAACACAGGTTGACCCAATGAAGTATGATTTATTTTTTGATAGATTTATTAATCCAGAACGTGTGTCAATGCCAGACTTTGACGTGGACTTTTGTATGGATAGAAGACGTGAAGTTATAGAATATGCAAAAAGAAGATATGGCGCTGACCATGTTTCAAACATAGTGACGTTTGGTAATATGCAGGCAAAAAATGCCATCAAAGACGTTGCAAGAGTGCTTCGTTATCCATATTCAGAAGTAGATAAGATAACTAAAGAAATACCCAAGAAACCTACCAAAAAACCTCCTGTGCTTGCATATTATTTTGGACTTACAAGCAAGGATGAAGACAAAAAATACTTAATACCAGAACTCAGAGCAATGTACGATGAGGATATAGAAGTCAAAAGGGTAATTGACATGGCGGTGAAACTTGAAGGTGTGCCAAGAAACGTCTCTATGCACGCTGCTGGAGTTTTGATTGCGCCTGACCCTGTTTTTGACCATGTTCCAATGGCAAAGAGTGGTAATGATGAGATAACTCAATTTGATATGAACGAACTTGAGCATTTAGGACTTCTCAAATTTGACTTTTTGGGACTTCGTACCCTTACTGATATTCACGAGGCAATTAAATACATAAGAGAAATTCATGGAGTAGAGATAGACTTTACCAAGATGAGTTATGACGACCCTGCTGTCTATGAACTTATAAGTTCTGGCAATACCGAAGCAGTTTTTCAACTTGAGGGTGGAGGTATGAAAAAGTTTATGATGGACTTGCAACCTACCTCGCTTGAAGATATTATAGCAGGAATATCACTATATAGGCCAGGTCCTATGGACTTCATTCCAAAGTTTATAAAAGGAAAACGAGAGCCTGAAAAAATAGAATATGACGACCCTTGTCTCATCCCTATATTAAGTACAACGTATGGATGTATAATATACCAAGAACAAGTTATGAAGATATTTCAAGTTATGGCGGGCTTTAGTCTAGGCGGAGCAGATAATGTTAGACGTATCATGTCAAAGAAAAAACCAGAAAAACTTCCACCAGAGAAGAAGAAATTTATCTACGGTTTTAAAGACCCACTAGGACAAAAGAAAGATATTCCAGGTGCACTTGCATTAGGTCATGACGAAAAGGTGGCAGAAAAGGTGTTCGACCAAATGGCAAAGTTTGCAGGATATGCATTTAATAAATCTCATGCTGCCGCTTATGCTTATGTATCATACCAAACCGCCTATCTTAAAGCGCACTATGAAGTAGAATATCTTACCGCCGTATTGAATAACAGAATAACCAACATTGATGCCGTAAAAAAATATACAAATTATGCAAGAAAAGAGGGCTTCAAAATTCTTCCACCAGATATAAACAAATCAGTTACTCTATTTAAAGTTGAAGATGGTAATATTCGTTTTGGTCTTGGTGCACTGCGAAATGTTGGCACAGGACTTATTGATAACATAGTTGAAGAGCGACAGGAACACGGACCATTCACGAGTTTTGAAGATTTTATTAGGAGGGTAAGCAGTAATACTCTAAACAAAAGGTCACTTGATAGCCTTATTTTAAGTGGAGCATTTTCAGAATTTGGTGCATACCGCTCTCAACTTATGGAGGTATATCCTCTTTACATGGAAATGGTTGCAAATGACAGAAAATCAAGGGCGCAAGGGCAATTTTCAATGTTTGATACATTTGAGGAACTCAGTTCGGTCAATAATATAACATTGCCAAATATAAAAGAATACAGCAAAGATACACTCTTAAAATATGAAAAAGAGTATGTAGGTATATATCTTTCAGGACATCCTCTTGATGATTATCTTAAAAAATATGACAAATTCAATTTCACGTCTGACATGATTGCCGATTTAAAGGTAGACCCAACAGGCGATATGCAGAGCGATGACGATGATGAGGGAGGATACTCTGGTGGTATAATGGACTATGGCGAAGAACAGGGCATTCAAGATGAACAAGAAAGCCAAGTCAAAGACGGACAACAGGTTGTTTGCGGTGGTATAATTACAAGTTCAAAGAAAATGAATACAAAGTCAGGCAATATGGCAATTCTAACCATAGAGGACATATATGGGACATTTGAAGTGATGGTATTTAATAAAAACTATAATAAATATAGAGATGTTATAGGCGAAGACGGACTTGTGACTATACGAGGCAAATTGTCAATAAGAGAGGGAAAATCACCAATTGTTATAGCCGAATCTATAATTCCTTGGGAAAAGAAAGAGGAAAGTACTACTAAACAGGAAATCAAGAAAGTGTATTTAAGATTTAACACACAGGATACAGATTTATATAATAGTGTTAAAAAGGTTACAGCAAGTTATCCAGGACAATCACAGGTTATAATAAAATGTTCGGCGACAAATAAAGCATTTTCCTTTAACACAAAGGTAGAGATAAATAACTACCTTGAAAATGAACTGATAGGACTACTTGGTGAGGAGAATGTTATAATCAAATAGGAGGGGATATGAGAATATTAATTTTGACAAGTGGAGGAGATGCACCTGGAATGAATACGGTGCTTTCAACATTGTTTGTTAAATATAGAACAAACCTTTATTCTGCAAGGGCAGGTTTTCGTGGGCTTATCAATAATGATATAACAAAAATTTCAGATTTTAAGCCTCTGCACAGTTCTAAAGAGGCAGGAAGTTGCATAAAATCCTCAAGATGTGAGGCTTTTAAGACAGAGGAAGGCTTTAAAAGAGGTGTAGCCAAT
The DNA here is from genome assembly GCA_944350275.1 of uncultured Clostridia bacterium. GTDB lineage: Bacteria > Bacillota > Clostridia > Christensenellales > UBA1242 > Caccovivens. The sequence goes on along the minus strand of CALVOK010000025.1, from coordinate 2,235 downwards.
GCTAAAAGGTTCGATGCAGTGGTCGTATTAGGAGGGAATGGCACATATGAGGGTTGTAAGAGGCTTGCTCGAGAGGGGATAAAAGTGGTTTATATTCCAGCAACAATAGACAATGATGTGCCAGGGTGTGATTATTCTTTAGGTTATCACACAGCCGTTCATGCTTGTGAGGATACAATCAATAACATTATGCCATCTATGGAAGCATTTGATAGGTGCTGTATTTTTGAAATAATGGGAAGAGAATGCCCAAGAATAGTAAAATGTGTAAATTACATAAGACCTGCAGATTACGTTATTTCCTCCAAAAAGGATATAAAGTATAAGCAGATTGCTGAGATTATAAAAAACAAACATGACCTAGGTCAAGGCAGTGCAATTTACCTAAGAGAAAATATTGTCAAAATGCAAACGATAATTAAAAATCTCAATAAAATAGAACCTGATATAGAGATAAAAGGTGTAAAAATAGGTTATGTGCAAAGAGGAAGTAAACCGACAGATGTTGAACTTGATTATGCAAAGGGTTTTGCAAAACAAGCAATTGATGCTATAAACAAAGGTAAACAATCAGTTGCCATCCTTTATGCCCAAAATAAATTTATAAGAAAAGAGTTATAATGGAAATACAAAAATAGAATAGTGCATAAAAATCAATAAAAACTAAGCATTTTTGCTTAGTTTTTATCATTATTTTCATCTTCTTTATATTTTAAATAGGATTTTTTTAAAACATCTATTATTTTATCAAATTCTAGTATCTTCTTTATTTTAACAATAATTTCAGGCAAGTTGTCATGTCCTTCTAGATATATGTCATTATAGATAACATACCAATAGACTCCATCAATTAAATCTTCAACAAAATCATGATTAGGTTTAATTTTTAGTTTTGCAAGTTTGTTTATTTTACTTTCAAAGTCCCCATCTTTATGTATAGTGATACTGATAGGTTTTTCTTCACCTACATATAAAGATGCAACCGCTTTTATCACATTGTTATATAACTTTATGGAAATGTATTTGATTTTTATTTCACCGTCAAAAATTTCATCTTTGTTTATTTTTACAACATTTTCATATCCTTTTATATATTTCATAGTTAAATTTAGGATAAAATTGTCGGCTGACTTGATTTTTTTGTCATAGTGTGATGTTGCAATATATGGAATTTGTTTAGTGCTAGGGTATTTTTCTGAAAAGATTTCGCCAAAAACCACAAAATCAGATATTAAGATATAGTCGTTTACCTTCGGGAATTTATTTAAATAATTTGATGGTATGTAAACGACAAATAAATTTTGCCTGCAAACAAAACCTATTTCATAAAATCTTAACCCTGTAAATAAGTTGAAGTCGACATTTATGAAAGCAATTTTACCAGCAATTGATGTTATTGTTTCACTTTGGGAAAGTGGTTTGCTAAAATCAGCGAACACTTGCAAATTGTCATTTAGAACCTTTTCTTTAAGGGTAGATTCATCATTGTAGATAAGTGCAAAAGTAGACATAATATAACAATTGAGGATATAGTCCTCTCCTATTTTAATCTCTGACAGACCTATATTTAGTCTGTTTAAGCCTCTTTGAAATGAGGATAAATTTACATATGAATTAAATAAAAAGTCGCCATTTCTGTTATCAAAAAATGAAAATAAATATTTTTTTTGAGCATTATTTTCAAGTTTTACATTGTATTTTGGTATATTTGCACTATAACTTACAGGGCAAACATCATCAACAAATTTGGACTTTTCGTCATTGGATACTCTTAAAATAAGAGAGGAGATATTGTCGTCGTCAAACACAAGATGATATAAGAAATTCTCTCCTGGCACAACTTTAGTCATTGGATTATGACGTTTATTAAAACAATTTAATTTGTATATCAGGTCATCATTTCTAAATCTAAAGCCTAAACATTCCCATAAAAGAGGGGTGTATTCATTTTCGTTATTTCCATTGCTAAAATTAATTATCATTAGTACTCTCCTGTTTTATTATATCAGTTGATGCGCAAATAAGTCAAATAATATAGTGTATAATAGGCAAGACTTACAACAATTAAAAATATTTTTTATTAATTTATTCAAATTTCTTGACATTTAAACTTTGTTATGCTATTCTTTTATAGTCAACATGTGCAGGTGTAGTTCAGTGGTAGAACACTAGCCTTCCAAGCTGGTTGCGAGGGTCCGATTCCCTTCACCTGCTCCATGGGCTTCCATAGCTCAG
>CALVOK010000024.1 GCA_944350275.1 uncultured Clostridia bacterium | reverse complement strand
AACATAACAGAAGTTAACTTCTCATCAAGTATTACAAGTGTAGGAAATAGTGCATTTCATGGTTGTGATAATATCCAGACAGTAAACTATCCAGGCACAATGTCACAGTGGTGTGCAATAAATTTTGCAAATCAGTATTCTAACCCAATATGTTATGCAGAATCACTGGTAATAGATGGACAAAAGATTTCAGAAAACTTAGACTTAGAGGGAGTAACAAACATAACAGGTTCATATACCTTTACAGGATATGATAAAATTACAAGTGTAACATTACCAGAGAGTTTACAGTCAATAGGTACTTCAGCATTCTACAGTTGCACCAATCTCACCACTGTCATCATTGAGAGCGAAACAATCTATAATTTGGCAACTTCGTCAAGCGCCTGTGGATATTTACTTCAAAATGCCACAACTGTTAGAGTACTTACAGATTTTGCAAGTGACTCACATTCTTACATCAACACTACCAACTTCCCATATACAAGTGAGGAGTTGATTGACGGAAAGACTTACAGAGTTTATTCTAAGCAATCTTTGACTTAAAGTTGTGATTCAAAAAGTGAGGGAATTATACTAAGTTGCAATTTATACAAGCCATGTAAGTTATTTTAAGCACAAAAAGACTATATTGAGTGAATAACGCACAAAATATAGTCTTTTTTAATATTTTTGAAAATTTTAATTTTTTCATAATTTTCAATTTGTTTATTTTTTCGATTTAACAATATTGTAACTTTATGGGAAAAGCATGGCATTTTAGTTATATTTGAATTTATTTTCTAAAAAAATATTGACATAAGTGTGTTGTTATGATAAAATGAAAGCATACTAAGGAGGGATAAATGTATAAATTTAATAAGAAAAAATATAGCACTGAGGCAGAGGTGGCAGGTGATATAGATAAAGTGCTTGAGCAATATATAGACGAATGCAAAGGCTTCGAGAAGAGATACCAAGAGATTATAGACAACGCACAAGCAAGAGCAGATATTTTTAAACTGTTTCCAATTTCTCTTGACATTATCAGCAAATTAAAAATCAAAGTTGAGAAAGAATTTACTGAGGAGGGATTGAAAAATCTGGACATTTTGGAGAAAAAAGACATAAAAGCACTTATTAAGGATGTTGAAAAGTCAATTAAACTTCACAAAAAGTCAAACGAAGCACAGGAAAAGGCAATAAACAAGTACAAGAATGCAAACAATAAACTAGCAGTTGAGTTTGTAAAAGTACTTAAAGAGAGTATGACGGAAACTATAAAAATATTTGAATTTCAAAGGTTAATCTGTGAAAAATTTAGAGAAGTAGAGCAAGAAAGGTAGGTGTAGTATGAGTTTTGAACAGACTTTAAATGAAGCAGTTGTAAAATGCATTAGTCTAATTGATTCTGGCAAAATAGAAGAGGCAAAAGAGATACTAAAAAACGTAGGAGATGCCTTATATTGTTTAAATGTGATTCAGATGTTGTTAAAAAAGGATTAATGTGCAATTCTAGGTCGAATTTTTAGTTTCAGCAAATCATATATTTTGTAAAGACAGAATTTTTTAGAAAAACTTTTGAAAAAACGAAAAAATTGTTGACAAAAGGGAAATAATTTGATATTATATAGGAGCAATCATCCAAAAAGGATGGTTGTCTCATATTTCCCTCAATTTTTGTTAGGGTAGGTTTACCCAAAGTAGTAAGAAAAACATGTAAGTCATCAGTCAGATGATTTACATAAGATACTTACAAAATTGTTCCAACAAAGCAAAAATCTCAGCAGTTTAAGAGGTGAATTGGTCAGGATGGGAGTCAAGTTCTTAAAGGGACTTTGATAAAGCATAGGCGGGAATAAACCGAAAAGGTTAGTGGCCGAGTGCTAGCAAAAGACTTAAACACCAAAAACAAACAATATTCCCCAGTAGCTCAGTGGTGGAGCACTCGGCTGTTAACCGATAGGCCGTAGGTTCGAATCCTACCTGGGGAGCCAATATTAGAAAGGCAGGAAATTTACCTGCCTTTTTTTATATGACCTTATGAACGTTTGGGGATGCTGTACAGGTCGGTAGCCCTTTTTGGTAAAAAATTTTTACGAAGTACTGCAATTTGCTTGACAAAAAGGGCGGGGGGGTAAAATAGGGTATCAAAAAAATTTTGATACCCTATTTTTAAATCATCTAGAACGTAGAAAAAATTGGGGAGGCACCAACCAAACCAAATGTTTGACGTTTGTCCGACGCGACGTACTTAAAATACAAATTGTACCGACCGCTCTCAAATATTTTTGGTTTGATTTCGGTTCCTCTCCCTTGGGCACCCTTGAAATTCGACAATTTCAAGGGTGACAGTCCTCCTCCGACCCCCTTGAAATTTACTCTATAAATTTCTGCGTAATAAGGACCCCAAGGGGTGAATTTTAAAGGGAATTCACAAAAATCCTAGATTTTTATCAAAAATTCATAAATTTTTCAAATTTTTTATAAAAATCTAAAGATTATGTCGTCAGAGTGACGGCACTTCAAATACAAAGCGATAGAAAAATTATAAAATTATGGTTGTGAAGAGTAAATAAAACGTCGAAAACCAACAAAAAATTGACTTTATGTAAATAATTGCTGAGAAAATATACAAAATAAAACAAAAAATTGAAGTATTGTCATAATTAAAAGGAGAATTCATGAGAACTTTAAAACTAAAGTTAATTTCACTTATTGCAATGGTATGCCTTGTGTTAGGACTTGTAGTTGTAGGCATTTATGCTGCTGAAATTCAGTATATAAAACTAGGTGGCAACATAACTTTCAGTGTCGATGACAAGTCCCTGTATGTCCAAGATGTGAGAATGCAAGAGGATATGAATTCAAGCACAACTCCATATAGCCTTAAAGAAAAAGGCAAGTTTATGCCAGGATATATCAATGGAGAGTTTAATATGAACCTCGGCACCTATAACAACACCTATGGTGGAATTATAGTATACTTTGATATAATAAATACAGTAGACGAAAGCGGAATCTCATATATATATGATGT
>CALVOK010000023.1 GCA_944350275.1 uncultured Clostridia bacterium | reverse complement strand
AACTTAAGTCTTAATGTTTTCATAAATCACTCCTTATTTTTTATTTTATTTTGTATATTTTTTAAGTAATTATTTATATAAAGCCATTTTTTTGTTATTATATCTCGACTGTCCATTGTTGTTTTTTACCCTATTTTAACATTTTAAATTTATTAAATATTTGTTGTGCCGTCACTTTGACGGCATAATCTTTAGATTTTTATAAAAATTTTTTAAAATTAGCATATTTTATCAGAAATTCACCCCTTGGGGTCCTTATTACGCAGAAATTTACAGAGTAAATTTCAAGGGGTCGGAGGGAGACTGGGTGGGGAACCAAAAGTATTTCAAGAGGTACTCGCAGAAATACGACTTTTAGCGGTCAGACTTGCCTTGCAAGTCGTGCCCGCGTTAAGAAAGTTGGGTGCCTCCCCAATTTTTTCTACATTCTAGACGATTTAAAAATAGGGTATCAAAAATTTTTTTGATACCCTATTTTACCCCCCCCGCCCTTTTTGTCAAGCAAATTGTAGTACTTCGTAAAAATTTATCACCAAAAAGGGCTACCGACCTGTACAGCATCCCCCAACGTTCATAAGGATTTATTAAAAAAAGGTGGACTTGTCCACCTTTGCTTTAGAAGAATATTGAATATTTTTTCACATTTTATTGGTATTAAAAGTTTGTTTTTAAATCTTGTCTATTTTATGCTTATAAATCTAAGCAACCATCAGTTCCAAACTTACAAATAGTTTTAATACTAAATGGTTAAACAATAAATTTCTACTTGTTTTTATACTTCTTTTTTAGTTTTTGTTGTCTTATCCAAGTTGCCATAACAAATTTTTTAGGGGAAATACTAACAAGTCTTACCTGACTTCTTGCAATAAAGCCACATATTGACAGTTCCTTTCCTTTTTTGCTGTCCTTTATTGCCTTTCTTACAACATCTTCCGCTTTGTACATTGCGGCATAATACGAAACTACTTCATTTGTTGCCTTTGTGTCTTTTGCCCTATCAAAGAAAGCAGTTTTAGTCCAGAATGGACATACACAGGTAACTTTTATCTTTCGCGATTTCAGTTCTTGATTTATTGCTCTTGCATAACTTACAACAAAAGCCTTGCTTGCGCCATAAACAGCCATATAAGGAATAGGTTGAAATCCGGCGACAGATGCAATTTCAACAATACTCGCCCCTTCACTCATAAATGGCAAAACATATTCCGTCATAAGCACAAGCGCCTTGCAATTTAAGTCCACCATGTTAGCAGAATCCTTAATATTTATTTCATCGTATCTGCCAAACTTTCCAAATCCTGAACAATTTGCTAAAAATTTAACATTAGGTTTTTCTTCCTCTAACATTTTTACAATTTTTTCGAAGTTTTCTTCTTTAGTTAAATCTAACTCGAGTCCAACAAAAGAAGTTTTAGTCTCCTCTTTGACTTTATCAAGCGCCTCTTGACCTAGACCTATTCCCCAAATCTCATCAAACTGACCATCTAGTTGTTTTACAAATTCTCTTCCAATTCCTGAGGATGCACCTGTGATTATAGCAATACTTTTCATTCTTACTCCTTTTCTTTCTTGTTATTTTGCTTTTTATTCATTTTTTCAATTTTTTTATTTGATTTTTTATCTTTTATCGCTTGTTTTGCCTCTTGTTTTTCAATTTCGACCTGCAAGATTTCCTCATCCCTAAGAAGCATATCACCAATTCTCGTCAAAACAGAGCCGACAACTATCATCACAATAAATGGCAAAGCAACCATCCATGCAACGAAGGCACTTTCTGTGTCATGGTTTAAAAACATAACTATAAAAGTTATCAAAGATGCTAAAAAACCTGCAATTCCTATCCCCAATGTCACTCCCCCAGATATGAGATATATAAGTTTTATTTTTTTTGCCTGTTTTTCATCATGTTTTGCTCTTACTCTATCATTAATTTTTTTAATATAACTTTCCATAACTTCCCCTATATTATAAACTAATAATATCATAAATAAGTTTAAAAAGTAAACTTTTTGAATTATTTTTTGTCTTTATGTTGTAAAAAATTCATATTTTTTTAAAAAAACACCTATTTAGGTGTTTAATTTTTCTCTATTTCATCGTCTTGAACATCATTTTTATATCTTTCAACTTTTTCTTTAACTCTCTTATCTTTCCAATTTATGTTGCTGTTGTTGTCCTCATAAATTTTTTCTATTTCTGCCGACTGAAATAGCATCTTTTGGACTTCGGCACACTTTTCATCATAGTCTATTTTACAACTAACTTTTCCATCCTCAACATAAACACTCTTGTGAATTGGATTTAAAGAAAATTCAAGATAATAAGAAAGTGCTTCTTTCCCAAAAAGTTGATATGCTTTTAAAATTAGTTCCTTATTATCTATGACATCATCAATATCTAAATAACTTAATGCTTTGAATCCATCCTTTTCTATCGCATACGAAATAATTTTATTGTAATTTGGAATATTTTTTGGCAAATAAAGCAAAACCTCACAGCCGAATTGTCTTGCCTGTTCACATAATAACTGGGTTGGAATATCACAAATAATATTATAATATTTTTGCTTTGATGAGTCTTCTTTAACATTAACAAAAAGTTTGTAAATAATTGAAATTATATTAAAATCAGAAAATTTTTCTATAACTTTTGAAAGAAAAGTGGGATTTTTAAGTAAATTAGTAAATTGAGAAAATGCCATATGATAAATATTTACTGGTAGTTTTTTATGTAATACAATATTCAAATAATCTAATGCAAAATTTTCATTATGTGTAAGATTTTTATTTAAATTTGAAAAAATCAGAATAAGGTCACTATTTGCTCTAAATAATTTTATCATAAATTTGGAGTCAGAAAGTTGATTTTCAAGCAAATAAACACTATCAATATCAAGTCTCTTACCCATTTTTGATACATAACAAATTATTTTATCATTTATTTCTGATAAATTATCATTCTTTTTAATCTTTGCTCTTTTGAAAAACTTTTTTGTCTCTTTATCAATATTTATATAATTATAATTTTGCATTATTTCTCCTCTATGAACAAAAATTGTAACATAAAAATTACAATTTTTCAATATTATATATGCAAATTTTTAAAAAAATTTTGTTTATAAAAATTATAAGAAATTAATTTAATAAAATAAACAAAAAATACTTGCAAAAGACACTAATTTTGTTTATAATATAAAAGTATAAATTAAATGATTAACATTTTCATTATAAAAAACAAAAAATATGCGGATATGGCGGAATTGGCAGACGCGCTGGATTTAGGTTCCAGTCCGAAAGGGTGCAGGTTCAACTCCTGTTATCCGCACCAAATGAGAGCAATCCGAACCATTGTGTTCGGGTTGCTCTTTTTTATTGTTTAATTGGCTTTCAAGATTTGTGTAATCTTCTATATTATCAAGCTTTATATTCTGTGTGTTATCTTCACTTGCATTAAATACAATATCAAAGTAATCATCATAGAGAATTACTTTATTCACAAACAAATCAATCATTCTCTTGCAAGCAAGAGTGTCGGTTATATCAACATCTGCAAAACTCATAAGCCACTTGTAAACTATGTTTTCATCAAGTGGTTTTATTCTTTTAACTTGGTGTTCGGCTATTTTAATTTCCATATCTTCTTTTTGTTGTTCAAGTGAGTTTAATTTTTCGTTTGTGGTTTTGCTATATATTCCATTAGCAATAGCATTAACAATGTTGTTTAATTGTCTGTTTATATCACTTAACTGTGCATTTAGTGAGTTTAAGATAGTATCTTTTGCTATATTATCGTTAAACAAAATTGTTACACCTTTAGCAATATCTCTAACTTGCTTACAATTCTTCAAAAACTCTTTTGTGGATTGAATAACATAGTTTTCAATATAATTCTTTTCAACTGTCTTTTTATCGCAACAATGGTTTTTCTTTCTGTTTACACATTTATAGTAAAAATGCACTCCGTTTCTGCCAGTTCCACTATCGCCAGTCATTAATGCTTTACACTTGCCACAAACAAGTTTGCCACTCAATAGATATGGAACAACAGCTTTCTTTTGTGCTGCTGTTTTCTTGCCTGTTTGAAGTGATTGGTTTACTTTCTCAAACATTTCTTCTTCAATGATTGATGGATATATGTTTGTGTAGATTGTATCATCTGCATATACTTTGCCTATGTAAAATGGACTTCTAAGCATTCTAGACACTGCATTTATACTAAAATCTTTGCCATAGTTGGTTTTAATACCATTGTTTTTAAGTTTAGTGGAAATATCTTTTAATCTCATACCACTTAAATAATCATTAAACACTTGCTTAACAATTTCTGCTTGCTGTTCATGAATAAATACCTTTTGGTCTTTAACATAATATCCAAACGGAGTTCTACCACCTAAAAACATTCCTTTAATTCGGCTTTCTTTTCTGCCACGCTTAACCTTTTGACTTAATTCTGCTGAATAATACTCAGCAAAACTTTCAAGCATACCTTCCAAAATTATGCCTTCGGGAGAGTCTGAAATAAGTTCAGTTGCAGAAATTAACTTAACTCCATTTTTCTTGAGTATTGCTTTGTTTACAGCACTATCGTGTCTAGACCTAGCAAATCTATCAAACTTATACACAATAACAAACTGAAAGCCCTTTTTAGAACTATCGTGGAGCATTTGCTGAAATGCTGGTCGTTTATCGTTAGTTCCTGTCATAGCCCTATCAATATAGGTTTCTACTATTGAATAGTTTTCTTTCTCGGCAAACTCTTTACATACTCTAAGTTGTCCTTCAATACTTTGCTCGGTTTGACTATCTGAACTATATCTTGCATAAATAACGGCTTTCTTTAACATAACTAAATACTCCTTTGTTAGACTAATCTTAACACAAAACAAAAGAAAAATCAGCCCCTTTGACAAAATTTGCAATAAAGTAGTTCCAAAATTTTACTATTTATGATACAATATATTTGATTAAGGAGAATTACATATGTTCAAATTTAAGGTGACAAAACAGTATGCTCAAGAGTTTGATGCAAAGTGTGCAAAAGTGAATGCCCATGGATTTTTAAGATTTTTAACAGAGCCAGATACAAATAACACATCATTACTAGATTTAATTGCTCAAGTTGAAGATACTATCATATTTGAACAATCGAAACACGATAGAGATATTCAATTAAACGAACAAAATATTTCAAATTGTATGAATGAATTTTTTTCACTATATATGCCACAAAAAGCGGAACAAGTTAGACAAATTCTTAACAAAACACATCCTTATTTTATTGATAGCAATGGTGGGACTCATGTTAATTTTATTTCTGTAAAAAAGGGAGACAATCATTCAAGTAGTGTTGGTCATTCAGGAAGACACACTTTTCTTGATTTTAATGTTTATATCCACAATTCTCTTGATGATTTGAGAACAACTGCACATGAACTAGGTCATGCTCTAAGCTCTCATCATCAGCATTTAATTGAAATGATACGTTCAAATGTTCCAGAACAAGAGATTGATAAATATACGCAAAAAAGTTTTGAAAGGGACTGTGTTGGTGAAATTGAAAGCCATATAATCGAACGACTTTTCAATAGATTTTTGGTAAAAAAAGGACTTTACACAAATGAAGATTTGGAAAATTATGAGAAAGGTCAACAGGCAAGTTTATTAAGTGAAATTAACCTAATTAGAGAAGAAAGAGATATAATCAAAAGTCTTCCATGTCCTGTGAGTTATGAAAGTTTGGATAGATTGGTTAAGGATTTGCAGAACAATAATCAAAACAGACTTGTCGATCGAGTGAAAAAAATGCATGACGATGATAAATGCAGTTCTTATATGTTTAGATATGTAGTCGGTAGAATTGTCGCAGACCAATGGATTAGGAATTTTGAAAAAGCAACAAATCACCAAACACAAGTCGAAATGCTAAATAAACTTCAAGTATATTTGGATAAAACTCATAAACTAACCCTAGATAGTGCATGTGAAGATTTGCTCGGACAAGATTTCGCTTGTGTGGTTGAAGATTATATAACTACTAAAACAAATGAAAATAAACATGAACAAGAAGAAAGAACTTTATAAAAACGCAACACTCAAACAAATAAAAAGTTTGGGTGTTTTTTATTGCTTAAAAAGATGATTTCGACAAGAAATTATATAAAATTTTGGGGAGCAGGATAAGGAGCGGACTCAAAATGCACTTTTCACCCCTTAAAAACCCTTATAAAATAAGGCTTTTTCGATGTTTCACCCTAAAAGGGTGCGTGGTGCAATTTTGAATCGCTCCCCAGACCTATTACAACTGTGAAGCCCAGTTTGTCTATTTTTGTCAAATACACCCCAAAATTTATGAAAGTATGCTATACTAAAAATGGCTTCTTAACGGTGCAAGAAGTCAAGGGTTGAAGTCAATAGCGGCTAGCATAGATATCATTTAAATAAAAAAATGAACTATGAAGAATGTTATTGACCAATTTAGTTGTTGCTTAGACAAAATTCTGCCTGATAACACAGCAAACTGCTGTCTTAATACTAAAGTATTAAGATACGGAGAATGCAAACTATCTCGTGAACAAGTAAAAGACATAGCCTTTATCTTAGCCCACGATTTGCTCGAATACGCCAACAACAACGGCGATATGAGTAATTTATCAGCAAAAAGTGTTTACAGCTTCTTAAACACCAAAAACAAAGACTTAACCAGCAACAACTAATCACAAGAGAGAAGAAATCTAAAATCTTCTCTCTTTTTCTTTTATCTTTACTCTAACAACGAAATAACCATATCCGATAAATACTTTATGGTTCGGATTCATTATCAATCCTTGCACCATTGACATTTATAATTTGAATATATCTCAAAATCACAATTATTTTATTGACGAATCGACTGTTTTGGTTCATAATGATTGTGAGAGTAAGAAGTTCAATGACTATCAAAAGGCTGTTATAGATTTTGCTAAAGGAAGTCAAAAAGGGCTTTCAAGGATAAGGTTGAAACTTTAGATGGATGGGCAAAAGAACATGGGTTGAAAAATCATTTGCCGATAATTCACCCTAATAGGTGAGGTATATGGAGTTATACAGAGCATATCAAAGTCTTTGAATATCATATACCTATAATAAAATAGAGGAGTAAACAATGAAGAATATAAATGTTATTTATGATTACGATTATGATGAGGAACATGATATCACGATAGTAAAAGGTAATGTTGATATTATAAGTGTGCCCGATGTTGTTTTTGAAAACTTGGAGAATATTATTCAAGAGTTTTTCGATTGGGCATACTCAGAAGAAAGTGATTGCTGGATAACTGTAAATAAAGAAAAGATATGTTGTGCAGGAGCAAATGAATTTATAATGTGGTTAAATAAAAATTACAGTTGTTGTGAACAATGTAGTGCTAAAATAATTGAAGAAAATGTAAAATATAATCCTAAATTGCCTTGTGCTGAATTCTAAAAATATTCTGAAAATAAAATGACACAAAAATGAGGTTGTTTTGCAAACGATATCGCCTTCCGCATTTTAAGTTTGTCAGCCACATTTAAAGTTAATCACAGATTAGTGTGATTAACTTTTTTGTTGCAAAAAATTAGAAGAAAAAAAATGAAAAACAAATTTGCATATTAACCAAATAACTAAAAGACCATGATTATTGTGTCGCTGGAATTGATATTACAACAGGTAAATGGATAAGACTTGTAACATCAAAAGATGGTGGAGCATTCCCGAAAGAGATGTTGGACAATAAACTTTTTAAAGAATTGAATGTATTAGTGATTGAAGTTAAAGAACATATGCCATATCATATTCAAAACGAAGAAGATATTATTATAAACTTAATTCCCTATACAATAGCCATGAGTATAATCTCGCTTTAACTGATTTGAAATAATGAAATAAAGGCTTTAATCAAATCCGTATTCCGAGTGCAATAATAATTGTGAGTGTCCCAGCAGCCGCCTTAGCGAGAATGATTTATGCTATAAATTTGTCGCAAAAATTTTGATTTGAAAAAAGAGAAGTTTTAATTCTACAGCAAAACTTCTCTCTTTGGTTTTGAAATACGAATATATTATGTTACAAATGCATATTGAAAATAAGGCCTACAACATATTGGATTTTTAAGTTAACTTTTTATATATTTTTCGCATTTTACTATTTTATTTGTATCCGTATTATCACTTTTGGGGTTGTTTCATTTTAGGTATCTTTTTATTTTAAATTATTTTTAAAGAATGTTTCAAGTTTGTCAAAAGGAATTCGATCAGTGCGATCATATAGGTCAATATGTTCGGCATCATTTACCACATAAAGTTCTTTTGGTTGTTTCGCTCTTTTATATGCATCTTCGCTGAAGAACTTTGAGTGTACTCCATCTCCTACTATAAATAAAATTGGTCTTGGAGAAATTTCATCTATATAATCAAGCAATTTATAATTCATAAATGCCATGTTGCTTGTTGTAGTAAATCCTCCCCTAGCATAAGGATGATGTCCCCTTTTAAGTGCATAAAACCTAAACCACTCGGCTGTCGGCTCTGTTAGTTGCTGTGGAACCTTGTCAATAGGTTCTTCTGGAACTGATGGTATATATTCTGGATATCCTTTTTCAGCATCTACCCATCTTTGTGTTGACAAACGTTCTTTTTCTTTTTTTATAGCCTCATTATCCATACCAAGTCTACTTGCCATAGTCATATCATACATACTTGCAGTTGCAACAGCCTTAATTCTTGTATCAACCTGAGCGCACGAAAGAGCAAAACCGCCCGATCCACAAATTCCTATCACACCTATTTTTTCTCTGTCTACAAATTTTTGAAGCCCAAAAAAATCAACACAAGCGGAGAAATTTTCGGTAAAGATATCAGGCGAAGAGACATTCCTAGGTTCTCCTCCACTTTCTCCCATAAAAGATTGGTCAAATGTCAAAACTACAAATCCCCGTTTTGCAAGTTCATTAGCATAAACACAAGGGCCTTGTTCTTTTACTCCACCATATGGCGCTCCAACGATCAATGCGGGATATTTTTGATTTTCGTCAATATCTTTTTTGTAATACAAGTCTCCAGCAATAGCAAGCCCATATCTATTATAAAACCTTACATGGTCTCTTTGAATATTTTTGTTTAATGGTGCAATATAATTAATCATATTTTACTCCTTTTACATATTTATAATAATATCTATATCCAAAAGTCAAGTAAAGAAAATGATTTTTGTTAATTTTTAAAATTACCTTTCTAATTTCTCTAATTTTACCAAGTCTTTTTATCTCAAAAACTACTTAGTTTTTAAAAAATTATTTGTATCTTTATTAGTTTACTAATTCTATCATTTAATTTGATTTATTTTTTATTATTAAATTATATTTAATTTTTCCCTTTTATTTTATCATTTCTCTTTTTAAGAATTATTTTTTCTATTACCTTGTAAATTTCACTTACAACAAGCATTAAAAAAGAAAATCCTATTATGACTAGCCACTGATTAATATTAAGTGTCCTAAGTCCTAATAAATATTGCAGAGGTGTAAAAGCAAAGAGTATAACTAGCGCAAAACAAAATCCCACAGCAAGCAAGAAAAATTTGTTTTTATACGGCTTAGATTTAAAAATGCTTGCATTCGTACGCATTGAGGCAAGGTAGAACATCTGAATAATATTAAGAGTATAAAAAGCCATAGTTATTGCAATGCCTTCATTATAATAGACTATACCTATCACATAAGAAAGCACAACAAACAGTGTTTGGAAAAGTCCCAATATAACAATAGACCAGCCTATTCCATTTGAGAATAATCCTTTTTTAGAGTCGCGTGGTGGTAAATCCATTAAATCACGTTCTGGTTGTTCTACGCCAAGTGCAATAGCAGGAAGAGAATCTGTTATTAAATTTACAAACAAAATTTGCACTGGGAACAAAAAGATATATTGAGGAAATAAGAGAGTAACAAAAAACAGTGAAAAAAGTTCGGCAAGATTGGCTGAAAAGAGGAACTTAACTGTTTTTTGGATATTTTGATATATTTTTCTTCCCTCTTCAACTGCTATAACTATTGTTGCAAAATTATCATCAGTTATGATAATATCGGAAACCTCTTTTGCTACGTCTGTACCCGAAATTCCCATTCCAATACCAATATTTGCCTTTTTTAAACTTGGAGCATCATTAACACCATCACCCGTCATGGCAACTATATGCCCTTTATCTTTAAATGCCTGAACAATCCTTACTTTATCTTCTGGGCTTACTCTTGCAAAAACACAATAATTTTCAATCGCATCAGCAAATTGTTTGTCATTCATTTTTGCAATTTCGCTTCCTGTGATAACTTGCTTCATGCTATCTGCAAGTCCTATTTCCTTTGCAATGGCAAATGCCGTTTGGCTATAATCACCTGTTATCATAACAGGTTTCATTCCTGCACGTTTACATTTTTTTACAGCATCTTTTATCTCCTTACGAGGAGGATCAATCATCCCAACAAGTCCTAGGAAAATAAGTCCATTTTCAGTTATTTTTGTTCCGTCCTCTACTTTGCAAGCAAGTGCAAGCACTCGTAGTGCCTTGCTTGCCATTTTGTCATTTGCCCTATATATGTTTGATTTATGAGTCGCAGAAATTTTTTCTATTTTTCCATCTATTAAAATAAATTCGCACCGACTTAGTACACCATCTAGTGCACCTTTTGTGTATACGCATTTTTTACCATTTTCATTGACAAGCACACTCATCATTTTTCTATTGCTATCAAAAGGAATTTCGTCAAGTCGTTTGTTATTAAAATCATAATCTTTTTTATAATAATTATTTTTATTGCAAAAGTCGACAAGTGCGACTTCGGTAGGGTCACCCACAATCTTCCCCTTGCTTACAAAGCAATCATTACAAGCAAGCGAGCATTTAATAAATGGAATTAACGACTTTGAAAAAATTATTTTTTTCTCTTGCATTACTCCATTAACAAAAACAGATGTTACGGACATTTTATTTTGTGTTATAGTCCCTGTCTTATCAGAACAGATTACATCACAACACCCAAGTGTTTCTACAGAATGCATACGTTTAACTATGGCACGTTGTTTCGCAAGCCTTGCTATACCTAAACTCATAATTATTGTAATTACTGCCGGCATACTTTCAGGTATGGCAGCAACCGCTATAGCAACAGAGGTTAAAAATGCATCCATAATATTCGCAGGATTGATTGCTATTTCTATTATAAATGTTAAAATCGCAACACCGAGTACTAAATAGGTTAAAATTCTACCAACATCTTTAATTGACTTTTGAAGAGGAGTCATCTCCTCTTGATTATCTTTTATAATTTTTGCAATCTTACCAAGTTCGGTCTCATCGCCTAGCGCCACAACGACACCGAGCCCTCTGCCACAAGTTACAACACTGCCCTTGTATGCCATATTTTTTCTCTCGCCAAGCGGAGCATTTTGAGGAAATATCTTTTCGGCATTTTTTTCAATTTGTTGACTCTCTCCAGTCAAAGATGATTCATCCAATTTTAATTGATGTGCTTCTATAAGTCTTAAATCAGCGGGCACAATTGCTCCAGCATCAAGCGAAACCACATCTCCTATAACAAGGTCAAGAATATTTATCTTTACAAGAGAGCCATCTCGAAAAACATAGGTTTCCGGTTCGGTCAATTTATTTAGTGCTTCAAGTGATTTTTCTGCCTTATATTCTTGCACCACTCCAAATATAGCATTCATAAGCACAATAAAAAGGATAATGCACCCATCTATTATTTCACTTGATGTGTTCTCTACAATTCCTATGATAATAGATATAGCCGAGGCAAAAAGTAAAATGATTATCATAAGGTCAAAAAATTGTTCAAAAAATTTGCTTACTATTCCATTTTTTTTAGATGACAAATCTTGGTTGACCTTTTCTCGCCCAACAACATCACTACTTTTTAAACCAATAGGTGAACTCCTAAGTTCTTTTAGAGTATCTTTAATGCTTTTGCAATGGTAAAAATTATCCAAAATCAACTTCCCTTTTATTATTTAAATTAATATTAGTGTTAAGAGACCTATAATAAACAGATAAAGACTAAACCATTTGAAATTTAATTTTTCTGTCAGTTTTATCATAAGTTTTATAGAAAATATTCCAACTATAAATGCTATAAGAAATGCCAGCAATAATCCTATGGTGTTTATAGATACACTTTGTCCATTGACAGTAATTTCAAATATCTCCATTAACATTGAAAGAATTATAATAGGCAAACTCATTAAAAAAGAAAACTTTGCACATTCTTTCTTGTCTCCACCACTTAAAAGTCCTGCACAAATTGTTGTGCCAGAGCGAGAAATTCCAGGAAAGACTGCAAGTCCTTGTGCTATGCCCATTATAATTGCATTCTTTTTGGTGAATTTTATTGATTTTTCCTTTGTTTTTTGAGCAAAAAAGAGTAAAAATGCGGAAATAAAAAAAGACACGGCAAGATACCCTCCACTAAATGAGTCATTTACTAGTGGCATTAATAGTAAGACAATAAGGCAGGTAGGAATGGTGGCAATGCATAGGTTAATACTCTCTTCTGAAAGAGGATGTTTTATCATATGGATGATATCTTTACGAAAAACAATTATTACAGCAAGCAGTGTCGCAACGTGTAAAATAATGCTAACAAACAGAGAGTCTTTAACCCCAAAAAGCGAAGATAGTAAAACTAAATGTCCGCTTGAAGAGATAGGTAGAAATTCGCATAAGCCTTGAACAAGTCCAAGCAGGCATAAAATCAATATGTCCACCTTGTTCCCCTCCTTTCATATTTAATATACAATTTTTTAAATATAAATATGACTAGAAAGACAAAAAGTTATTAAAATGTAATTTGATAAAATAATTTTTATAAGACAACCCATCTGCCTCGCTCAAAAACAACTTCGCAGTGCTTAACTTCTAATATTACAAATTTAAAACACTTCATGTTTGTGAAGTGCTTTATCAGAAAAAATTATTTGCTTTCATACTAAAATTTGTGAGAGAGTCTTTTCTTTGTTTCTTCTTCGCCTAAAATTTCCATGATTGCAAAAAGTGTTGGTGAGTTTTTTCTTCCAGTTATTGCCACGCGAATAAACTCGCATACCTTTGCAGTATTTCCTTTAAAACTCTCAGGAGATTTTTTGTATAACTTATTGTCCGTTGCATACCCTAATTTTTCAGCGAGCGCCTTTACATCATTGAACCACTGTTCATTGCTTTCAGGTATTTTAAAATTTTTAAGATATTCTTGTAAAAATTCATTGGCATTATTTTTATCACATTCATCAATTTCATAAATTGTAGGACTTACAAAAGCATAACTAAAATATTCTTTCATCATATAGTAATTATATATATCTTTTCGTGGTTTAACTGCTCCATCTCTATCCATTTGGCAAAGTTTAATAAACTTGACTTTATCTTTATTTAAAATTTCAGCAAGAGGTTTATCGTATTCTTTTGCCCAGTTTAACCAATTTTCTAATAGTTCCTCTCCACTCATCCTTGAAATTACATTTTTTGAAATATCATTAAATTTAAGATTGTCAAATAGCGGTGCGACTGCTGTAATATCATTTATACCAAATTTAAAATCTTGCCAAGGAAGATCTGGATTGTTCTTTCGCCAATTTTCAAAACTTGAGTTAAGCATATTGAGAAGATACTCAAGCACACTACTAACAGGATAGCCCATTTCAAAATAATACATCATATTTGCTTCTGGGTCATGACGTTTTGAAATCTTCCTTCTGTTTCCAGTCTCCTCGTCAATTTTACATATTAGCGGATTATGGCAATACTTTATAGGTTTAAAGCCAAGTGCCTCAAATAATTCAAGATGAGCAGGTGTTGATGAAATATATTCTTCCCCTCTTACCGCAATCGTTGTGCCCATAAGTGTGTCGTCAATAGCATGAGCAAATGCATATGGTGGAATCCCGTCACTTTTTAAAAGAACAAAATCTTTTGCATTTGCCTTTGCTTCAATTTCGCCCTTTATTAAATCATAAAATTTTATCCTTTCTTTGCCTGTGTTTTTAGTTTTTAATCTTATAGCAAAACTTTCTCCATTATCAATGTGACGTTTTACTTCTTCAAAACTTAAATTTCGGCAAGGGTCGTATTCTTTCTCATCATCTTCGTCAAACTTGGTTTTTCGAAGTTCCAACACATCTTCTTTACCCTCCGTCTTTTTACAGAAACATGGAAAAACCTTTCCCTCCGCAACAAGTTTTTTTGCAAAAATCTTATAAATCTCTTGACGTTGACTTTGAACATAAGGTCCATAGGCACCTATGTCTTTGCCGTCAAGTGTTTGGTACTCATCGAATTTTATGCCAAATCTATCCAGTATATCGTATAAAATTTTTTGTGCATTTTCAATCTTTCTCTTCTGGTCGGTATCCTCTATTCTCAAGAAAATTATTCCATCGGTATTCTTCGCAAGGTTATAACTTATAAACGCTTGAAAAAAATTGCCTATATGCATAAGACCTGTTGGACTTGGTGCAAACCTTGTCACCACCTGTCCATCTTTGAGATTGCGTTTAGGATAACGAGCAAAAATTTCTTCTGTTGTTGTGGTTATCTGCGGATATAGTAATTCTGCAATCTTTTGGTTATCATTCATGATCTTCTCCTTAAATTTAACAGCCACTTGAAGTGGCTGTCATATTATTCATAAATATTATTTTGAAGATAATTGTAATATTCTGTCAGGAAATTAATGTTTGAACTAAAATACATCTCCATTCTATTGTAATATGCCCATGCATTTTCATTCTCTACCTCATACACATCTATTTCCATATCATCTTCAACATAGTCAGTTATAGAAAAGTTATCAAGTGCCTTTCTCACCATGTTTCTTTCTCCGTCTAGCCGATTGCAAATATTCATTGTATTTTCTATAGTCTCGTTATTTAAATCTCTTATATAGCGAGCACTTAAATTTGCATAACTAGAGAGCAAACTAATTGCGTTGTCAAAAACATCTACACCTTTTCCTTGGTAATTTACTCCATTGCTACTTACAATGACAACTCGCCTTATATCGTCAAAGACTTTTAATATTTGACTATCCATATAAAATTGAATTTGTATCTCTTCTTGTGTATTAGTTGAACTTGTGCCTAACTCATCAATAAAGCCTTCCTGCTGTATAAGAAAATCTGATAATGAAAGTGCTGTTTCATAAAGGTTGTTTATAAAATCCTTTGCATTTGCCTCATACATAGCAAAGTGGGCATTGTAAGTTTGATTATGCTTATCACTAATTCCCTCATCATTGACCATATCTTTAGAACTCTGGTTTATTTCATTAAAACTCTCATTTAGTGCGTCGAGATTTTCGTGCAGTGCAGAATAATCTTTTCCCTCACTTCCAGCAAGATATACATAATAATCTTCAATATAATCCATTCCATAAGCAATTAGTGTTATATAATATCTGCTACCCTCAACTTTTTCGCCTGACTCCTCCTTATAGGTGAAATTATTAAGATAGAAATCGCTTTCTATACCATCTGTAACACTATGTTTAAAAAGGGTTGTAGCACTCTTATAGGTTGTGACTGAGTCCATATATTTCTCAAAGGGATTTATTGAACTATTTTCATCACCACAGGCGACAAGTCCAAGTCCCGAAAGAGCAATTACAAAAGCCAAACACGAAAATAAAAATTTTTTCTTCATACTCACCTCACATCTATAAATGCTTTAACAGCATCATATATCCCTTCAGAGTCTGGATTACTAAAAGTTAAAGTTATATTGTATGGATCCTCGTTGCTTATTGAATCAATCACGCTTACAAAATTTGACTGATTATGAGTCTCGAAATATCTATTTATCAGTCTATACTTGCTTTGCAAATCACTATTAAAATTATATTGCATTATATCGCTATCATTAATGATATAATTTTCTACAAATGCAGATAAATATAAAACTTTTCCATGACTTTCATAAGAATAACTCTGTCCACCTACAGTTGTGTGTCCCTTTACATCAGTTTGTGTTAATTGTTCAAACTCATCTGTAATAACTGATAAAAAGTCATCAACTGTATTTAATATTGTAGAGGATGCTGTGTTATTTGATAGTGTACTATTAAAACAACCTTGATAGCAGTTGTTTAGTGCCTCAATTGCTCCGCTCATACAACCAAGGTAATTTGAAAAGGACAACCTAAAATCTATCCATAGGTTTTGAATGTTCAGGTCTGCATCATCTTCAAGGTTTATTGCCTCTGAAATATATTCGTTCATATCCTGTTGGTAATTTACTGCATTTTCAAGGTTGTCCTTGATTGCATGATAATTGTCAGAGAAAACATTGTTATCTTCCGCAAATGGTAAATATTCATAATAAAAATCAAGCATTTGGTTTACGCTTCCAGATAGTGTCCTGATATCCTGTAACTCTTGACTATAATATCTTACCATTGATGTTTCAACTTTTGTTTCAAGTTCATCATAATTTTCTTGCTCGCGTTGATTCTCTAAAAATGAGGTCTGACTTGACTGCCTAAGTCTATCAACTGCATCTGACGTATTTGCTGGTATAAGAATAACAATGACAGTTACTATAATTGCAATAAGGACAAGTATTGCTACAATTATCAGCCACTTTTTTGCTCCTCCCGCTTTGTAATCTTTGTTTGCTTTCGCTTTTGCCATATCCCCTCCTTTTATTCATCGAAAACATCTACATTGACATTTTCTAGTGGTGCTTCCTCTATATCTCTATAATCAACCTTTTCTTTTGTCTCTATAACCTTATCGTTTAAGTTAACGAAAGTTGTGTATTCTCCTATCCAACGTAGTTTAACTGTTCCCGTTCTTCCATTTCTATGTTTTGCTATAATTAATTCAACCGTGCCAGGTTCATCTTCTTGTGGAACATCATTATACTTCTCTGGATTATATAGGAATAAAACAATATCCGCATCTTGCTCAATAGCACCTGAGTCACGAAGGTCAGAAAGCATAGGTCTATGTCCATTTTCTGTTCTGCCTTCTACAGATCGAGACAGTTGAGATAAAACTATAATTGGTACATTAAGTTCTTTTGCCGCAATTTTTAAGTTTCTTGATATATCGCTGACCTCGTTTTGTCTATTTTCTCCCTTTCTTGTACCGCTAGACGACATAAGTTGAATATAGTCTATCATTATTAAGTCAATATTTTGTTTTGCCTTTAATCTCCTACATTTTGTAAGCACATCGGCTGGTGTTGTAAGAGAGGAGTCATCTATGTATAGATTGCTCTGTTCTAGTTTTTTTGTTGCAGTCCATATTCTTTTCCACTCTTCCTCAGACATTGAACCATTGAGTGCTTTTGCCATGCTGACCTTTGCAAGCGAACAAATTGCTCTCTGCATAAGTTGTTCTTTGCTCATCTCAAGTGAGAAAACTGCACAGGTTTTTCCATCTTCTACTGCAGCATTTACAAGGATATTCATTGAAAAAGATGTCTTTCCAACACCTGGTCTTGCAGCGAGCAATATTAGGTCACTATTATGAAGTCCATTTGTGATTTGGTCGAATTCTCTATACCCTGTCGGAATTCCATGAAGAGAAGTAGGGTCCTTTGCAATTGTGTCGAATTTTTCAAGAACCTTTTTTATTGCACCATCAGGTTTGCCTACATGTTCAAGTGCAGAACGTTCTTCCTTCTCGGCAATATCGAATATCTCTTTCTCGGCAAATTGCAGAGACGAATCCTTGTCTTCATTCTCAAAAGCATCTTCTATAATGCTTTGACCTGCTGAAATAAGTTTTCGTCTTATGGAATCAGATTTAACAATACTACAATAATATTTAAAGTTTGCCGCTGACGGAACGACATTTGTCAATGCTGAAATATACTCAATACCGCCCGCCTTGTCGAGTAATTTATCTTTATCTAGTTGGTTTACAAGTGTAACAAAATCAATAGGAGTTGACTTTAGATATATTTTCATCATTGTGTTGAAAATATTTTTGTGAGGGTCGGTATAGAAGTCATTTTCATTCATCATACCGAGAATATCACCCTGAGATTGCACGTCAATAAGAATACAGCCAAGTAAAGCCTGTTCTGCTTCAATATTATGAGGCATTATTTTATAGTTGTTTGCCATATTCTTCTCCTTTTATAGATTTAAAGTGTCTAATCCTTTGAAAAAGGGTCCTTTTTGCCACTATTTTCAAGTCGCTGTTTTTTCTTTTTATCAATTTTAGCACAAATAAGTAAAAATAACAAGTATAAAACAGCAGTAATACAAATGATTATAAAACCACAAAGAACGGTGCTCATGTCAGTGAATTTTAAAAACAAAAAGCAAATAAAAACGTCCAAAAGAAAGACTATGAGCAGAAAAATACCTAGTCTTTTATATGTTTTTCTTAAATCTCGCCTTTCTTTCGGCATTAACATATTTTCTATCCATCCTTAGATATATAATAACACATTTTTGCATGAATTTAAAATCTTTTTATACTTTTATTTAACTTAATAATTTTTTACTTCAAAGTTTGCCCAACCTTTAAATTTGCAAAAGGTTCTTTAAAGGTTTTTAAATTTCTCCTCTCAAAAGTTTTCCTCGTTCTCTCATTCTTAAATTATGATCAAGGATAATCTTTCTGATTCTAAAACTCTTAGGTGTAACCTCCAAAATTTCATCATCACCCAAAAATTCTATAGCATCTTCAAGACTCATTTTCCTTGGTGGAGTAAGTCTTAATGCGTCATCAGAGCCTGATGCTCTGCAGTTTGAAAGATGTTTTTTCTTACAAACATTGACAACAATGTCATCACCTTTAGGATTTTGTCCTACTACCATACCCGCATAAACAGGTGTTCCAGGTCCAATAAACAAATCTCCTCTTTCCTGCGCATTATAAAGACCATAAACAATAGCCTCGCCTGTCTCGTGGGCAATAAGTGAGCCATACTCCTTCCGTTTTATTTCACCTTTCCATTGCTCATAGTCATAAAAGATTGAATTTATTACTCCTTCACCTCTTGTATCTGTCAGCAGTTCGCTTTTAAAGCCAAACAGACCTCTTGATGGTATTAAAAACTCCATTTTCATACGATTTCCATGCGGTGTCATTTGTACGAGTTCGCCTTTCCTTATTCCCATTTTTTGCATAACAACACCTGTGCAATCTTCTGGAACGTCAAGATATAATCTATCAATAGGTTCACATTTTACACCATTTATTTCTTTTATAAGAACTTTTGGCATTGAAACCTGAAATTCATAACCGTCTCTACGCATGTTTTCTATTAAAATAGAAAGGTGCATTTCTCCTCGCCCGCAAACTTTAAATTGCTCAGCAGTCTGACCGTCACTCACACGTAAGGATAGGTCTTTTACTGCTTCTTTATAAAGTCTATCTCTTAAATGACGACTGGTAACAAATTTGCCTTCTTTTCCAGCAAATGGACTATCATTTACCATAAAAGTCATTTCGACACTAGGCTCGGCAATCTTTACAAACTCAATCGGCTCAACAACTTCACTATCACAAATTGTATCACCTATATTAATCCCTTCAAGACCAGCAACGCTAACAATCTCTCCGACTGTTGCACTTTCCACCTGGGTTTTCTTTAATCCCTCAAATACGAAGAGGCTTACTATTTTAGACCTTATCTTTTTATCCTCATGGTAATTGCAAAGCACTACACTTTGTCCAACCCTCATTGTCCCTCGGCTTATCTTTCCAACTGCAAGTTTGCCAACGTAATCATTGTGCTCAGCCGAGGACACAAGCATCTGGCAAGGTCCGTTTTCATCACCCTCTGGTGCTGGAATATATTCAATTATTTTTTCAAAAAGAGGAGTCATATCAGTGCCCTTTACATCCTTGTTATCACTTGCAATGCCCTGTCTTGCTGACGCAAAAATAAATGGAGAGTTAAGTTGTTCTTCATTTGCATCGAGTTCTAAGAAAAGTTCCAAAACTTCGTCTATAACCTCGGTCACTCTTGCATCTGGTCTATCTATCTTATTTATAACCACTATGACTTTTAATTTTAAAGCAAGAGCCTTTTCAAGTACAAATCTAGTTTGTGGCATAGGACCTTCATAGGCATCAACTACTAGAAGAACACCATCCACCATTTTAAGCACTCGCTCAACCTCGCCTCCAAAATCGGCATGTCCTGGAGTGTCTATGATGTTGATTTTTACATCTTTATATAGACAAGAACAATTTTTTGACAAAATAGTAATGCCCCTTTCTCTTTCAAGAGCATTTGAGTCCATAACCCTATCTTCTACCTGTTGATTTTCTCTAAAAACACTTCCTTGTTTTAATAATTCATTTACAAGTGATGTTTTACCGTGGTCTACATGGGCAATAATTGCAATGTTCCTAATTTTTTCATTTTTCATACTTTTTACCTTCTTTAACCATATAATGTTAGCACAAATCGAAAGAAATTTCAACTGCTGATATAAAAATTTTTAAAATTACTTAAATAAAGAAAAAAGGTTTAGAAAAACTAAACCCTTTTCGCACTATAATAACAAATTATTAATGTTTTTTGTTCTCTCCTCTCTTCTTTTTAAAATAATTATCTTTTTTACTCTTAAAATAGCATTTTATTCTCTGAAAATCTAATATTACATATAAAATTATTCCCAATATAACTGTAAATATTAGAGCAAAGAGATACCATGCACCACTATGAACTTGATAGGTTGCTATTGTAATTTTATTATCGCCTGTAAGAGAATTGCTTTCGACTAGCCAAACATGATGTGTATGACCAATTTCATCTGTATATTTTAAATCTGCATCTGAGTGCATTCGTGAATAAAATGTTGAATAATTGTAAATTAATGTTGGATTGTACTCTTCCTCAAAACGACCGCTAAAAGATAGCCCATCCATTGCTTGTAAATATTTCTGCCTATAATGCTCACCCACATATATAGACTCGCCATCACCAAGGTTTATTTCTGATGAAAAAGGAAAATATCCTTGTGAAAGATTTTTGCTGTAAAATAAGCCTTCCTCTTGATTAGGATTTGATGACTGTGATGAATTATGATAAAAATTCCATGCACCAATGGAAGTAAAAAGCATATCAAACCCTACACTGTCAGTTGTAGCATTATAAGCAACATCTGAAAATAATAGCCCTTTATTTATACTAAATTCTTCGTTTGGATTTGTTATATATATCAGTGCAAAATTCATCAAAAATTCTGTTCTTATTTGCGAAATTTGTTCCTGCAAACTTATAATAAACTGATTTTTTTCGACCTCGTCAACACCTAATGAATCTAAAACATCACTATTAACTGAAAAATTCACAGATTGAATCACCTGTCCATTTGAAGAAACATCTAAACTTAACATGATATAATTATCAACGTCAG
This sequence comes from uncultured Clostridia bacterium, assembly GCA_944350275.1. Classification (GTDB taxonomy): domain Bacteria; phylum Bacillota; class Clostridia; order Christensenellales; family UBA1242; genus Caccovivens. Next base: position 12,301 of record CALVOK010000023.1, on the reverse strand, counting down.
TTCTATTTTCCTCATTGCAACCTGTAAAAACAGATAAAGAGAATATTAATACCATGACCAAAAGAATTCTTTTCATAGATATATAATATTCTCTTTATTTTACTTTTAAAACATCTTTTTTACACTATGGATGCGGTATATACACTTTCGTTTTGCCTAATTACAAAACTATGACCATTCCCTATATCTATTTCTACATTGCTAAGTGCAGACGTTGAAATGTTTGAGGCTGTACCTGAAGATGCCGCCGCATAGTTTGTCCCTGTATCTCTTGGTGATGTCTTGCAATTTATTGCAATTGCATAACCTTTGGTGTCGGCAAGATAATTTATCTGCCCGCCTTCCAAGGTATATGCAATACCTGCCATGTTCTTATTTTGAGATGCTACGCTGGAGTCTGAGAAACTTCCATTATTGAATACATAACTTAAAGTGCCACCCTCACTATATAAAGCAACTCCAGTAAAGTAAGCAGCACATGTTACAGTTGAAGTTTGTCCAAAGTTTCCATTATTGCCTACCATTTCTAATATTGAATAGTTATTTATTACAACACCGCTTAGATATATGTTTACATTAGCCCTAATTACATTTACTGTCACATTTCCATTATTAAATGTATTAGATATTGTGCCCACATATCCTGCTTGGCTTGTATTTATTACAGCAACTGCTCCATATCCAAAGTTCGTATTTAGAAGTTGTGGCATATCATAATCAAAAGATGCATTATTTCTAGATGATGAAATTGTTCCATAATTTATACCGACAATACCACCCATAAACACATTGTTTACTCTTCCAGAACCTTGTAATCTTGAAACTGTTATAGTATTTATTGTTATATTATTAAGAGTACCAAAATTTTCTAAGGCAAGCGGACTTATAAGCAAGTTTGATTCATTAAGTGCTGTAGTGTTAACAGTAAAGTTTATAGCAAGGTTTTCTATAACCGCTCTCGGTGAAATTTCTTTAAATAGCGAGAAGTAACTTGTAAATATTATTGAGCCTATACCTGTAATATCTTCTTGATAATCTTCTAATTGATAAATTCGGTCCGCTGAAATTGAAATTGCAAATCCGTTTCCATTAAGTACTCCGTAGAATATCTCCATTATCAACTTATCATTATCAAGCAACATGTCATTATCAAGAATTATATTATTTGTTAAAATGAAGTAGAATTGCTCGCTCTCTGTATTTCTCTTAGATATATTGTAGAAATCCTCTGCTGTAGAAATTCTGTATGGGCTCGTTTCGCTTCCGTCACCACCTGAGAATAAATTATAATCTATTTCATGCTCATTATAATTTACCGCCTGACTGAAAAGGTATAAACTAAATGTTCCACCCTCACTCTCTTGGCCTATATGCCTTGCCCTAACAGCAAAGTTTACAATAGTTCCTCTTTGGCTTGGCATAAAGTAATTGTTTGATGTTACTTCAGAATAGGTTTGATTATTTTGCATTGCAATTTGAACATAATATTCATAGTCTGTAGCAAGACTGCCATTTGTCCAATTCCAAACAAATCTATAGAGTTCTGCATCCCATGCAATACTTATTAAGTCTTGTCCATCCTCTTGTACAATCGTGTTATGCACAACAAACTTTAGCGTGTCGCTATAGAGTATTTTTAATCTACTTGTCGCACTTACGCTTTGATTATCTTGTGCTTGAACATTTATCTCAATCATATCCTCTGTGATAGTAAACATTTTTGAAGCACTATCGCGAGTTATGACTATTTGATTGTTGCCTGAGGTAGTTGTATAATCAATAACTATTTTATAATTTGAAGAACCGCCACCTATTGAAATATATCTAAAGTAGTTTGTAAAATCAAGGACAGTTTGTTCGCCTACAAGTAAAATCTCATAATAACTATCGCTAAAGTTGCTTAACCTATAAATATTATCAATTACAAGCGCCTTAGATAGAAGTCCAGTATTTGAATACATCTGCACATTTATATCAAGCAAGTTTACACCATCAAGTTGTCCCTCATCTAATGTGAATACAACCATTATATAACCAGAAATATCTGTTGACGAATTTGTTGAATATTCAAATGTTCCTTGAAGGTCAACTGTAAAAATCTGTCCAGATTGTGTATATGTTGCATAGATGATAGTCCTTGAAGTTGTGTCGGCGGAATTTGATTCAGTTATAACTCTGTTGCCATATTCCTCGGCTGTTATGTAATATACTATTTTACCATCACTAACACCATTATTATTTACATTCTCATTTGGCGCAAGTATTGGTGTATTTGTTCTTGTGATTGGTTGAGAAATTGTACCTAGAGTCCTCGTTCGACCTTTTAAAACCTGTCTTTCTTCGTCTTGATAATAAAGAGATTCAGCAAGTAAATACCTTTCATTTTCTAGAGTCGTAATCGCTCTTTCATCATCATTTGTCAAAGTACCAGCAAAGGCTGTTACTTCAATTATGTAGTAATCATAATCTTGACTTATAAACCTTGCATCAAGCATTGTATTTGTTGTGTAGTATGTATCTCTTGTAATATAATCATAGGTAGTATCAAATTCATTTTCTCCCACAACTCTATTGTAGTATAATACTTCCACTTGATACAATACTGTACCATTTTCTATGACAGGAAGGTCGGTAATTATATCCCACTTTATATTGCCGTCACTTATAAACGGTGACTGATTTATTACATTTAACATTCTTGCATCTATTTGTGAAACTTCTGAGGTAAACAGCATTCTTGCTGGTATATATGAGCCGTCAGCATTCATCGTCAAAAATGTCCAAATATAATCCGCTCCATGACTTGTATGTTCTTCTGCCAAAGATGATTGCACTATACCGCTGTTACCAAGAAGATATGCATAAAACTCTTGAGCATTGAGTTCTGACGAGAATATAACATTCCCTGTTGAGTCAATTGCGCCTACAGAATATGTGATATAGTTTCTATCATCTCTTGTAATTGTGCTTTGATAATAGTACCCATCTCCCTCGGCAAGCGAGATATCATTTGCCAACATAAATTGTAGTGATTGGTCTTGAGTATAACTAAAATCAGCACTGTTATACTGAATAAATAAATTATTGTTTTGTGTTGAAATATCTGGTGCAGAGAGTTTGTAAACATTCTCAACAGCATAACTCTTACTTTCAACATTCATTGTGTTGTATGATATTGAACCATTTAAAGATAACACTATGTATTGATATAGTCCCTCACGTTGCAGGTCAATATTTGCTATGCCATTATTTATTTGAATAAGCATCGACTCTGCCTCTGAACCTGTAGCAAGATATTTTACAAGTATTGCCGTCGAACTTTCAAGATTTGTCCTTATGGTCATTTCTCCATTTTGGAAAGTTAAACTATCTGTTGGAAGATCTAGATATCTAACATAGAAAATTGCACTTTTGCCATTTGGCACATAACCATTGTCTGATGAAGATGCTATAACATCCGCTCTTATTAAGGTATTTACTATTAAAGGCTCCTGGGCAAGTGCATCATACTGCTCACGAAGAACAGTCATATTAATTTTAAATCCTGGCATACCTGTCATATTTACATTGGTTATAACACCTGTTAAATTTTGTCCGCCATAAAATACATTCCAGTTGCCATCACTATAGATAATATCAAATACAATATTCTCATCATAGGATAGTCCGTTTGTATTGTTATAATTTGGTCTTAAAATCATTTTATAACTTGTAACATATCCTCTTGTATAACTCACATTGCCATCGGTATTATCAGCAAAATATGAATGTGTATTGCCAAAGGTTGCCATATAATAATTATTTGTACCGTCATTTTCTTGACTTAATGTCACTGATGGAGCCGGAGTCAAGTATATTTTTGTAGAAGTTGAGTAGATTGAACTTATATATCTTCCGTCTCCTCCCTCATGACGAATTGAAAGAGCATATTCTCCTGCAGGGATTGTCCTTCCATAATCATCAAACAAGATTGCTTGCGACGACAATCCATGCGACTGCAATTGACTTAAAACCTCTGCTGTCTGTCTAAAGTAAATTGCATAAGACTCTGTTGAATTTTCAAGTGTATCTGCATATAATTTCAAAAGTTCTATATAAGACAACCTTGTTTCATCAGAAATTAGACTATTGTTGTTTGTTATTGCTATATCTGGGAAAAGCATATAACCAGGGATAGTCATATCATAACTTACACTTGTCTCTGCCCCCAATGAATCAAGTGCTGTAAAATGAAGTGTTAACATTTGAGAACCAAAGATTGAAAGATTGAAGTAATATGGTGCAAGATAATTTTGTGTTCCCATAATATAGAATAATTCATAGGTAGGGTTTGCACTATTAAAGTAATTTGTAATATCCTGCATAAATCTTGTGTCCATGAATGCTTCTTCATTAAATACAATCGTGCCGTCTACAACCTCTATTGGAAGTGGCTGGGTATATTTTAATGTTTGCACCCTGTTTTGTGTCTCGCTTGATGCAAGTATATTGTTATTATTTGATAGTGCTGTAACAGTAATATAGTATGCCTTGCCTTCAACTAACTCAATCTGACTTAAATCCAAGGCAGAAGAATAACTCATAATTCTAAATGACTCACCATCATCAACAGAATAGAAAGTAATATAGTAACTGCTTGCATTGTACCCGCTTACTGACGAAAAGTCATCTTCAGCCTGCCACTGCCAAACAAGATAACTACCATCAATTCTAACTGTGTCTATATTTTGGCTGTCATCTATAACTCTGTTTAACTTGTATAGTTGATATTTATGCGAATCATATATATTTACAACATTATCATCACCTTTACCTATTCTTACTATGTCAATATCAAACTTGCCAAAGTCATAATCTGATAAAAGGCTGTTAAGATTTACTCCGTAACATTCCTCATAAGTTACATCTGTAAGTGAGTCATCTCTAGTCTCTGTGAAATACCTCTCTCCTGTAACCGTTGTACACAAGTATCCTCTAACCGCTGTGGCATCATAGGAGAAATACTGTCCATCAACTGCCGTTCCTTCTGTGCTGTTATAATAGGTGACTCCCATTGTTATACCTACAGTATCATCTTGTTCAGGAATATTTAAAATCAAATAGTCTTGACTAAAATCTTGTCTTAAGAGAGTTGGCAATGTTTTTTCAACCTTATAATTAAAGGTAAATTCGTGATAATCAGACCTGACATATCCTTGCTGACTTACCGTTATCTCAAAGATATAACTACCCTCTTGAAAAGACATTTTATCTGAAAATTGTTCTATAAGAGTTGGAATAAATACTTGATATACATTTAACGTGTCTGTTGGAACAGGTATCACATCTGTTGTAATATATTCTCCGTTATAAGATGTTCTTGCTGTAAACACTAAATTGGTAAAATTATCTGCATATAAAACAAGATTTACAAACCCATAATCGTCAAGTTGGGAACTTTCAATCCCTTGAAGTTTTGTCCCTGTTACTAAGTACATACTGCTTACTGGCAATTTTTTGCCGTTTTCATCATACGAAAGAATTGCAATTGTATAGTAACCATATATATCTTCTAAAAGTCCCTCTCTCATAAGGTCAAAAGTCTTGCTTTGTTGCCCAGTAAAGTCAAGTTTTTCTTCAACCAGTCTGTCACTTATGCTCAATTGAATAATATATGCACTATTTGCGTTGTCATTAATAGTAAGTAAACCATCTTGATTTATTGTCGCATTTGAAATCTGTGATAGTCTTTGCAAAGTCAATGTGCTTGGCTGACTTGTAATAAAGTTTTCGCAAACAGTTCTAATTGTAATAACAGTATCATTCAAACCAAACATTGCGCTTTGTAAAGTTAATTTATAGTTATTATCCTCTTTAATAAGTGAGTAATTTGTATGAGTAGAACCATCACTTACATAGATTGTCTCGTCTGTCGCAACATTTTCATTATATAAAGTTATCTCAAAAATTACACCCTGTTTGTCAGTCCAAAGGTCCTCCCATGTGATAACAGCATAAGCATTCCTCTTTTGATTTAATAAACTATCCTGGTCTGTCGCGTCTAAAATTTCATAACTAAGCGAATTTATTTGCAGAAGTTTTTCTGTCTCAATTGCCTCATCCTGTACACTTCCATAATATCCTCTTGCTTGTCCGCCTGTTAATACTAAAGTATAGTTGTCTGTAACTTGTGCTTTCACAATAATTTCAACATTTCCGCTTAATACTATACCACCTATTCCATTTTCAATGTCTTGAAGATTATAAGATGTTTGCGAGGTTGTAATAGTATGTGATTGGCTATTGCAATTTACTGTCAAAATATATTTAATAGGATTTATATTATTCCCAATAAAATCATTAGCAACTCCTTTCCATGAAATAATGTCATTATCAAGTGATACATTAAACTCTATGCCACTGAGGTCTATTAAACTGAAAGTTGTAGTTTTGGAGTTTATGTAATAAGTGTTTGTTGAAACACTATTTTGTGCAATTACTTGGAAGGCAAAATCAACATCTTCAAAGTCTGCTAGGTCTATGTTTCCATTATTCTGTCCTACTTGATAATTTACATTGTCTGCACTTCCATTTACATGAATTGCACCTGTATTACTTACGTCTGAGTCAATATTAAACACAAGCAAGTACTGACCATCGTCTTGAACAACATTTATACTGTCAATTGTTGCAAGTTCTTTTATGCTGATAGTGTTTGACTGCGCTGATGTTAAATATCCCGCGTTTTTACCTATAACATAGATTGCCTTCCTTATGGTGAAGTCAATATCACCAAGGTCTGAGATGTTTATTGTAACGTTCGAGTTAACATCCTGATTTACATAATCTTCCTTGACAAGTTCTCCGTCTACATAAATATCATAAACGGTATTTTGTGCAACATGATTCCAACTCAGTAAAAGAGTGTTAGGATCAAAGGTTAAAGTTGGGTTGTCAAGCCTATAAAGAGTGAGAACATTACCGCCACCGACTGTCGTACCATATGATGATGGAATATAATAAATTCCCTGAATTTCATTGTTCGCGTATGCAAAAACTTGTATTTGCACACTCTCAGATTGTCTATACGAAGTAGCAAAGGATGCATCCTGCTCACATCTATCATTGATGAGTTCTTGCAAATTGATATTTGCACTATCTGTCTGCGTTGTGTAATAATAATTGCCATTTGTTGAGTTGGTCAAAGTTACCGTTATAACATAGTTTTCAGTATGGTCAGCATTTTCATCCCATGAGAGAATGCTATCACTATATGATATATTTTTTGGATAATTCACTCTGCTAAATGTCATACTTGTCTCATGGCTATCAAGATAATAACTATCTCCTTCTCGCTCGCCTGCAACATAAGAGATGGTAAGCATGAATTCATTGTCAAAAATTGTTTGGTCTGATACATTTAATGTGTAATTCCTATTTGTTTCTACAATGGAGCCATCAACTTTGAAAATAGGATATTGAGTATGTTCAAGGTTTTCAACTGTTACCTCTTCACTTCTTACCCCCCTATCAACTCTTGATTTAAATTCTAACTCAGGCACACTAAGTCTAGTAACAGTCAAAAGTGTTGGCTGAGAATTTGTATGAAGGTTGCCATCATACTCATCACCAGCAGTTGCAATTACAGCAAGTGTGTAAGCCCTCGCCTCGCTGAACTGATTTAACAAAGAATATACAACCTCGTCCGATTGAAGTTCAGGATTGTAAGGGATAATTCCTTCTGGTATAGCACCTTCAACATAATCAACATAAATTTCGTAACTTCCATTAAATTCAGTGCTTTCAATAGTAAGAGTGTAACCATTTTCATCAGAGAATGTTACATTTGGCGAATCAATCTGCTCATACACTAAAAATTTTGCCTCAAAGTAATTGTTCTCGTCACAGAAGTCCGAATTTAAAAACTCATCCGTATTTGTAGAAACTGTGTAAATTCTTATTACATAATAGCCAAAACTTAGAGGCTCAATTATTATATTCTCACTGGTTGTACCACTCTGAACTGCGGTAAAGTTTGTTATATTATAACTATTATCTGCCGAGTAAATTTCATATCGGTAGCAGGCATAAGAATTGTCAAGAGCATTCCATGTGTAATAACCATTTGTTTGCTCATCACTCTCAGTTACTGTATCTAAAATAGTCAATACTTTTGTAAATGTAGACCGAGGTGCAATTTCTTCGCTATCATTTTTTAGACCCGCAACCACTTCTACATTGTAGATGTTGTCGTCTGCTGGGAAAGATGATAAATCTTCAATTCTTATATATACATATCCTCGTTGTATGTCAATATCCGTATCTTCAATAAGTGTTCCATTTACAGAAATCTGATAAAAATTTGCATATTGTACTTCGTTGAACCCAAAAAGTGAATTCCCGCCATTTTCAATTTGATGAGTTACATTTGTAATATCACTAAGTATAGCAAAGTCATATGTAAATTCGTCTGAGGCTAAAATTGTTGTTGTATTTTGCCCCACTTGTTCATAAGGAACAATCTCGCCTGCATTTAAACTAGGAAGCGCTCTGATTTTAAATGCATAATTGCCACTTGCTAAATCTGATAAATCTATTTCGCAACTTTGTCCTGTGACAATTTGACTTTTATTTGCCCAAGAAATAATATACCTATTGCTATAATCATCAACCTTGGCAAAATTTAATATTGCTTTGTCGTCCTCAAATGTAATATCAACATCTGGTGTTTGAAGTTTTGCAATCAAAATATTTTCCGTCGAGTTACTATTTAAGTACAACCCATTATTTCCGTCACCCAATGTGGAGACATTTATTTGATATAGTCCACTTGACATCCCATCAAATAAAATTTCATCATTTTGTTCATTGTCATAATATAAATAAGAATGATTGCCTAAAACTAAGTTATAGACATCCATTACATAACTGCTAGCATTTTCAATGTCATTCCATGTCAAATGGCTTATTCCGTCGCCCTGATATTGCACATTTGGAGCAATAAGTTTTTCAAGGCTGAAAGATGTTGTTGTTGGTAAAAGAGCGCCTGTTTCGTCTTTTGCAACAACTTTAATCTCTAAAACTTCGTTCTCTTCAACTAAATTAAAATTATATGAAAAAGAATTGGTATTTAAATTACCAAAAATCATGATTCCGTTAAGATAAACGTCATATAATGAAGAAATGCCCTCCTTTACATCCCACGAAATCTCAGAACTTGTATTGTATGGCAAAGATGAATTTACAATGGAAATGTTTTCAATCACACCCACAACACCATTGTTGACAATTATAGGAGGCTCAGTCCATAAAGATTCATCAATATACTCATTATCACTAAGTGCAGTTATACGCACATAATATGACCCAGTTTCAAAAGTAAAACTATCCTCAACTTCCTCTCCTACAAAGGTCACTTCGTCTGGGTCTGGACTTTCATTGTCTGTTATGTCAGCATACTCTAGATAGTAAGAGTCCGCATACACAACCCCCTCATGTGTAGTCGCATAGGAAGGTGACCATGTGAGAACTCCGTCATTATTAATTTCTAGTTGGGAAGGCGAAGAAAGACGGTATTTAACTGTAACTTTTGTTTGAGCGAAAGTCTCACCATGATACTGAGCAAATACAATTGCTTGACCGCTCGACATCGCAGTAAAACTCTCATCCTCCTGCTTTTCAAGTACTTCCGTATTTGAAGAGACAAACGTTATGTCTTCTAAACTTGCCCCTTTTATAATAGAAAAGTCATTGTAAAAATTTATTGTGTCATCTAATGAAACAATATAACTATCTCTATTAAACTCTCCTTGCACACTTGGTCCACTGTTGCAGGCAGATAAACATATTGCCGAAGAAAACAAAAGTGCAAATAAAATTAATACCTTTTTCATATCTCCTTCCTTTAGTATTTTCATAATAACACTTTTTTAGTCATTTAAGCAAATGATTTGTAGAATTTTGACTAAAATTTAGTTAAATAAATAACATTACAAGTGATATGAAACAAAGTACACATTAAACAAATAAGGATTTAAATACAACTATTAAAATGTTTTTTAATTAAAAATAAAAAATAAACAAACAATTAAAATTTATTTAATTATATAAATTAAACTACAAAAAATATTGATTTTTCAAAAGAATTTTAATTTGTTAAAAATATAAAATAAATTATTAAAAAAAATAAACAATACATAAAAAATATGTTAAATAATAAATAAAATATATATAATTAAAAAATGATTAAAAAATATAAAAATAAAAAATATATAAAAATTAATAAAAATAATAAATAAAATATTGTTAAGTTCCAAATAAAAAAGACTATATTTAGCAAAAATTTCAATATAGTCTTTTTATTTTTATAAATCATTAAAAAATTATTAAAATTTTCAATATTTTCTTAAAAATTTGATTCAACGAAATTTGTGTATTTTTAGTTTTTAAAAAATATTTTCTTTTAATTAGATTTTGCCTATTTTATTTTTATGTTTTTAACAAAATTTAATATATTTTTTAAAAAACATACTTAAAGTTTTTATATATTTATTTCATGTTAAATAAATTGAATTTTTAATTTGAAATAAAAATTATTTTGTATAAACCCAATAGGTTTTTCCATCAATAACCACATCTTTATCAACATTTGGGAAGTTTGTGGTGTTGATATAAGAATGAGAATCACTTGCAAAATCTGTAAGTACTCTAACGGTTGTGGCATTGCTAAACAAGTATCCACAAGCACTTGACGAAGTTGCCAAGTTATAGATTGTCTCGCTTTCGATTGTGACAGTGGTGAGATTGGTGCAACTGTAGAATGCTGAAGTACCTATTGACTGTAAACTCTCTGGTAATGTTACACTTGTAATTTTATCATATCCTGCAAAAGTATATGAACCTGTTATGTTTGTTACTCCCTCTAAGTCTAAGTTTTCTGAAATCTTTTGTCCATCTATTACCAGTGATTCTGCATAACATATTGGGTTAGAATACTGATTTGCAAAATTTATTGTACACCACTGCGACATTGTACCTGGATAGTTCACTGTTTGGATGTTTTCACAATTATAAAATGCACCATTACCTATACTTGTTATACTTGAGGATAAGTTAATAGCCGTTAAACCACTACAATATCTAAATAAATATGCTGGTACGTATTCTACATTGTCTCCAAAGTTTACTGTTGTCCCTGTTCCATTTCGTCCTGCAAGACCAAATACATTATTGTTGACACTTAAATCTGATAATGATGGTATGTTGTAATTTATCTCGGTTAAATATGAACAAAAAGCAAATGCATAATTACCTATACTTGTTATACTCTCCGGCAAAGTTATACTTGTAAGGCCAGTACAAGAATAAAATGCATAAGTACCTATTGTTTGTAAGGTCTCTGGGAAAGTAACATTTGTTAGACTACTACAATAATAAAATGCATAAGCACCTATTGATTGTACCTTCTCCGGTAATGTTACACTTGTAAGATTGGCACGGTTGTTGTAAAATACACCATCTGATGACGAACTTCCATCTCTTATTGCAGTCACATCATATTGATTACCTGGAAGATATAAGGTTTGGTCGTTGATTGTCATGACGGAGATTGTGTTTGGTATTATTACCTCAGAGGCATTGCCTGTATAGGAGTCTAGTGTGGCAGTCCCTGTTTGGTCATCTGTTGTAAATGTAAAGTCATGATATACAGGGTCGGTAAATGTGATTGTTATTTGATTTAAGTCTACTACTGTCTCTGTTGGTGCGTTGACTGTAAGTGTTAATCTTGAGGTTGCTGGTGTTTCTGGAGTGATTTCCCCTGGACCAAAACTTCCATTTAATATCACACCATATTCATTATCTATAGAATAGTCAAATGTAACTCCCTCTTGTGTGGAAGTTGCATTTACTCCATAGACATAGGTATTACCCTCTTCGTCTACTGTATTTATTATATCATAATATATTTCAAATGAGTTGTTATTGTTGGAATACTGACCTAGATTCATGCTAAACTGCTCTTCAACATATCCTGGTACAAACTTACCCTTGTCTTTTAAACTATATGCTGAGTCGCTATCATTTCCCTTTATCAAAACATCTTGTAGATAAAGAGTTTTATCTCCAATATCAAATACTACATTCCCACCTAGTTTTATATACTGAATTTCAGCAGCATAAATGCCTACGACTACCAGTCCTAGCACTAGACATACCATTGCAACTAGTGAAATTAACTTAAGTTTTAATGTTTTCATTTTTCTACCTCACTTTTATGGTAATATTTTAAATATTTTTTATTCACATATTTTATCAGAACTTC
>CALVOK010000022.1 GCA_944350275.1 uncultured Clostridia bacterium | reverse complement strand
AACTTTTCTTTAAAATACCAGATAAGTTTAAAATTCCAACACCAATTGGAAATTATACACCAGATTGGGCGGTTTATGTTGAAACAGAAGATGAAAAGAAACTATATTTTGTAATTGAAACAAAAGGTTCAACAAATTATCTTGATTTAAGAGATAGAGAAAGTATAAAGATAAAATGTGGCAAAAAGCATTTTGAAGCTTTGGGGCAAGATATAAAATTTGATGTTACAAAAGATTTTAGAAATTTCAAGGAAAAACATTGCTAAAAGGAGTATATATGCAACATATAGCAATTTTAAGACAACCATTCTTCAATATGGTGCTTTCTGGTGAAAAAACTATTGAAAGTAGATGGGCAATGAAAAAAGTTGCTCCTTATGATAAAATCAAGGCAGGAGATATAATTTGGTTAAAAGAAACGGGTAAAGATGTTACTGCAAAATCCATTGCTGATAAAGTTAAATTTTATGAACTTACACCAGACTTAGTTGAAGATATAAGAATAAAGTATGGTAAAGAGATTGGAACAGATAAGTTTGAAAATTGGGAAAGCACATTAAATAAAAAATATTGCACTCTTATTTGGCTTAAAAATGTAGAAAAAATCCCACCCAAAAAGGTTAAAAGAAGTAACGGAGCTGGTTGGCTTGTTATAAATGACTAAATTTTATATTTAGTATTTAAAAATATTATTAAAAGGTGTTTTTTATGGAAGAAAAAAAGAAAATGGCAAAATGGAAAAAAGCTCTGATTATAACTTTCAGCAGTCTTTTTGGACTGATTTTAGTTGTTGTTGGAACTTTTTACGGAATATTTTTCAATGAAGTTAATGCTTTTTTCACTATAAAACAAGAAAATACAAACATATATTCAATGACCTACAAAAACAACTACTTTTTTGATGAGTTTTTGGAAACGGGTGCAAGCACTGATGCCGAGCTGCGAGATTTTATAATGACAAAACTGTTGCACGGGCTTCCTATTGATTTCACTTTGCCCGATTATGGTTGTTCTTCCTTTACTGCTACAACTAGCGAAGGTGAGCATACTTTCGCAAGAAATTTGGATATAGAATTTGCTCCAATTATGGTGGTGAAAACTTATCCTAAAAATAGTTATTCCAGTATTTCTATGGTAAATTTATCTGCTCTCGGTTTTAACGATAATTATGCCCCAAGCAGTTTTATGGATAAACTCTTGCTACTTGCTGCCCCATATATACCTTTTGACGGAATGAACGAAAAAGGTGTTGCGATTTGTGTAAATATGGTAAATGGTGCAGACATTCAGCAAAATACAGATAAAATTGACATTACTACAACAACATTGATTAGGCTTGTTTTGGATAAGGCTGCAAGTGTTGAAGAAGCTGTTAAACTTATTAAACAATATGATTTACACGATAGCACAGGCGGACCTTATCACTTTCAAATCACTGATAAAAGTGGCAAAAGTGTAATTGTTGAATATTATCAAAATGAAATTCAGGTCATTGAAAGTGAAACTAATTTTCAAATAATGACAAATCACGCTCTCAATAGTTTTGAAAATGATGATAGCACATTTAGTAGCACCTATGAAAGATACGACACAATAAACAACAAATTATCTCAATCAAATGGAATTTTGTCAGTTGAAGAGTCTTTTAATCTTTTGCAAGAAGTAAAAATGTCTTGGGACGCTTATGAAGGTGGAAATGCTGGTGGTGCACTTTATTCTGCTGTTTATAACTTAGACAAATTAGAGTTGCAGTTTGTTTATAAAAGCAATATGGATACAGTTTATAGATTTGTAATCTAATATGATTACAGGAGGATTCTATGAAAGAAAAAGTTATAAATATACTTAAAATTATTTCAACATTTTTGCTTGCGATTTTATTTATTTCAATGGCTTTTTACAGTTATCGTAATAGTATTTATAGTTTTTATTATATGACCTTTTTGGGTAATTTTGTAGCTGGGATTTTTTTACTTGTCGTAGGTATTCTTTATTTATTTCGTAAGCAAATACCACAATTTTTGATTTTATGTTTTACAATTTTAATGTTACTTATTATGGGAGTAGAAATTGCTTTACAAGAATTTAATATTGAAGATGGAATGTTATTTTTGCACTTTTTAAACCCTGCACTTATGTTTATATATTATTTAATATTTTCAAATCAAACAAAAACAAAATGGCCTTTGGTGTTTACAGTGTTGGTTATGCCTGTTCTATATATGATTTTCGCCTTTATTTTTGGTGCTTGCACAGGTGATTATGTTTATTACTACCTTGACTTTTCATATTTTGGAGTTGGAAACACAATTTTATTTATCTTGGGTGTTGGAATTGGACTAATTGCTATTGGATTCGGTATATATTATCTAAATAGAGTCTTACACAAACATATTTTAAAAGATATATAAAATAATATGACAATATTTCATTCTGTTTGGACAAAACGATTATATTACTAGTTAAAATCAAGCAAAGATTGCGACACTTATTTATATATTAAATAATCAACATCATTTATAAACAAGTATTTTATATTTGAATAGTTTGTCATTTCAAACGCGGTTATTGTTCGTTCGCCACATTCAATATCTTTGCTCTTACCTGTATAGTTTTCACCATCGCGACTGGCAAAAATGATAACAGGTTCAGTTAAGTTTTCAACAACTATATTGGCTTGCCAAATTTGACCAAAAACTTGACTAAAAATTATGTTTTGCTCTGGAATTTTATAAATTTCCGCTTCTGGTGTTTTTGAGAGAATAAGTGTTCCTGAAATGTCTGCTTGATAATAAGAACTTGTGTAGATAACATTTTTTAGATTTATTGTTTCTTGGTGCACATCTTCATAACCCAAATAATCTATCATAAAAGTCAAATTTTCGGAACAGTTTTGTTTAAAAAAGTGCAAATTTATGTTGGGAGCAAGGCAAGGAAGATTATGGTCATTATATAAATAGATGTCTAATAAAAAGAAATCATTTTCATTAAAAGCATATTTACTTACTGAAAAATGAACTTTTTCACTCGCGTTTTCATTTTCAAAAATTAAAATTTGACTTGATGCAGTGGGTGCGAAAATTGTTCCATGTCCACCAGAACACGAAACGGATAAATTATATTCATTTTCATTATATATTAGAGTGGCAATCATACTTTCTACAACACCACTCTCTTCATTAACAGCGTTTAAATCTATTATCATTGAAAAATTGTCACCAGTTGCAACCCAAACATCCGAACGAGGGAAATCTTCAAAATTGCTTGGACTTTTTGAGTTTGCATAGGTTATTGTGGCATAGATAATATAAGCGAGAAGGGAACAAAATAGCAGGACAATGATAATGCTTGTCACAATTTTCAACGAATTTCTCTTTCTTTCCATATTTACATATTATCATTTTTTTAGCCAAAGTGTCAAGTAAATTAGATTTTAACAGTGAGTATGTCAGTAAAAGGCATAGATATTTTTTAAAAATGAAATTGCTTAATGCAAAACCTGTGAAATTAAAAGTAAATCTAGCATAAAAATTGCCAAGAGTTTTTACTCCTGGCATATTTTTTAGTTATTAAGTTTATTGCTTTCTATTCCTATACGCAAGCCAACTTTGAATGCGTAGATAAACATCTCTTTTTCGCATATTCCACCCGAAATAGAGTTTGCTTCTAAAAGTTCTTCTAAAAGTTTATCTTGTTCTTTATTTAACATTGGCTTTAATTTGTGATATATTTCTAATTCTTTTTCGCAAGCTTTTTTATATTTTTTACTTTTTTTCATATCTGCTGCACTTATATTTCCATAAAATAATTCATCTAACATTTTCATTGTTTTTCCTCCTTGTTTGGTATATAAATTT
>CALVOK010000021.1 GCA_944350275.1 uncultured Clostridia bacterium | reverse complement strand
CACTCAACTTTGATGCAGATATGACAGACGAAGAGGTAGAGACTGAACAAGCCAGGTGGTCAGGACTAAACCTTGCCTTTGACGAGGACGCAACTCCTATCACAATAGAGGTGACTGTTGAAAACCTATCATCTTCTCATTCATTGAGAGTAAACCTGACAGATAATACCACATCAAATGAAAACCTGGAAATAGCATATCAGCAGGACGGAGAAGAATACATAAACGGAAATGATATAACACTTCCAAAAAGTACAGGGGATGAGACATCAAAGACCACCTATCTTATCACATTCTCCATTCCAAACCCTAACTTCTCACTCCCTAGCACAGATTTTTCTATTGATATAAACCTCTATGACGAGAGTTATGTTCCACCATTACCAATAGAGGTGACAAATGTACAAATAAATGACAGTACACCAACAACCACAAGTGAATACAATGGACAAAATGATCCTGATGAGGTTATCGACCTATCAAATATACAATTTGAGACAGGAGAGACAGAGGTTGTCATTTCTATGACCTCACTAAATGCAAACTATATCAAAAACAATGTGTCATGGGTAAATAACGACAATGTCACAATCACCTCAACAAGTCTATATTTGCCGAAAAACCAAACCGGTGATATAACAGGTGGAGAGAGTAGAGACCTTAAAATCACAGTGACAAACAATAGCGGTTCGCCTACAACAATAGAGGGACTTGAAGTTGCTTTTGAGGAGAAAGAGGACTTACTCCAAGCAACTGCAGATGGAGAGACAAGTTCATATACAAGAGAGGGATATTGGTATGTAGAAATGGGTACCTACTCAACCACCTCCAACAATGAAGAGGGCAAACGAGAGAGTGAATATTTACGTTGGAGATATTTCTCAGACACATCAACTCACTACGAGTTTGATAGAAACACTCGCCCAACAGGCGAAGGCTACTTTATCTTAGAAACATGGATACAACAATTTAAAGCGTATGGAAATGCAACAGATTTAGGAGTGTCATGGAATAATGATTATAAAAATACATCAGGTAATCATCAATTAAATGGATGGACAGATATAGACGCCAACGATTATTCAACAAGCACAATAAGACAATATATCAATGGAAACACAGTAAAAAAATTAGCTGCCAACCAAAGTGGCACATATGTACCAAGCGGTGCTTTAACAAATATGTTTGAATGTTTTAATATAGACCCAGATAATGATATAATATACACAGACATAATAGGCAGAACACTGGGTGATTTATATACAGATATGATAGGTTTAACAAATCCACAGGATGTAACAATGCCAAAAGGCTCATTATCAGGATGGGAGGGAGCAGAGATAACCTACAGCGAAGATGACACAGACAAATTCTGGCTCTTATCAGATTATGAAGCCGACACCTTATTGAGCGGGAATGCTACAGATAGAAAGTGGGGAGATAACTATTGGCTCCGTACACCTGATTCGAGTCATAGAAATAGTGCATCTTATGTTAATTTGGCATGCGATCTCTTTGTTAATAGTGTTGCTGCTGATTTTGCCGCCCGTGCTGCTTTCAAATTGGCAGTTTGATGTAAAATTTTTAAAATAAATTTTCTTTTAAAAATATTTGTACAATTTTGTAAAATATTATACAAAAATAGTTTTATATAATTATAAAGACAATTTAAGTACAATGGACAATTTTTGAACTTAAAAACATAGTGAAAATTTTATTTATAAATATCTTACAATTAGAATTTTAAAAAGTTAAATATTTTGTAAAATATTGTATGAAACTTTACAAAACTGCAAAACGACTTATTAGAGTATGAAATTTTTGCTTTATAAAATAAAAAATAGGGTAATAAATAAAAAATTAAGTTTGTTGTAAAAATAATAATATTTTGGCAAAAGAAGGGCAAGACAAAATTTAGAAAAAAAATCGCTTTTGCATAAGCGATTTCAGGCTGTAGAAAAACTAAACTATTGTATACACAACATACTAAATATATAAAATTTTAATTTTAAAATCAGAATATATTTTGTGTAGCAAATTTTAAATTTGAATTTGTCTTCACTCTAAAAAATCTCTTATAGCAAGTTCTATAAGAGATTTTTTAGTTTTAGAATTTGATTTTGTGATTTTTTAGTGTTTTTATTGATTTTAATAGAATTAACTGTTTTTATTAATTGATTTTATATCTATAATTTACTAATTTTTAGTTAATTTTTTAAAATTAATCTAAGCCATATTTTTTCTTAAATTTTTCAACATTACCGCTAGTGTCTACCATTTTCTTCTTACCTGTGAAGAATGGGTGGCATTGATTGCATATGTCAATATTTATTGTATCACCTTTGCAATTTGATTTAGTTTTAAAGGTGTTGCCACAAGCACAAACAACGGTAACTTCATGATAATCTGGATGTATTTCCTTTTTCATGTTTTTGTCTCCTTTTAAAAATTCAATTAATCTCCAACATATGGGAGAAGTGCAATATTTCTTGCTCTTTTGATTGCTTGGCAAAGTTCTCTTTGGTGATAAGCGCATACACCTGTCTGACGTCTTGGAAGAATTTTTCCTTTTTCGGTGATATATTTTTTTATTTTTGCGACGTCTTTATAATCAATTGTTTTTTCGCCAGCAACACAGAAAGCACAAACTTTTTTCTTAGAAGGTTTACGAAACTTTTTTGTAACTATTTTATCTGTTTTTTCAACTTTTTCTACCTTCTCTTCGGTTTTCACTTCAGTCATTATTATACTCCTTTTAATTAAAATGGTAAACTATCATCATCTATTGGTTCGAGTTCAGTTTGAGGTTTTGTTGTTTGAGTAGTAGATGAGTCATTAGCCTCAGAGGATCTAGAATTCAAAAATTCTACCTCATCCGCTACAATATCTGTTGTGTAACGTTTTGTTCCGTCACTTGCCTCATAGGATGAATTTTGTATTCTTCCCACAACGCAACACTTAGAACCTTTTTTCAAAAACTTGCTACAACTTTCTGCCTGAGCACGCCAAACAACAATATTAAAGAAATCTGCTTGTGGACCATTATCAGCATTTGCAAAACGTCTTTGCACAGCGAGCGAGAATCTGCAAACAGAAACTCCACTATTTGTTGTAGAGAGTTCAGGGTCTCTTGTCAAGTTTCCGACTAAGATAACTTTATTCATAATTTTTCTCCTTATAATTTATAAAGACGCAAGTCTTATTTTTCTTTTCTTACAAATAATTGACGAACAATACCTTCGGTTATGTTCATAAGTTTTGCCATAGCATCTACTTCTGCTGGAGCCATTGTTATATTCATTAGAACATAATAGCCTTCAGTTTTGAAGTTGATAGGATAAGCAAATTTTCTAATTCCCCATTTATCAATTCCGTCTACTGAGCCACCTTTATTTTCAACGTAAGAAGAAAACTTTTTAATAAGTTCTTCACGTTGTTCTTCGGTTACGTCAGAAGAAATGATGTAGAGAAGTTCATACTTATTCATAATTTTACCTCCTTCCTTTTGGACTAAATGGTTTTTCGTTTGAGATTTTTATTTTTTCCACGAAAAACAAGGACAGTTTTCTACTGCTAGGGTGTATTATATCAAGTTTAAAGTTATTTGTCAACAGTTTTTAATTTAAAATCACTAAATAAATTCTTTTTAGTAATTAAATAACATTAATTAAAAATATTCTTATAAATATTTGCAAATCATAAATATAATGTGATATAATCTCTATGCAAAATAAGGAGTAATTATGGAAGAAAACAAAGATAAAATTGTAGAAGAGTATTACAAAGATTTTAAAGGCGAAAAGTGGAGAGATGGAATAAATGTCTCTGACTTTATTGATAACAATTATTCGGAATATACAGGCGACGATAGTTTTTTGCAGGGCAAGAGTGAAAGAACTTCTAAGGTTTGGGGAACCTGTGAGAAACTGCTTGCAAAAGAACTTAAAGTGCATTTGTTAGACGTAGACCTTAAACATATTTCTGGCATAAACAATTTTTCTGCTGGGTATATTGACAAAAAGAATGAGGTTATTGTTGGGTTACAGACAGACAAACCTTTAAAGAGAATTGTAAATCCATTTGGTGGAATCAGAATGGCTAAAAATGCTTTGTCAGCATACAATAAAAAGATGGACCCTCGCCAAGAGGAAATTTTTGATAAAATGATAAGAAAAACACATAATGATGGTGTTTTTGATGCCTATACACCAGATATAAGAAAGGCAAGAAGTGCTGGACTTATTACTGGACTTCCAGATGCATATGGTCGTGGTAGAATAATTGGTGACTATAGACGTGTGGCACTCTATGGTATTGATAGACTAATAGCACAAAAGCAAAACGACTTGCTTGAAAAAGATATGCTTGAGATTGATAGTGAAGAAAAGATTCGTTTAAGAGAAGAGGTGAGCGAGCAAATTAGAGCACTAAAAAACATAAAGGACATGGCAGGAAGTTATGGATTTGATATATCAATGCCAGCAACGAATGCACGCGAGGCATTCCAGTGGACATATTTTGCATATCTTGCCTCTGTAAAAGAGAACAATGGTGCAGCAATGAGTCTGGGACGAACCTCAACTTTTCTCGATATCTATGTTGAGAAGGATATGAGAGAGGGTAGGCTTACCGAGAAAGAGGCTCAAGAACTTGTAGACCAGTTTACAATTAAACTTCGACTTGTACGTCATCTCAGAACCCCTGACTATGATGAGATTTTTGGAGGTGATCCAACTTGGGTTACTGAAAGCATAGGTGGTATGCTTGATGAAAAACATAGCCTTGTGACTAAAAATTCATTTAGATTTTTGCATTCGCTGATTAACCTTGACCCTAGCCCAGAACCAAACTTAACAGTCCTTTGGTCGACAAAATTACCTGAAAAATTCAAGAAGTTTTGTGCTAAAATTTCAATTTTGACTGACAGCATCCAATATGAAAGCGATGATGTTATGAGGGGTATTTATGGACATGACTATGCTATTGCTTGTTGTGTTTCTGCTATGAAAGTTGGAAAGCAAATGCAATTCTTTGGAGCAAGATGTAATCTTGCCAAGAGTTTATTGTACTCAATTAATGAAGGCAAAGACGAAAAGAGTGGAAAAGTTGTTGTTGAAGGTGTTGAAAAAATGGAAGATGAGGTGCTTGACTATGCAAAAGTTAAGAAAGCCTATTTCGCAACACTAGACAAAGTTGCAAAGACTTATGTAGATGCACTCAATATAATTCACTATATGCACGATAAATATGCATATGAGGCTGGGCAGATGGCACTTCATGATACACGCGTTGAAAGACTTATGGCATTTGGTGTGGCAGGTCTCTCTGTTGCCACCGATTCACTTTCGGCAATCAAATATGCAAAAGTTACACCTATCAGAAATGCTGATGGTATAGCAGTTGACTTTAAAACTGAGGGAGAGTTCCCAAAATATGGCAACGATGATGATAGAGCAGACAAAATAGCAGTTGAAATTGTGGAACACTTTATTTCTACACTTAAAAAACATAAATTGTATAGAGATGCAAAACATACTCTATCTGTATTGACTATAACATCAAATGTTATGTACGGAAAGAAAACGGGAACAACACCAGACGGAAGAAAGGCAGGTCAGCCGTTTGCACCAGGTGCAAACCCAATGCATGGACGAGATTGTTCAGGGGCGCTTGCCTCGCTAAATTCTGTAGCAAAAATACCATATTGTGATTACTGTCAAGATGGCGTGTCAAACACTTTTTCTATTATTCCAAATGCCCTTGGACACAATATGGAGGAGAGAGTAGGCAATTTAGTTCAAATACTAGATGGTTACTTTATGCAGGGTGCACAACACATCAATGTTAATGTACTTGATAGAGAAAAACTTATTGACGCAATGGATCACCCTGAGAAATATCCAACGTTGACAATTAGAGTATCTGGATATGCAGTGAACTTCAATAAACTCTCTCGTGCACATCAAGAAGAAGTAATTGCAAGAACATTCCATGAAAGTATAAATAGACCAAACAAATAGTAAGTTAAAAGGTAGTTAAATTTTGTACGAAATAAAAGAAAGCATATTTTGAATAATATGCTTTTTATTTGTAAAAAAGAGTGATGTGATTATAGATTTATATAATTTTCTTATTTTTCGAGAAAAAATTAGCAAATTTTATAGATTTTAACTAAGTTTTAGTTAAAAAACTAATTATTTTATAAAAATTATGCAAATTACATATTGATATTATAGAATGTTTGTTGTATAATAATGTTACAAATAGATATACTTTAAATATTAACAAATGATAGAGAGGTGAAAATATGCTTGCTTGTGAAGAATTTATAGAAAAAAACAAACTTTTTAGACGAGGCGAGGTCATTGGTGTAGGTTGCAGTGGCGGTAGTGATTCTATTGCACTGCTTCATTATTTAGCGACCAACCAGGATAAGTTTGATATAGAAGTTGTTGCAATTCATGTTGATCATGAGATACGAGAAAATAGTCTCATGGATGCTGACTTTGTAAGAGAAAAGGCGAAAGAACTTGGTGTTCGATTTTATAAATTTCGCGTAGATGCACCAAAGATTGCTCGTGAGAAAGGAGTAAGTTTGGAAACTGCTGCTAGACAGGCAAGGTACGGAGTTTTTAAGTCATTATTGCAGAAGGGCCTTGTTGATAAAATTGCACTTGCTCATCACACTTCTGACCAGGCGGAGACGATTTTAATGCATATTTTTAGAGGAAGTGGCATTGCTGGTGCAAAGGGTATGAGTCCAATAAGTGACAATGTTTATGTGAGACCATTCTTAAATACTTCGAAAGAGGAGATATATCAATATCTCAATGAAAATCAACTTGATTTTGTAGAAGATTATACAAACGATGACACTTCGTTTAATAGAAATTTTGTTCGCAATGTAATCATGAAAAATATTTTGTCACGTTGGCCAAATGCAATAGAGGCTATTGTTAATTTTGGACAGGCAGTGACAGATGATGATGATTTTATAAATAAGCAGATTTATGCTGACGCAATTATAAATGAGGATAAAACTGTAAGGATTCCTACATCATATTTTCTGTTTGACAGTGCAATAGTAACTAGAATTATTTTTAGAGCAGTAAAGTCAATAGGCATCATGCAGGATATAGAGAAAAAACATATTGACCTAATAAAAAATCTTGCACTTAGTGGTGAAAATGGGAAGAAAATATCACTTCCATTTGAAGCGGTTGCAATTAAGGAATATGATTACTTAACGATTATAAACAAGCATATTGAAAAAGTTAAATTTGAAGCACCATTCAAGTGTGGTGAGTTTGAACTTCCAAATGGAAACAAACTTGTTGTGAAAAGAGTAAAGGATTTTGATTTAGAAAATGGGCAACTGCTTATTGATTACCGAAAAGTGCCTAAAGATGCTTTTTGGAGATTTAGAGAAGATGGTGACGTGTTTACCAAGTTTGGTGGCGGTACAAAGAAATTGAAATCTTACCTCATTGATAAGAAAGTGCCTGCAAGACTTCGAGACAATATTCCTGTTCTTGCAAGTGGGAATCAAATTTATGCTATTGCAGGGATTGAAATTTCTGAACTTGTTAAAGTAGAAGATGTTCCGACCGCATATCTAGTTGAAATAAAAAATTAAATATAATCTTTTAAAGAGGGTGCAGAAATGCACCTTTTTTAATAAGCCCTTATGAACGTTGGGGGATGCTGTACAGGTCGGTAGCCCTTTTTGGTGAAAAATTTTTACGAAGTACCGCAATTTGCTTGACAAAAAGGGCGGGGGGGTAAAATAGGGTATCAGAAAAATTGGGGAGGCACCCAACTTTCTTAACGCGGGCACGACTTGCAAGGCAAGTCTGACCGCTAAAAGACGTATTTCTGCGAGTACCTCTTGAAATACTTTCGGTTCCCCACCCAGTCTCCCTCCGACCCCCTTGAAATTTACTCTGTAAATTTCTGCGTAATAAGGACCCCAAGGGGTGAAGTTCTGATAAAATATGTGAATAAAAAATATTTAAAATATTACCATAAAAGTGAGGTAGAAAAATGAAAACATTAAAACTTAAGTTAATTTCACTAGTTGCAATGGTATGTCTAGTGCTAGGACT
>CALVOK010000020.1 GCA_944350275.1 uncultured Clostridia bacterium | reverse complement strand
AGTTTGCCAAGAATGGTTCTTATGACTTACCAATTGCCTGACAGCATACGAGAGATTGCTCTCAAAGGCGAATATGATGAGTTTGACTTAAACACATTTTTCTCGGCTCGTGGCGAATACGAAAATGCACAATTTGTTTACAAAGAAGATGTTCAAAAGTGGCTTGACCTTATCCGTGGCAACTACCTAGAAACAACTGTTGACAACTTAAAACAAGGTGCAGAAAAAGCGATACTCCCATTTACCGCAGGAAGAGCAGATTTGCTTGGAATATTGCAACACACATTGTGGTTTTTGCCAAATGTTGCAAGTTGCTGGGCAATGAATAATCTTCTTCACGAAAGACAAAACCTGTTTTATCAATCATACAAAATTGTTGTTGCCGCAGGTGCAAAAGCAGGCATTGGACTTGATGCACTTAAGCCTGTTAAAAAAGCAATGACATCAAATCCACTTGAAACAAAAACAATCACCCTTTCTTGTGGCAAACTCACAACTGGTGTCACCGTTCGCCCGTGGACAGGAATTTTTATGCTTAGAAATCTTTCAAGCCCAGAATCTTATTTCCAAGCTGCTTTTAGAGTTCAATCTCCTTGGACACTTAAAAACCCAACTGGACTTAACCCAAATGAAGATGAAATCATCAAGAAAGAATGTTATATTTTCGATTTTGCTCCAGACCGAGCTTTAAGACAAATTGAAGAATATTCTTGCAGACTTAACATTGATGATGTTAGTCCAGAAAAGAAAGTTGCAGTCTTTATTCAATTTTTACCTGTTCTCTCTTATGATGGCATGACAATGAAAAATATCAGTCCTGGCGAGCTATTGGATATTGCAACAAGCGGAACAACAGCAACCCTTCTTGCAAGACGCTGGGAAAGCGCATGCCTTGTTAATGTTGACAACATCACCCTTGATAGGCTTTTACATAATGAACGGGCTCTCACCGCCCTTATGAGTATTGAAGGTTTCAGAAATCTTAATCTTAGAAGTGATATTGAAATTATTGTGAACAAGTCAAATGCTGTTAAGAAAATAAAAAAGGAAGCAGCAAGTGAAGGACGCGATTTAACTGACGCAGAGAAAAAACAAATCAGCGAAGAAGAAAAAGAATATAAATCTAAACGCAAACAAATTCAAGAAAAACTTATCAAATTTGCAACAAGAATTCCGATTTTTATGTATCTAACAGACTACCGTGAGCAGGTTTTAAAAGATGTTATAACCCAACTTGAGCCAGGTCTATTTAAAAGAGTTACAGGACTTGAAGTCAAAGATTTTGAACTTTTAACAAGTTTAGGGCTTTTTAATGCCGAACTTATGAACCAAGCAGTTTTCCAATTCCGTAGATATGAAGATAGCAGCTTGTCATACACCGGAATAAATAAGCATGCTGGCGAAGTTGTCGGCGGTTGGGATACCACAATCTCCTATGCTGATATGAAAAAAATTTAACTATAAAAAGACCACCTATTCTAACGATAGATGGTCTTTTTTGCTATGTTTTCATTAAATTTTTAAGTTTTTTTGCAAAATTTAAGCCTTTTTATTATAATTTTGCGATTTTTTATTAATATATGAAATGTTTTTAGTTGCACCTATCGTTAGAATTGATGTTGAAATTATTTTTCAAAAAAATCATCTAACAATGTTCTCTTTTGCTTAAAAGGAGAACTTAATGCAAGATAAAATTGTCGCTTTTGCAGGGCATAGATATGACTGGCATTGCATAGGTGTAGAAGAAAAACTTTTACAAACCATTGAAGAACTAATCAACAAAGGATATACAATATTTTATGATGGCAATTATGGTGCTTTTGATGAAAAGTGTGCAAATGCCGTAATTAAACTAAAACATAAATATCCACACATTAAGCTTATTCGCATTTTAACCTACTATCATCACGAAAAAGAGAAATACGAACTCCCCTCTTGCTACGATGGTTCTATCCTGCCCGACATTGAAACCCTACACTACAAACAAAAGATAACCAAACGCAATGAATGGATTGTAGATAACTGCGATATACTTATTTGTCACATAGAAGAAACTTACAAAAGTGGTGCTTATAATACTGTCAAGTATGCCCAAAAACACAATAAACCAATAATTTATGTTTAACAAAAAAACACTATATATATCTAGTTTTACTATTCATCTATTTCATTAAATATGTCTAGGATTGGATTTAGTTTATCTCTCGCATCAAAATAAGCTTTATATGCATTACGAGCATTACTAATTAATTCATCATAGAATACTACTCTACTATGATGTGGTTTTAAAGATTCTGCAACTTGTTCACAGTTCTTAATAGAACTATCATTATCAACATATTTACCTAACAAAACAATTATTTCATAAACCGGAGGTTTATTTGGATCTTCTTTTCTTAATATTTTATCAATTCCGTTTGAATATTTTCTAACTTGATCTAATATTTCGCCGGATGTGACAACTCTATCATATCGTTTTAATTCAACAATGACTGTTTTGCCAGCTACTTCTTTAAATCTTATATCTAATCTGGCATTTTTCTCTTCTTCAGTTAACTTAACTTCACCTTCAAATAATGATGATAACCTTGTTTCCATTGTTTCGTTACTCGTCGGTCTTTCCCAAGATGGATCAAGCAACCATAAATTTTTGTAAAGATATTCCTGAAGAATTCGTTCTTTTTGTTTCTCATTAGTCAATCCTTCAAATTTATCAATTATTTCCATCCTTTGTTTTACTATTTGATAAAACATACTTTCTTCTAGATTATTTACGCCTTCGAATAAAATTGGTAGAGTTGCAATCGTTGTTTCATCAAATTTATCAATTGCTGAAAGGTTCTTTTTTAGTCGCATTTTTTCAAAAGCCAAAATACCATATTTTGTAAAATCTCTTCTTTGTTCTTCATTTGTAATCATTGCATTGACTTTTCCCAAAATTTTCTTTGCTGATTTTTGTTCATCACCCTCTAATGAATTATACCATTTTTCAATTTTAGGTTCAACTGTTATTGCTGCAGAAACCCCTTGTTCTTCTTTATCTTTATTCCAAACTGAGCCGATATGTGAAATTTCTTTTTTCAAAAAATTAAACAGTGCTTCATATTCTGGACTTTCTTTCTGAAACTCTTCTCTATTTGATGTTGCTAAATCCTGCTCATCATCAAGAAAATCTGCATCTATCTCTCCAATAATATAATTTGTGAACATACTAGTGTTATGCAAATCTTGAAGAATATCTTCTTGTCCCAATTTACCATTAGTCAAAACAGATATTTTATTTAAACTAACAGATCCCTCCTTTAAATCATCACTTTTATTTACATAACCAATCCAACCATTTATTTCACATTCTTTACCATTAATATTTATCTTATTTTCCCTAACAATTGTTTTTAAATCATCATCAAACATTGACAATTGAGAATTGATTTCTATTGGGCATTTCCCATATATGAATGCCTTTTTAACTTTGTCAAAATATTTTCTATCTGCAAAAGTTATTTCTTCTCCATTAACTTTCACAACAAATGTATTATTTAATACAACAAATCTTCTAGACAACTCTGTTTTTACTTTTTCAGGATGGTCTAAAGTCCTATTATTTCTAATATTGGTTAATACTATTCTTGTTCCTTCTGTCAACGTGTTATCTGGTGAAATTTCTTGTGGTTCATAATCTTTTGCCTCTCCAGATTCTATTTTCCTTACAATATCATCGACTGATATTTTAAATGCACTTTGTTGATTATCTTTACAAGTATAAACTTCAATATTTTTTGCAATTGACATAAGTGATAGTTTCCCAATTCCTTTTCTACCCATCACCTTACGATTATAAATAGGCGTTTTTATAATACCATTTGGCCCTTTTCTTTTTTGGTATCCAACCATTAAATATTTACTATTTATTTCTTCTTCAGTCATTCCACAGCCATTGTCCGTTATGACTACTTTGTCTGATAATATATCTATATTTACTTCTGTGGCATCGGCATCATATGAATTTGCAACTACTTCTGATAAAACTGCGGGTATATTGGAATACAAATTAATCCCTAAATGATTTAAAACATTAAAATCAATTGACATTTTATATTTTCCCATATCTATTCTCCTATCAAATTTACTAATCTTAATATTATATGTTGTAACACATCTACAACTACACTATTACCAAATTGTTCATAACACAGATTACTTGTATCAGCGATTTTATATTTATCAGGAAATCCCATTAATCTGGCACATTCACGTCCTGTTAACTTATAAATCTTCCCGTCAATTAAATACATTCCTGTTTTCCCGCCAACACCACCACCTTGAGATGACAATGTAATAGAATGGCCTTCAATAGAGTAAATTCTTTCGCCCTGTCTACCAAATGCTACTCGTCCAATTCTTATTAAATTATTATCTGAACGCTTATTAATATTATCATTTAAATAAATATCATTTCTTTTTATTTCATATGGAGACCTATCTATACCCTTTTCCAACACATCCTTTAATGATATTTTTTTATTTAAAGGATCAGGAAAATCGAACTTTTTTATATTTAAATCATTTCTAATACAAATAAAATAAATCCTTTTACGAGCTTGTGGAATACCATAATCAGAAGCATTTAACACTTTATAAAATGTTGTATAGCCAATTTCATTAAATGAATTAACAATAGTATTAAGCGTATTTCCATTATCATGTGTTTCTAAATTTTTAACATTCTCGAGAAAAATAAATTTAGGTTTATGAAATCGTGCAATATTTACTACACTCTTATACAATTCTCCTCGTCCCTTTTCATCTTTAAAACCATTTTTTTTCCCAGAAATGCTAAAAGCCTGACAAGGAAAGCCAGCACATATAATATCATGTTGAGGAATGTCTTTTGGACTTATTTTTGTAATGTCTCCAAATACTTTAGTTTTAAAATTTTTTTCGTAAACTTTTTTTGCTTGATCATCAATATCGGAAGCAAATACACATTTTGCACCAAACGAAGAAAAGGCAATATGAAATCCACCTATGCCACAAAACAAATCTATAAATTTATAACCTTTTAATCTCTTTTCTTTTATATTTATCATAACTTTTATTATATCATATCCATTTATATTTTGTATGTTTAAATAATAAAATTTTAAATTTTTTTAAATTAATTTCTAAACTTAAATTCTAAAATACTTTTGGTTCTTACTGGTTGGTTTATCGGGATCGGTCATACCGATTAGTCCAGCGTCTAGGGCTGGTTGTAAGTAGTTTTTCCTGAAGCCAACGCGGGATTTTAGATTTAGTTTTTGCATAAGTTCAGTTGCAGATTGCGGATAACTTTCAATCACTTTCATAAGTTCTGTGATTTGATTGTTTATATGGTTATAGTGATTTCTTGTGTCGGTTATTATATCTTTAATCGCCTGGTTTACCACATCTAACATAAACACAATAAAAATGTTAGATTTGGCTTGGCTTGTTGACAAGGTTATCGCATTATAATAATTTTCTTGGTTGTCTTTAATAATGCTTTCAATAGGTATCCAAGCGAAGATTGGTTTCCAACTTGCAAGGAGAGCTGTTTGCCAAAGTCTGCCCATTCTTCCATTTCCATCACGAAATGGGTGGATAAACTCAAATTCATAATGAAAAACACTAGACTTAATAAGCATATTTGCTGAGCTAGTCCTTATCCAGTCAAAAAGTTGTTTTAGCTGCTCTGGAACAAAGTCCGCTGGTGGAGCAAGATGAACAACTTTTCCTTCTTGGTTATAAACCCCAACTTGTCCAGACCTAATTTCCCCCGCTTCACTTACAAGTCCGTTCATCATTATTCCGTGAATTCTTAACAAATCATCAATGCTATATGGATTTATATTTTCAAGTTCTTTGTATGCCAAGTTTGCATTTTGAACTGCAACTATATCTTCCTTTGGTCCAAGCACTCGTTTTCCGTCAATAACATCTGTCACCTGCTCAATTGAAAGAGTGTTGTTTTCAATCGCAAGAGAAGAATGAATAGATTTAATTCTATTCACCCTGCGAAGTCTTGGTAAT